>CAVKHW010000034.1:0-25368 GCA_963656105.1 Eggerthellaceae bacterium
TGAATCCGCAGGTTCCCTTCGGTCACCAGCGGTTATGCAGAGTTTGCCCCCTTCGTGGACGTATATTCAAGCATAAATACCTAAATCCGAAACTTCAGTATTTTACGATCCATTCCGACAAAATTCAACGGATATAAAAATCTTTCGTAAGTTCCTCATACCACGCACTACGATGTCCGTCAGCACTGAGCAGGCAATGCTCGCTGCACTGCAATGGCAGCGAGCAATCCTTTGAAAACGCCAACAATTGCCTTTTAAACGGTTTGCTCAACGTGGTTTGGATTTTCGTCTGCCTCACCATTCTAAACCCTGACAGATAGGCTGTTTCAGAAAAACAATCAGCCACATCGCTGGGCAGCACCACACTGAGCTGTCCAGCTGCAGTCAACCATCGGTTGGCGAAGCTTATTATGTCGGCAAACGACAAATCCACGCCATGCCGCGCCAAAGTGCGTTGACGGTCAGGCGTCTGCAGACTGTCAATAAAAAACGGTGGATTGCTCACCATACTGTCATAGGGCGCATTGGGAATGAAATCCTGCAGCCGGCTATGGCTGATTTTCACTTGCGGAAATGAGCGAGCGTTTTCACCAGCCTGTCGCGCCGCCTGTTCGTCTGCTTCCACTCCTTCGACAGTTGCTTGCGGAAAACGCTGCGCCATCATAAGCGAGATAACCCCCGTGCCGGCACCTATATCGAGAACACGCTGTCCGCCAACAGCCCACGCGCCAACCAACACACCATCAGTACCTACCTTCATGGCGCACTGGTCTTGTTGGATATCAAAGTGGCGAAACGAAAAAACGTCTTTTGTCATTGCTTTTTTTCTTGTCTATCACATCAAGGATAACGCTTACAGATACTAATTATTACACACAGCACGCTAAATGCGCAATTTTTTACCAATACGAAAGTAAGAATATCGAAGTTTATTAGTAACTTTGCACGCTATCCATTAAGACAGGAAAAACGAGAGTTATTTTAGACGGGTTCTGACAAACGTTTCAAACGGTTTATTGATTTTTAGCCGTCTCGGTTTCTCTTTCCTCTCGAACAAGGCATGGTATGCCATAACACCGAAGAGGGTGAGGAAATGATACTGGACAAGAATAAAAAGCCATCAGAAACCCCCGGCCTATTAAAGAATTCAAACAATGCGTGAAAAAACAGAACACGCTTTTAGGATAAACCCATGAGTAACATGCCCAATACGTCCATCCAAATGTTTGCCGATTACGAAGGCGACATCAACAACCTCCTGAACACCGAAGCTCCCGAAGAGATACCCATGTTAGCCACACGCAACATGGTGGTCTTCCCTGGTGTACTCGTTCCCATCTTCATCGGAAGAAAGGAGAGCGTGAGCCTCATTCGAAAGTTGTCGAAATCGACCGACTCCATTTGCGCCATCTTCTCGCAGAAACATGCTGAGGTGGACGCACCCAAAATCAAGGATCTCTACCGCGTAGGAGTATATGCCCATTTGGTGCGCATCATCGACATGCCAGGCAGCGACAACATGACAGCCATCTTTCAGGCACACGGCCGTTGCACACTCGACAAAATCGTGGCCACAAGACCTTATCTGAAAGCCAAAGTGACAAAAGTGGAAGATGTGATGCCCACCGACATCAGCAAAGAGCTACAGACCATCATCGAAGACGTACGCAGCACAACCGCCAAACTCATCAAGAGCAGTGAAGATATCCCAAACGAGACCATGATGACGCTGAAGAACATCACCAACGATCTGCTTCTCGTCAACTTTCTCTGCACCACCTTGCCGTTCAGCCCGAACGACAAGATGAAACTGCTCACCAAGGACGACATCAGCGAACGAGCCATAGGACTGCTGAAACTCGAAAACCGCGACATACAGCTTCAGGAGCTCAAGAACCAAATTCGCAAAAAAACACACGAGGATCTGGACGAGCAGCAACGTGAATACTTCCTGCAGCAACAGATGAAAAACATCAAGGAAGAGCTGGGAGGCGACGAGAAATCGCCGGAGAAAAAGGAACTGCAGGCCAAAGCCAAAGACAAACAATGGAATGAAGATATAAAAAAAATCTTCAATAAGGAGCTCGACAAGCTCGACCTGTTCAACCAGCAAAGTCCTGAGTACAGCGTGCAGCTCAACTACCTGCAACAAATGGTGGCACTGCCTTGGAACGAATACACCGAAGACAACCTCGACCTGAAGCGTGCCAAGCGCATACTAGACCACGACCATTACGGCATGGAAAAGGTGAAAGAGCGCATCCTCGAATACCTTGCCGTACTGAAATTGCGCGGTGACCTCAAGTCGCCCATCATCTGCCTGTATGGCCCTCCGGGAGTGGGCAAGACATCACTTGGCAAAAGCATTGCGGCTGCCATGAAACGCAAGTACGTACGCATGTCGCTCGGTGGACTACACGACGAAAGCGAGATACGCGGACACCGGCGCACCTACGTCGGTGCCATGCCGGGCCGCATCATCAAAAGCATACAAAAAGCAGGATCGTCCAATCCCGTCTTTATCCTCGACGAGATAGACAAGGTAACCCAAAATGCCATCAACGGCGACCCGTCGTCGGCGCTTCTCGAAGTGCTCGACCCCGAGCAGAACAATGCGTTCCACGACAATTTCCTTGACGTTGACTACGACCTTTCGAAAGTGCTGTTCATCGCAACGGCCAACGATCTCAGCACACTGCCTGCCCCCTTGCTCGACCGAATGGAAATCATTGAGGTTCCGGGCTATGTAACCGAAGAGAAGGTGGAAATAACCAAAAGACACCTCATACCGCGCGAACTGGAAAACACAGGCTTCGGCACACTCGACATGAAGCCCACCTTCAGCAAGGCCACGCTCGAAAAAATAATCGAGCAGTACACGCGCGAGAGCGGCGTTAGGCAACTGGAGAAACAAATCAACAAAGCACTGCGCAAAATGGCACTCATCTATGCCACCGATGGCAACTTGCCCTTTGCGAAAGTGCAACCGACGCAGGTGGAGGACTTGCTGGGCAAGCCCCCCTTCTACCGCGATGCCTATCAGGGCAACAGCGATGCCGGCGTGGTGACCGGGCTGGCCTGGACCAGTGTGGGCGGTGAAATATTGTTTATAGAGACCAGCCTCAACAAAGGGCATGGCAGCCGACTGACTCTGACGGGCAACTTGGGCGAAGTAATGAAAGAATCGGCCATGATAGCCTTGCAGTATGTAAAGGCACATGTGGATCAACTGGCCATAGACTACCGCATCTTCGACAACTGGGACATACACATCCACGTGCCCGAAGGAGCCACACCGAAGGACGGCCCATCGGCTGGCATCACCATTGCCACCTCCATCGCCTCGGCCATCACACAACGCAAAGTGCGAAAAAACACAGCCATGACTGGCGAAATAACGCTACGCGGAAAAGTGTTGCCTGTAGGCGGCATCAAGGAGAAAATACTGGCGGCCAAACGAGCCGGCATGACCGACATCGTGATCTGCAAGGAGAACCAAAAAGACATCGATGAAATTGCCGAAAACTATCGCAGCGGATTATCGTTCCACTATGTGGAGACCATACAGGAAGTTTGGGATTTCGCCCTGACCGACGAGCTGGTAGACAAACCTTTGGAATATATCCGCAAGAGCGAGGAACGGATAGGATTCTGAACCGTTGGCACCATAGTCTAAACCATTTATCATTCAAGATGAAATTCGAACTGCAACATACTGATAAAGCCTCTGACGCCCGCGCCGGTCTGATAACCACGGCACACGGACAGATAAAGACTCCAATTTTCATGCCGGTTGGCACCTGCGGATCGGTGAAGGGCGTGCATTTCGCTGAGCTGCGCGAACAAGTGAAGGCGCAAATCATTTTGGGAAACACCTATCACCTATATCTGCGACCAGGGCTGGACGTGCTGCGGGCAGCGGGCGGACTGCATGGTTTCAACGGGTGGGAACGACCGATTCTCACCGACTCGGGAGGATTTCAGGTATTCTCGCTAACAGGCATACGAAAACTGAGAGAAGAAGGATGCGAGTTCCGGTCGCATATCGACGGTTCCAAGCATTTCTTCACACCCGAAAACGTAATGGATACCGAGCGCATCATTGGAGCTGACATCATGATGGCTCTCGATGAATGTCCGCCAGGAAAGAGCGACTATGCCTACGCAAAGAAAAGTTTGGCAATGACGCAACGGTGGCTTGACCGATGCATCAAACGGTTCAAAGAGACTGAACCGCTTTATGGCTACGAACAGACGCTATTCCCCATCGTACAAGGTTGTACCTACAAAGACCTGCGGAGGGAAGCGGCCAAATATGTGACCGACAAGGGAGCCGACGGAAACGCTATCGGAGGCTTGGCTGTGGGCGAACCGACAGAGGTAATGTACGAAATGATTGAGGTGGTGAACGAAATTTTGCCTAAAGACAAACCGCGATATCTCATGGGCGTCGGTACACCGCAGAACCTGCTGGAAGCAATAGAAAGAGGGGTGGACATGTTCGACTGCGTGATGCCCACCCGCAACGGGCGGAACGCCATGCTCTTCACCTATGAGGGCACCATGAACCTAAGGAACAAGAAGTGGGAGAACGACTTTACACCAATTGATCCCGACGGATGCTACACCGACCAAGTTTACACCAAAGCCTATCTGCACCACTTGTTCAAAGCGGGCGAACTGCTTGCCATGCAGATCGCATCGATACACAATCTGGCTTTCTACCTGCGGCTCGTAACCGACGCAAGACAACACATCATTGAAGGCGATTTTACCACGTGGAAAGCAGGCATCATCGACCAACTGGGCAGACGCATCTAAGCAAACGGCATGAAAAGCTATAGCAAGATAAGAAAAAACCGCAAAGCGTACAAAGCAAGAAGGTGGGCCTGCCAGCACCCGACATGGCTGCACCGGCTTATCGCATGGATAGCCGCCAATACGCTGGTGCTGCAAAGCGTAATGAGATGGACGGGGAAAAAGTTGGCCTTTCTTAAACGCCTCAACCCACTGAGATACATCAAACGCATCGACTGGTATATCATCAAGAAGTTTGTAGGCACCTATTTCTTCTCCATCATCCTAATCATCTCCATCTCCATTGTTTTCGACATCAATGAGAATTTGGCCAAGTTCACGCAGTATCACGCACCGTTGCGCGCCATCGTCTTCGACTATTACGCCAACTTCGTGCCTTACTTCGCCAACCTGTTCTCGGCCCTGTTCGTATTTATCGCCGTAATCTACTTCACCTCGAAACTGGCCGGAAACTCCGAAATTATCGCCATGTTGGCCACAGGCATCTCATTCAAACGACTGCTCAGGCCGTACATGATTTCGTGTGTGCTCATCTCCGGACTATCGTTCTACCTCTCCGCTTATGTCATACCGCATGGCACAGTGATAAGGCAGAATTTCGAAACCATGTACAAAAACAAAAAGAAGAACACTTCTGCAGAAAACGTACAACTACAAGTGGCACAAGGAGTCATAGCCTACATCCAACACTATGACAACAATCTGAAAAGAGGATACGGCTTCTGTTTGGACAAGTTCGAAAACAAAAAATTGGTTTCGCACCTCACAGCCATGGAGGTGCAATATGACACTATTTCGGAATCAAAATACCACTGGAAAATCAGGAACTGGAAAGTGCGACAACTTAAAGGCTTGAAAGAACATATCACCAGCGGTACGGAAAAAGACTCGGTCATCATGATGGAACCCACCGACCTGGTCTATTCCAAAGGACAACAAGAGACTTTCACTTCGCCCGAACTTCACGATTACATCTCCAAGCAGATCAATAGGGGATCGGGCAATGTAGTGCAATACCAAGTGGAGTACCACAAGCGCATTGCATCCTCCTTTGCATCATTCATACTTACCATCATTGGCGCCTCGCTCTCTTCGAGAAAACGAAAAGGGGGGATGGGCATGTATCTGGGCATAGGACTCGCACTGAGCTTCGGTTATATCATGCTGCAAACGGTGTCGGCAACATTCGCCATCAACGCCGGTTTCCCACCCATCCTCGCAGCATGGCTACCTAACATCATTTTTGCCATAGTGGCTTGGTTCTGCTACTTCAAGGCACCAAATTAATTTAGAAAACATGAAATTTACAGACTTAGATTTGAACGATGACATTCTCGACGCGCTCTACGACATGCGCTTCGATGAATGCACACCAGTGCAGGAAAACTGCATACCAGAAATACTAAAAGGCAGGGACGTGCTTGGCGTAGCTCAAACAGGTACGGGTAAAACGGCTGCCTACCTGTTGCCTGTGCTGTCGATGCTCGACGATGGCGGCTATCCGAAAGAGTCCATCAACTGTCTTATCATGTCGCCAACACGCGAACTGGCACAGCAAATCGATCAGGCTATGCAAGGATTTTCATATTACATACCTGACGTTTCGAGCGTCGCCGTATATGGAGGAAACGACGGGAACCGTTACGACCAAGAACTGAAAAGCATGCGGATGGGAGCCGATGTCATCATCGCAACACCTGGAAGACTGATCTCTCATCTATCTTTGGGAAACGTGGACCTATCGAAAGTGAGCTTCTTCATCCTCGATGAGGCCGACCGCATGCTCGACATGGGATTTTCTGAAGACATCATGAAAATTGCATCCTACCTGCCAAAAGACTGTCAGACTATCATGTTCTCGGCCACCATGCCAAAAGACATAGAGAAGATGGCACAAAGCCTGCTAAAAGATCCGGTAGAAATTAAATTGGCGGTAAGCAGACCTGCCGAAAAAATCCAGCAAAGCGCATATATCTGTTTTGAAACACAAAAGCTCGACATCATCAAGGATATATTCAAATCTGGCGACTTGAAACGGGTCATCATCTTCTCCGGATCAAAACAAAAGGTGAAACGCATCAACCAAGCCTTGACAAGATTGCATATTAACAGCGGTGAAATGCACTCGGATCTTGACCAGGCTCAACGCGATGACATGATGTTCAAGTTTAAAAGCGGACAACTCGACGTGCTCGTGGCTACAGATATCTTGGCACGAGGCATCGACATAGACGATATCATGATGGTAATCAACTACGACGTGCCCCACGATTGCGAAGACTATGTGCATCGCATAGGACGAACTGCAAGAGCCGACCGCGACGGACGAGCCATCACATTTGTCAATGAGGACGACATGTTTGCTTTTCATCAAATAGAGAAATTTCTGGATAAGGAAATCACTAAGAATCCACTGCCTCAAGGATGCGGAGAAGGACCAGAATTTGTCACATCAAAACGGAAGGCTTCGGCGAAAAGCAACCGACGCAAAGACCGCGACCACACTGCACATAAGGCAAACAAGCAACACGGAAAGCGCAACGCACGTGAAGAAAAACGATCAAATGCCGAACAACACGCTGACAAAGCAGACAAAACTGCAAACAAGACGAATAACGGCAAGCCGAATGCCAAAGAACAAAACAACAAAACTAATAACAAGAATTCGCAAAAGCCAACGGCTGAGCAACGAGCCGCATCAAAAGGAGACCGCAACAACGCCAGCAACGAACAAAAACAAAACAACAGAAGAAAAGGCAACTCTAAGGGGAAACGCCAAGATGGACAACCGAATGGTGCTAAAGCCACTCAGCAACATCAACCAAACAATCCTAAAAATAACAACGAAGAACAACAAAAGGCTAATAGCAAACAACGCTCAAGAAAGCCCAAACGTCGCCAGCCCCAAGAAAAAGAACAGGCAGCAAAGGGACGGACTACCCGCTACAACGGACTACCCGATGATTTTAAAACACCCCAAAAACAGGAAAGCGGTTTGAAGAAACTCATTAAACGCCCACTGAACTGGATTAAAAGCATCGGCAAAAAATAAAAATCGTATATTCTACGCACCAAGAGCATGCTAATCGCAGCATACTCTTGGTGCGAAAAATGAAGATACACTATTCGTTAATCGAATGTTTATCGCTGCTCTCTCTAATCTTCAATATCATAGGAACAACAACTTTATAGATTTTACGGTCACCTTGAATGCGACGGATTAAAAGCTCACACGCAGCAGCCCCTTGCTCATGGGCTTGATCCATAATTGCCGAAAGAGCTGGGGTAACAAAGGCCGCATTGTCCCCATCCGTAAAACCAATAATTGCCACATCTTTTGGAATGAGTAGCCCTAAACTCTTTATTGCGTCAAAAGCAGCATAAGTTATGATGTCATTGAAAGCTAAAATTGCATCCGGTGGATTGGCTGAACGCAACATTCCAATGGTCTTTTGACGCGCCTCATCAAACTCGATGTTACCATATACCACAAGATCGCGATCAATGGGAATACCTGCTTCACGCAACGCTTCCAAATAACCATGCTTACGACGCCTAACCATATCAAGATGGTTAGGACCTCCTAAAAAAGCTATACGACGAGACCCAGTAGACAGCAAATGCTTGGTTGCAACATACGCAGCCTCATCGCCATTGGCCACTACCTGAGAAAAACGGTCGGGCATACAAGTTCGGGCAAAAAAAACCAACGGCACATCCAATTGCTCCATCTGCTCATAATGCGAATAGTCCACCGTGTCTTGAGCCAAACAAGATATCACGCCATCAACATGCATGGACAAAAAACTCTCTACAGCACGCTCTTCCCTGATATGACTTTCATGACTATTGGCTGAAAATACTAGATAACCATGCTGCAAAGCATAATCCTCAATACCGTCAAGCACAGCTGCATAGTAATGAGTTACAAGGTTCGGGACAATTACACCGATAACATGAGGCACATCTTTGCGAAGACTTTGGGCAAAAGGATTGGGATGATAATTGCGTTTCTTTGCTAGTTGCTGCACCTTGCTACGCATCGCTTCGCTTACCTCATGGCTACCATGCAAAGCGCGCGATACGGTTGCAATGCTTACATGAAGCTCTGCCGCTAAGTCTTTTAGCGAAATCCGACGTTGTTTCATTATGATGAATTATATTATATAACACTTCTACCTACAGCAAATCTTGCCAACACTCATACTAGGCGTGCGTAAATAAAGCCACGGACCATATTGTCCGTGGCTATTATAATTATTCTTCGAGCACGCTGAATTCAGCACATGTGGCAAAATCTTGATTATCCTGTGAACTCTTGGCAGTAAAACGTAAGTATCGTGCGCGTACAGGCTTGGCAAAAATAACACGTTTCAATTGCCGATTATTGGCGAAAGTGCCATTTGCGACTATCTGCCCCCATGTTTTGCCATCCATGCTGACTTGTATTTCGTATTCTTTAATGTTACCGTTAGAGCTATCCTGTCGAGGCAGGTAGCTGAATCCCTTAATCGTCTTGACCATGCCGCAGTCAAAGTCGACCCAATGGGGATAATTGGCAACAGTGACACTATACATGGTGTGCCAATAGGTATTGGGGTTATCGTCAGTCATGTGCTCAGCATCACCCTCGCCGCTCTCCACAGAACTAGCAAATTTCACTGTTACAGGTATTGCATCAATGCGGTCGAACTGCTGCATATAATTAAAGCGCGATCCTTTGATGAAAGCCACAACGCGGCCACCATTGCGCAAATCAAAAGGTTGGGTGTATCGCTGTAGATGTTTATTATTATTCACCTTATAATAAACGGGGTGACTCCTCTGACCGCTTATGGTTACGGTTCCGTCAACCGCACGACTGATGCTGAGTGGTGCTTCTCCATCGAGTGCTACGTTGGCACGTTCGCTTAGGGCATCGTTGGACAACTTATTCACTGAGGCTATAGGACGAATAGTAAAACCAAACGATTGATCATTACTTTTCACGCGATCTTTTTCAAGCGGACCGCCCTGTCCACAACTATTACCGCCAAGTCCAGTAATGGCGTGATCGATATGAAGCCACACGCCGTCGCTTTCGGGTAATTCATGCGGATGATTGGCCATAGCTAATTGTTGGGCTGAATAGGGCAGTGCCGAGAAGCTCATCACGCTATCGGCCACGAAGATAACACCTTGCTGGTCATTGCTGAGTGCCACCCATCTGCTATCCTGATGGTTTGCCATGTCCTGTGGTTTGGGGAAATTTTCATATTCGTTGGCCACATCAGCCTGTTTCCAGATGGCCACGGCCTGACTTGATTTGCGGTCGGGATAATTGTCGATAGGGCCGCGACCGTAGTATTTTAGCTGCTTCATGTCCTTAGGTAGCTTCATCACATAGCCCAAACGGGGAAGCGTGAGGTTAGATCGGCTTGCTGCCACTGTGCTATGGTTTTCAATTGATCCGTCAGGATGGATAGTGTAGACCACGTTGGTTGTAAACTTAAAGTCAGGTTTAGCACCTGTGGACTTCAGCGTTTTCCAGTTTTTGTCAGCCCCTTCCAAACGAGCCGATTCCTTGCCTTGACTTTCTACCACAAACTTCACACTGACTGATCCGTCAGCATTATTCACTACATGGCTTTCGAGCGATTTGTGTTGTAGGTCGTGCAACCCATTCTCATACCATGCCTGATATGCCCAGTTATCGTTATTTACCCAAGCTCGGAATGCGTCGAGACGCGGTCCGCAATCTTTAACAAAGATGGGGCTTCCGTTATAGGCTAGTGTGCTAATAGACCCAGAGAACTTGTTGAAATCGACAACGAAGCTTTCGCCGCCATTAATAATGATGTTTGAATCAGTCTCTTTCACGGAGATTTTGTGCGTTTCAGCTATTGATTTGTTCAACGACGGTCGCTTGGTTGCCGTTTGTACTAGTAATTGCTGGTCGGCCTGCATATACCCAGCCTTGGCCCACGGCATGTCGTGCTTAAGACAGAATACTACCCGGAGTTGATAATCGCGTTCAGCATCGAGCTTAGCATCAATCAGCTCGGGCACGGCTACTAATTTATGACTACGTGGCGCTACACTTCCTACAGGCAGTATTCCTGTTGCTACCTCGAGTCCGTCAGCTGTAAGCGAGTACGTCACGTCGTAACCAGTAAGGTCGTCGGCATAGTAGTTCTTGTTGAAAATATCGAGGGTACCATTGTTTTTGTCAGCCCACGTCAGGCCCACGTTCTGATATACTTTCTTCACCTCATAATACTGAGGCTTGGGTTCCATGTCGCCAAAAACCACACCATTCATAACAAATTGGCCATCGTTGGGTGTGTCGCCGAAATCACCGCCATAGGCAAGATAGCGTTTTCCATCGGATGTGTAGTTATACATTGATTGGTCTATCCAGTCCCAAATGGCTCCTCCGCAAAAGTAGTTGGTCGATTCGATAGCATCCCAATAATCTTGTAGATTGCCCACAGCATTGCCCATGGAGTGGGCATACTCAGAAATATGGAAGGGGTACTTGATACCCATGTCGCCACGCACTGCCGCACGCACCCAGTTGACCGAAGGATACTGGTTGGATCCCATATCAACGATTTCATTGTTGCGCTCATACTGAACGGGACGTGACGGGTCGTAGGCATGAATGGCCTCGTAGCTGGCTTTGAAGTTATTGCCAGGGCCAGCCTCGTTTCCTAGACTCCAAATAGCTATACATGGGTCGTTGACGCGTGCCATTGCCATTGCCATCATTCGTCCCACATGTTGGTTTCTGAATTCGGGCACATGACTCAAACTGGCATCGCCATAAAAATACTCATGGCTTTCCACATTGGCTTCGGCCTCAAGCCAAATACCATACTTGTTGCAGAGATAATAGAAATAAGGATCGTTTGGATAATGTGATGTGCGCACGTGATTAATGTTGGCGCGTTTCATCATCATCACCTCTTCTTCCATCTGTTCTCGAGTTATGGCGTGTCCTCTTGCGGGATTGGTTTCATGCCGGTTAACCCCCTTCAGCTTCAGCGGCTTCCCGTTGATAAGGAAATAACGGCCAGCCATTCCGAATTCGTCTTCGCTAGCTGCCACATCACGGATTTCCACAGTACGAAAGCCCGTTTGGGTGCTCACTGCCTCAACGGTGCGCCCCTTTTTATCGTGCAACTCGCAAACAAGAGTGTAGACGTTAGGTTCCTCAGCTGTCCATGGCTTTACTTTTGTCACAGTGAAGTTTTGATGGTGCGTAGCACTGACACCCTTCGGAAGATTAAAGGTTCCTAAATCAGATTTCAACTCTCGCCCTTCATCCTCTACATCACCATAGAGCTTGTTGGTATAAAGCTTGAAGGTTGCGGTGTAATTTTTTGCATCTTTGGAATCGGCATTGTTGAGCGTGAGATCAACGGACAACTGTCCTGTGCCGTCCAACTGCCAGTCGGGAATTACCTTTAGGTCGCTGATGTGAATCTTGGGTTTACTAAATACTGCTACCGTGCGGAAAATGCCTGGTAGACGAAACATGTCCTGAGCTTCAAGAAAAGAGCCGTCTGACGAGCGATATACCTCAACCGCCACACTATTCAGACCGACTTTGGCCCACTGGCTGATATCAAACTCGGCAACATCACGCGAGTCTTTTGAACAACCCACATAGTGGCCGTTTACCCATAGATAAAAGAATGAGTCCACACCATCAAAGCTGATGTAGACCTCTCGTCCCTGCCAGGTATCTGGCAAAGTGAATGACCTCCGGTAGGAACCCACCTCGTTGCGATAATCGTATGTGGTATAGTTTTGGGGAGGTTCGCGCATCACGCCCTTACGCCAGTCGCCTACGGCCAAATCGTACTTGAAAATAACCCATTGGTTGACATAGATGGGTACACCATATTTCATTGTGCCGTCTTTCTGAAGACCATATATGTTCCACGACATGGGAACATCCACCTCATCCCATGCTTGGTCGGGATAATTGGTTTGGTAAAAATTCTTGGGACGACTATCAGGGTTCTTGGCAAAATGGAATTTCCACTTGCCGTCAAGACTCATCCAATAGCTTGATTTCTCGGGCAATACCCACTTGGCTTCATCGCCGGATGCGAAACTTGTGAACCAAGCGTGCGGCTGCAACTTGTTGTAACCCAACAACTCGGGCTGTTGCCATTCTTGCCCCGTAGGTTCGGATGCCGTACCATACTCGTAACCCGCCAAAGGGGTTTGAGCCTGCAGGACGGTTGCAAAAAGGCAACCCACTGCTGTTAAAAAATTGCGAATAGTCATGTATCAAGATAGATTGTGGTTGTCGAGGAATAAATCTGAACCGTGCGGAGAAACGCAATAACATTCTTAGTTGCATTGCACAAGCAACGGCCATTTTGTGCAAAGATACGTTTTTTGTTATAGTTCACCAAACAAAACGGACAAAAAAACATTCAGACTTTTTTCACGCCTTTTAGTAATTCCATGACGGCATTGACCTCCTTGGTGCCAGTACCGTTTGCCGTTGGGATGAACGAGCAAGAGACCCGAATGTACTTTGGCATAATCTGCTTGTGCAACGACAATAATGATGCCTAATACGAAACGATAACATTTATTTTTGTACCTTTGCAAGCGATATGAAAAGTTCTATCGACAATCTCTATCACGTCGATGGTAGAGTTCTTTTTGGAGGGCACTTCCATTTGGCCTTCAGCATGTGCTGGCCATGTTTGTCAGCAACATTACCCCCATTATGATTCTTTCAGCTGCTGTAGGACTCGAAACCTCGGTCAGCGCCACACTCATACAGAACTGTATGGTTGTGGCAGGCATAGGCACGCTCATACAACTTTTTCCCATATGGCGAATCGGTTCGCGCCTCCCCATAGTGATGGGCATTTCGTTCACATTTCTTTCGTTGGCTATAAGCATAGCCGGTGTCTACGGCATGGGCACGCTCATCGGTGCAGTCATTGTGGGCGGACTTATTGAAGGGCTTCTTGGCCTATTAGTAAAGTATTGGATTGGCCTCATTCCACAAGTAGTGTCGGCAACAGTCGTCACGGCCATAGGGTTCTCGTTGTTGCCCATTGGAGCCAACTCGTTTGCTGGCGGACAAGGCTCACCCGACTTTGGTTGCGCCCACAACTGGATAGTTGGCACCGTAACGCTTTTATCCTGTCTTCTCTGTCAAGTATTTGCCAAGGGATTTCTGCGGTCGTTGTCGGTGCTGGTGGGACTTGTTGCAGGCTTTATCCTATCTTACTTTATGGGGTTGGTTCATTTCAGTGGTGTATCCGAACAACCTATCCTTGCTCTGCCGCAAATGCTTCCTTTCACTCCAGAATTCAATATCGGAGCCATTCTCTCAGTGGTGGCGGTCTATTTGGTGTCGGCCACTGAGACCATCGGTGACACATCGGCTCTATGCAACAGTGCCTTGAAACGCAATCCCGAAACGCGCGAGATGGGCTCGGCTATCTGCTGCGACGGATTTGCAAGTTCGGTATCAGGTTTGTTTGGTTGCACCCCAATTACTTCTTTCAGTCAGAATGTCGGACTGGCAGCCATCTCGGGCGTTGTCAACCGTTTCACCATCGGCATAGGCGCGGTTGTGATGATTATCGGCGGCGTATTTCCAACCATAGGTTGTCTGCTGACAACCATTCCACAGGCCGTGTTGGGCGGCTGCACCATCATGATGTTCGGAAGTATCCTTTTTGCAGGGTTCGGCATGATGGCACGAGCTGGCTTCTCACAACGCAACATGGTTATCGTGAGCCTTTCGCTCAGCGTGGGGCTTGGCTTCACCCAAGCCACAGGCATGTTCGACATTTTCCCCAGCATCGTGCAAACCGTGTTTGCAGAGAATTGCGTAGCTGTGGTATTCATTCTTGCCGTGATACTCAACCTGATCTTGCCCCAAAAGACCTTAGCCGAATAGTCTGCACCATCCGTCATCTAAAGCCATTTATCCCGATTTACCAAACATCGTATGCCATAGCCCTATTAGGCGTACGACATATGTACCGAAGTTTCGGATTTGGAATGTACGCTTGAACAACTGTTCACTCTTGGGGATATGTTCCAAAAGCCGAATCCGAAATTTGAGCCAAGCTGACTTCAGGCCTGAAAGTAGGAGTGCGACACAAATCTTATCCGGTTGTCGAAAATACGCGAATCGTTCAGCGCCACCTTTCCGTCTTTAGCGTAAGTTTTACTGGGAGCTTTCGGGAATGCAGCGTTGTTGCGCATCACGCGGATTGCCGTGCCTATTACAGGATCATCCTGATTGATATATTCCGTCCATGCTTGTTCGTCAAGCATATTGTATATTATGCGGCTATTTATATATCTCTCAAGTAACGAATGACTCTTTTTAATCAGTAAATTTCTCCGCTTCAGTCCATGATTGTTTGCATAGACTGCGAACTGCTCTACGGTGTTTTGTTTTTTCAAATAAGCAGACAGTTCAAGCATTTCCTGGAATGCTTTCATTTTTTGCCGGTTGTTGTCCGTATAGTTGAAAGCAAACTGGAGAATGAGACCGCTCATGGCAGCTTGCTTGTAGTACGACGTGACGCCTGTCGTGTCTTCGGGCACAAAGATGTCGGGCGTGATGCCACCTCCACCATACACCACTCTTCCATTGTTGGTGTGATAAGGCTTTCCGACATGTTTGATACTGTCTTGCGAGAAAAATTCACCGTGCTCATATCTTGTAACGAGATCCTGCTCGTAGTTGGGGTCGTCGCCATTGGTATACGGTTTTTGTATGCATCTGCCCGAAGGTGTGAAATAACGGGCAATAGTTAATCGTATCATGCTGCCGTCGGGGAACGGAATCTGCTGCTGAACTAGTCCTTTTCCGAACGAGCGCCGTCCGATGATGGTAGCGCGGTCGTTGTCCTGCATGGCTCCAGCAAAGATTTCGGAAGATGATGCCGACCCTTCGTTGATGAGCACTACCAACGGAATGTTTTGGTAAGCGCCATGCCCGTCCGAGCGATATTCCTTGCGTGGCGATTTCCGTCCTTCCGTATATACAATCAGCTTTTTGTTCGAAAGAAACTCGTTGGCCATCTGCACCGCGCTTTGCAAATAGCCACCCGTGTTGTCGCGCAGGTCGATAACCAGATTGCTGAATCCTTCCTGTTGCAGGTTGGCCAATGCGATCAGCAACTCGGGATAGGTCTTTTCTCCAAAGTTTTTCACTTTGATGTAACCGGTGTTGTCATCCAGCATATAGGCTGCCGTGATGGTTTTGGTGGGTATCTCTCCGCGGGTGATCTCATACGTCAGCGGTTTGGCGTGTCCGAAACGCAACACGCCAATCTTAACCTTCGACCCTTGAGCGCCTTTCAGCTTATGCATGGCTTCCTCTATGGTAACCTGTTTGCCCACAAATTTCTTGCCGTCCACATAAATTATTTTATCTCCGGCTAGTATTCCTGCCTTTTCTGAAGGGCCGTTCTTTACAACGTTTTGTACATGTATGGTGTCTTCGCGTATGGTGAATTCGATGCCAACCCCGGAAAACGACCCCTTAAGGTCATCGTTGGTGGCCTGCACGTCCTTGGCACTGATGTAGACAGAGTGGGGATCCAACTCTGCGAGAATCTGCGGTATGGCGTTTTCTACAAGCGAGTCGATATTCACCTTGTCTACATATTGGTCATCAATGATACGCAATAAGTTGTTCAGGCGATTACTCCCGTTGTTAATCACCGTAAGTCTGTTTCCGGAAAAGTGGTTCGCATAGAACGATCCTATCACAATGCCGACAACCACGCTGATAGCCATTAGCAATGGCATGAACCTGTTTTTCTTATCGTTTTGCATTTTAACCTTGTCGTTTAATCAGTTTAAAAGGAGTGGAAATGATTACCGTATCAGATTCCCTTTTGTTGTTTTACCTCTAAGAAGAGCACCTCTATTCCAGCCCTTTCTAAAAGGCGGATGCCGTCACAGAGCCTGTATTGCTCTCCATATACCACCCGCTTGATACCCGCTTGTATTATGAGTTTGGCGCACTCTATGCAGGGCGAAGCAGTCACATAGAGTGTCGCTCCATCACTGTTGTTGCTCGATCTGGCAAGTTTTGTGATTGCGTTTGCTTCGGCGTGAAGCACATAGGGCTTAGTGACATTGTTGTCGTCTTCGCACACGTTTTCGAAACCGCTGGGTGTTCCGTTGTATCCGTCGCTGATAATCATCTTTTCCTTTACGACCAAAGCGCCTACCTTGCGACGTTTGCAATAGGAATTTTCCGCCCATATCTGCGCCATTCTGAGATAGCGTTCGTCCAAATTCAGTTGCTTATCGTTCGATTCCATTTCTTTTGAGTAACGCGTCAATTGTGGGCTCCTGTCCGCGGAACCGCTTATATAATATCATGGGATGTTCCGTACCGCCTTTCGAGAGAATGCAGTCGCGGAATTGTTGCGCTGTCGTCTGGTCGAAGATGCCGTGCTCCTTAAACAGACTGAAAGCGTCGGCATCGAGCACCTCGGCCCATTTGTAGCTGTAGTAACCGGCCGCATAACCGCCTGACATGATGTGCGAGAATTGTGTGGTCATGCACGTTTGGGGCAGTTGGGGCGCGATGATGGCCTTGCTCCAAGCGTTTTTTTCAAATGCGATGATGTCTTCGTCGAATGGTTGGCGCAAAGTGTAATAAGCCATGTCCAGCAGACCGAAGCTCACCTGCCTTAAGCAGGATAGCGCAACGTTGTAGTTGCGGCTCTTTTTGATACGGTCTATCAAATCGTCCGAGATGGGTTCGCCTGTTTGGTAATGGTATGCAAATGTGCGCAGAAACTCCTTCTCTGTGGAGTAGTTCTCCATAAATTGTGATGGCATCTCCACGAAATCCCACCACACGTTTGTGCCCGATAGGCTTTCGAAACGTGTGTTGGCAAACATTCCGTGAAGCGAATGACCAAACTCATGCAGGAACGTTTCCACCTCGCCCAATGTCAGCAGTGCCGGTTTGGTGGGTGTCGGTTTGGTGAGATTCATCACCACGCTGACATGCGGGCGCACATTTTTACCGCTCTTGGTGATATATTGTCCTTTAAACTCGGTCATCCAAGCACCTCCCTGCTTGCCTTTGCGCGGATAGAAATCGGCATAGAAAACAGCAAGGAAACTGCCGTCGCGGTCGAACACCTCATAAGCTTTTACATCAGGGTGATATACCGGGATATCCTTGTTTTCTTTGAACGTGATGCCATAAAGCTTGTTGGCCAATCCAAAGATGCCGTTTATGACCCGATCCAGCTGGAAATAGGGTCTCAACATCTCTGCGTCGAGGTTATAGCGCTCCATCTGCAACTTGTGCGAATAGTAGCTGACATCCCAAGGTTCAAGCGTGAAAGAGTCGCCTTCCAGTTGCTTCGCTTTTTGCACGATGGCTGCCTGTTCCGCCAAAGCCGTTGGTTTATAAGCGTCTATGAGGTCATTGAGCAATTTGTACACGTTGTCGGCATTTGTTGCCATGCGGTGCTTTAGCACATAGTCTGCATACGTTTCGTATCCAAGCAATTGGGCCAATTCTTGTCGCAGATTGACCAGCCGTTTGCATATCTCGAGGTTGCTGGTCTCGGCATCTGCCACCGCACACTCGGTGTTGCGAGCCAAATACAGTTGTTTTCGCAGATCCCGACAGTCGGAATAGGTCATGAAAGGTGAATAGCTGGCGTAGTCGAGCGTAAACACCCAACCATCGAGTCCTTTTTCGCGGGCGTTGTTGGCCGCTGCCTCGACTGCCGTTTCCGGTAGGCCGCTCAGTTGATCTTCGCTGGTGATGTGCAATGTGTACGCTTTCGTCTCCTTCAACAGATTTTGCGAAAACCGTAAAGTCAGAAGGCTTGCTTCTTCTGTCAGTTTGCGCAGCTTGTCTTTGCCGCTCTCATCAAGCAGTGCGCCACTCCTTACGAAGCCGTCATATTCTTTCTCCAGCAGCGTCTGTTCTTCTGACGTTAGCTCTCGATGGTGCTCGTAAACATATTTGACTCTCTGAAAAAGACGTGGATTGAGAATAACGTCGTTGCCGTGTTGTGTGAGGATGGGGCTCAATTTTTGTGCCAAAGCCTCCATTTCGTCATTGGTTTCGGCACTCATCAGACATGAGAAGACGGTGGAAACACGGTCGAGAAGGTCGTAATAATGCTCGCCCTTGCTATCGTCGGTCACAGCGATCGTGTTGTCGAATGTTGGTTCGTCCGGATTGTTGATGATTTTTTCGATCTGTTCGTTATCACGTCTTATCCCCTCCATGAAAGCAGGCTCATAGTCTTCAAAGCGGATTTTGTCGAAAGGAATGGTATCGTGAGGCGTTTCGTAGGACGCCATGAATGGGTTATTTCGCATTTGACTGTCAATCATGTGGGATATGTTGTCTTTATCTTAAATTATTATGCAAATTTAGATAAAAATTCGGAATTATAAGCAAGAAAATAACAAACTTAAATGACCGCTTCCTTAAATTGTGTGAAATTAGCGTTGCGGTTATGAGAAATAAAAATAAAGACAATGCAAATTAGCCACCTTGTCCGTACGCTTGCATAGTTTACTTTTGTTGTCGGTAACAATGTGGGGTAGGGGATGATCAGAGGCGATATGAGCTGCGGACTGCCTCATGCTGATATCGTTGATGATTGCAAGCTAACACATTCAGGTTCAACCGGTTAAAAGAATCGTCCAAACCACTTTGTCATTGATATCCTATGATGAAAAATAATAGCTATTATTTTAAAAATTTAAGCTATTATTTTTTATCGTTTCAAATCTTTTGTTTATCTTTGCATTCTCATTGAGGAATCCGGAGACGTGTTGTCGCTGATTGCTGACACAAGTATGGATTGTCGCCGATTGAACCGGAATTGATATTTTAACCATTAAACATACAAATGACAATATGAAATACAAAGTAGTGAAGGGTCTCAACAGAGCCATGCCGTCGGCGGGCAAATTTGTGGCTCGCACGGTGCATGCCCAAACCATCAGTTGGAAAGAGCTTGCACAGGAGGGTGAGCACAGTTGTTCCGGAACAGTGTCGGATTTCAATTTGGTGGCTACAGAGCTGACGCGCCTCATTGAGCGTCATCTGAAAGAAGGCGACCGCATACGTTTGGCCGACGGCACCATTCTGAAACTTGAGGTGGAGAGCCGCCCGGCGGCTAGCGAGGCCGAGTTCACGGCGGCTAATATTAAAGGCGTGCGTCTGCATATTCTGCCTGGCAGTTATAAAGGTGTGCAAAGCCTCTATCAGGGTATCGAATTCGAAAAGATCAAAGAAACAGAACGTTAATAATAATCTATGGTAATGAGAAAGATACAGTCTGTCCTCTGTTTGGTTGCAGCGGCATTTGCTCTTTACGGTTGCGGCTCAAAGCAGCCCGCAGTCAGCGAATCTACGGCCGAAGCGCCTGTGGTTGTAGATTCTGCGAAAAAGGCCGAAGTTAAGGCTTATGAAGATGCCAACAAGGAGTTTGCCACAGTGAAAGAGGCTGCCGAAATGGTGCTTGGTCAGGCCGACCCGAAAGTGCTGGCAACCAAATATGGTTACAAATCAATCAGCAGTTATGCGGTGTATCGTCTAGAAAGCTACGACACCATGCTTTACAAAAATTGCCAGCCTGCCAAGAAAGTGGGAAAGAATGTGTATGCGGATTTTCCGCAACCACTGCGGAAGGGCACGTCGAGCTATGTGGCAATTGCAGATGGTGTGACCATTGGCGTATTCAACGACAAGGCCTACGGCAACCTTTTGGAACAAGTGGCAAACGGTGGTTTCCGGCTGGTGGAACAAGGCTACGAGGAGCATTATACCAATGGCCAAGTGGACGTGTATTGTTACGCCTCGCGCCGCACGGTGCGGGTCACCAAGTCTGACAACCAGTGACTATGCGTAACGGACGTACCGAAGGCCGGTTGTTGCGTCAGTTGCGCGACTACGGCATCATAACCTTTGCCATGCTTCTTGGCGTGGTCGGGCTTAACCTTTTTTTGCTGCCCAATGAGATCACCATGGGTGGCATTATGGGTATAGCCTCCATTGTGTATTGGGGTGTAGGCATACCCGTACAGGATACCTATTTTGTTATCAACGCCCTGTTGCTTGTTGCCGCCTTGAAGGTGTTGGGCTGGCGATTCTGCGCGAAGACCATTTATGCGGTTGTCGTGTTTACTGTGGCATCGACGGTTCTGCAGAGTGTCATGCCGCCTGATACGCATTTGCTGGCCGACCAAAAGTTTATGGCCTGTATGGTGGGAGCCGTGTTTATGGGCACCAGTGTGGGGCTCGGCTTGTCGGCAGGCGGTTCCACGGGCGGTTCGGATGTTGTTGCGGCCATGATTCACAAGTATCGCGATGTGTCGCTCGGACATATCATTCTATTCTGCGACCTTACAATCATCACCTCGTCGTATGTGGTGTTGCGCGACTGGGAGAAGGTGCTCTATGGCTACGTGCTGCTTTTCATCATCTCGTTCTGCGTAGACCATGTGGTCAACTCTTTGCGGCGTAGTGTGCAGTTTTTCATTGTGTCGGACAAGTATCAGGAAATTGGCGAGGCAATCAACAAAATTGCCGACCGCGGCTGCTCTACGCTAAATGGCAATGGGTTCTTTACAAAGAAGGATATAAAGGTTATCTTTTGTATCGCCAAGAAAAGCGAGTCGAGTTTCATCTTTGATCTGATTGACGAGATCGACCCTAATGCGTTTGTGGCTCAGTCGGCCGTTATCGGTGTCTATGGACAAGGGTTCGACCGTGTGAAGGTGCGCAAGAAAATCAACTTGCAAGAAATAAAAGAAAAAATTGCAGACGAAAAACAGATACAGAACAAATAGTCAGTCAAAACGATATAGAACCGCGCGCAATGTGCGGTTCTTTACGTTTTGCACGATTACCCTTCAAATGAAAACCGCATCGCCAAGTAAATCCTTGTTCAGTTTTTTATCCCTATTTGCTTGCAATTCAAGAAATTTAACTAATTTTGCAGCCATGATTACGCTGAACCTACTGACCAACGAACAGGTGTCGTCGATTGACCGACTGATTGCCACATCCTCAAGAATAATCATTCTTGGCCACTCGCGCCCCGACGGTGATGCTCTAGGGGCTTGCTTGGCATGGTCCGAATACCTTAGTGTGCGCTATGACAAGTCTTCGCAAATTGTCGTTCCCAACGCTTATCCCGATTTTCTCCATTGGTTGCCTGGTGTGGAACGTGTGATGCGTTACGACAAGCACCAAGACGACGTGGAACGCATGATGGCGGAGGCCGACCTTTTGTTCTGCCTCGATTTCAATGCGTCAGAAAGATTGGAAAGCTTGGGGACAGCATTCGATGCATCAAGAGCTAAGAAAATACTTATCGACCATCACTTGAATCCCGTTATCGAGCCAGAAGTGGCGGTATCCTATCCCGAACTGAGCTCCACTTCGGAGATTGTCTTCCGCATGGTGTGGCAGATGGGCGGTTTTGAACTTCTCACCAAGAAATTTGCCATACCCGTATATTGCGGCATGATGACCGACACGGGCGGTTTCACATACAACAGCTCTCGCCCGGAAATATTCTATATTATCTGCCAACTGCTGACCAAGCAGATTGATAAAGACAAGATTTATCGCAACGTTTACAACAACTATAGTTCTTGGGCCATAAGGTTGCGCGGCCATCTTATGTGTCAAAAACTAAACGTGTTCGAAGACCTGCATACGTCTTACTTCACGCTCACTCGTCAGGAGATGCGCGATTTCCATTTTGTGCGTGGCGATGCCGAAGGCCTTGTCAACGAGCCGCTTCGTATCAAGGGAATGAAAATGAGCATCTCGTTGCGCGAAGACGATCGAATAAACAATAAAGTGTGGGTGAGTCTACGGTCGGTCGACGATTTCTCTGTAGAGGAAGTGGCCAAGCGCTTTTTCAATGGGGGTGGGCACCACAATGCCAGTGGCGGACAGCTCGACTGCTCGCTTGAAGAGGCTGTAAGAATCACCCGCCAGGCCATCCAGTTCTATGCCGAAGAATTGACCAAATAAAATAATTCTGCAATCCTTTTTCCCAAGCAGTCAGACAGAAGGCGAAGAGAACGAATGCCAATATTCTTTAAATAATTGGAATTATAGCATTACCAGCCGTGTTTTTTTCGTATATTTGCAGACAAAAAAGAAAATGAAGAAAATAACCTATTTCCTTTTGGCCATAGTCGCCTTGACCGCTGTCGTGGCATGCAGCGACGAAGAGTCGTATGCAGACCAAAAGAAGGAAGAACGCTCGGCTATCAACCGATACATTGCCGATTCGGCAGTCAACGTTATCTCTGAGACACAATTTGCCCTGCAAGGAAACACCACAGACGTTTCGAAGAACGAGTTTGTACTCTTCCAGTCATCGGGCATCTATATGCAGATAGTGCGTAAAGGTTGCGGATCGCCTATTGCCGACGGAAGCACCGTCACGGTGTTGTGCCGCTTTACCGAACGCAATCTGAAAACCGACTCCATACAGCTCAGCAACGAGCGCGACTCAAGATGGGATGCAGTGGTCGACAAAATGACCGTAACGCGCAACTCCGCCGACTACACGGGATATTTCGTGAAGGGAGAAAGCTTGCTGCAGTCAGTCTACGGCAATTCATCGACAGCCGTACCACAAGGATGGCTTATGCCTCTCGGATTCATCAATGTAGGGCGTCCGGCATCGGCAAGCGATGAGGTGGCTAAGGTTCGCATCATTGTTCCGCACGACAAGGGGCACTCTTACGCCACGCAATATGTATATCCTTGTTTGTACGACATCACTTACGAGCTTGGACGGTAACACCATAAGCCCTGCCTCACAAGGTGGGGCTTGTTTCTAACCTTCCTTTCGACATACCATGGACTGGCATTTTGTCGTCAGGCGACGCAAATGCCCTCCCAACCTAAACATATTAATTATGACCCTTATCAAATCTATTTCTGGCATCCGCGGCACTATCGGAGGCCCTGCGGGCGACACGCTGAACCCGCTTGACATTGTGAAATTCACTTCCGCTTACGCCACCTTCATTCGTAAAAGCGGCAAGTCGGCCAGCAATAAAATTGTTGTAGGTCGCGATGCTCGCATATCGGGCGATATGGTGAAAAACGTAGTATGCGGCACGCTTATGGGGATGGGCTACGATGTAGTGAACATCGGATTGGCCACAACGCCCACCACTGAGTTGGCCGTGAAGTGGAGTGGTGCCGCAGGCGGTATCATTATCACTGCCAGCCACAATCCACGACATTGGAACGCACTTAAGTTGCTCAACGAGCAAGGCGAGTTTCTAACCAAAGACGATGGCAATGTGGTGCTTGACATTGCAAACAAGGAAACCTTTGACTATGCAGACGTAGATCATCTCGGACACTATACGGAAGACAATTCTTTCAATCAACGCCACATCGAATCTGTGCTTGCTTTGAATTTGGTGGACGTGGAAACTATAAAGAAGGCACACTTTAAAGTAGTGGTCGACACTATCAACTCGGTGGGCGGCATTATTCTGCCCGAACTCTTCAATGCCTTGGGAGTGGAGGCAACTTTTCTCAACGGTGAAGCCAACGGAGATTTTGCGCACAATCCCGAACCCATTGCAAAGAATTTGGGAGGCATAATGGGTGAATGTGCCAAAGGCACTTACGATTTGGGCGTTGTGGTTGACCCCGACGTAGACCGTCTGGCTTTTATTCAAGAAGATGGACAAATGTACGGTGAGGAATATACTTTAGTGACCGTAGCAGATTATATCCTCGATCACGTGAAAGGTGCCACCGTCTCGAACTTGAGCTCAACACGCGCACTCCGCGATGTTACGGAAAAGCATGACTGTAA
Organism: Eggerthellaceae bacterium; assembly: GCA_963656105.1. Classification (GTDB taxonomy): domain Bacteria; phylum Bacteroidota; class Bacteroidia; order Bacteroidales; family Bacteroidaceae; genus Prevotella. Next base: position 24,675 of record CAVKHW010000034.1, read on the forward strand.
CTATTATGCAGCTGCTGTCGGTGAGGTGAATGTCACTACAAAGATGAAAGAGGTTGGAGCTGTTATTGGCGGCGAAGGAAATGGTGGCGTCATATATCCCGAAAGTCACTACGGCCGTGATGCTCTGGTAGGAATCGGACTGTTTTTAAGTTCTATGGCTCAAAAAGGATTAAAGGCAAGCGAATTGCGGAAAACTTTCCCGAACTATTACATTGCCAAGAATCGCATTGACCTTAAACCTGAAACCGATATCGATGCCATCTTGGAAAAGGTGAAGAATATTTATGGAAAGCAGACAGATGTGCAGGTAACTGATATTGATGGCGTAAAACTTGATTTCCCCACCAAATGGGTGCATCTGCGCAAGAGTAACACTGAACCCATCATACGCGTATATAGCGAAGCCTCTACTATGCAAGAAGCCGATGAGTTGGGCAAACTATTGATGGATGTCGTATATAGCATGTAATTATTGTCGTTGTGTGCAAAACTCTTTTTTAGTTTGCATGACAAAGCATAAATAGCATTCTTTTATAACTACCTTAAAGCCCAGCATGCATACCGCTGGGCTTTAAGCATTAATATATAGTTGGTTCTAAAAATTACCGTTGATGGTTTATTGCATTCTATTTAGGGTTCACTAATTAAATGTAATTAACTGAAATTCAATAAATTATCATTCAATATATTTGCG
>CAVKHW010000035.1:0-25162 GCA_963656105.1 Eggerthellaceae bacterium
TTCCTTCTGCTCTTCCTTCTGCTCTTCCTTCTGCTCTTCCTTCTGCTCTTCCTTCCGCCAATCCGTCTTGTTTCGCTCCTTCGAGTACAGAAAGCGTATCGCGGAACTTACGGAGTCCCTCGTCATATTTCATGCGCTCGGCTTTGCTCAGCGAGGCAACATCGGCTATTTGTTCCAGTCTTTGGAATACGGCGCTCTTGGCCTTCCAGGGCAGTCTTGTTAATGTTTCCATATTTTTGAGTACATATATCCATTTGTCAAAATCGTTGTCGCACTGCTTAGGCTCTTTGTTGAAAAGGGGCAGTTGCATGAATGTCATGCGTATCTTGTCGGAGAATACCTTGTGCGTTTTTTTGTCGGCCAGCATCACGTCTGTACGGAATTTCCTCTCGAAGTCCATCGGGCAGAAATTAAGGAATGCCACGAGATACACACCGTCAATATTGTAATGCCATACTGATCCGCGTTCGCCTTGCCGTGCTATGGCTTCGGCGATATAGTAGACGCTTCTGTTTTTGAAGTAAGGCTGCGACTTGTTTTGCATCTCCACGATGATGTTCTTGCCTTGGTCGGTCTTGCAGTAGATATCGTAGATGAGCGACCGGTCGTCCTCGTAGAGTGCAGGCAGTTCTTTGTCGAGGAACGTGATGTCTTCGATATGCTCCTCGCCTTCCATGAGACTATTGAGAAAGTCGATGATGAGCGGCTTGGACACCTTCTGTCCGAAGATGAGCTTAAAACCGATGTCGGTAAACGGATTGATGAATCTGGGCATGGGCAGTACGATTGGCAAGTGGGGGTTGTCTTGTTGGAGAAGGTTGCGTCTCCTGTTGCAAAGATATTGCAAACGAGTGCAATGAAAACTTGTTTTCACATTGCCGAGTGCAGCATATCTTATGCAAAGATATTGCAAACGAGTGCAATGAAAACTTGTTTTCACATTGCCGAGTGCAGCATATCTTATGCAAAGATATTGCAAACGAGTGCAATGAAAACTTGTTTTCACATTGCCGAGTGCAGCATATCTTATGCAAAGATAATCGGTTTTCAGCGAAAAGCGAAACGGAAAGAAAGAAATATGTGCTTTTGGCTTAAGTTTTATAACTTTTATAAGTTTGCCGCCGATTGCGCAGACGGCGCATGCAAGAGCGTCGGGCATTTAGGCTCGTATCATAGTCTGTTGCAAAGATACCTAAAATCTCTTGGCGTGCAAAAAGTTTGGGATGTAATCTTTCGGCTCCTCCGAATTTTAATGCGCGCCCCCTTGTTCTAACTTTGCAGAGGATGGCGACATGGTAGCATAAATATCAGGAACATGAAAATGATGACAACATACAGGGACAATGAATCGTCGCGAGATGCGGTGAAGGATGGCTTTCCGACCATGGCGGCCACGGGCAGTGTCCTTTCGCAGTGCGGTTCAGCATCGGAGGCAGCGCCGTCTGGCACAAATCGTTCAGCGGTAGATGGTCTTTCGCAGCTCGTCAGAACACCTTTGGTAAGCATGGCCAGACACAAGATCGGAGAATGGCATGCGCAGCGAATTTGTCCAAATCATTTTTTTTATAATGGTGTCCGGTAAAATATTGGTCTAACTTAGTAAAACGCTGAATGGATGCTCTTTATAATGTTTTGGGAAATGTAGGGCTTACTTTTGCCCATTGCAAGGTTTGCCATGCATTGCCCCTCAAAGGGGCGCAGATTATAGCGTAGGGGGGTACCCCTACGTTTGTTCGTGCGCACCATCATTGTTGCCCCTGCAAAGTTAGAGTAAAGGGCGTATATTTCTATATCACAAAGAATTATGCGCCCCTTTCAGGGGCAAATTTAGTATAATATATAAACGCAGGGGCAAGCCCCTGCGCTATAATCTGTCGTCCCTACGGGACTTGCCGTTTGCAAAGTTTTTACCGGACACCAATAAGTTGAATTATGTATTCGCCTCAGGGCTTGTCTTTTCCGTTTGGGTACGAAGGGCGCGTGTGGCGTTGAGCACGGCCAAGACCATGACTCCCACGTCGCCGAACACGGCGAGCGACATGCCGGCCAGTCCGCATGCGGCCAGCAGCAGGATGGCCACCTTCACCACGATGGCAAACCAGGTGTTGGCGTGCGCTATGCTTATGGTGTGTCGGGCTATGCGCACGGCGGTTGCTATTTTCGAGGGCTTGTCGTCCATGAGCACCACGTCGGCAGCCTCGATGGCAGCGTCGCTACCCAGTGCTCCCATGGCTATGCCCACGTCGGCACGGGCCAGTACGGGTGCGTCGTTGATGCCGTCGCCGACGAAGGCGAGCGTCTTTCCCTTGGGGCACTGGCGGATGAGGCGTTCGATCTGCGCCACCTTGTCGGTGGGCAACAGGGCGGCGTGCGTCTCGCTGATGCCGATGGCCTGCGCCACGTGGTCGGCCACGGGTTGCTGGTCGCCAGTGAGCATCACGGTGCGTCTGATGCCCAGGTTGTTGAGCGAGGCAATGGCCTGTGCGGAGTCGGTTTTTATTTGGTCGGATATGACGATGTGCCCGGCGTAGATGCCGTCCACGGCCACGTGAACCACGGTGCCTGCCACGTCGCGGCACTTGCTGCAGGTGTCCACGGCGGCTCCAGCGGTCTCCATCATCTTTCGGTTGCCCACGCACACGATTCGGCCGCTCACCTTAGCCCGCACGCCCTGTCCGGCAATCTCTTCCACGTCTTCGATGGTGCAGTGGTCGTGCTCGTTGGGGTAGGCTTCGCGCAGTGCAGCGGCTATGGGGTGTGTGGAGTGGCGTTCGACGTGTGCAGCGAGGTGCAGCAACTCGTTGTTGTCGAGCGTGGACGGATGCACGGCATCGACGGCAAACACGCCTTTGGTGAGCGTGCCCGTCTTGTCGAACACCACCGTGCCCAGCTTGGCCAGTGTGTCCATGTAGTTGCCGCCTTTTATCAGTATGCCTTGGCGCGACGCTCCGCCGATGCCGCAGAAGAAGGCGAGGGGCACCGAGATGACCAGTGCACACGGACAACTGACCACCAGGAACGTCAGGGCGCGGTAGAGCCACACGCCGATGCCGTCGGCATAGCTTGCGCAGAAGAATGGCGGCACAAAGGCTATGGCTAAGGCCAGCACAACCACGACGGGCGTGTAGATGTGGGCAAACCGGTGGATGAAGGTTTCGCTCACCGACTTGTTCTCGCCCGACTGTTCCACCATCTGTATGATCTTTGTGGCCGTCGACTCGCCGAACGTTTTTTGCACCTCCACTTCGATGACACCCGACAGATTGACGCATCCCGACACCACCTCGTCGCCCGTTGCCACGTTGCGCGGCATGCTCTCGCCGGTCAGCGCTTGGGTGTTGAGGCTCGAGGTGCCTGCGGTCACTGTGCCGTCGAGGGGAATCTTTTCGCCGGGCCGCACCACGATGGTTTCGCCCACGGCCACGCTGTCGGGTGCTACCGTCAGATCCTCGCCGCCACGCCGCACGGTAGCTGTGTCGGGTCGGAGATCCATCATCTTGGCGATGGAGTCGCGGCTCTTGTCTTCGGCATAGTCCTCGAACAGTTCGCCCACCTGGAAGAAGAGCATCACGAACACCGCTTCGGTGAATTGCTCATCGGCACCGGGCAGGAAGCCGATGAGCAGTGCGCCGATGGTGGCGATGGCCATAAGGAAATCCTCGTCGAAGGGGTCGCCCTCGCGTATGCCTTCGCAGGCTTCGGCCAGCACGTCGTGGCCGATGAGCAGATAGGGTATGAGATAGATGGCGAGCTGAGCCCACATGGGCATCGGCACGCTTTGCGTGAGCAGCCATGCGCCCAACAGCAGCACGGCGGTCACGATGATTCGCAGAAGTTTTTTGTTCATGGCGATAGTTGTCGTTGTCTATTTTCGTTGCAAAGTTATCCCATGCGCACTGCAACCCGGTTGCAAAGTGGCGAGGCGCATTTGTTTTGTTTATAACGGGTGACAGGAGGAAGCGCAGACCATGCCTCATGTGCAGAGCTCATCGTGCGGCGATGAATTATGCGCCCCCTACTCGGGGGCGATGGCTGGGAGAAACCAACAAAAAAAACGTAGGGGTGAACCCCTACGCTATATTATGTCGTCCCTACGGGACTTGCTCGCCGTGCATGGTGAGCGCGAACGTGTTTGTCATCGTTTTGTCGGCCCATGCAGGAGACGCATATTACGATGTTTGCCCCTGTAGGAGGCGCATACGATAGCGTAGGGGTTCACCCCTACGGTTAATTGTGCGTGCAATCTTTGTTGCCCCTATAAGGGGCGCATAATTCAAAGGCGTGTGGCGATGAAATATGCGTCCCTTTGTCTTTGCCTTGCGGCTATTTCACGATGGTCTTGTTGACCATGGCGGCGCCGTTGGCCAGACGCGTCTTCACGATGACCACGCCCTTATGGGGCTTGTCCAGCTGCCTGCCGTCGATCGAGTAGTAGGTCAGCCCGATCACTTCCTGCGTGCCGTCGGTTGCCACGCCGTCGATGCCGCTGGCGTGCTTGTCCTCGTTGACGAAGAAAAGCCTGAAGTTGTCGATCTTAAACCATCCGGCACCGTTCACGGCCGTGTTGTCCGCAAATGTTCCGCCGTTCTTGTTCACGCCGTTGGTGCGGAAGCCGATGGTGGCCAGTCCGTCGGGCTGCACGTCGAAATAGAGTTGCATGGGCTTGAGGAGCGAGGTGGTCTCGTCGCCGCTCTCGCAGGTGTAGCCGGCGTAGGTGATGTGTTTCAGTGTGTCGAGGTTCTGCGCATCGAAGCTGGCTGCCGCCTGCATGTCGGCCGTTGCGTTGTCGGTGTAGTCGTATTCCGATCCCCACATCTGCACGCAGCTGTTGCCGAAGATGCGTTGTGTGGTGAGGTTGTTTCCGGCCCAGTTGTTCTGCACCATGACGTGGGCTTTGAGCAGATACGTGCCGTTGGGCAGTCCCTTGATGGTCTGCGACAGTTCGACCTCGGGCATGTTGGCAGCCCAGATGCCCCAGAGGTGTGTGCCGTCCACGGGTTGCTGCGTGTGCACGTTGCCCTCGCCGTCGGTCACGTTGATCGCGTCGCCTGTGTTGATGGCGCACCAGTTCATGCTGTATGCCCTTACCGATGTCTCGTCCTGCGTTTCGCCGTTGAGTTTGAGCGTCCATCCGGTGGGTGGTGCTGCCACGCCTTCTGTTTCCGACCCGTCGCCGCCCTGTGCGGTGAGGTCTTCGAAGCTTGGGTTCTTGATGAGCGCGGTGGCTTCGCTGCCCACCTTCACACCGCCGAGCTTGCAGGCTTCGAGAGCCGCCTCCATCTTGGCTATCACGGCATTGACCTCGTCCTCGCCGGCGGTAGCCTCGTCGAAGATGTCCTGCGCCTCAACCTCCACCACCTGCCGGTAGGCGTCGATGCCGTCGTAGAGGGCGTAGGTGTTGAGGTTGTTGTAATGCGTTTCGAGTGCGCTCTCCAGTTTCTTGTAGAGGTTCACCGAGTTCACGGCGGGCGTGATGGCGTTCATGCAGGCCTGAATGGCCGCGTCGATGGCGTCGGCGTCGGCACTGTCGTCCACATAGTTGTCGTCGATGGCCTTCTGCAGGTTGTCGGCCTCGGCCTCCTGCATCTTTTCGTTGTTCAGTGCGATGAGCTTGTCGAAGTAGGCGTTGTATATGTTGAGCGCGTCGTCCTTGATGTATCCTTTCTTGGTTATGCGGAAGTTGTCCACCTTAAACCATCCGTCGCCGCCCTGTGCGTTGGCCGAGGTGCGCTTGGCCGCTGCCACGCTGCCGTTGGTGCGGAAGCCGAAGGTCAGTGTGCCGTTGTAGACGTAGGCGTCGCAGGCCATGTTCTGCATCTCGCGGTCGGTCACCAGCTCGCTGTTGTTGGCGTAGGCCAGCACTTCGAGCGGGTCGAACAGCGACGCGTCGTAATCGCTTTGCAGTCCGAAGAGCGTGGAGTTGAGGTTGCCGAAGATGCGTTGTGTGGTGCGTCGCGATCCCGCGCTGTTGGCACCCACCATCACGGCGGCCTCTATGCGGTATGTGCCGTTGTCGAGTCCGCTGATGGTTTGCGACAGTTCGAACTCGGGCATGGTCTGGTTCCACACGCCGAACGCCTCGTTGCCGTCTTTGGCCTCACCCTCGCAGTCGCTGTTCACGCCGTACCATGCGCTGAAGCCGGCAGCCTTGGCGTCGTCGGCCGTGACGATCTGCTTGCCATCGGCGTGCACCGTCCATCCCTGTGGCGTGGCGCCGATGCCGGAGGTCTCCGATCCGCCCTGTGCGGTGAGGTCTTCGAAACTCATGTTCTGTCCGAGGTTGGTGATGTCGCCCTGTCCGCCGTTGAATGTCACCTCGGCGTTCACCAGCTCGCGCTGTGCTTCGGCCTGCTGGTCGGGGTCGGTGATGGTGCAGAATGTCTGCAGGGCCTTGTCGATGGCAGCCTTGAAGGCGGCGTCGGTGCTCTCGCCGAGCATGGCCTGCGCCTTCTTTATCTCGTCGTAGAGGCTGGTCTTGGCCTCCACCATCTGTTTGGCGGTGTTGTAGTCGTCCTGGCTCACTGTCTCCTTGTTATATAAGGCTGTGGCGGCGTCGACCACTGCTTGCCAACCGTTGGCGAAGCCCTCCTCGGGCGTTTCGAGCTGCTGGCTCTCCACACCGCTGATGAGCGTGTAGAGCTGCATGTGCTGGTAGTACTGGTCCACGCAGGCCGTGTCGGCGAACGCCCAGTATTCATGGTCGGTGTTGAGGGGGTGTATCCATCCGGTCTCGGTGTCGATGACGGGTGTGGTGCTGTCGTCTATCAGCTCGCAGCCGCCCATGTAGTCGGGGAAGTACTGGTTGCCGTTGAACGTGGTGACGAGATATTGTCCGCTGCTGTTCAGGTGGAGCGGCAGGCCGTGCGTGCCTTCGCAGGGCTGGTCGTCGGCGCACACCAGACGGTAGAAGCCCGGGTGGTCGTCGCTTGTTGTCACGGTGAAGTGGGCTTTGGCGGTGAGGTTGCCGTTGAGGTTGGGCGAGCCGGTGTCGTAGCCCAAGTAGGTGGAATCGGTGCTGCAGAAATACCATCCGCTGTCGTCCTTGTGAGCCACGAAGGCGTGCTTGCGGTAGTTGGACGACGCGTGGTCGAGCAGATAGTAGGCGCCGTCCCATGTGGTGCGGCTCAGATAGAGGTTGGGCTTGGCGTAGTTGACGAGCGTGTAGGTACCCCCGTCGGTCAGTTGGCTGGCAATGGTGGGCGGGTCGATGGCCATGGCCGAAACCGATGACATGACGCCTGCCAAAGCGAGCGCGATACGCAGATGTTTTTCTCTCATAAATGCAGATAGTTTTTAGGTATTAAGTATCAGGCCGTACCCATGGCCTGCTTGCGTGGGCGTAATGCCCGTGATAGTTGGGTCTTAGATTGTTTTCGCGTGTAAAGTTACAATTTATTTCTTATACTTGTATCATTCACATTCTTTTTTTGCTGCGACGGCGAAATATGTTGTGCGAAGCCCTGAAGGGACAAGACAAACCAGCCTGGGGTGTGGACGAGCGGAGCGACATCCGTAACCCTGGGTTTAATGGGGGGCATGAGGGGCGCTGGCCTGTAAGATCAGCATAAGGAAGGGGTGTTGTGCTGACCTTACAGGCCAGAAACTCCCGATGCGACGAAAACCCAGGGTTACGCATCACGGCTGGCGCCGCGCTGCTCACCCTGGGCTGGGATTGTGATGCCCCTTCAGGGCTTTAATTACTCAAGTCCGAAACTTAAATTACGCACATTTTTAATTCGATTTTGAACACCAAACGCTACGTGTCTTGGCTGCAGTGAGGCGTTGGGCTGGTACCAACAGTTACAATTGCAGCCCTCTGTTGCCTAAGGATTGGCAACGAAGGGCTGCAACGTGTGTACGCATCAGAACTTGGTCATGAACTCCACCACTATCTTGTCGCGCTCGCTGGTTTTGGGCAGCGCATCGTGGCGGTAGAAATATTTCTCGTAGTTGACACGTATCTCGGATATGAACGGTTTGTCGAAACTCAGCGTGGCACCGGCCGTGACGCGGCTGCGCTTGTAGTCGTTGATGATGAGCTGGCCGTCGGTATTGGCCTTGCCGTCCACGTAGCGCTTGCCGTCGCTGTGGTCGCTCATGTAGTCGTAGCGCACCAGCGGCGACACCTTGGTGAAGAGGCACTTGCGCAGGGGGATGTCGTAGCTCACGAATCCGTCGAAGGCATGCACCGGATGGAAGGCTCCGTCGGCGTAATGCTTGTAGAGATACTCGGCTTCGGCGATGAAGCGGCGGCGGTGATAGGTCAGGCCGGCATCGTACATCATGACGGTGGCGTGGTCGGGTTTCACCTTCTGCGCACTGAGCACCACATCGAGACCGACGGGCAACAGGAACTGAGCCTTGGCCGAGAAATTGATCTGGTCGGTCCAGAAATCCTTTTGGTTGGTCAGTCCGGATCCGTTGAAGAGTCCGGCCTCAACAACGATGGGGAAGCCGGCGCTGAACGTGTAGCCCAGCCGGGCACCCACATCGCGCACGTTGCCCACCTGCTTGGCTATGAACGACCGGTTGGCGAAATACTGCTGATGGGGCGATCGGTGTGCGTCGATGGTGAAGGGCACGCGCATCTGTCCGATGGTGAAGTTGAGCGATCGCCAGGGTTTGATCTTGGTGTAGGCGTCGAGCATCTTGATGCTGCCCTCGTCGCACAGGTCGATCTCGGCTTTGTAGGACACCACGGGGTTGATGTCACCGGCCACGTTGATGCGTGCGGTGCGCACTTCGAAGCGTCCTTCCTTCTCTTCGGTTTGGTACTCGTACTTGGCGCGCAGCGTGCCGCCTACTTTCACGGTTTGCGCTCCGGCCTGAACTGTTGCTGCAAGGCATAAGGCCAGAAATAACGTTTTTCTCATTTTTTCCCTACTATCATTTCGTTAATCATTCCGTCTGCAAGTCCCATGTTGGGCACGATGATGCGTTTGGCCTTGAGGCCATCGGCGATGAGCAAGAATATCTCGGCTGCGGGCACGATGACATCGGCGCGGTCGGGCTTGAGCCCGAAGGTTTCCATGCGTTCTTCTACGGTCATGGGCTTGAGCGTTTGGTGCCATTTGGCCAGCGTGACTACGGGCAGGTAGTCGAGCTTGTTCTTCTTCGAGGCCAGCCGGTAGAGCTTGTTGATGTTTCCGCCCGACCCGATGATGTCTACCGCGCCCTGCCCTTTGGCCAGGCGTGCCGCCTCGTCCTTCATGGCGGCCATGTCGCGGTCGGTCACCTTGCCCTTGAGCAGTCGTATGGTGCCCACGTTGAACGAGTGGCTATACTGCCTTTCGCCGTTCTTGATGAAGCTGATCTCGGTGGATCCGCCGCCCACATCCACGTAGAGGAAGCATCGGTCGGCCGACGGGTCGAGGTTGGCTCGCGTCCAGCTGAGATGGTTGTCGTAGATGATGCGGCTCTCTTCGTCGCCGGTGATAATGTCGATCTTCAGGTGGGCCTTGCGTGCAATGCGGTGCAGCACGTCGGCACCGTTGCGTGCGTCGCGCATGGCCGACGTGGCGCAGGCGCGGCAGGCAGCCACGTGGTAGACCTTCAGGAGCTGGCGGTAGGCCTTCATCGTGGCCACAAATTCTTTGGCGCGCACCTCGGATATCTCGCCGTTAGCAAAGACATCCATGCCCAGGCGCAACGGCACGCGCAGGAACATGAGCTTCGACAGGTGCAGCTGGCCGTCGGCTTCGCGCTCCACCCGCTTCACGAGCAGTCGCACGGCGTTCGACCCCACGTCGATGGCGGCCACGTTGTAGCCCTGTCCGGGGGTCAGGCTGTCGGCCGGCACGAGTGGCGCGGCCGATATGTTGTCAGTGTTCGTTTTCATAAGCCTTATGCAATTCTTCCTGACTGCGGAAGGGTTCGCCTTCCTGCAGGCTGTCGGTACCCTGCCCGTCGACCAGGCGTGCGTTGGTGGTGTCGCGCAGTCCGGAGCAGACGGTGCGCATCAGGTCGCGCCGCAGGTCGGGGTCGTAGACGGTGGTGTAGACCTCCACGCGGCTGAGGAGGTTGCGCGGCATCCAGTCGGCCGACCCGATGAGATACTTGTTGTTGCCGCCGTTGCAGAAGATGAGTATTCGCGCGTGCTCCAGATAGCGGTCGATGATGCCCACGCAACGTATGTTGTCGCTCACGCCGGGCACGCCGGGCACGAGCGAGCAGTTGCCGCGTACCACGATGTCGACCTTCACGCCGGCTGCGGAAGCCTCGTAGAGCTTAGCCACCATGTCCTTGTCGGTGATGTGGTTGATTTTCATCTTCAGCCAGGCCTCTTTGCCGGCCTTGGCGTTGGCTATCTCCACGTCGATGAGCCGCATGAGCCGCCGTTTCATGGAGTTGGGCGACACCATGAGCTCGCGGAACTGCGGATGGATGTAGGGATGCTCTATGAAGTGGAACACGTCGGCCACCTCGTGCACAATGCCGCGGCGGGCGGTCATCATGACATAGTCGGTGTAGACCCGGGCGTTGCCCTCGTGGAAGTTGCCGGTGCCGATGCAGGCGATATCGCCTTTCTTCGACTCGATGAGCAGCAGCTTGGAGTGTACTTTGAGTCCCTCGACGCCGAAGATGACGTTGACGCCTTCCTCCTGCATGCGGCGGCTCCACTTGATGTTGCTCTCCTCGTCGAAACGGGCCAGCAGCTCCACCACGGCGGTTACCTTCTTGCCGTTGCGCGCGGCGGAGATGAGGGCCTTGACCACCTTCGAGTCTTTGGCCAACCGGTAGAGTGTGGTCTTGATGCTCTTCACCTCGGGCTTGAGGGCGGCCTCTTGCAGCACGCGGATATAGCCGTCGAACGACTGGTAAGGCACGTGTATGAAACGGTCTTTCTCGCGTATGCGGTCGAGGATGCTGTCGGGCTGGGCAAACTCTTCTTTCATGACGGGTTGCCAACGGGGGTACTTCAGCTGGCTGTGGCCGCAGTCGGGAAACGACATGAGATCCTTGTGGTTCTGATAGCGGCCGCCGGCCAGACGGGTGTCGAGCGCGTCGATGTCGAGCCTGTCGAGTATGCGGCGCTGCACCTCCTTGGGCATGGTGCAGTCGTAGAGCATGCGCACGGCATCGCCGTGACGGCGGCTGTCGACACCTTGCTTTATCTTTTCGAGCGTGCCATAGTCGGGGTCGTTGTCGATTTCCATCTCAGCGTCCTTGGTGAACTTGAACGACCAGGCGCGGTAGGTGGCTGGCTTCATGCCCTGGAAGATGAGGGGCAGGCACTGGCGCACCACATCGTCGAGATACATGATGCAGGTGTCTCCGGCACTGTCGGTGGGCACCGTCACCCAGCGGCCCACCTGCCGGTCGGGCACCTTCACGACGGCATAGCGCGTGCGACCGTCGTCGGCTGTCTCGCGGCGTTCCACGAGCAGGTAGATGCGGTTGTCCTCGAGGCTGCCCAGATTGTCGATGGCATTGAGCCAAATGGCGTTGAGCTGGCCGTTGAGCTTGTCGAAGAACAACTGGCGCAGGTAGGTCTTCTGACTGTCGGTGAGCTGGGTGTTGTCGATCAGGCGTATGCCGTTGTCGGCCAGCTGCTCGAACACCTCGTCGACGGTACGAGTGTACTCGCGGCTGTACTGCTCGTTGAGCTTGTTGATGACCTTGAGGCTGTGCTTGAGGCTGTGGTGGGTGTCCTTGTCAATCGACGGTTCGTCGAGCAGGCGGGTGATGGAGGCCACGCGCACGCGGAAGAACTCGTCGAGGTTGTTGCTGTAGATGCCGAGAAACGAGAGGCGTTCGAGCAGGGGCACCGTGGCTTTGGCGGCCTCCTGCAGGATGCGGTGGTTGAAATACATCCAGCTGATGTCGCGCTCCACATAGTGCTTCTTGAGCAGCTTGGCCGGCGACTGGCTTTGGCCACTGGCATTATCGCTTGTCTTTCCCATTGTCTTTGACTGATTTGGGATCGGTCTTCTTGGCGGGCGCCTCCACGATGAGATACTCGTCTTCGGTAGCGTCGTAGTGGAGCGATTTCTGGAATGCGCCGACCGTTCCTTCGGGCACAACAACCGTTGACAGGCTGTCGCTGTCGTCGAAGGCGTGGCGCGAGAGGTGCTTGGGCTTGCCGCCGAAGGTGACGCTCTTCAGACGCTCGCACTCGGCAAAGGCGTAGGCGTTGATCTCGGTCACTGTGGCTGGCACATAGACGTTGTCGAGCTGGTCGCAGTCGAAGAAGGCGTCGCGGCCAATCTTCAGCAGACCAGTGGGCAGAATGACATTCTTCAGGTTTTTCTTGCGACGGAACGCCATCTCGCCGATGGTCTCCACGCCCTCGGGAACGGTGAAACTGTCGGCCTGCGAGAGGCAGTAGACCAGACAACGCTTGTCGGCGGTGTAGACGCCTTCGGCATCGTAGTCGAAACTGTCGCTGTCGATTTTCTGCAGCGCAAGCAGCAGTACCATGCGGTCGAACTTGCCAGTCTTCTTCTTGCCGTCGGCTGACAGCAATTTCAAAATGTTTTTCTTGCTCTCCTTCATCTTATTGGTTTTAAATGACGTTGCAAAATTACGCCAATGGTGTTACAGGCCTGTTGCACGGATGTTACAATGGTATGACAAATGGGGAGAAGCCGCCGCGCATGAAAAAAATAGGGGTGTCTGGTAAAAAACTTCATAACAGCAAGTCCCGTAGGGACGACAAATTATAGCGTAGGGGTTCACCCCTACGTATGTTCGTGTGCAACATGATTATTGCCCCTGTAGGGGGCGCATAATTCAAAACATTCGCGTTGAAATATGCGCCCCATAGAGGGGCAAAGAATGGTGGTGCTTGATAAATAGGGACAGCCCCTATCCTATAATATACGCCCCCTTTAGGGGCAATGGATAACAAACCACGCTATGCAAAGTAAACCCCCGAGTTATCCATAACCTTATAAAGAGCATCCATTCAGTGTTTTACTATGTTATACCAATATTTTGACAAGGACATCATCAGAAAATAAAGGCGCGACATGGAGCAACGACCGTGAAAAAGCGTTAATTTTGCAGACGTAACACCAATGCAATTAAATCCGTATTAAAATGAAAGAGATACTGATAGTGGGCGTGGGCAGTTTCGTAGGCGGCGGGCTGCGCTACGCCGTGTCGAAATGGATGGCGGCCTGCACTGTGGCAGGTTGGCCGTGGGGCACGTTCACGGTCAACGTGGTGGGATGTCTCATCATAGGCATCCTGTCGGGATGCCACTGGACGGGCCTTGGGCTGTCGGCACAGACCAAGCTGCTGCTGACCACCGGTTTCTGCGGCGGCTTCACCACCTTCTCCACGTTTATGAACGAGAGCCGGCTGATGGTGAGATCCGGCGAAACGGCCACGGCATTGATCTATGTGGCGGGCAGCATCGTGGCGGGCTTGGCAGCGGTGGCGGCAGGCTACTGGGTGGCGAAAAACTGGTAAACCCATGGGCCGCGATGAAGGCAAACCATGAAATTACGGCCACAAGGACAGATTTGCACGTCATTGGCGGCAAGCAAGGGGGCGATAAAGGTCGTATCGCATTGCGGCAAGCCATATATCGGCACGTCATTGGGCACAAAAGGCGATGGCGTTTGGCACTAATGAGAGTGGGAAACGATAGATATCGAGAAACGGGCGATAACGGCTATCGTCATAACACACTGTGTTTATGCCAATAGCAATACCGACGGAGCTTCGCCCCGATGCGCCCGGCGGCGGTCACGATGTGAAAAACGGAATGTTTTACGATATAGTTTGTCGGCGTGTTTCATGGCGCTGACGCGCTATACGCAGCGGCGATGCGTTTTGCGGCTGCATGGTTCACAACTTGTCATACTCCTCGTCGGTCACCGCCTCGAGCCACTCGTTAGGTACGGACCCCGGCTGCGAGTTCTCCACAGCCACATGAGTGGCGATGTGCTGAAACCAACTGTCCTTTTGCGCTCCGTGCCAATGTTTCACCCCCTCGGGGATGTCAATGATGTCGCCGGGGTTGAGGGCGATGGCCGGTTTGCCCCATTCCTGATACCACCCCTTGCCCGACACGCAGATGAGTATCTGACGGGCGCCATGGTGGATGTGCCAGTTGTTGCGGCAACGGGGCTCGAAGGTGACGTTCGACATGGGCAGGACGGTCTGCTCACCTTCGTTCAAGTTCTTGGGGGCGAGCGTTGCCAAATGGCTGTTGCCGACGAAATACCGGGCGTAGGCAGTGTTGGGACATCCCTTCGGCCATGAGCCGGCGTTGGCATCAGCAGCGTTGTCGCATTGGGAAAGACCCTGCTCGCTTAGCAACCGCATCAGCTCGTCCACTTGCTCCTGGGTGTTGCCCATGCGTACGGCACCCTTTTGGTGGGAGGCCAACTGTGGAGCCACATCCTTGAGGGAAGCTAGAGCAGCCACGGTGACTATCTCGCGGTCGGCGGCCGAGAGCTGGTCGCCGGCGAAGATGTCGCCAAAGAGATGCGCCTTCAGATAGTAATCGTCCTGTGGACAGAAATCATAGTTGAAGGGCTTGCCGCTTATCCGCGTCTGCATCCGGGTGCCAAGCTCGAGGGCGAGCTGGGCATCGTCCCATGCCCTTGGGCGCGACCAAGGCTTACCTTCATCGCAGGTCTTTCCTTCGGCCATGCGCGCGTCGATCACTTGCTGCAGGGTGCCCAAGGCGTTGAGCGAGCGCGGAAAGCCTGTGTAGGCATAGAGTTGGGAGAAAGCCTCCTTGATTTCGTTGACGGTCACGCCGCCGTCGAGTGCTTCGCCGATGGCAGAAGAGAGGCGGCCGAGGTCGCCCTGCGCCTCAAGGCTGGCGAGCCTGGCGAGGTGCAGCTGCCGTTGGGTGAGCGCACCCTCGGCCATGCAATTATTGACAGTTGCCATAAACAATATGAGTATAATGAATAATTTCTTCATCATGGTGAGGTGATTGGATTAACTTCGGCTAAGTTACCGCTTCCACATCATACCCATATTATCCATATTACGGATGTTTTTACCCTTATCCTCGTTTTCGCGCATCGGTCAGTTGTCAGGCTGCCTTTTCCGTATCGTTGTTCTACGGTGATACCTTTGCAACAGGCAAGTAGAGCCTTTGCCAGACGACAATTTATAAATAGGCAGATCTCTTTGGCACCGGCCGACGGGGGCGCGGCGTTCTACTCCTGCACAAAGCACCTGCCGTCGGCCGACTGGCCTGCCGCCGAGGCTCGCACGCGCGTCTCCTTGCTGTTATTGTAGACGGTGGCATGGAACTCGCCGTTTTCGTCGAGCACAGCGTTGGGGTTCCAGTAGAGCGTGCGGCGGTAGTCGGTGGGCTGCGCGGGCTGCCATGTGCTGTAGTCGGGACTGTACTGGCGTTCGGGCTGCGTCAGTCCGGGCAGCACGTAGCGGCGGTCGCGGTAGGTGTAGCGCTTGCCGTCGTCGGGAATGGTCTGGAACACCACCACGATGTCTTCGAAATTGAGCTGCTCGGTGTGGCGGTCGGTATAGTTGCGCGGCTCAAAGTCGGTGTAGAACCGTATGCTGTCGATGCGGTTGAGATGGAGGTCTTTATAAAGCGAGGTGTTGGAACGGTTGCGCACTGGTGTCTGCATAGGACTGAAATTGCTGTAGAACGAATACTTGTCGAGCTTGCCGAGCACGTTGTAGGTGCGGTAGCGGTTCATGTTGCCATAGACCGTTTGGGCGGCGATGGGCGGAAAGGTGCCCATATTGACCACGCCCCACGACAGGCCGCGGTCGGTGGCGTCGTTATACACCTCGTAGGCATCGGCCACATAGGCCGGCTTCGTGTAGTCGAGGGCGCGGCGCGTGCGTCGCTTGGCCTTCACGCTGACGTTGCGGAGTGTGCGGCTCTCACCCGTCGAGCTATAGTCGATGCTGTCCTCGCCCAGCTCCACGGGAGCGGCCAGCTCGGGCAGGTGGGTCTGGTAGTAGTTGTAGGGATGGGCGAAGACGGGGTAGAACAGGTTGCGGGTGACATAATAGTCGGGATACCACTCCTCGTCGAAACGGTGCTTGTCGTCGGGCGACCCGATGCATCGTTTCAGTGAGTCCTTCGCATTGTAGGCAGTGAGAAACAGGATGGCTCGGCCGTAATAGGGAGGTATCTCGAAGGTGAACTGGCCGCCGTCGTGCGTCGGCTGCACATTGCCCACGCTCACGCCGTCTTTCACCAGCTCGGCCTCGACCAGCACCTCGTGCTTGATCGATGTCTGGTTCACTCCAAGGTAGCTGCCGCTGTTGTCGGCGCTTTCTGCACTGCCGGTCTGGGCGGTGCCGTTGGCGTTGTCGGTGCCGTTGTCAGTAGCGTCGGCCGAGCTGCCGTCGGGTTGCGACGCTTCGGTGGCCTCGATGCTTCCCTCGCTCACATCCTTGCCGGCGCTCCATCCGCTCATGGTGACACCGCCGTCGCCCACGGCGTTGGCTGCCTGCTCGAACATCTGCTCGGCCACGCTCGACTTGGCCATCAGCCCCGACACCTGGTCGGGCTCGAGCATCGGCGCATCGAGCTGCTTGCGCACCACGCCCTCGACGGTGAGCGTGGTCTCGGGGGTGTAGCGCATGGTGGGAAACGACACACGGCCCAAGCCTACCTGACGGCGGGCGGTGGTGAGCGGCGTGTACTTGCGCCAGCCCTGCACCATGAGCAACAGGTCGAGGGCTGCACGGCGGGAGGAATCGTCGGTGGCGAAATAATAGGCCGGCGAGGCGATGAATCCTTTCAGATCGCTGGCCAGCAGCAGGTCGGTGAGCATGTTGCCGTCGGCATACGACGTGTCGTCGGTGCGGGTATCGCGCAGCGACACGCTGACGGGCATGCCCGCCGAAGCGTCGTCGGCGGCGATGGAAAGCCGGATAGGCTCATAGGGCCGATAGTCGAGCTTGTCGGTGCTGACATGCAACGGCGCGGCCATATCGTGATGGTTGACGAAGAACTGACGGTCGGCAAGCACATTGCCGTCGGCATCGAACACCATCAGTTCGTTGACCCCGGTGGGCAACTGCTGCGCATCGGGCTCGATGGCGGTGGCTCCCTGCAGACGCTGGAACTGCAACAGGCGGCCGCGGCACAGCACAGCATAGGCGGCCGGCACGCACCCCTTGCTGCTGAGGGCGAAGGTGGGGTTCTGCGACCGACTGTCGAAATCGGGATGCTGCAGCGTCACCACAGCACCCACCGGCTCAGCGTCGGGCAGCTTGAACGTGTAGTCGGCGCCGTTCCAACTGAAAGTCACCTTACCGCTGCCGGCCTTGGCACTGGGCGTATAGACAAAACTGCCGCGCCCCAGTCTGCCGGCCTGCACTGCCGTTGTGCCGTTGAGCTGTCCGCCAAGGGCAAGTCCTTGGCCGTCCTGGTCGGTCACCTCAAAGGCCACACGGCTCGGAAGGCCGTCGACAAGCGTGCCGCCTTCGGGGAAGAAGGTGCAGAGCAGCTTGTCTTTCTTCACAAACGGCACCTCGCGCTTCGGTCGAGCGTACATGTACTTGCCGTCGTAGTTGCCTGCCTCTTGTGGCCGGCTGTACACGGGCAGCACACGACTGTAAAGGCCTTCCCAGTCGCGATAGTAGTCGCTGGCCATCTGGTAGTTGTAGAACAGGGCACGGTCGTCGCGCGTGTAAGGGCGGGAGGTGACGTTGAAATTGAGCATCCACCGCGTGTAGGCACGCAGCTCGTAGTAGCCGCTGTACAAACTGTCCTTGAGGGCAAACTGACCGCAAGTGTAGTTCTTGCCGCTGACCACCACACACTGGCGGTCGGCCACCACACCGTCGGGCGTGAGCAGCTCCACGTAGAGCATCTTGCTCATGTCGGTGGGCTGCAAGTTGTCGGCACGAACAACGTAGGCCTTGTACCAGATGGTGTCGCCGATGTAATAACAACTGTTGTCGGTGTGGACATATACTTTCTCCTGCACCTGCCGGTTGTTGCGCAACTGCTGTTCGAGCACGTCGAGATTGTCGGCGCGTACAACACCGCCACACAACGGCATCCACAAGGCGAAGAACAAAAACAAAACGCGTACAAACTGCTTCATATCAGGATCTTTTAGAACGAAACATAGGTTATAGCGTGCCAAATTTACAAAGTTTTGGCGAAAGAAACGGCGACGAAAGCAAGAATTTTGAAAAAACAAGTCGTTTGTTTTCTACTATTTGTTATCTTTGCAGCATATGAAACAACTACTGACACTTCTTTCACTGGTCTGCGGCACGGCATGGGCACAGCAGACTTTTACTATCGACACACAACGCGGAGGCAAGACTTTCGACGGTATCGGCATCGTGAACGGCGGCGGCGCAACGGCGGTGCTGCTAAAGGACTACGCAGAACCTTGGCGCTCGCAGATTCTCGACATGGTATACAAACCAAAATTCGGCGCGTCGGTCAGTGCGCTGCTGGCCGAAATTCCAGGCGACGGCAACTCGACGCAAGGATCCATGCCCAGTCACAGTCACTATGCCGGCGACTGCAATTTCCATCGCGGATATATGTGGTGGGTGATGGCCGAGGCCAAGCGGCGCAACCCGCTGCTGACGCTCGACGCCACCTCGTGGAGCACGCCCGCATGGCTCGGCAACTACTGGACCAAGGCTACGGCCGACTACTATGTGGCATGGATCGACGGACTGAAACAGGTGCACGGCCTCGAACTGGAGGCCGTGGGATGCCACAACGAGAAAGGCGAAAGCCGCGACTTTGCCATCGACCTGCGAAAGGCACTCGACAAGGCGGGATATGCCAACGTGCGCATTCACGCTTTCGACAATTGGACTAAAAGCAAACTCAATTTTGTGGAAACACTGCCCCATGACTCGGCACTCGCCAAAGCAGTCGACATAGTGAGCGCACACACTTTCGGAGCCATACCGGCCAGCAGTCGGCAACAGCACATAGCCGACTCGCTGGGCAAACCAATATGGAACACCGAAGACCATATCTACAAGCGCGGATTCGACTGCCTCATCAGCATCGTGGAATGTTTCAACCGAAACTACATAGAAAGCGGAGCAACGAAGGTGGTGAACTGGTACGACATCGGTGGCGTGTACCCCATGGAGCCATACAGCGAGGAACCACCAATGGTGCTGGCACGACAACCTTGGAGCGGCCACTACGCGGTGCGCGACAACCTGTGGGGCTACGCACACTACGGACAATTCACCGAAGTGGGATGGAAATACGTGGACGGCGGATGCGCAAACCTCGCAGGCGGCGGCACTGTGGTTACATTGATGGCTCCCGACAAGAATGACTACAGCGTGATAATTGAGACCAAGAACGCCAAACAAACACAAACGCTCCATTTCAAGCTGAAGGGCGCAATAGCCCAAAAGCGTCTCTGCGTGTGGCGCAGC
The DNA here is from genome assembly GCA_963656105.1 of Eggerthellaceae bacterium. Taxonomy (GTDB): domain Bacteria; phylum Bacteroidota; class Bacteroidia; order Bacteroidales; family Bacteroidaceae; genus Prevotella. The sequence goes on from CAVKHW010000035.1 coordinate 19,333, forward strand.
ACAGCCAACAACGAGTTTGAACGGATTGCCGATATAACTCCGAGCCACGGACAATTTGTCGTGACCGCACTCCCCGACGCCGTCTACTCGGTCTCCACAACCACAGGGCAGCGCAAAGGCTCGTTCGCTGACGTGCCCGACAGTGAGCCGTTCCCCTTGCCTTACACAGACAGTTTCGACCAGTACGACCAGCCTGCACAATGGGGTTACCTGCCACACTACACAGCCGACATCATCGGCAGCTTCGAACTCTCTGAGCGTCCCACACACGACGGGTTGTGTCTGCGGCAGACGGTGGGACAGGCAGCCAACAGCTGGGCTCCCGACTGGAACTATTACACCATTCTGGGAGACTCGGCATGGAACGACTATGAGGTGAGCGCCGACCTCTGGCTCAACCCCGGCGACCAAGGCGGACTGATGGCACGGGTGTGCAACGTGGGCACGGGCTATGGCATTACGCCAAAAGGTTACTGCCTGACGATAAGCCATGACGGATGGTGCCGGCTGAACATCGTGCGCGGACAGGGGCGCAATGCGCCAGAGGGTGATGCCGAACAACAGGCATTGCTGAAACAACTGAACATGGACGAAGGCGGCGAAACAGTGCTCGACAGTGCGCTCTGCACAGGCGTAGGTGCGGCACGATGGGTGAAAATGTGCCTACGGGTGGTGGGCGACAGCATCACCGGCTATATTGACGGACAACCAACCGTGCGCGCCAAGATAGGACTCTACCCAAAGGGCATGGCCGGACTGATAGCCATGAAGCATGGCAAACGAGTCAGTACGCCTTACTACGACAACCTGAAAATATGTCCTGCGGGTTCCTCGAAAGCCAATGCGACACCACCCGTGAACCGAGCTATGCCGCTCTACAAGATAAACAGTGGGCAGAAAATAATGTGAGCAACGGGGCAGACCCTGTCTATATCCGCTTTTTTGTTTGGATCACGCTTTCCTTGTTCGCAACTTGTGTCTTGAATATTACCAAACAATGGTGTCCGGTAAAATATCGGTCTAACACAGTAAAACGCTGAATGGATGCTCTTTGTATGGTTTTTAAATAACTCGGGGCTTACTTTACATAGCGTGGTTTGTTATCCATTGCCCCTGAAAGGGGCGCATTTTACAGGATAGGGGCTTGCCCCTATTTATCGAGCACCACCATCCTTTGCCCCTGTAGGGGGCGTATATTTTAACGTTACAATGAATTATGCGCCCCCTACAGGGGCTATAATCCTATTGAACAGGGGCTATAATCCTATTGAACACGCACATACGTAGGGGGTGAACCCCTACGCTATAATCTGTCGTCCCTACGCGACTTGCAGTTGTAACGTTTTTACCGGACACCAATAATTACCAAACAGAAACTGGCCATTGACAACCGATAAAACAAATGTAGCCTTCATGTCGCATAGCGACAGCGCATGACAGGCAGTGGCTGACGTGCCCTACAACGATCGCTCGGCCCAGTCGCTGCGGTCGAGCTGACGGTAGCTGATGGCTTCGGAGATGTGCTCAGGCAGCACACGAGGCGAACCGGCAAGGTCGGCAACGGTGCGCGCCACCTTGAGGATGCGGCTGTAGGCACGGGCGGAGAGCAACAGGCGATCCATGGCCATGCGCAACAGTTCGAGACCCTGCTCGTCGGGCTCGGCATACTGATGGATCATGCGCTCGGTCATCTGCGCATTGCAGTGCACGCCCGGCACGTCGCGGAAACGGGCGGTCTGCAACGCACGTGCGGCAATGACACGCTCGCGAATCTTGGCCGACGGCTCGCCGGGAGCGGCTTTCGACAATTCGGCGAAAGGCAACGCTGCAATCTCGCACTGTATGTCGATGCGATCCATCATCGGGCCACTGATCTTATTGAGATACTTCTGTATCTGTCCGGGAGTGCAGACGCAATGATGGGTGGGGTCGCCATAGTATCCGCAGGGGCAGGGATTCATCGAGGCGACAAACATAAACGAACAAGGATAGGTGACGGTGTACTTGGCTCGGCTGATGGTGATTAGCCGGTCTTCCAACGGTTGGCGCAAGACCTCGAGCGTGTGCTTGTTGAACTCGGGCAGCTCGTCGCAGAAAAGCACGCCGTTGTGAGCCAGACTGATGGCTCCGGGCATGGGGTTGTTGCCTCCGCCGACCAGCGCCACCTCGGAAATGGTGTGGTGCGGGGCGCGGAAGGGACGCTGGGAGATGAGCGTGGATCCGGTCTTCAGCAATCCGGCCACGGAATGTATCTGGGTGGTTTCCAAACTTTCGGAAAGCGTAAGCGGCGGCAGGATTGATGGCAACCGCTTGGCCATCATGCTCTTGCCGGAGCCCGGCGGACCAATCATGATAAGGTTATGGCCTCCGGCGGCAGCCACTTCCAAGGCGCGTTTCACATTTTCCTGACCGTGGACATCGGAAAAATCAAGGTCGAAATTGTACTGCTGTTCGTAAAACTCCTTGCGTGTGTCGACCACGGTAGGCTCAAACCGCTGCTCGCCCGACAAGAGACGGATCACGTCGGTCATGGTCTCCATGCCATAGACCTCGAGGTTGTTGACGATGGCCGCTTCGCGCTCGTTCTGCTTGGGCACAATAAGGCCGCGGTAATGCTCTGCACGGGCTTTGATGGCGATGGGCAGGACGCCCTTGGCCGGCTGCAGATGTCCATCGAGGCTCAACTCGCCCACCATCATGAACTGGTCCAAGTGAGGCACGTTGATCTGAGCGTCGGAGGCCAGAATGGCGATGGCCAACGGCAGGTCGAAACTGCTGCCCTCCTTCTTCAGGTCGGCGGGAGCCATGTTGACGGTGAGGTCGGCGCGCGGAAAATTATAGCCATTGTTCTGCATGGCGGCAGCTATGCGGTCGCGTCCCTCGCGCACCGCCTCGTCGCCCAACCCCGTGAGATGGTACAATATGCCCTTGGCAAGGCTCACCTCAATGGTTACGGGTGTAACGTCGAGGCCGTTGACAGCAGCACTATAGGTCTTTACGAGCATGTATCAAGGGTTAGCAAACAATGGATGAAGGATGAAGGCGGGCCGCGTCGGGCGGATCAGGCCATGGGGTGTCAGAGATTTTTCTCGATGCGTTGCACCAGTTCGTCGGTCGAAAGGCCACGGGCTACCACCCGTCCGTCCTTCACCAGCAGGTTGTGGGGCACGGTGTGCAAACCCAGTTTGCGCATCACATCGCCCTCAAACATCTTGCCGTCGCACACCACAGGCCATGTGATGGTGTCGATGCGGAGTGAGCTGGCAAACTCGTTCTTGCTGGCATCGACGGCAAGCGTTAACACTTGGAAACGGCCACCAGTCTTGCGGCGCAAATCCTTCAGCTTGCGCAACAAATTGAGACTTTCAAAATTCCAGGACGCATACACCGTTATGACGGCAAGCCCTTTGGACAACGACGATGAGGACACGGCGTTGCCGTCGGTGTCGCGAGCTGTGAAGGCAGGCAGACGCGCACCCTCACCGCAACGGGTGACGGTGGTCAGCGCTTGTTCCATGCGTGCCAGCTGGCCGTTGCGTTCCTGCTTGGACAGCAGGAATTGCGTCAGACGCAACGCCTCCGCGAAGTCGGGCTGGGGCGTAGCCACCAGATATTCGTTGACAAGATATGCGCTGACGCGCGACGATGCGTGGTCTTGGGCAAACTTGATGGCAAGTTTTTTCTTCTCGGGAGGCGACGATTCGGCTACTTGTTTGCGAAAAGCGGTCATCAGCTCGTTGTCCTTGGTGCCCGTCACTTCCATCTCTTTCAGGTGCGACGCATCGCCCTTAATGGAAACGGTCTTCCCCGGCTCGGCGAAAATGGGTTGTCGCGAGAAGTTGGGGAAGACCATTATGAGTGTGGTAGGGTTGTCGCACGCCATTTCGTAGGCGAAGCGACCGCCCTCCACTTTGATTGTATCGATGCCGCTCACCGTGCCATCCTCGCTATAGAGATAGAACTCTCCTTGGTTCAAATGAAGGAAACGCCCTTCAAACTTGAAATGCTTTCCGTCGACGCCGCACGAGGCCAGTGCCAACGTGAGCAAAGCGAAGAGGTACAGGTGCCTGCGCATACTTATTTCTTGAGATTGGCAAACTCCAGGTCGTTGTTGGCGTACGACTGAAGGGCCGCGTTCTTCTTGATGGCGCTGTCGAGGTAATCCTGTGCAGTGGCGGTGTTGCCCTGACGGTTCTGCACGATGGCCATCAGGTAATCGGATATGGCATCGGAGTTCTTTTGAGCTTTGAGTGTGGCCACGGCAGCTGCGTAGTCCTTGTTGAGAATCTGTGCCAAGGCTGCGCTGTTCGACTTGCTGTCGCTGAAATTCTTTACGGCCGAAGCGTAGTTGCCCTTGGCAATGTTGAGGTTACCCATCACCTCATCGAAGCCGTTGGCACCGATGGCGTTCGACAGGTTGCTCTCAGCCTCGGCCAGACGGCCATTGTGCAAGTCGATAAGTGCGAGGTTGGCGTATCCTTCGGCAGCGTTTTTGTTCTTGGCAAAAGCCTGCTGCACATAGTTCTTGGCAGCGTTCTCGTCGCCTTTGTTGAAAGCCATCACGGCCAGGTTGTTGTATGCACGGTAGTCTTTGTCGTAAAGCTCGGCAGCCTTCTTGTAGATAGCCTCCTTCTCGTTGGCATCGTTGGTCAGCGTGGCGGCATAGAGCAGTTCGTCGGCAGAGAGCTGTGTGGCATCGGCCTTGTACTGCTCTTTGATCTGCTCGTCGGAGCGTCCCACGGTCTCATAGTTGATGATGAGGCGGCTGCGGCGCAGCTCGGGCAGGATGCCGTCGGCCAGTTCGCGGAAGCCTTCGCTCATGTTGCGTATCTGTTGCTCGCGCTCGGCAGGATCCTTATACATCTCAAGGACACGCAGGATGACGTCTTTGTCCTGAATGTTGCTGGCTTGTACCAACTGCTTGAAGCCGTCCCAGTCTTGTGCTGTGTAGTGTGCGTCAACATTGGCATCGCCCAACTTGGCGGCCTTCAGCTGCTTGTCGACATAGGTCTGACTGGCGCTCTGGCGCTTGCCGGCCAGCTTGTCGTTGAACGAATATCCGCCTTCGGGCGAGGCATAAGCGGCCACCTCTACGTTTTTGAGGTTCAAGCCTTCGCGGTCGGCGTTGATTTTCTTGAGCATATCGACAAATTCCTTCACCGACCCGTTGCTGAGTTCGCTCTTGCGAAGGTTGGCCTGATTGACCAGGAACTTGATGTTGGCCTCGGTCTTCTGGGCTCTTACGCGCTGGAACGAATCGGTGGCGATGCATCCGCCGGCTTGTGTCAGCGTTTCCTTGTAAAGCTCGGACGTGGCCAGCACACCCGTAGCCACCTTCACTGCAGGCACGTCAACCTTCTTCTTGCCCAGTCGGGCGTCGAAGGTGAGGTACATCTCGCTCTTCTGCATCTCGGGAACGTATCCGAAGGCGGTCTTCATGGTGTATCGGCCGCCCATCTTGTAGGAGATGGTCTGGTCGTTGCCCACTACGCGCTCGCCCTGAAATGTGGCGCTCTGGCCTTTGGCCACCTTGCCGTCGGCGTAGCGCAGCTCGGGTGTGACGGTAACGACAGCTTTGGGCTTCATGTATTTCACGGGGAACACGCCGTTGACCGTGGCAGGCACTTGGCCGCCCGTTGTTTCCAGCGGATTGGGGTCGACAGTGAAATTATCGGCCGACAAGGGGCCTAACTTCGAGCATGAAGAGAATGCGATTAAAGAGATTAAGGATAAGGACAGGATAGAATAGTTACGCATAATAATAAAAAATATGATGTGCCGCGAGCGGGACTCGAACCCGCACAGCCATTACTGGCCAAGGGATTTTAAG
>CAVKHW010000036.1:0-24850 GCA_963656105.1 Eggerthellaceae bacterium
CTCTCCTGGCTGGCAAAACAATGTAAAACCCTGTCTAAAAATGGGGAGTACTACAAACATATACCCACTTAGTCATGACGGATTCCTTTATTGTTTAAATCGAACAACACTTTTTCTTTTATCTCGTTCGCCTTCAATGAAGGCACTTTTATCTTTAATCGTACTATTTCTTTTCCTACTTGCATAGCTTTTAGCTGTAAGCCCTCTCTTTGATAAAGGCGAAAAAGACCATAGAGAGGCATGATGCGCGAAGGCACCATACAGTGCGCCTCCGTGTAGTATCTTTCCGCATCGGAAATGTTGCCCGACTCAGCATGGATATTGGCAGCAAGCAAGCATACCTCATAATCTTTAAACGAACGATAGCATTTGAATATTATATCTTGTGCCAGTTTAAGGTTGCCGGCCTCGCACGATACGGCTGCGTAGTTGTAGAGAAAACGCGGGTCATAGGCCTTACGGTTCATAAGCTTCTGATAGCCCGGCAAAGTCTTTTTGTATAAACCATACTGGGATTTCTCGGCAAGGACAGCCCAATATCGTTCCGTTTTACAGAACGAATAAAAAGGAAAAAGAAAAATAACGGAAACAACAAATGTAACAAGCCAGCACAGGCTTGGCAGATGTATTTGACATTTCAACACATTCAGAAGGACTACGGCCAAAACCATCCATGCAAAAGGATAACGCATAGGATAGGAAAAAAGACCGAACAAAACCAGCGCAACGATTGCAGCAAACGAATCTAAACGGCTTGCATCCTTGCTCAGTTTATTGATGAGCATCGTCGTAGCAACCAGCGATGCAAGAAGGATAAAGACACCATAATTGACACCAATGAGCAAGTATTCACTCAAAGGGTGATGCACGTTGTCTGCAAGCTTGGCATAAGGGCTTTGTCCATGCATCCGAAAATAATCTGCCTGCACTTGCATGTAATTGTTTTCAAAGCCCTTATAGCCCCATCCTGTCAAAGGCTTCGACGCCATCATTTCTATCGAACGCTCGTAGATAAACCATCGGCCTGTGGATGAGTTTTGCTTGAAACCAATCACCATCAGCAGCAAAACAACACATAGGACAGATAATAGCCATGACCTTTTGACTTTCAGATAAATCATAGACATTGCCAAAAGGCTTAGCATGCCCACCCGGGAGCCACTGCAAATAATACCTGTCACGCACAATGCTTTGGCAACAATCATTGCCCACTTGACAATGGGGTGATGGCCTTTGATTTTGCTTATTCCCCAAGGTAAAGATAAGGCAAGGCATGAAGCAAAACCAGCAATGTTGTCGAAACTACCCGCAACAGCCAAACCTGATTTGTTAACCATCAGCAATTGCTGCGCTAAAAAGAATAGACTTTCCAAAGCACACGCCAAAGTTATAACAATGGAAAAGCCTTCTGTATTCAAGAAAGGCACACGGAGGCGCAAGAACTTGGAAAGCGACCATACCGCCAACAAGAGGAGCACGCTCACCAACGTACACAACCATTTGGGAAGGGTCATGCTGTCTGTGAACAAAGCGGACGTCGGAAAGACTGACGACAGAACAACCAAAGTCATCAACACGATGCTAATGACTTTGGTCGTAAGCGGTAAAATACAATCTTTTAATTGCAGTCCTTTCAAATGAAACATGTAATCTGAGGTGAAATTTTCAAGGCTTCTTCATTCCGTAAGTCCTTGGATGACTGCATAGCGGATGTTAGGCACCTTGTTCTTCTTACGCTCTGACAAGGGCGTTGTCTTGGCGTAAGGAACATAGACAACAATAGTAGAAGCTGGGCCTGAACCTGAAACATGGTTTACCCCTAAGTAGGTCAAAATAGCACCATTATCCAATTCTTTACGATTGAGGTGACGCGTACAAGGAGGATACTTTTCATATGCCAATCTATTGCAAACTGCAGGTTCGGTAGTAACTATCAGATATTCGTAGTCGTCCATGGCAACTCGCGACCCATCGTCAAACACATCCAAGGTATCGGTTAGCAGGTTAAGTGAATTCATTGGTTGATTGGCCACTGCATAGCGCATCGGTTCTGGCGCAAATCTCCATTCTTCAAATAATGCAAGGGACAAAGGAGCAAACTCGCTATAACCAGGAACAAAATCGTTCTTTCGAATCGTGTAATAGAAATAGCTTCCACCACCCGACATGTCCATGAGGTCGCTCATAATCTGCTTGGTGCTGTACGTCTTGCCAGAATTGTTCTCATTAAGAAATTCCTTGGGATTTAAGACTGTGTAGCTATCCAACAGCTTCAACTCGTCAGCCGTGTATTTGCGCGCGTCTGGAGCGAACGTGTTGTCAAGTACGATAGAGGGCATGTCCTTTTGTCCATTCGGATAAACAAGCGTTGCGTCAAAAGTCCCTTTCCTGTCGCCTAAATGAAATTCAAACTGCCCCGTCGAGTCGGTTGTCACCGTGCCAGAGTAACCATCAATCGAAAGAGTCACATCCACATTTCCATACATATCACGCGGCTTCTTGGGGTTATAGAGTATACCGCGGATAGTGACATCTTGCTCGGGCTTCACCCTAATATGAGGGTCAAAGCTGAATTGCCGCTCGTCCGTCCGATATTCTCCGCGCAGCATGCGCTTCTTGATGCACTTCTTGCCGTCCTTAAGTTCGTACACAGGAATGACCTTGCTGAAATAGTGGCTGCCCCGCAGCATATAGCGTGTGTAAGCACGAAACTCATAGAGCCCCGAGTAGTTCTTGGCCAACACCGGAACCAATCCTTCCACCTTTCCGTTCTCCAGCCTGCGCACCTGTCGGTTCACAACAAAGCCTTCTGGCGTCAGCCATTCCACATACACAATGCGGCTACTAACGGGCTCATTGCTCGTCAGCGACAAACTGTAGGACAGCGTGTCACCCAAGGTGCATGCATCCTTGTCCAATCTGACCTGTAATGTCTCCTCGCCACTGACAGGGATTGATATGAGGGCTATTAAAATAAGTAAGATTGATTTTCTCATTTCCCGCTAAACATGTTACATGAACCACTAATGGAAAAAGAACAACTATTATATCCTTTTTTCTTTGATGCAGAAAATTTTAAGGTATAATTAATGGTATAAGCACCTGAAAAACTGTAGGAAAATCCAACGTAGTCAATATTCCATTCACTATTACTATCATCTATTTCCATAGATGTAACTTCCGCTTGTCCATGCCGACCACTAAGATCAACGTTCTTCCATGCTATCGTATAATTAATGGTTGCACCTTTCTCTGTTTTCCCACCACTTGTGGAGCCACTGTAAGTCTCAACGTCAGAGCTCATCATAAGGTTGTTTTTGACCATATTCGAAAATGTTACAGAGTTCTCGGCCATATCCACAGGATGGCTCACAGCACTTTGCAAGGAAGCAATGGTTTTGACAAGGTCAAGCATATCGTCAACAGATGGAAGCGGTTGTTCGCTTGACGTTACAAGCCCAGGCAGACTGACCTCATACTCATCCATGAAGATCTGAATCTTCTGCATCTCCTCAGGAGTGTACGCATACTCCTTCGTCTCGGAATTGTAGTCTTGATTCTCATCCGAAGAACAAGAGGCTATCAATACTGTTGCGCCGATTAGCAGCAAAACAGTCAAAAAAATCTTAATGTGTTTCATTATTTTATACTTGTAAGTTATTTTTTAAAAGATGTATTTTCATCATTCCGTAAGACCTTGGATTACGGCATAGCGGATATTGGGCACCTTGTTTTTCTTACGTTCAGACAAGGGTGTCGACTTGGCGTAAGGTACATATACCATGATGGTTGAAGCGGGTCCTGATCCGGAAAAATGATTAAAACCGGTGACTGTCAAAATATCCCCGTTTTCCTGTTCCGTACGATTCAAACGGCGTGTTGATGGAGGATATTTTTCATAAGTCAACCTTTTGCAAACTGAAGTATCAGTAGTAATAACCAAATATTCATAATCGTCCATATCTACTTTGGGTCCATCATCAAACACCTCCAATGTATCTGTCAACAAGTTAAGCGAACTCATCGGCTTACTTGCCAATGCATAACGAATTGGCTCAGGAGCTTGCTTCCATTCTTCAAACATTGCGATGAACAAAGGATCCCATGCGCTATAACCTGGAGTAATGTCGTTTTTCCGAAGTGTATAGTAGAAATAGCTTCCGCCACCCGACATATCCATGAGGTCGCTCATAATCTTCTTGGTGCTGTACGTCTTGCCAGGATTGTTCTCGTTGAGAAATTCCTTGGGCTTTAGGATTGTGTAGCCGTCCAGTAGCTTCACCTCGTCAGCCGTGTATTTACGCACATCTGGAGAAAACGTGTTGTCAAGCACAATGGAAGGCATATCCTTTTGGCCTTTCGGATAAACAAGCGTTGCCTCGAAAACTCCTTTCTTGTCACCCAAATGAAACTCAAACTGGCCCGTTGAGTCGGTTGTCACCGTGCCGGAGTAACCATCGGCCGAAAGGGTCACATCCACGTTTCCATACATGCCCCTTGGCTTCTTGGGATTGTAGAGTATGCCACGGATGGTGACATCTTGCTCAGGCTTCACCCTGATATGAGGATCAAAGCTGAATTCACGCCCGTCTGTCCGATATTCCCCACGAAGCATGCGCTGCTTGATGCACTTCTGACCATCCTTGAGTTCGTACACAGGAATGACCTTGCTGAAATAGTGGCCGCCCCGCAGCATATAGCGTGTGTATGCGCGAAACTCATAGAGTCCCGAGTAGTTCTTGGCCAACACAGGCACCGCGCCATCCATCTTTCCGTTCTCCAGCCGGCGCACCTGTCGGTCCACAACAAAGCCTTCGGGCGTCAGCCATTCCACATACACGATGCGGCTGCTGACAGGCTCATTGCTCGTCAGGGCCAAGCTGTAGGACAGCGTGTCACCCAAAGCGCACGCATCCTTGTCCAATCTGACCTGCAATGTCTCCATAGCGCTGACGGAAATTGACATGATGGTAATTAGAAAAAGCAAGATTGATTTTCTCATTTTCCGCTAAACATGTTACATGAACCACTAATTTGGAAAGGATAACTTCCCGTGCTATTCAGCTTTTTAGAAGCAATAAACTTCAACGTGTAAGTAATGTAATAAGCTCCCGAAAAACCATAACTAAATCCTATATAGTTAATATCCCACTTGCTATTGCTGTCATCAATATTCACATTAGACACCTTTATCTCTCCACCACCGCGAGTAATATCCACGTTTTTCCAAGAAACGGTATAATTAATGGTAGCATTATAATTATAAGACGTTCCACTTGTGGAACCACTATAAGTCTCTACATCAGAACTCATCATGAGGTTGTTCTTGGCCATATTCGAAAATGTGGCAGAGTTCTTGGCCATATCCACAGGATGGCTCACAGCACTTTGCAGGGAGGCAATGGTCTTGACAAGGTCAAGCATGTCGTCAACAGATGGAAGCGGTTTTGCACTTGACGTTACAAGTCCAGACAGACTGACCTCGTACTCTTCCATGAAGGTCTGGATTTTTTGCATTTCCTCAGAGGTATACGCATATTCCTTCGCCTCGGAATTGTAGCCCTGCTCCTCATCTGAAGAACAAGAGACAGTCAATGCTGTTGCACCGATTAGCAGCAAAGCAGCAAAAATAATGCGAAAGTGTTTCATAAGCTTTAGGTTTTTATATGTTAGACATGTTGATAGGTTCTCTTCACGTTCAATACCACTTCACTTCACCATTCTCATAAGTAAAGACTCGCTCTTCTGAGCCTTTGCTCAAGTCATGGAGAATATATAAAGCGTTAGTAGGCACTCTTTCAAAGGTTATCTCATAGCCAACAGATTTCTTCACTCCCAATGAAACCTTTTGAGTTCCATCATAATATTCGAGTTCATACAAGTGGTTAGGAACGACATTATTGTCATCATTGCGAGGAAGGAAGACTATGTTATCTACCGACACAGCTTTTCCAAAGTCCACGCCAATCCAGCCACTATCTGCTTTCTTACTCTCATAAAATGTCAATTCGTTATTATCAAAAGCATATTTCACATCATAACCATTCTCTGTAGTACCATCATTTATGATAGAGTCAAATGGCACCGTATGATTTGCTTTTTTGAAAATGATTTCTGCCACATTACAATGGCCATTCTTCGGAGAAACGTATCGCCAATATCTATACTTGCCTTTTTGTGTGACAGACAGAGAGTCATATCGCATCAATGGATTACGGGTAATGTTTCCTACGGTTACTGCATCGCTGAAATCTTGGTTATTTGCAGCTTCAAAGTATCCATTCACCACACGCTTGCTATAAGACAATACACCACCGAAAATAGGAAATTTACGATTCATACGTATGGTTTGCGTACGCTTGATATTGGGTATCATTTGGCATTCTTCACCATTTGCCTTCACCAAGATAGGGTAATTGGCTTGTCTGGAACCTTTCATTGTCCACACTACAGGAAGGTAAACAATGCCTGTCCCGACATCATGAAACGACGCTTTATTATTGCTGTCCTTTTCTGCATAAGCAATAGGTATCCAGTTTGTGTTATTAAATACTGACAAATACAAGAAATGCCGATTTATTTTTACAGCCTCGTTTTGAGTAGCCATAACTTCCACACCCCGAACATATTCTTTAGATACATCCTTTATAAAAGGATTGTTGAGTAGACTTGGGACAATCTCAGAATATTTTGAGTTAAGCGCAAACAGGCTCTCTTTTTGATAGGCATAAGTCTTCCGATAAACTTTACCCATAACATATCCAGCCTTGCAAGGATAGCCTGGATTGCTCTCGCCTCCCATGAAGGGTATGTTCCGTCCAGAGTTATCGAGCACCGTATTCCAATAATGACCACTTGACCTAAATGGCCATTGAGGAGTAAAATCAATTGCAACAGGGATGCCACAAGAACGCATTACATAGGCTGTAAACTCAGCGTAATCCTCACATTCTCCCATTTTGATATTCTTCAAAGCTTGATACGGCAAATCTATTTCTCCGAAATGTTTGACTGCATCAATATGAAACCCCAAGTTCTTGATTTGATTATTAAGATAAAGCGCAGCCCAATAAGCAGAAGCCTTCTTGTCATCTTCTATTTGCATCCAGTCTATTCGATGCGAAAACCTGTCAGACTGTTCTTTTCTCCAACGTGATATGTTCTCCGTTCCCACCCGATAGGGCAACAGATATTCACAAAAATCATCGAATGTCAGATGTTTGGCATAACGGCCTTCCTTCCATGACGTGTATGCGGAATCAATATTGTCGATTAAGTATTGAGAGGTTAGCACTACTGTATCACTTACCCACTCAAATTGTTGTGTCATATTAAACTTGCAGTACAAATCAGTCATCTTAGGTTTGCACTGAGGGTATTTATTATCCTTATTGATTTGTGCAAGTTGGTTGTAATATAAAGAAAGCGTATCATTAACCTTTGTAAGGTGATAAGGTGCATTTTCCAACAAAAAAGCCACAGCACGTTTTTTGTCATTGGTAGTAGAATGATTATAATAATTATTAACATCATTGCAAACATTAATCCATGCAGCTTCCCTACTTTGAGCTCTACTCTGCAAAGTAATAAATTGCATGAACATAATTAAAAATAATGTAATAACCATTTTTCTCATTTCATATAATGTTTTGTCGCAAATATAATAAAATGAGCGAAATTTTAATTCAGAATGCATCAGGAAATTTTTGGGAAAAATTTTCCAGTGCATAAATATAATTGCTAAAAATAAAGAAATAGTATAAATATATACTATTAACTGCATAAACGCCATTATTGGCATTTTTTATCCCAACAATCAAAAAATAAAGAAAAGCTTTTCAAAAATACTATTTGTGAGTATTCTTGAAAAGCTTTTCTTATATTATTAACTATGATGAAATGTGATTATCAAGGCATGCAGACCGTGTAACGCAGCACTAAAGAAAGCCTATTTGTCAATGATAAAAACATTTACATAATTTGTATATCTTTTAGTTTCTTCACGCCTCATTATCCGCTTTAAAAGCTTCTTTCTCGGCTGCAGCAATGATGTCCTCACGGCTTTGCGCCTTGGCACTGATATCGCTCAGGTCGAACTCATTATGCTCCATGTCGGCATCGGTGTTTTGTTCGATGATAGTTTCATGCCGCTCACTGGCCGCACTTTCGCGCTCGGTATACACACGCTCACGGAAAGCAGTTTCGTGTTTCTCACCCACGCTACGTTCGCCTTTCGTCACGATGAATGCATCGCTTTCGTGGGTGTCGGGCAATGCCTCTACCGGTTCCTCCTCCATCTTGGTGCGCTGTCCCTTGGCGGCAAACACCTGGTCAATGTATTGTGGTTCGCGCTTCAGCTTGTTGAGCGTGTCTTTGGAAGCATTCTGCTGGCTTTCTTTCTTCGAGAATCCTTCGCCCACACATCCTGCTACGTCTTCCAAGTAAACCTGATAGGTGAATGTAGGGCTGCCGTTCTTGTCCCTTCCAGTGTTTACCTCACGAAACTCCATCTTCACTTTGTTGCGCTGTGTCCATTCGATAAGCTTGCTTTTGAAATTCACCTCCTTGTAGGCCACCTTGTCAATATTGATCATCTGTGAGAGGATTCGCTTATTGAGGAAACGCATACAAGCGTCGTATCCACAATCGAGGTAGATGGCTCCCACGAGAGCCTCGAAGGCATTTCCACCCATATAGCTATTGTGTGACTGGGAGTGTCCGCTCGACAGGATAAGCTTACTGATGCCCATTTCCGCCGCCAAATGTCCGAGCGTCTCGCGCGATACCAGTTTGGAGCGTGTATTGGTAAGAAATCCCTCCCGTTTTCCAGGAAAATGATGGTACACTATGTCGCCCACAGCTGCATCGAGAACGGCATCGCCTAAAAACTCAAGACGCTCGTTGTTAACCGGTTTGCCTTTTTTATTGCGGTGCATGACACTCTTGTGCATGAGTGCCATCTTATAATAGCTGATGTCACGGGGAACAAAGCCAATAATGTCGCGCAAAGACAAATAAAGCTCCTTATCCTTTCGGAAAGGGAGCCTTATTGTTTCTATCAAGTCTCTGAATACAAACAGATTCATTATTCAGCGTATTTCTTGACGATGATGCAAGCGTTGTGACCACCAAATCCGAATGTGTTGGACAATGCGGCGCGCACCTCGCGTTTCTGAGCCTTGTTGAATGTGAAATTCATGTTATAGTCGATCTCTGGATCATCGTCGCCCTCCTCGTGGTTGATGGTAGGCGGCACGATGTCGTTCTTCACAGCCAGCACGCAAGCCATGGCCTCAACGGCACCAGCGGCACCCAGTAGATGGCCTGTCATGCTCTTTGTTGAGCTGATGTTGAGCTTATAAGCCTGCTCGCCGAACACATCCTTGATGGCCTTGGCCTCAGAGATGTCGCCCACGTGTGTAGACGTACCGTGCACATTGATGTAATCGATATCGTTGACCGACATACCAGCATCCTCAAGTGCTGCAGTCATCACGAGCTTGGCACCGAGTCCCTCGGGATGCGAGGCTGTGATATGGTATGCGTCGGCACTCATGCCCTCGCCTACGATTTCAGCGTAAATCTTGGCACCACGAGCCTTGGCATGTTCCAAGGTCTCGAGCACGAGGCAACCGGCACCCTCGGCCATGATGAATCCATCGCGGCTGGCGCTGAACGGACGGCTGGCGTGCTCGGGGTCATCGTTACGGGTAGACAGGGCTTTCATAGCGTTGAAGCCGCCCACTCCGGTAGCGCAGATAGCACTCTCGGCACCGCCCGAAACAATCACATCGGCCTTGCCCAGACGGAGCAGATTGAAAGCGTCGGCCACAGCGTGTGTCGATGATGCGCAGGCACTTGTCGTGGCATAGTTGGGGCCATGGAAACCGAAGTGTATGCTAATCTGTCCGGCAGCAATGTCCGAAATCATCTTGGGAATGAAGAAGGGATTGAACTTTGGACCAGCTTCGATGTGCTGGCCGTAGTAGACCACTTCTTCCTGAAATGTCTGGATGCCACCGATACCTACGCCATAGATGACGCCGATACGAGTTTTGTCCTCCTTTTCCAGATCGAGACCCGAGTCCTTGACACCCTGTATGGCACTGATCATGGCAAGCTGCGTATAGCGATCCATCTTGCGCACTTCCTTGCGATCCAGATAGTCGGTGATCTTGAGGTCCTTCACCTCACAGGCAAACTTCGTCTTGAAGTCTGTCGTATCAAATTGCGTAATAGGCGCAGCACCGCTTTTGCCGGCTACAAGATTGCTCCACGTCTCCTCAGGCGTGTTACCCACTGGTGTAACGGCACCCAGGCCTGTTACTACTACTCTCTTTAATTCCATTGATTGAAAATGATGGTTAAAGTTTAGCGTTTAGTGGGGGTGGCAATTTCCACGCGGACACTAAACGCTAAACTGGATGGCTATCAACTTACTTGGCGTTGTTCTCAATGTAGTTGATGGCGTCCTGCACGGTCTGAATGGTCTCAGCCTTGTCGTCAGGAATAGAGATTCCGAACTCCTTCTCGAACTCCATGATGAGCTCGACGGTATCCAGCGAGTCGGCACCCAGGTCGTTCGTGAAGCTTGCCTCAGCCTTAACCTCAGCCTCGTCTACACCCAGTTTATCTACGATAATTGCCTTAACTTTTGCTTCAATTTCTGACATAATTGTAAAATTTTAAATTGATTATTACTTAGTTTCTTATCAAACAGGCTGCAAAGTAACTGATTTTTTGGTTAATACGCAAATATTTCTTAATAAAAGTGTACCATTATTGCACAAACATATATAGATTGTGCATATGTAAACAGCTAATTTACACAGATTTTGTTGCAAGTTTCAGAATTAATGGGTATCTTTGCACATAATCTAAATCTTTACACAGTATGTCATTTACAGCGCATTGCAACGAAATTTTTAATAAAGCCATCAACGATTACCACATTACCGATAACGTTGATACCCCTATTAACAACCCCTACGACCGTAACGACATAGACAACCGTTTATACTTGAAATGCTGGATTGATACCGTACAATGGCATTTGGAAGATATCATACGCAATCCACACATCGACCCCCTGGAGGCCTTGGCTATAAAGCGTCGCATTGACCGCAGCAATCAAGACCGTACCGACCTTGTGGAACAAATCGACTCCTATTTCCGCCAAAAGTACTGCGACATTTCCCCCTTGCCCGACGCCCGGCTCAACACCGAGAGTCCAGCATGGGCCATCGACCGACTGAGTATCCTGGCCTTAAAAATCTACCACATGAAGGAGCAGGCCGAACGGCAAGATGCATCGGCCGACCATCGGCAGAAATGCCAGTCCAAGCTATCCATTCTGCTCGAACAACAAGTGGATTTGGGCACCGCCATCGACCAGTTGCTCGAGGATATCGAGGCCGGACGTAAGTACATGAAAGTGTATCGCCAAATGAAAATGTATAACGACCCCAGCACCAACCCTGTGCTCTACGGGAACAAACAATGAAGACGGATCACATCCTCATCATACGCTTCTCTGCCATGGGCGACGTGGCTATGACCGTGCCTGTGGTATGCGCCTTGGCAAGACAATATCCGCAGGTACGCATTACCATGTTGTCCAGACCTTTTGCACGCCCGCTCTTCGAGAATATCGCACCCAATGTTGGCTTCATGGAAGCCGACACCAAAGGCGAGTATCATGGCATAAAGGGGTTGAATGCCCTCTACCGGAGGCTCACGGCAAAAAACTTTACCGCCATAGCCGACCTACACAGCGTGCTCCGCTCCGACTACCTGCGCATGCGTTTTAATCTGGATCGCTATCACGTGGCACATCTCGACAAGCATCGTCAGGAACGCCGGGCGCTCACCTCTGCCAACAATAAGGTGCTGGCTCCATTGCCCACCGCCTTCGAAAACTATGCGAAAGTGTTCGAACAGCTGGGGTATCCCATCGACCTGAGCCTATTGACACCCGTTGTTCCTACGGTTTCCACTCTAAGGCTTCTCCCCGAAGCCATCGGCGAGAAGAAACCGTTCCAGCAATGGATAGGCATCGCCCCGTTTGCAGCACATCGTGGAAAGGCTTATCCCATTGAGCAAATGGAACAGGTTATCGACGGCTTGAGCCATAACCACCCATCATGCCGCATCTTCCTCTTCGGTGGCGGCGAGCGCGAGCGCGCATCCATCGACGATTTGTGCGCACGCCACACCAACTGCGTCTGTGTTCCCACGCTACTCAGCGGCCTGAAGTCCGAGCTCATGCTCATGAGCCACCTCGACGTCATGGTGAGTATGGACAGTGCCAACATGCATCTGGCATCGCTCGTGGGAACCACTGTCATCAGCGTGTGGGGAGCCACCCATCCCTACGCGGGCTTCATGGGTTGGCAGCAGAAAGCCAGCAATGCAGTGCAACTCGACATGCCTTGTCGGCCGTGCTCCATCTTCGGCAACAAGAAATGCCTACGTGGCGACTATGCTTGCATGACCCACCTCGACCCACAACTTATTATAGATAAGGTAGAGGCCAATCTGTAACACATACATTTATAATATAGCCCAAAGGGCTCAATGGACTACCTTGTGTCCATTGAGCCCTTTGGGCTATGATGTCCTTTACTCAAGTTTCGGATTTGCGACTTGTAAGTTTGAAACTGACCCCGAAGGGGGCGGTTTGAAACCTATAATCCAATATCCTAAATCTGACCAACAAACTATAACACAGACATGAAAATGAAGATGGATGAATGTCGATGAATTTAGTAGCTTAAAATATTTACAAATTCTTTTTGTGTAAAGAAACTCATTCCATTATTTTTCTTCCAGACGCTAAAATTCGATGAATACGGCAGCGTTTGTTAATTATCTGATAAACAGCTTGTTGTATTCTGTCGGAGTAAATTTATTGCGTTTTCTCCGTCGCAACGCTTGTCATAGATGCTCCGTCATAGGGCGAAAGCACACCTTCCGCTGAATGATTCTTGCTGAACAGTGCTTGCTCTGGTGCTGAACCGCAACAGGAAATAGCGTATATCGCAAGGCTAACGGCAGTCCGATAACCCTTTTTTCATGATCCGTCTTGTTCGGCTTTGTCTCAAACCAACCTGTTGGCGCGCTAAAACGAGGTGCGTGGAAGAACGTTTTTTTCAGAATATTCAGTACAAATTTACTGTTGCTTCGGATATCAGTTCCTCAAGTTTCGGATTGGGTACTTATGCTTGACCCAAGTTTCTGATTTGTCATTTGCGAGATGTCCCCGAAGGGGGCAAACTTTGCATAACCGTTGGTGGAGCGAACAAAGCGAACGGAACCTGCGGACTTGAAATGGTAATTACGGAGGCGTCCTCGAAGAGGGCGAACTCTCTCATGGAGCGTCTTTGTGTGGAAAGTTCGCCCTCTTCGAGGACGATTCTATAATCCGATACAAAATCCGCAGGTTCCCTTCGGTCACCAGCGGTTATGCAGAGTTTGCCCCCTTCGGGGACGTATATTCAATCATAAATACCTAAATCCGAAATTTCAGTTAATTCTCCATGCCCTCACCCAATTTCACCACCATTCCCCTTCGCCCTGCACGTTGTGGATAACCCTGTTGATAAGTGGCTGAAAAGTGACAGCATAACCCTGTGCATAAACCAGACGTTATCCACACCCCAAAGGGTTAGCCCCTCAAAAGGTGGATATCAACAGGGTTGTGAAAAAGAAGATAACCATTTTTCCACAGTTTTTCATGGAGAAAAGATATAAACTTATTAACTTTGCATACCAAACAACAATTGTGGATAAACGTCTAAAGAATTGATTATCAACCTGAAGATATGATTATAGAGTGTGGATAAGAACTCTATGGGTGTGGATAGCCCAAAAGGCCGTATAAGGGCATTAATGTTATCAACTTTTCCACACACTATCATCATACTCCTTATTTTTTCTTTTAAAAATTTAAAAATAAAAGATAATAATATAATGGTGTTGAAAAACAATCTGGGCATGAAATGAAACAAAAATGATTAAGCAGAGCTGGAAAGAAAAAGGATTTGTCGATGAGCCTGTCGACAGGTCAATCGACTTGAAAAAGGAAATACGCAAATTGTGCCAAGAGAAAGAGGCGATCATCCTTGCCCATTATTACACGACGGGCGATATACAGGACATAGCCGATTTTGTGGGCGACTCGCTGGCGCTGGCACGCAAGGCCGCAGATACCCAGGCTAAAGTCATGGTAATGTGTGGTGTGCATTTTATGGCTGAGACTTGTAAGTTGCTTTCACCCGACAAGACGGTGCTCTGCCCCGACCTCACTGCGGGCTGCTCGCTTGCCGACAGTTGCAAGGCCGACGATTTGAAGAAATTCAAGGCTGAGCATCCTGGCTACCAAGTGGTGAGTTATGTCAACACCACAGCCGCCGTGAAGGCACTGACCGACTGTGTGGTGACTTCGGGCAATGCCAAAAAGGTCATCGACACGTTTCCGGCTGATGCCAAGATTATTTTCGGCCCTGATTACAATCTCGGCAACTATATTAATTCGGTTACTGGACGGCAAATGCTGCTTTGGAACGGTGGTTGCCATGTGCACGAGAAATTCTCGGTAGAGGAAATCGTGAAGCTGAAGCGCGAGCATCCCGATGCGGTGGTCATGGCCCATCTGGAGTGCAAGGCACCCGTGCTGGCCGTGGCTGATGTGAAGGGTTCCACCGCCACGATGCTCCGTTATGCGCAGGAACATTCGGATATCCGCCAGTTTATCGTGGCCACTGAAGCCGGCATTTTGCATGAGTTGCAGCGCACCTGCCCCGACCAAGAGTTTATCCCCGTACCGCCAGAAGTATCGGAAGGGGCGTTAGGATGCTCGTGCAACGAATGCGAATACATGAAGAAAAACACGTTGCAGAAAATCTACAACGCGTTGAAATATGGCTGGCCCGCCATCGAGGTGCCCCACGATGTGGCTGTAGAAGCAGTGAAGCCCATTGAGCGGATGCTCCGGCTGAGTTAGCTGCGCACCTTCTGCCAGACTTTCCGCAATGCCAACGGCCCGTAGAGACCCGCAAAAAAGGCCAGTGGCACATAGATTGTAGCAGGCAGGTTCACGAAGCGGAGCAGCACCTGTAGTGTCAGAATATGGAAAAAACTGCTGTAAAGGTAGATGTGGTAGGTATATCCGTAGAGATGGTCGAGCCAGTGGCAGTTGTGCCGCTCGTAGATTTGTGCCAGACCGATGCTCAGCGCGATACCGTTGAATGCTGTGATCAGGTCGGTAAGCGAACTTTGTGGAACAAACAACAACACTATTGATAGCGCCAGTGTCATGATGAAGACCATCGTGGCATTGGCTTTTTTGATAGCTGCCTCCAGATGCGACGACTGGAAGAGATATCCGGCAGTGAAGTAGACCATGTAGAACACCACGCCAGCGATGTTGAACAGGGTGTTATGGGTGAACGGCATGAGGCAGTTGACCACCGCCAGCAAGGCCAGCATCGCTGTACCGTTCCAAGGTGCGGTGCGTTGTCCCCAAGCCTTTCGGACGATAACGAAGACGGTAAAGATGAGAAACAGGGTAGGCATGAACCAGTAGGCACCAAGCACGTTGTGGTAAGGCACGAGCAGTTGGTCGAGGTAGTCGTGCAGGTTGAGGTGTATGGGTCTGACGCTATAGCGCGACAATAAGGCCTTGGGCACGAAGAACAAGCTGCTGATTACGGCGTAGGGCACGAGCAGGCGATGCGCTTTGCGCGTAAGGTAGCCGTTGCGGCCAGTCAGTTGCAGGCCGGTCAGGTTGCCGTGTACATACTTCAAGAGGTAGCCCGAAATGAAGAAGAACAAAGGCATGTGGAATCCATAAATCCACCTTATGATGAGCGTGTCGATGGGAAACCAAAAGAAGGAATGGCCCAGCACCACCAAGATAATTCCGAATGTTTGAAGAAAAAGTATGTCGCGCAGTTGTTTCATTTTTCCATTACTTCTATGTTTTTCCCGTCGGCTATCCACACGTGGTCGTAGCCCTCGCGCAGTTTCTTGAGAGCCGTCAGGTGCACGTTGTCGTCAATGGTTATTGTCTCTACATCGAGCGTTTGCGGCCATTGTCCGCGTGTTTGCCACAGCACGGCGTTGCCCCAGCCGTAGGAGTCGTATGGGATGACGCAGAAACTGGAGTATTTTTCCTCTCCCCGGTCCACGCAGATGCAGCACACGCGGTGCGTGGGCTTGTGGGTCTGGCGGATGGTCTCAAGAGCCATCCTATAGCCGTCCATGCCCGACTGGTAGGCTTTCATGTAATGGCGGGCATCTACGGCGAGTGCTGATGCTACATAAAGTCCGAGCAAGCTGGCGGCTAGGGTGCGCTCTTTTTTTTGCTCGGGCATAAGCCATCCGGCCAGCAAGGCCAGTGGTGCCAGCCCGGCGTAGGCGTGCATCGTGCTGAAAAGGGTGACCAGATGGGGCAATGCGGCCACCAGCGAGGCGCACAAGAGGCCCCATAAACGACGGTCGTGGTGGTGGCGCGCAACAAGATAGAGGTTTAGCGCGAAGTAGGGTGCCGACAGCACAAGGGTGAGCAACAGGTAGGGAAGGTTGCGGCTGGGGCGGTGGAGCAGGCTGACAAAGTCTATCGACGTGTAAGAGAAGAGGATATACTTGGCCACATTCTTCACTTTTTCTATTACCGATGCATCGAGATACTCATTTGATTCCTTGTGATAATAGTTGGGCAACGCCAGCCGTATGGTCCAGTAAAAGGTTAAAAACGCTGCCGCCCACAACAGATTCCGTACGGCTTTTCGCCCAGTCTGTAGCCCGAAACACCAAGCTACAAGCGGACTAACGAACAGCCACATTGCACCGTTTTCCTTGCACCATGTGGCCATAGCGCATAGCAGAATCCACACAGGGATGGCATGGTGTCCGCCACGCAGGTAGACCCATAGAGCCGCCAGACCCCAACAAGCGGCGTAGGTCTGGTTGAGCGAGTCGATGGTCATCACTGTGCCCAGCATTGCGGGCGACACATAGTGGAGCATAGCGGCCGTAATGCGCGATGCAGCGTTAAACTTCAGTTGGCGTGCCACAAGCCATACCAGTAATGTGGCGATGGCATGGCCGAGGTAGATGCATAGATGATTGAGTGTGGGAAACAGGTTGGTGTCTGCAGCCACCACATAGCCGAAGAGTCCGTCGAAGGGCCGCCAGTAGTCGCCGTAAGGCAAGAGATACTTCCAAAAGGCAGGGTCGGTGTTGGGATAGGTGGTGTAAGTCCAGTCGTCGAACGTGGGCTTCAGCAACGTCAGCGCATAGGCTATAGCAGGGGTGATGAGCAGCAGTAGGAAGATTAACGCCTTCTCGTGTCGGGAGATTTGCATGGCGGCTCTTGGTTTACGGTAACAATATGTTTAATTGACGATGGCTATCTTGCACACTACGCCCTTCTCGCCCTCGGCCGTAGCCACGGCCACCATATAGACTCCGCTGGCCACGCGGCGGCCGTTGTCATCCAGACCGTACCATTTGTATTGTCCGCCGGTGGCTCTGCCTTCGCTGATGAGCGAACCGTTGGCAGTGAGGATTTTCACGTCGGCATCGTTGTCTAGCCCGGTAATGGTTATGGCACCCTGGTAGTCGGGGCGGACAGGATTGGGATAGGCATATACGTTGTCCTTGGTCATGCCGTCGCCGTTGGGGATGGGGGCTGTGTACGAGCAGAGCCCGTTGTCGGTTCCAATGAATAGTTCGCCGCTGTTTCCGTTGATGGCCAGTGCCTGTATGTTGTCAGAGAGGAGCGAACTGTTACTCGTTGTGAAGTGTTGCAGCTGAGTGATGTTGTCGCTCGCAATGAGATAGATGCCCGACCCATTGGTGCCAAACCATTTGCGGTTGGCCGCATCGATGACGCATGCGGTGATGTCTACGCCTGCCAATAGGTAATCGGCGTAGTTGGTGCCGTCGTTGCGGGGCACCTTCACCTGTGTGAGGACGGGTGATGACTGTGTAATTTGGCTTGTTTCGAGCATGAAAGGCCCTTGGTTGGTGCCCACCCAGATGTTGCCGCCAGTGTCTTCGGCCACACATCGCACTGCGGTAACGGTGTTTTCCGTACCGTCCTGATTAACAAACGAGGTAAAGCTGTTCATGCCGTTGTTGGTAAAATCGTAGGCATAGAACGATGGTTTGGTATAGTGGTTGTTGACAAACCATAGCAGTCCGCGGCTGTCTATCATCATTGCTTTTAGGTCTCCGAGACTTTTGTTGGTAAAGCCTCCATCGTTGAGCCCCATCAGCTCCTGGCGACTGTGTGTCTGCCATTTTCCTTCGGCTGTCAGCTCGATGAGCGATTGGCTGGGGGCTTGGCTGTTGAGCAGCCACAGATTGCCGTCGGAGTCATACTTGACGCTCGTCACCAGTTGGTAGTTCAAGTCGTTGTTGTTGTACGACTGTATGGGTGAGTTTTTGCAATCGTAGTAGGCCACGAATTTCCCGTCATTGAACTCATAGAGTCCGTTGCGTGCTCCTGCCATTACATGGTTGTTGTTTTTCGGGTCTATGTCGATGCTCTGTATGTCAACGTAGCTTCTTTCCGTTGTCTGGCTCATGTCGTCTTGGTAGATAGTCCATGAGTCGTTGTCGAGAACCTGTATGCTTCCGTTTTGGCCGGCAAACATGCCGTTGCAGGTGTAGAGTTTGCCTCCATAGAGTTTCAGGAAACCGAATTGGTTGTACTTGGGGCCTCCCGGACTCAGCGTCTTTACTGTGGCGAGCAGTGTTTCGTCCATGCTCTTCTGTTGTTTGACATAGTTTCCATAGCGAGTCCATTGGTTAGGGTCCAGGAGGTTGGCAGTTAGGGGTGCTCGGTAGATGCCTTTTGTCTGGCTGGCGGCATAGAGATATCCGTCTTTGACGTAGCTGTAGTTGACCTTGAATCCCAGTTGGTAGGTGTCGGAAATCTCGCCGTTGGCCACGTTGAGCTTCACAATGCCAAACCCAGTCGACAGGTAGACGTAGGTGCCGTCTATGCAGATGTCGTAGATGGTCTTGTCGACGGTCATGGTTTTGTTCATGTAGTCGGCTATGTTCAGCACGTTGCTGTTGGTTTCCAGCAGGTCGATGTTGTAGTTGTTGTAAACGATTACCAGTCTGTGGGCCTGCTGGCACCAAGCTATATGGGCGATGCCGCAGTCGGAGAGTACGGTAGTCTTGTCGTAGGTTTGTAGACTTTGGTCGCTTGTGTCGTAGCTGTAAAGTCCTCCGGAGGCCAGCACATAGATGAGCTTTCCCGATGCGCGCTCTATCTCCGTAGGGTCGTTGTAGGCCAGATAGGCTTTCCATTGGGCGCGGGCGAATAGCGGAACGAACATCAATAGCAATGCGAGACAAGCTCTGCAGATGACGCTTTGTCCACAAATAGTTGTGCTGCACGGCCATGATGTGTGCTGCACGGTATGGTGTTTTATGGTAAGATGGTGAGGCATAATTGGTAAATTACATATATATAAGTAAACGAAAAAAGGGCGGTTCTATTGTTTGAACTGCCCTTTGCAACGCCAAAAAAAACTTGTGTGGAGTGTTTCGGAGGTTGGGGTGTTGCCGTTATTCTTCGGCTTTCAGCCATTCGGCGAGTTTTTTTACGGCTCTGGCACGATGGCTTATTTGGTTTTTGACCTCTTCACCCAGTTCGGCGAAACTCTTGTCATAGCCTTCGGGGATGAAGAGCGGGTCGTAGCCGAAACCTTCGTTGCCGTGTTTCTCATGGGCGATTACTCCTTCCACGCATCCCTCGAACTGGTATTCGCGGCTGCAGATTGGGTTTCCGCCTTCCATCTGTATGAGCGATATGACAGTGCGGAAACGAGCCTTGCGGTTGGTGTTGTTGCCCAGTTCGCGCAGTAGCTTTTCCATATTGGCTTCGCTGTTGTGGTCGGTTCCTTCGGCGTAGCGTGCTGAGTGAACGCCGGGTGCGCCACCAAGGCTTTCCACTTCGAGACCTGTATCGTCGGCAAAGCAATCGATATGATAATGGTCGAATATGTATTCGGCCTTTTGGTGGGCATTGGCTTCCAGGGTATTGCCTGTTTCCGGTATGTCTTCGTGGCATCCGATGTCGGCCAAGGAGAGAATATCAAACTGGTCGCCCAGTATCTGCCGTATTTCCTGCAGTTTGTGCTGATTGTTGGTAGCGAATACTATTTTCATTTGTCTGTTGCTGTTTGTAGTGTGCGTTTGGCGTTGTCGGCAAGTTGTTCGGAGTTATTTTCCTACCAGTTTTCTATTTTTCTTTTCTTTCGGAAGTCTTACTTTGATGTTGTCGAACCCTTCGCCGTAGACACCGATGACGGCCGACTGCGATACGAAGGCATTCGGGTCAATCATTTTGATGAGACGGAAGATGGGGGTACTCTCCCGTTTCTTGGCGAGGATACAAAGCACTTTCATGTCCTGTCCGGTGTACCAGCCGTGTCCGTCGAGTATGGTTACGCCATGATCCATTTGCGTACCGATGGCATTGGCAATCTCTTGGTATTTCTTGGAGAAGATCATGAATTGCACCGACTCGCGCCGGGCGTTCATCACATAGTCGAGCGTGAAGTTCTCCACTGCCATGGTGCACAGTCCGAACACCACCTTATGCACGCGATCCAAGGGTTCGCCAAACTGGGGAATGAACAGACAGGAGCCGATGATGACAAAGTCGACACCGATCAGCACCTGTCCCAACGACAGGTTGTAGAACTTGTTGACTGATGCGGCGATGATGTCGGTGCCGCCCGTAGAGCCGTTGTTCATGAAGACTATGGCCAACGACGTTCCCGTGAGCGTACAGGCGATGAGCAGCGACATGAAGTCTTGTCCTTCGCCGAGAATCTTCACATAACTGCCGTCCGGGTTCATGGGTGCAAGCCGTCCAGCCAGCCAAAGCAGGAAGGAAAGCATGAAGATGGCGTAGATGGTCTTCATCAGAAACTTCAATCCCAAGATCTTCAGGGCCACGACAAGCAGCAGTCCGTTGATGACCATATAGGTGTCCTGAATAGGTATGCGTGTGGCGTAGAACACAATGGCCGCCGCACCCGTCACGCCTCCCGTCACAATTTCGTATGGCAGGAGGAACATGGTGAATGCGAAAGCGTAGAGCATGAGGCCAAGGGTTATGAACACATAGTCCTTGACCTCATTCCAAATCAGCTGGTGGTTGATAGTCATTTACTTGATAACGATGTTGATGATTTTACGGGGCACAACGATTACCTTGACGATGCTCTTTCCTTCGAGGTATTTCTGGCCTCGCTCATCGGCGAGCGTCTCCTTCTCGATGGTGTCCTTGGTGGCATCGGCAGCAAAGGTCTTTTGGAAACGTGCCTTTCCGTTGAAGCTGACAGTCATCTGTATTTCGTTTTCCACGAGGTGCTTTTCGTCCCATGTGGGCCATTGTGCGTCGCAGACGGTGGTCTGTTCGCCCAGCTGGTGCCACAGTTCTTCGGCGATATGTGGAGCGAAGGGAGCCAAGAGCACGACCATTGTGCGTAGCAGTTCACGGTTGTGGCAATGCTGCTGGCCCAGCTCGTTGACACAGATCATGAATGCCGAGATCGATGTGTTGTAGCTGAACGACTCGATATCCTGTGTCACTTTCTTGATGAGCTTGTGCACACTTTTGAGCGATTCCTTGGCGGGTTGTGCGTCGTCGACAAGCCACTTGTCGGTGCGGTTCTCCCAGAAAAGTCCCCAGAATTTCTTGAGGAAGCGGAAACAACCGTCAATGCCGTTGGTGTCCCAGGGTTTGGAGGCCTCCACAGGACCGAGGAACATCTCGTAGAGACGCAGCGTGTCGGCACCGTAGTCGTTGACGATGTCGTCGGGGTTGACCACGTTGTACATCGATTTCGACATTTTTTCAATGGCCCATCCGCACACGTATTTGTCGTTTTCGAGTATGAATTCGGCGTTCTTGTACTCAGGACTCCATGCCTTGAATGCCTCGATGTCGAGGATGTCGTTCTTCACCAGGTTGACCCAGGCGTGGATGGGCGTCACGTCCTTGTAGTTCTTGCGCAGGCCGGCTGACACGAAGACAGGCTTCTCGGCGGTGCTGAGCTCGTTGACACGGTACACGAAGTTGCTGCGTCCCTGGATCATGCCCTGGTTGATGAGCTTCTGGAAGGGTTCCTCCTCGCAGCTTACGCCGTAGTCGTGAAGCACCTTGTTCCAAAAACGCGAGTAGATGAGGTGGCCTGTGGCGTGCTCAGTGCCGCCGACGTAGAGGTCGACGTGGCGCCAGTAGTCATCAACTTTTTTGGATACGAGCTCCTTATCGTTGTTCGGATCCATGTAGCGCAGGTAGTAGGCCGACGATCCGGCGAAGCCGGGCATGGTGTAGAGGTCGATGGGGAACACGGTCTTGTTGTCGATCAGGCTGTTCTCCACGACCTGTTTCTTCTCGGTGTCCCACGCCCATTTCTCGGCGCGGCCCAATGGCGGCTCACCTGTTTCGGTGGGTTTGTACTCCTTGATTTCAGGCAGTTCGATGGGCAAACACTCCTCAGGTATCATCTGCGGCATGCCGTCCTTGTAGTAGACGGGGAACGGCTCGCCCCAGTAGCGCTGTCGGCTGAAGATGGCGTCGCGCAGGCGGTAGTTGACCTTCACGCGGCCGAGCTGGTGCTCGGTGACGAACACTTTGGTCTTGGCGATGGCCTCCTTGACGGTGCAGCCGTTGAGCGTGAAGCCGTCGAGGGTCTGCTTACCAGTGGCGGGTGAGTTCATGACAATACCCTCCTTGGCATCGAAGCTCTCCTCAGAGACGTCGGCACCTTCGATAAGCGGTATGATGGGCAGATTAAAGTGCTTGGCGAAGGCATAGTCGCGCGAGTCGTGGGCAGGCACGGCCATAATGGCGCCAGTGCCGTATCCGGCCAGCACGTATTCGGAAATCCACACGGGGATGTTGTCGCCCGTGAAGGGGTTGACGGCGTAGGATCCGCTGAACACACCCGTCACACGGTGGTCGGACATGCGGTCGAGCTCGGTGCGGCTCTTCACGTAATCGAGATACTTGTCGACCTCAGCCTTCTGCTCAGTTGTGGTGAGTGTTTGCACCAGATCGCTCTCGGGGGCGAGCACCATGAACGTGACACCGAAGATGGTGTCGGCTCGTGTGGTGAAGATGGTGAACGTCTCGTCGGTGCCAGCCACCTTAAACTGCATCTCTGTGCCCTCGGAACGGCCTATCCAGTTGCGCTGGGTTTCTTTCAGTGAGTCGCTCCACTCCACGGTGTTGAGACCGTCGAGCAGGCGCTGGGCATAGGCCGACACGCGGAGGCACCATTGGCTCATCTTTTTCTGCACCACGGGGAAGCCGCCGCGCACCGATACGCCTTCCACCACCTCGTCGTTGGCCAGCACGGTGCCCAGTCCGGCACACCAGTTGACCATCGTCTCGCCCTTGTAGGCGATGCGGTAGTTCATCAGCGTCTCCTCCTGCTGCTTCCCGCTCATCTGCTTCCACTCGTCGGCTGTCAGCACAAGCTCTTCGCTTTGTGCAGCGTTAAGACCCTCGGTGCCCTGCTTTTCCAGGTATTCCACAAGCTCGCTGATGGGACGTGCCTTCTGCTGGACGTTGTCGTAATAGGAGTTGAACATCTTTTGGAAAGCCCACTGTGTCCAGTGGTAATAGGCGGGGTCGCAGGTGCGCACCTCACGGTCCCAGTCGAATGAGAACCCTATCTTGTCGAGCTGCTCACGGTAGTGGTTGATGTTCTGCTCGGTGGTGATGGCGGGGTGCTGGCCAGTCTTGATGGCATACTGCTCTGCGGGCAGTCCGTAGGCATCGTAGCCCATGGGGTTGAGCACGTTGTAGCCACACTGGCGCTTGTAGCGGGCGTATATGTCGCTGGCAATATAGCCTAAGGGGTGACCCACGTGCAGACCGGCTCCCGACGGATAGGGGAACATGTTGAGCACATAGTATTTCTTGCGGTCGGGGTCTTCAGATACTTTATAGGTATTCTGATCCACCCACGTCTTTTGCCACTTTTTCTCAATCTCTCTGAAATCGTAGTTCATTGCGTTATCTGGTTATTGTATTTTTTTCTATTCCAAATGTTGTGCACCCAAAATTAAATATGTATGCAAAGTTACTCCAAAAAGTAGGGAATGCAAAGCGAATGATTTGTTTTCTTTTCTCATGGCCCTATTATTCGGGTTCGCTAGCCATTCTGCCCCATTGACAACATCGCGGAAAGACCGACAACTGCTAATTTAAGGATACTCAAGTTTCGGATTTGTTATTTAGCAAGTGTCCCCAAAGGGGCAAACTCTGTATAGCCGCTGGTGGAGCGAGCGTAGCGAACGGAACTGCGGACTTGAAACGACAACGGCATCCTCGAAGAGGGCGAATACGCTTGCAGAGCATTTTGCACGGAATGTTTGCGCTTTTCAAGGACGGTTTTATAATCAGACGCTCTATCCGCAGGTGACCGCAGGGAACCTGCGGTTATGCAGAGTTTGCCCTCTTAGGAGACGTATATTCAAGAATAAATACCTGAATCCAAAACTTCAGTTATGCCATTTTGATTTACAAACAGCTTGCGTATTTGCAATCTATCCAAAGCCTTCTCCCATTTTCCCAATAAAATCCGCACTTTTGTGCATTTACGCAAATGCTTGATTTACCGAAACTTATCAATGCTTCGTATTTTTTATTATTGCTGTCCGCTAAAACTCAAAATGGCATAAAAATCCTGCCCGAAGCCCCTTTAAAATGGGACTTCGGGCTTGCTTTTTCAAAAAGTAAGCCCCGTTAATCAAATAGACTTGGTTCGGGAGGCGTTTCCTTGGCCTCTTGAACCATTTT
>CAVKHW010000037.1:0-24356 GCA_963656105.1 Eggerthellaceae bacterium
CGGGTTGTTTCTCCATGGATTTGTTCTTGCGGAAGCCGTTGCGACCGCGCTCCACACCGGCAGATTGGATGGCGAGGATGAGGGCGTCGTTGTTCTGGCGGTTGAAGTATGGAATGGGGCGTTGCTTGCCGGCGAAACCTTGGTTGATGAGCAGATACTTCTCGTCGTGGCGCATGGGGTTGCCG
Organism: Eggerthellaceae bacterium; assembly: GCA_963656105.1. Taxonomy (GTDB): domain Bacteria; phylum Bacteroidota; class Bacteroidia; order Bacteroidales; family Bacteroidaceae; genus Prevotella. The sequence continues at coordinate 186 of CAVKHW010000037.1, forward strand.
AGGTACACGTGCTGCACCGTCCAACAGTGGCAATCAAACTCGTAGACCTCTACCCAATGGAAAAATGGAGCAAATGAGTGCTGAGTGGAACTTGCTCCAGCTTAGCCGAATGTTGTCCGTAGGAGCCCAAGTCTTGGCCGTTGACGGCATAGTTTCAGGTGAGGTAGCATCGTAGTAGTAGATGACCGAGTGCGTGGGATGTGCGGCGTAGGTAGGAGGATAGAAACGAAATCCGACAATAATAGAAGTGGCGCTATTCAAAGGGGTAGCTGAAAAAACTTGCCACACATCGTGAGAAAAGAAAGTATGTTACAGCCGTATGCGAATCCGTACGTTTGGTGGTGCAGAGGTCGATAAAGACGAAAAATAGGAGATAGACACCAATGATTAGTGTTTATCCCCTACTCTATTATTTGTGGGTGAAAATGTTTTATTTCACCTTGTCCACGATAGCCTTGAATGCCTCAGGGTTGTTGACAGCGAGGTCGGCAAGTACCTTGCGGTTAATCTCGATTCCGGCCTTGTGAAGTGCGCCCATAAGCTGGCTATAGCTCATATCCTGCAGACGAGCAGCAGCATTGATACGCTGAATCCACAATGCGCGGAAATTGCGTTTCTTGTTGCGGCGGTCGCGGTAAGCATAGGTCAAACCTTTCTCCCAAGTGTTCTTGGCAACCGTCCAAACGTTCTTACGGGCACCGAAATAACCCTTCGTGAGCTTCAGGATACGTGTTCTCTTTGCTTTAGAAGCTACGTGATTTACTGATCTTGGCATAATTTTTCTTCTTTAAACGTACGACTAAAAAGTGAAATGAATAATTAACGCAGATTGAGCAGATCACGCACCTGCTTCATGTTGTCGCGCACAACTGTTGTTGAATGCACGAGGTTTCTCTTCTGCTTCTTTGTCTTCTTAGTCAGAATGTGACTGTGGTAAGCGTGGTTACGCTTAATCTTACCGGTAGCTGTGAAAGAGAATCTCTTCTTTGCGCCGGAATTAGTCTTTACTTTTGGCATTTTTTGTTTTTGTTAAATGATTATTATAAAAGGTGGCAACGCATATACCTGGCGGTACCACTCAGTTTTTTCAATCTTCATCGCTACTGGTTCCGACCAATTTCTTCAAGGCATCTCCGCCTTTGGCATTGGCTAACAAGCCGTTTTTCTCAGCTTGTTCTGCGATTTTCTGTGCGTTTTCCTCCTTGGCGGCAGCCTCTGCAGCCAAACGATCACGCTTCTGCTGGCTCTGCTTAGCCACACCAGCCTTTTTGGGCGCCAGAAACAGGAACATTTTCTTTCCCTCCAATCGGGGCAACTGTTCCACTTTGGCATATTCTTCCAAATCGTTGGCAAACCGTAACAGGAGCACTTCTCCTTGTTCTTTGAAGAGAATGGAACGTCCGCGGAAAAACACATAAGCTCGCACCTTGTTGCCCTCTTCGAGGAACTCCTGAGCATGTTTAAGCTTAAACTGGTAGTCGTGGTCGTCGGTCTGAGGCCCGAATCGAATCTCTTTAACCTCAACCTTTACCTGTTTCTGCTTCATCTCCTTCTGCCGCTTCTTCTGCTGATAAAGGAATTTGCTATAGTCGATGATTCGACAAACAGGGGGTTGCGCATTTGGGGATATCTCTACAAGGTCTACACCCTGCTGTCGAGCCAAATCCAAAGCCTGACGGGTTGGCATCACCTCGGAGCCTCCATCGCTAACCACACGAACTTCCCGCACATGGATTTGACCATTGATGCGGTACTGATTCTTCATCTTGTTGTTGTCTTTCTTCATTCAACTATTTTAAATTCTATACCGAAAGGGCATATCCTCCCCCAATTCAGCGTGCAAAATTACGAAAAACTATTGGTACTCCCAAAACTTTCCTAAACAAAATTTCATGGTTGCTTCTAAAAATCGATTTTGATGTTTTTGGTTTCAATCGGATTCGCCCAACCCCATCCTGAAAGAAGCATTAATGCCGTACACGCCTAACAAAATAAGCGCTGAAAGGAAACCACTTTTGGTGGGTTCTATAAAGCAAACAAGGCGGAAAAATAAGCGTTTGACGCATACCTTTCCACCTTGTCGAAACTATGTCTTAGCGAGACTTATCTTATTTGTTTAGAGATTTTTAAGCTGTTCGGCCACTTCGTCCTTTACGCGCTGGGCAAACTCTTCCATTTTCATGGTGGCCTGCTCGCCTCCGCCTTGTACGCGCATGGACACGAGACCATCGGCTGCTTCCTTCTCACCCACAATGAGCATATAGGGCACACGCTTCAGCTCATTGTCGCGTATCTTGCGTCCGATCTTCTCGTTGCGGTCGTCGATATAAGCCCGCACGTCCTGATCGTCGAAATAGGCTTTCACCTTTCGGGCGTAGTCGTTGTATTTCTCCGAGATTGGAAGGATGGCCACCTGGTCGGGCGTGAGCCACAAGGGGAAATGTCCTGCCGTATGCTCGATAAGCACAGCGGTGAAACGCTCAAGCGACCCGAAGGGAGCGCGGTGGATCATGACGGGTGTCTTCTTGGAGTTGTCTTCCGCCGTGTATTCCAAGTGGAAACGTTGCGGAAGGTTATAGTCCACCTGAATGGTGCCAAGCTGCCAACGACGGCCGATAGCATCTTTCACCATAAAGTCGAGCTTCGGGCCATAGAATGCTGCCTCTCCTTCCACCTCGTGAGCCTGCAATCCTTTTTCCTTACAAGCCTCACGGATGGCATTCTGGCTTTCTTCCCAAATCTCATCGGATCCAATATACTTCTCTGTATCTTTGGGGTCGCGCAATGAAATCTGAGCCTCATAATTTTCAAAGCCGAATGTACGGAATACGGTTTGGATAATATCGATGACCGACTCGAATTCTGCTTTCACTTGGTCGGGGCGCACGAAGATGTGGGCATCGTCCTGCGTGAAGGTGCGCACACGCGTCAGTCCGTGGAGCTCGCCGCTCTTCTCGTAGCGGAACACCGTGCCGAATTCTGCGATGCGCAAAGGCAGGTCTTTGTACGAACGCGGCTTGCGGGCATACACCTCGCAGTGGTGAGGACAGTTCATCGGCTTGAGCATGTAGATTTCGTCCTCCTCGGGAGTCTCGATGGGCTGAAAAGCGTCTTTGCCGTAGTGAGCCCAGTGACCGCTGGTGATGTAGAGATTCTTCGAACCGATGCCTGGCGTGATAACCTCCTGATAATTATAAGGTTTCAACACACGGCGCAACAATTCCTGTAAGCGGAGACGCAGCTGCGTTCCCTTGGGAAGCCATATAGGAAGTCCCTTTCCTACGCGGTCGGAGAACATGAAGAGTTCCATCTCTTTGCCAATCTTGCGGTGGTCGCGTTTCTTGGCTTCCTCAAGCATTACGAGATACTCGTCGAGCATTTTCTTCTTGGGGAAGGTAATGCCGTAGATGCGCGTCATCTGCTCGCGCTTGGCATCGCCGCGCCAAAAGGCTCCTGCAACACTGGTAATCTTGATGGCCTTGATGCCACCCGTTGACAACAAGTGCGGGCCACGGCAGAGGTCAGTAAATTTGCCCTGTGTATATGTGGTGATTGTTCCATCCTCCAGATCCTGCGAGATGTGCTCCACCTTGTATTTCTGTCCAGCGGCCTCAAACTCCTTGAGCGCGTCGGCTTTCGACACCTCCCGGCGCACCACCGGCTCATTGTTCTTGGCCAGCTCTTTCATCTTGGCCTCAATCTTCGGGAAATCGTTCTCCGAGATGGTCTGTCCCTCAGCGGGCATCACATCATAGAAAAAGCCATTCTCCACAGCCGGCCCGAAGCCAAACTGTATGCCTGGATAGAGTTCCTGCAGCGCTTCTGCTAAAAGGTGGGCAGAAGTGTGCCAAAAAGTGTGCTTGCCCTCTTCGTCATCAAACTTGAAAAGCTGGATGGCACTATCCTCATTGATGGGGCGATTCAACTCGGTTGTCTCACCATTAATCCCACAACATACAACGTCACGGGCGAGAGCCGGTGAGATACTCTCTGCGATTTGAAATCCGGTTACGCCCTGTTCGTACTCGCGCACAGAACCATCCGGGAATGTGATTTTAACCATGATACAAATTAGTTTTATTTAAATCACCGCAAAAGTAACACATATTTTCCGAACGCGATAACAAAACTCCGTTTATTTTTCCCATGCCGTCCGACTTTGTTGAGGGCGATTTACGGTCGGTTTTCGGCCAGAATGGACAAGTTGCGAAGCATGCGCCCACTGCGACGAACGGAGATGACATGACGCAGCAACACATCCGCCACAATTAACAAAAGGTGACAGCGATTGCTTTTGTACGAAAAAGTCCGAAAAAGAAGCCCCCTTCGCAACCAACGAAATAGAAATGACATGTCGATGCAAAAGGATAACTGAGGCTAATAAAAACAGAGATAAAGGATGCGCAACACCATCGCCAAGGTGCGACAAGTATCAAATGGCGGGTTGGATAGACCTTTCCCGCATGGCTATAAGGCACTGTTCGTGATGCCTTTCGGCATCTGTCGCTATATCGTTCGGCACCTTTTATCCACCAACCTGACTGGGAATGTTCATCGCATAACAACTTGTGTGCGTAATCCATTATGTAACAGCCATTTGCAAAAGGCGCTTAAAATTGCCGTATTTGCGCTCAATAATATTCTCACGTAAAACAACTGCCTTTTTCAGAAGCACTTTGTCCACTTTTTTCTCGCATTTTTTTCCAAATAAAACGCCTACCCTACCGATCACCGCCTTGCCCGGACGCTTTTCGCAAATGCCAACCGCTATCAGCCCTTCTGTCGGCAACAGACCTTCAGTATGTCCCCCATAACGGCAATTTATACACCTTTCGTTTTGCCGTTTCACGAAAAAGGGGTACATTTGCAAAGATACGTCATTCTACGATTTGCCAAAGCCTCTACAGGCCTCATGCAAGCGAGATGTATGACGCAAAGCTTTTTGTCCGCAACCAACATTAACCACAAACCATCATGACTACAAAGAAACTGCTGGTATTTTCAGCCATCATGGCGGTCGCATTGGGAATGGCATCCCATGCAGACGCCAAGAAGAAACCCAAGATGTCGAAGTATCTCTTTGCCTATTTTACGGGCAACGCACCTAAAGAGGAGCAAGTGTGCTATGCTGTGAGCAACGACGGTTTCAACTACACGCCCATCAACGACGGAAATCCCATTATTGGGAGCGACTCCATTGCGTTGGCTAAAGGCGTGCGCGATCCGCATCTGCTGCGCGGTGAAGACGGGAGCTATTACATGGTTTTGACCGACATGCGCAGCTCACTGGGATGGACCAGCAACCGCGGGCTCATCCTGCTTCGTTCCAACGACTTGATACACTGGACACACCACACAGTGCATTTCCCCGAAAAATACAAAAACACGCACTTTGCCAACGTTATACGTGTATGGGCACCCCAAACCATCTACGACAAGAGTGCAGGAAAGTACATGGTGTACTTTTCGCTACTCACCAACGATGGTTCCATTCCATACGACAAAGTCTATTATTGCTACGCCAACAAAGATTTTACTGATTTTGAGGGCGAGCCAAAGTTACTGTTCGATTACAAAGAGTCGGCCATCGATACCGATATTGTTGAAGACGAGAACGGACTCTATCACCTGTTTTTCAAGACCGAAGCCGGCAAGCACAAAGGCATCCGACAATACACCTTCACCGATTTGCATGCTCCCCAGACATGGACATTGCGTCCAGGTTTCTGCGAGGTAACGAACCAAGCCGTAGAAGGCTCGGGTGTTTTCCCACTCCTCGGTGGCGGATGGTGTCTCATGTACGACTGCTACATGAACGGCCACTACCAATTTGCCAAGAGCAACGATCTCAACACCTTCACTTATGTACAGGACACCGAAACCAAAGGTAAATTCACCCCACGCCATGGTACAACCATCCAAATTTCGGAGAAGGAATACAAGCGTCTGCTAAAAGCTTTCCCAAACCAAAATAAGTAGCAACAAACAACAAGCACCACAATGTAAAGGGGGCATTCTTCGTAACCACAAGTTCGAAGAATGCCCCCTCGTCAATAGTAATTGCAAAGGGATGCATACCCACAGCAACAAGCGGCATACATCCCGACTATGTGTACCAGCAGACCATGCCGTAAACCAATCAGTACAAATATTGTCGGACAGCTGTGGTTACTTCTTGTGCGACAATTGTTTGCTGACAGAGTAGGCACTATATAGACCCAGCTCACCAGCCTTACTCAAGTCGCGCAAACCGTCGGCCGTATTGCCTGAGTAGCAGCGTGCCAATCCGCGGTTGTAGTAAGCCTCGGCGAAACGAGGATCAAGGTCTATGGCGCGTGTGTAGTCGTCTATGGCACGCGTGTAATTTTTGGCCGCAGCATAAAGATTACCCCTGTTGAAAAACAGAAAAGCATTCTTCGGCGCCACCTTGATAGCCTCAGCAAAATCGCCCTCCACTTGTGCGGCTTTCATACTGACGTTCTGTCCGCGCGACGCTTCGAAACTGTTGAGCAATGTTTGGCAGACGGCACGCTCCCACCGCCCCACTACCGACAGCGTGTCGGTTGCGATATAGTCGTCGAGATCGGCTATAGCATCAGAATAATTCTGCGCCTCTGCATAAGCCACTGCACGTTGCAAGAGCAAGGCAGCACGTTTCTCACGGTCGGTTTCTTCGCTTAGGCCAGCCGATAAACCGTCGATAATTTGAAATATTTGGCGCGACTGTGTGTCGGTCAGTTTATCACGGTTTTGGTTGCAGGTGACATGAAGCTTGAGCAGCGGATTGCGGGAGTTGTTAAATTGATCCACTTCTGCCACATAAGCCTGGTAATCGCGCACACCATTATTGTAGGTGAAATAAGACAACTGAAACATAGGCAGGAAAGCAACCTCCACATCACGGTTTTGAATCGCGCCGCGATAATCGCTTTTATACTCGTGCTCGACGCGCGGTTTGTCTTCAACCACTATATCATTGTACTTGCTCAAATCCACTTCCGAGCGTTTACGAACCGCCTTCAGTTTCGAACGGCTCCACCGTTGTTGTATTCCTACATGCTTGTCCATCTGAGCCTTTAAAATGCGGAACTCGTCGAGCTCAGCCTTTGCGGTCATGCCCAACTTGCGGTAGATGCGGGCACGCTGACTAAGACCTGCCCAAAAATTTGGAAACTGCTCGATGATGGTGCTGTAGTCGCGGATAGCCGCACGCAGATTGCCCACCTTGTCGTTGAGCAATGCACGATTGTAGATAGCCATGAAATTTTGTGGCTCCAACTTAATAACAAAGTCGAAATCATTGATAGCACGATTGTCATCGCCCAATTGCACACGTAACAGACCACGGTTGTAGTGAGCCAAAAAATTATTGGGATCGAGATCGATAGCCATATCGTAGTCGGCCATGGCTCCTCGAAGATTATTCACATTGAGGCGCGCCAGCGCACGATTCACATAGTTGCCTGCCACCTTGGGGCGCAGACGTATCACCTCGCTAAGACATGAGTCCGCTGTATGCCACTGATGACGGTTGAGCGCAATATACGATCGCGTTGACCACGCATCAACATTATATGGATCTTGCTGCAAACTACGGCCAAGCCACAAGTCGGCTGCCGTAGTGTCTTTCTTCTCCAAGTAGACCTCAGCTTTCAGCGAGTAGGCCGTAGACGTCTTTGGCCATCTCGATATAATCGTATCGGCATCGAGCAGGGTCTGGTCGTAGTCCTTGGCGTTCAGCCTACTGATGGCACGGTTGAGCCAAAAACTTGCTACATCGGGATTGAGCTTTATCGCGCGTCCATAATCAGAGATAGCATCATCATATTTCTCCTGACGGATGCGCGCTATTGCCCGAAGATCAAACAACTGCTCTATGTAAGGATTCAAGGCTATGGCTTTAGAGGCATCTTGCTCGGCACCCACAAAGTCTTCCAAGTAAAACTTGGCCGTAGCCCGGTCGTACCACGGCAACCATAGATAAGGTTTCAGTCCCAGTACCTTATTAAAATATTGTATGGAGAGCACGTAATCCTCGTAGTGCAGTGCCACCTCACCGCTGGCAATCAGACGATCCACATTATACTGGGCACGGGCTTTGCCTCCAAGGAGCAAAGCCAAGAGCATGGGGACAAATGCACGCTTCATGAAAGGAATGCTTGTTTACAATGACGGAAAGCCTATCTGCGTTGAGCAGCCTTTACCTTGTAAGGGCAACGGAACTTTCCCTGTGCTATAGCCCGCAACTTGCTATTTATCATCTGTTTGCGGAAAGCCGACAAACGATCGATATACATAACACCCTCAAGATGGTCGAACTCATGTTGCATGACGCGCGCAAGATAACCATCTACCCATTCGTCATGGGGAGTGAGATTCTCGTCAAGATAAGTCACATGGATACGCGTGGGACGCGTAACCCCCTCATGGAGTCCCGGTATAGATAAGCAACCCTCGTCCATCGTCTCCTTTTTCGAGTTTTCGTCATATTCAACAATATGGGCGTTGACATAAGCATGGCGGAAACCTGCGTACTCGGGCAGATCATCTTTCAGCACATCAAGGTCTATGACCACCACTCGCACCGGCTTGCCTACCTGTGGTGCGGCAAGCCCCACACCATCAGAAGCATCGAGGGTTTCAAACATATTGGCAATAAACGTCTTTAACGTAACGTCATCCACTGCAACATCTTGGGCAACCTTCCTCAATACTGGTTGTCCGTAAGTATAAATAGGTAATATCATCTCTTGGAATTCATGTAATCCTGAAGTATAATCGTTGCCGAAATCTCATCGACAAGACCTTTGTTCTCACGGCGTTCTTTCTTCCGCACACCTCCGTCTATTATGGCACGATGGGCAAGTACAGAAGTGAAACGCTCATCGTAATACACAATGGGAACCAAAGGGAATGCCCTGCGCCAACGGTTGACAAAGTTTTCCACTCTTGCCATATTTTCCGATGGCTGGCCATTGGGTTGTGTCGGCTTTCCGACTACAATTTGTTCGACTTCCTCTTTTTTTACATACTGCGAGAGAAAATCGAACAAATCCTTAGTCTCCACCGTTCTCAGTCCGTTGGCAATAATTTGTAACGGGTCAGTGACAGCCAACCCTGTACGTTTCTTGCCATAATCTATGGAAAGAATTCGCGGCATGAAATGTAACTAATGAGCTTTTACAGAACGTAACGCTAGTTCCGCCAATTATTTCTTAAACAGCAACCAAGCGTCGCTCTTGGGGTTGAACTTGCTGCCACGGATAGCATCGCGACTCTGTACAGCACTGGCCTTGTCGGCATAGGTTGTTGCTACCACGCGGTACATATTGATGCTTGAGTTATACACAATCTGCGCATCATAGCCTCCCTGCTTAAGGCTATTCTGCATGCCCTCGGCATTTGCCTTGAGCGAGAACGAACCGACGACAACGCTATATGCCTTCAGCCCCGGGCCGCTCACAACGGTTACATCTTCCGTACGCACAGTGGCATTATCGACATTGGTAACAGTAGTCTGGTCTGCAGACTTCTCTACAAGCGGTGTAACGACAGGTGTCGTTTCCTGAGCTGGAGCCTGTTCGCGGTTCTGTGCCTCTTGAGCTTGTGCTTTCTCCCAAACTTTCTTGTAAGCGCTTTCCTGCGATTTGCAACCAGTGAATGCGAAGGCAACACAGAAGGCAGCACCCAAAACCAAATATTTCTTCATAATTTTTATAATATAAAAATGTTAGTAATGTCTCGTTTAAAGCTTTCAGCCCATTAAATGCAAGATGCGCATACTCTACAGCACACATACACGAAACGCTTACAGTTAGCAAGACATAAAATATCAAGCATCTTTATTTGCACACTGCAATTGTTCATAGATGTAGCTACAAAAGCTTTTGTTCTTTAATTTGCGAAATTACAAAATATTCCATACACACAAGTCGCTACACCACATAAAGTTTGTTAAATCGAGAAAATAGCGTCCATTTAACAAAAAATAGCCTTTCACGATGATAATTTTCGAGGTAAAATGTTTATATTTGCATTTAAGAATGACAATCATTCACAACTGACAATCATTTACCATTAAACGATACGCTTATGAAGACAATCGGTTACATTGGCGCTTTTTTGGGCGGCGCCATCGCGGGTGCAGCCTTAGGCTTGCTCCTAGCTCCAGAAAAGGGTGCAGACACCCGCACGAGAATTGCTGACGCTGTAGACGATTTCTGCAAGAAACACGACATCAAGCTTAACCGCAAGCAGACAGAAGATCTCGTCGACGACATCAAAGACGCTGTGGTAAACACGGCCGAATAAAGCATGTTGACCCAATGGATACGCCAAAATACATAGCTTTTACGACATGCAGAATTGCTCGGCAAAATGCACAGGGCTATTTGGCGTATCCACTAGGGTAAGCATCCTTTCAACCATTTACGATTTTTCAAGACAATTTATGTTTTCGAATGACAAAAATATTGAGACCATTGGCCAACTGGTGGAAACACTGAAACACTACGTCACACTACAGGGCGAATACATGCGGCTTGATGTTGTGGAGAAGACCGTGCGTTTACTGACGGCCATCACCATGACGGTTGTCGTTTCCTTACTCATCGTCCTAATGCTCATCTACTTAAGCTTTGCGGCAGCTAGCGCATTAAAGATATTAGTAGGTGAATCTATGGGGTTTCTTATTGTTGCTGGAGCATACCTTGTTTTGTTATTATTGTTTCTCACTTTCCGAAAACAATGGATAGTAAAACCACTCGTTAAGTTTTTGGCTTCCATACTTCTCAGCAAATAATTTGTTTGTCCACAACCATTACCACTTATGACACCAACATCTTATACTACCATTGAGGAAATACAGTTGCGCAAAGCTATGTTGCGGATCGAAATACAAAAGGACAGCAATAAACTGGGGAACGAATGGCGATTGCTCTTCCAAAAACCTGAGGTTCTCAATGGGAAGGCTACTCCCGCAAAGCGTTTCAACAGCATGTTGAATATGGGAGCAGGCATGTTGGATGCCATGATTTTGGGATGGAAACTATATCGGAAGTTCAAAAAATAGTCTTCACACAATCACAAAAGTAAGAATTAGCCCTTACCAACCCTTGTTATCAAATAGGCGAAATAGATTTTTTGTCTATAATACAACCTTTATTTTTGCTTACAGATCTGTCTATCAGGGTCGTTTTGAAAACGTTCCCCGTCACTGGTAATTGTATTAACAAGTTTTAAAACGATATTCAAACTTGTTAACAAAAGTTACATTCTGTCGATATTGTAGCCTTTTAGCTTGCAAATTCGCAGAAATTTCATAATTTTGCAACGTGTTTTTCATAGTATTAGATTTAAGGTTAACAAGGTTGGAGTACAGCGGTACTCCTTTTTTTGTGTAAAGATTTAAAATATGCGTTGCGTCAAATCGCCATGGGGTTTGCCTTTTACATTTCTATCATCTCCCCGTCATAAGCAAACTGAAAACCTTTCGGCAGCCGAGCGTTAGCCTCTTCGTGCAGTCCTATCTCGTGAGCCATGTGTGTGAAAAAAGTACGTTTTGCTCCCACCTTTCGTGAAAATTCAATAGCCTCATCTACAAGCATGTGGCTGTGATGCGGTTTGTCCCACCGCAAGGCGTTGACCACCAATGTTGTCACGCCATGCAAATGCGCCAGTTCCCCGTCGTCAATGGTTTTCATGTCCGTGATATAAGCGAAATCGCCAAAACGATATCCTAATATGGGCAGTTTGTCGTGCATCACCTCTACTGGCATTACATCTATGTCGCCAATATGCTTATGCTCATGGCAACAAATGGTGTGCAATGCTATTTTGGGTACACCTGGATAGAGATGCTGGGCAAAACAATAAGGAAAGTTATGCTTCACGGCATTCACTGCAGTATCGTTGGCATAGAGATTTATATCACCAAACTTGCAAAAAGGCCGCAAATCGTCGAGCCCACCCACATGGTCGTAATGACTGTGAGTCAGCAATACAGCATCAATACGTCTAAAGGGGAACTGCATAAGTTGCATACGGATATCTGGGCCACAATCGATAAGTATACGCGTGTTTTCCGTCTCAAGCAATGCAGCTGCACGATAGCGTCTATCGCGGAAATCCAAGCTCGTGCAAGCCTTGCACTTACATCCGATTACAGGGACACCAGTTGAAGTTCCCGTACCAAGAAAAGTGAACCGCCTCATACTCCGATTACATTCACTTCGGGATGCAATTCAATGCCGAACCGTTGCCAGACATTAGCCTGAATAGCTTGCATGAGCGCGACAATGTCCTTTCCCTTTGCCCCGCCCCTATTGATAATCACCAATGCCTGTTTGTCGTGCACCCCAGCTTTCCCCATGCTTTTTCCTTTCCATCCGCACTGTTCAATCATCCATCCGGCAGGAATTTTATATTGTCCGTTGCCCATCTCAAAGTAGCGCAATTTGGGTTCAGTGGTTTTAAGGTGTTCAAAGGTTGTCTTATCAACGATGGGATTCATAAAAAACGAGCCCGCGTTTCCTGTTACTTTGGGGTCGGGGAGCTTGGCGCGGCGAATGTCTATAATCACATCCCGAAGTTCGGGGGCGGTCAAATTGTCTGCGTTCATGCCCCTGCTAACTATTTCCGACCGTATGTTGCCATACTCAAGGTCGGGGGCAAATGTTTTCGACAACCTGTAAGATACCGACAATATGATGTACTTGTCTTTCCATTCATTCTTGAATTTGCTTTGACGATAGCTGTATCCGCAGTCGTCCGCTTTGATAATCTTTCGCCTTCCCGTTTCCAGTTCCACGGCTTCGATATCCACAATAATATCCTTTGCTTCAGCACCGTACGCGCCGATGTTCTGCACTGCCGACGCTCCGCACTCTCCTGGGATGAGGCTCAGGTTCTCCATTCCGTACCAACCATGCGCAACGGCAAAGGCTACGACATCGTCGAATGTGGTTCCGGCCCAACAACGAAGTACCGCTTCGTGGGCGTCTTCCTGTTCGACGTTCACATCGAACCGTTTTTCCGGCGTGACTACAATGCCAGGAAAGTCGCTTGTCAAGAGCAGATTGCTACCCCCACCAAGAAGCAAAAAAGGAGTCGACCGCAACCTGTGGTCGCGTGCTATGGCCACAGCATCGGCCTCGTTCTGATAAACCATCAGTTCGGCGCATTTTTGGTCAATGCCGAAAGTGTTGCGCTCCAAAAGTGATGCGTTTGAAAAAGTCTGCATGGTTAACTATTGAATTTTACGAGTTTCCACTCTCCTTTTATCTTACGGAACATCAGTTCCACCTCCAATCCGTTGGCTATGCCACGAATAAGGAATATTTTGCGATTGGTTTCGGTGTAGCTCTGTCCATAAATAATGTTGTAGATGACACCGCTCGGAATGAGGGTTGGCTTGAAATCGGGCCATTGTTGGGGCATGATAACCCCAGTAATCTCCGAGAAGTCGTCCTCAGGGTCGGTAGCCGTAAATTCCACCTCGTCGGCCATGCTCTTCACCTGAAAGGCCGAATCGACGGCAAACTGGTGGTAAAATTTAAGGAAAGAGGCATTTTTGTTTTGATAAAGGGGCTTATAGTTCATGGAGGTCATCATCCATTCGCCACTTATCCGATCGAAGACAAACTGCTGAACGGTTCTCTTGCTGAAAAATATTTTCTCCACGACAACATGGCTGACTGAAGTGTCCTTGAGTAAGTTTTTCTGTCGTTCGTTGTCAAACACAAGTGTATAATAGCCTTGCCGCATGAAAAAATGTTCCATTTTCCAGTGTTCCTTAGGCACGCTTTTTTCCAATGTTCCATTGCGATAGATTGGAAGCGGAAACTGTATGCGTTTCATTTGCAACTTACGGTTAGCTGCAAAATTGAAGACAAAATCGTCGAACAACTCGTCGGCAGCTTTTGGCATTGGAGTTTCGGCAATCAAGGTCTCTGTGGAATCGACAACCGATGTGTCGTCAACCATTGTATCAGTTGGCACAGTGTCGGTCGGTACAGGTTTGCGGTCGGTACACCCATAGGGAACGGCCGTCAGCAGCAAGAGCAAAAAGAAAACTACAAGAACTATTCCTTTTCTCATAAAATCAATCATAAACCGGAGCAAAATTACATATATTTTTTTAATAGACCTGCATTTTCAAATAAAAAGTTAGTAACTTTGCAAACCGAATAAGGTAAACAAAAAAGACGATGTTAACAGACAAGATAGACGAACTTCTTAAAGAAGTGTCTGCTCTCTCGGCCAAAAATGCTGAGGATGTAGAACAACTCAGACTGAAATATCTAAGCAAAAAGGGTGAAATCAATGCTATCATTGCAGATTTTCGCAATGTGGCCAAAGACCAGAAACGCGAGCTGGGCATCAAGATTAACGAGCTGAAAAAAGCAGCGACAGACAAGATCAACGCTTTACGCGAGCAAGTGGAGACCACGGAAACTGGTACCGAAAGCATCGACCTTACCCGCACGGCCTATCCCGTTTCGCTCGGCACGCGCCATCCGCTGACTCTTGTCCGCAACGAAATCATCGACATTTTCCAGCGCATGGGCTTCACGCTTTTCAATGGTCCAGAGATTGACGACGACCAGCATGTGTTCACCATGCTTAATTTCGCAGCCGACCACCCAGCGCGCGACATGCAGGACACGTTCTTCATTTCGCAGAATGCCAACGATGTAACGAAGAATGTGTTGTTGCGTTCGCACACCTCGGGCGACGAAGCTCACTACATGGAGAGCCACGAGCCGCCCATCCGTGTGCTTTGTCCAGGCCGTGTGTACCGCAACGAAGCTATCTCGGCACGCGCCCATTGTTTCTTCCATCAGGTAGAGGGATTGTATGTAGACAAGGGTGTCAGCTTTACCGACTTGAAACAAGTATTGCTCACCTTCGCTCGCGAGATGTTCGGCGCCGACACGAAGATTCGCCTTCGTCCCAGTTTCTTTCCGTTTACCGAGCCCAGTGCCGAGATGGACATCTCGTGCACGATCTGTGGCGGCAAGGGCTGCAATTTCTGCAAGCACACCGGTTGGGTAGAGATTTTAGGTTGTGGAATGGTCGACCCTCACGACTTGGCTGCCTGCAACATCGACCCAGAGGTCTATACGGGTTACGCTTTCGGCATGGGTGTGGAGCGCATTGCCAACCTGAAGTATGGCGTGAACGATCTCCGTCTCTTCTCGGAGAACGACACCCGTTTCCTCGAAGAATTCCAAAGTGCACACTAATAAGCCTGTGCCCCACGGCGATATCCGTTAACGGATAGGCAAACTGGGTGCCAGCACCACTTTCTTGCGTGCATTACAGGTGCAATCGACAAGACATTCTTTCTAATCACCATACGCAGAAAGGCGCAACATGACGTTGCGCCTTTCTGCGTATGGGTAACAGGAGACTACATGTTTGATAGCAAAAAGCTATTTGCACCTTACAGGTGGGTTCTATTAATTACCACCATAACAAACAACAAAACAATATGGGTTACGTTTTGCCGCCTTTTGGACTCTTTTCGGTTCCTATCGCCACCTCGCTCGGTCGTAATGCCCGCATTACTCCCTTACTCGCTGACGATATGCCCTCGAAAATAGTCTCAAAATCCAGCAAAGCTAATTTAAAGAACCCACCTTACAACTTTTTCAGCAAGTCGGGGCGCAGGCGCTTGGTGCGTTCCATGGCCTGATCCATCTCCCATTGTTTTATCTTCGCCTCGTTGCCCGACAACAGTATGTCGGGAACGCGCCATCCTTTATATTCGGCAGGTCGTGTATAGATGGGAGCCGCCAACAAGTCGTCCTGAAAACAGTCGGACAGCGCACTCTGTTCATCGCTGATAACTCCCGGAACCAACCTTACCACAGCATCGGCGATACAGGCAGCAGCCAGCTCGCCGCCAGTCAGCACATAGTCGCCCACGCTGATTTCGCGTGTAATGAGATGCTCTCTTATGCGCTGGTCAATGCCTTTATAGTGTCCGCAGAGGATGATAAGGTTCTGTTGCAGACTCATGTCGTTGGCTATTTTTTGGTCAAATCGCTCTCCATCGGGGGTAACGTATATCACGTCGTCATAGTTGCGTTCAGCCTTCAAGGCGCTGATGGCATTGTCGATGGGTTCGCACTGCATCACCATACCTGCAAAACCGCCGTACGGATAATCGTCCACCCGTCGCCATTTGTCGTTCGTGTAGTCGCGCAAGTTATGCAGATGTATCTCAGCCAGACCTTTTTTTTGTGCACGGGCCAAAATACTCTCGTTAACAAAGCCCTCCAGCATTTCGGGCAAAACGGTAATTATGTCTATTCTCATAATACTTGCAAAGTTACAAAAAATAAGTGTATTCGCTTGGGTTTGTAATGCAAAAGCCGGCGGCTCTGCCGTCAGAAGTCTTTTTAGTCGGCTGATTGCGCAAACCGCTCCACAAACTCATCCTCAGAAATGATGGGGATGTTGAGCTGATGCGCCTTCTGGTTCTTGCTGCTGGCAGACGCCACATCGTTGTTGATGAGGAACGATGTCGACTTGCTTACCGATCCGGTCACCTTGCCGCCTTGCGACTCTATATACGCCTTCAGCTCATTACGATTCTTGTAATGATGCACATCGCCTGTTACGACAAATGTCATCCCTTTACACTTTTCGCCTATTGCTGCTGCCGAACTTTGCTCTACATTAAGCACTTCGAGCAACTGTCCGATCACCGACCGATGCTGTTCCTGCGCAAACCAAGCCACAAACGATTTGGCCTTCTCTGGCCCAATGCCCGGTATCGTGGCCAACACCTCTTCGGCCTTGGGCGCAAAGAGACTGGCTGGATGCACATTTCCTTCGGCCAAAGCTATCAGATCAGTCAGGGGATAAGCCGACAACAGGCGGTTGCAGACGTCCTGTCCGCACAAGGGTATCGAGAGAGCGTAAAGCAGCCGGCGAGCTTCCACACGGCGAGCACGCTCCACCGATTGTCGGATATTGGCAGCCGACTTGGCTCCAAATCCTTCGAGAGCGGCTATCTCTACGGTATGGGCCGGCAAACGGAAAATGTCGGCGAAATTGCGTATCCATCCCAGATTGATAAACTTTTGCAACGTCTGCTCTGAAATGCCGTCAACATTCACACCCTGCTTCGATACGAATCTCGCAAACTTTTTCAGTTGCTTGGCCGGACAGGCCGCATTGGTGCAGTGAAGAGTCTTCGTGCCGCTGGCCGCACTCACGGCCACCTGGGTAGCTGATCCACATACAGGACACTCGCCAGGAACATGAAAGCTGCCAACGGCTCGGACAACCTTGATGACCTTCGGAATAATCTTATTGGCCTTTATCACCTCCAGCTCCGAGTCCTTGTCGCCAATGCCCAACCGCTCGCACTCGCTGATGTTGCATAGCGATGCACGTTTCACCGTAGTTCCTTCCAGTTCCACGGGACTGAAAACAGCAACGGGCGATATGGTAGATGCCGCACAGCTCCATTCTATGTGGTCGAGTTTCGTGCAGGCACTGGCATCGGCCCATTTGAAAGCGTAGCCGGCCCGTGTGGCATGGTGGCCGGTGACAGATCCAGTGGCGGCATAAGCCACATCGTCGTAGGCGATGACCAGCCCGTCGACAGGATAGGGGTTCTCGCGATTGGTAACCTTCTCCGTCCACCTTTCAATCACCTTATTTATATTGTGGAGCGTAGGCTCTGCGATAAGTTCATGTTCCACGCACCCCAGTCCCACGGCCTGCAGCCAGTCCATACGCGCCCCCCAGGTGTCGATTTCCTCGTCGGTGTGAACCAGTGTGAAGGGTATCCAGCGAATATGGCGTTGCGCCACTTCGCCCGGATCCTTCAGGGTCAGCGACCCCGAAGCCAAGTTGCGCGGGTTGGCATACTCCTCGTCGCTCTCGAGGTTGAACCGTTCGAAATCCTCATAAGAGATGACGGCCTCGCCGCGCACCACCACATGGCCTCCGCCGGCGATAATGGCCGGTATGCCGTTGATGGCTGGTGCCAAATGCGTGATGTTGGTGCCGATATGGCCATCGCCGCGCGTTACCACCTTAGTCAACTTCCCATTGTCGTAGGTCACTACGAGCGTCAATCCGTCCAGTTTCCAAGAGAGCCAAATAGGATGCCCGTCAGCCCATTTCTCCAAGTCGGCAGGTTGTTTGGTTTTGGCCAGCGAGAGAGCCGAAAACTCATGCTCCTCTTTCTTTCCTATCGTGTTGTCGGCCGATACATGGTGGGTGGGCGAGTCTGGCAACACCCTACCCGACTGCTCCTCCAAACGCTTCAACTGGTCGAATTTCGCGTCCCACTCATAGTCGGTCATCAGTTCCCCACGACCATTATAATAAGCGTCGGAAGCGAGGTTCAGCTCGTCGACAAGTCGTTTCATCTGATCTGTAATGTCCATATTCATGATGTATATAGAAACTGCGTCGGCGGTCTTCGGATCCAAACGCAGCCACAAACTTACAAAAATTCTTCCGAATAACCGTCAACCTCCTGAAGAATGTTCGCCCGAAAGCGTTTTTCCGACAGAGCGAACGGCAAGACATAATGGTCATGCGCCACAATATGCTGGAAATTGCAAACGCGGAAATAACACGACAAACAATGGCCGAAAAACGGCCGTATTTCTAACCGACAGACGATGAGGCTGCAAATACGCGAAAAAGAACAAATTTGTAAGCGCCACACTGTCAGCACATTACACATCTTCGACAAAATATCACATCCCATTCCCATCCGATGTTATCGCGATAGATGTGTTATGGCGTTACGGCAGGTATCGAATCGCATGACGAAAGCACGCGCACCAATCGCCCACATGTGCTCCGACGCAGCATCGTTTGGTATCAATGGCAAGCCGTGAAAAGCGAGAAACGCTTTCCAGAACAATACAGAGACGAAACGGCAGCCCGTTTCGCCTTATTGCGCACGCTGGATAGGGCATGCCGCATGACGTTGTTTTTTCAGAACCGTCTTTACAAACGGAGCTACAATTTTCCGTTTTCATCCTTTTTCAGTTTCATCCATGGCCTATGGTTCAACCTCACAGTACATGCCATTTTTCTCCCATTTCCCGTAATTGTGTAACATTTCCACTTATTTTCCTTTCCCACTCCTGCCTTTTTGCTTAACTTTGCGAACACAACGCAAGATTATTCGAGCATGAACATCATTGTAAGCAAAGACATCGAGCAAGCGTGCCCTTGTTTCGTGGGAGCCTGCATTGAGGCATCCGTAAAGAACACGCCTTATTGCGAAGCTCTGTGGGACGAGATAGAGGCACTGGGCAACCGCTATCGCCAGTTTCTAACTACCGACACCGTGAAAGAACTGCCCGGCATAGCTGCCACGCGCCGCGTGTACCGCGCCTGCGGCAAGGATCCCTCACGCTATCGTCCGGCCTCCGAAGCGCTTATCCGCCGCCAGCTGCAAGGCAAAGCCCTCTACCAAATCAACACGCTCGTAGACCTCATCAATCTGGGCAGTATTGCCTATGGCTACAGCATCGGCGGCTTTGATGCCGACAAGTTCGAGGGCAGCACGCTGACGCTCGGCATCGGACAGGAAGGCGAGCCTTACGAAGGCATCGGACGGGGCATGATCAACATTGCCGGCCTGCCCGTCTACCGCGATGCCAAGGGCGGTGTGGGAACCCCCACCTCTGACAACGAACGCACCAAGATTGCTTTGGACACCACCCGCCTCGCAGTGCTCATCAATGGCTACGACGGCGATGAAAACCATGTGCGTGAGAACGCAGAATACATACAACAGCTGTTGTGCAAATATGCGCAAAGCGACGGCGGCATCTACCATCTGTACAGATAGGCACACATAAACCAAATCGTTTCATTCAACCTGTAATTTACATTTACGCATGATAATAGGAATAGACGTGGGAATCAGCACCACAAAGATTGTGGGAATCGACAAAGACGGCGAAGTTGTCTCACCCATACGCATTAAGGCCACCGACCCCGTGACATCGCTTTACGGCGCTTTCGGAAAGTATCTCTACGACAACCGCATCAAACTGGAGGATATTGAACACGTCATGATTACGGGCGTGGGATCGGCCTACATCAATGCACCCATCTACGGCTTGCCCACCGACAAGGCCGAAGAATTCATTGCCGACGGCCTTGGCGCACGCTACGAGACGGGGCTCAACCGCATGCTAGTGGTGTCGATGGGTACAGGCACCAGTCTCGTGCAGTGCGACGGCGACGACATCCGCCACATAGGCGGCATAGGTTTGGGCGGAGGCACGCTTATGGGTCTGAGCCGCATCATGCTGCAAACCGATGATGTCAAGCAGATTGTCGCACTGGCCAACGAGGGTAACTTGGCTAACATCGATGTGCAGATTGGCGACATCAGTCCCGCCCCCCTGCCCGGACTTCCCAAGGATGTGACAGCCTCGCTCTTCGGCAACGCCAAGAGTAATGCCACCCGCGAAGATACGGCGCTCGGCATCATCACCACCGTGCTGCAAACCATCGGATCGAGCTGCATACTGGCCTCGCTCAACTCGGGCATCCGCAAATATGTGCTCATCGGCAACCTCACATTGTTGCCCCAGTGTCAGCGGGTATTCCCAGCCATGGAAAAGCTCTACAACGTGCGCTTCATCATTCCCAAATATTCGGAATACTGCACAGCCATCGGAGCAGCCCTGAGTTACAAGCAGGGGCATTGAGCCGAAACCTACATGAACAAAACAATATATAAATCATAGACATGAACTTAAGAACCATTGGAATGGCGGCTTTGGCACTCGCCGCCACAACGGCGCGCGCACAAGGCACAGCGGCCGACTACAAACGAGCCTACGGACTTTACAACAAGTTCCAACAGAAGAATGTGACCCACTGGGCGCACGATGTAGTATGGAAAGACTCCTCATCCATCCTGCACTATTATATCGACACACAAGATGGAAAACGATATATAACATACGATGCTGCGTCGGGCGAAACTAAAACCTACGCCTCTGAGCAAGAGATGAAAAACGCATTGGGCATAGCCGATCGCCGCGGCCCCTGGGGACAACGCCGGGGCGGCGACCCCTTCCGCCACCCGCAACGCCACTGGATGGAAACCGATGACGAACAGGAACAACGCGTAGTGACATCGCCCGACGGAAAACTTGACGCATGGATCGAAAGCAACAACGTGTATGTGCACGAAGTGGGTAAACCCTACTCTGAGAAACACGCTCTCACACAAGACGGAACCATTGGCCGCTACTACAGCTCGAACATCTATTGGAGCCCCGACTCACGCAAGATCTTCGTCTGCAAACGCAACACCGTAGAAAAACGCTATGTCTACTATGTGGAGTCGTCACCAGCCGACCAAGAGCAGCCCATCCTTCACAAGCAGGAATACGCTAAGCCTGGCGACGAGCTGCCACAGCATTGGCCAGTAATCATCTCTCTCACCCTACCCGACTCGACGGCTTCTCTACACAACCCGAAAGGCAGCATCCTCAACGGCATGATAGTGAAAAAAGTGGAATCCGATGCGCAGGCTGTGGAGAACCAATACAGCTTGGAATGGTTCCAATGGACACCCGACAGCCGCGAAGTAACGATGGAATACAACCGACGTGGACACCAACTCTACCAAATGCTGGCCATGAACGCTGCAACAGGCAACTTGAGAACGGTGGTTGAGGAACGTTCCAATACGTTTGTGAACTATCCGCGCCTTTGGAGACAATTCGTGAACGACGGCAAACAACTGCTTTGGACTTCCGAACGCGACAACTGGAACCACATCTACCTCTACGACATGCAACCCGACAAGAAAGGTAGAACCATAAAGCCACGCCAAATTACCAAAGGCGAATGGGTGGTGCGCAAGGTGGAAAGCGTGGACGAACAGAACCAGCTCATCTACTTCACGGCATCGGGAGTCAACAAGAACGAAGACCCCTACCTCATTCATTATTACAAAATCGATTTCGACGGCAAGAACATGACCTGCCTCACCCCCGCAGAAGGCAATCATGCAGCAGTATTTTCGCCCGACCACAAATATCTGGTCGACACCTATAGCAAGGCCGATACACCTCCAGTGACCGAACTGCGCAGTGCAGAGGACGGACGTCTCCTCAAAACACTCGAGACAGCCGACATTTCACAGCTGAAAGCCAATGGTTGGGTGGCTCCCGAAGTGTTCAAAGCCAAAGGACGCGACGGACAGACCGATATGTGGGGCATCATACAACGTCCTACGAACTTTGACCCCTCGAAGAAATATCCCGTCATCGAATACATCTACGCCGGCCCTGGCGATGCCTACACACCAAAGAGCTTCAGCTCCTACAACTGGAGCATGACAGCACTGGCCGAACTGGGCTTTATCGTTGTGCAACTCGATGCTATGGGCACCAGCTACCGTGGCAAGAAATTTGAAGAGGTGTGCTACAAGAATCTGAAGGATGCCGGATTCCCCGACCGCGAGCTATGGATCAAAGCTGCTGCTGCCAAGTATCCCTACATGGATGCCGACAATGTGGGTATCTTCGGTGCATCGGCCGGCGGACAGGAGTCGACAACAGCTGTCTTGCTCCACGGCGACTTCTACAAGGCAGCATATAGCTCGTGCGGATGCCACGACAACCGAATGGACAAAATTTGGTGGAACGAACAATGGATGGGGTGGCCCATCGACTCAAGCTATGTGGAATGCAGCAATGTCTACAACGCACACAAGTTGGAACGCCCGCTGATGCTTGTTGTGGGCGAACTCGACGACAATGTAGACCCATCGAGCACCTATCAGGTGGTCAATGCCTTGGAAAAGGCTGGAAAAGATTTCGATCTCGTGGTGTTGCCGGGAGTGCACCACACCATGGGCGAACAGTTTGGAGAACACAAACGCTACGATTTCTTTGTAAAGAACCTGCTCCATGTCAATCCGCCCAAGTGGTCGGAGGTGAAATGACGGCAAGCAACATTTATTACATCGCATAAGGCTGAGGCTCTACCCACGAGCCTCAGCCTTTTTTTTGCACGCTCGGCACGAGCACTACCTGACGGCTGCAAGCCCGAGTAAGCCCTAATAGCGCGAATTACATAGCCAAAGGCAAGGGCAGCACTTCGGGGTCGAAGCAATGGTAGAGTTAATCTGCTTTTCCCTCTATAATATGTTGCCTTGCAATTAAAATGTTGTATCTTTGCAAAAAGTAACAAAAACAAATTATTCGACCATGAACTTCACTGCGATAATCCCTGCCCGCTACGCCTCCACAAGGTTCCCCGGTAAACCACTAGCCTTATTAGATGGCAAGACCGTTATTCAGAGAGTTTACGAACAAGTGATTGCGGTGATACCCGACACATGGGTAGCAACCGATGACGAACGCATCATGCAGGCCGTTGAATCTTTTGGCGGTAAAGCCGTGATGACCAGCCCTAACCACAAGAGCGGTACCGATCGCATAGAAGAAGCTGCGGAGAAAATAAATACTCAAGCAGATGTAATAGTTAACATCCAAGGAGACGAACCCTTCATACAAGCATCTCAAATCAAAACCATTTGTCAGCAATTTGAAGAGGCATCCACTCAAATCGCTACCATAGGAAAACCATTCGCTACGATGGACGAGGTGGACAATGTCAATTCACCCAAAATTGTCACCGACAACAATGGCTTTGCCCTTTACTTCTCAAGAT
Source organism: Eggerthellaceae bacterium (assembly GCA_963656105.1). Taxonomy (GTDB): domain Bacteria; phylum Bacteroidota; class Bacteroidia; order Bacteroidales; family Bacteroidaceae; genus Prevotella. Next base: position 23,883 of record CAVKHW010000037.1, read on the forward strand.
CGGTCATACCTTATGTTCGTGGTAAGGAACATAAGGTATGGCTTGACGATTTTCCTTTCTTAAAACACTTGGGTATCTATGCCTATCGACGTGACGTGCTTCGCGAAATAACACAACTTCCACAGTCGTCTCTCGAAAAGGCAGAAAGCCTCGAACAACTGCGCTGGCTACAAAACGGATATCGTATACGTGTGGGAATAACACATGTGGAAACGGTAGGCATAGACACACCTGCCGACCTAAAACGGGCGGAAGAGTTTCTCAAGCAACGCTAAAAAGGACACAAGGAACGGCATGAAGCGACGATAAAAACAGGTTGGGCGATTATCAGCTTGTTTTTACCGTCACTTAAGGTGGGTTCTATAAATTAGCTTTGCTGAATTTTGAAACTATTTTCGAGGACGTATCGTCAGCGAGTAATGCGGGCATTACGACCGAGCGAGGTGGCGATAGGAACCGAAAAGAGTCCAAAAG
>CAVKHW010000038.1:0-24141 GCA_963656105.1 Eggerthellaceae bacterium
AGGGGCGTAGCCCAGTTGGTTTAGAGCGCTGCAGTCACATTGCAGAGGTCATCGGTTCGAGCCCGATCGTCCCTACCAACCTTGAAAGGTGTGTCAGAGATAACTTTGGCGCACCTTTTTTCTTTTTCTGCCGCCTGGCGCAAACCCAGTGTACGACCGAATGAAAACCAAATCGATATTTTCAATCAACTTCATAACCATGAGCAAAACACTTGAACGCTTGCTGCTGTCCGCCTTTGTGGCAACCTCGCCCACACTGGTCGTCCATGCCGGCGACGTAAACGGCGTGCGACGCATCAATGCCACAACCGCAGAGGTGACGCTGACCAACGCACAGACGCTGACCGTCGATTTCTACGCCCCAAACATCTTCCGCCTTTTCCAGGACAACAACAGGGGCATCGTGCGCGATCCCATAGCCACGCCCGAAGCAAGGATATTGACCCAAAATCCACGCCGCGATGTAGGGCCGTTGGCAGTAAGCGAAAACGAGCAAACGGTAAGCATCAGCACCAACGAGGTGTGCGTGCAGTTCAGCAAGAAAGACGCGCTTGTCAGTATCACCGACCTCCGTCGGCAGCAAACCGTGGTAAGCCAGATTGCTCCCACCAGTTTCGAACATGGAAAGACCACCCTCACACTCAGCCAACAACCCGACGAGTGGTATTACGGCGGCGGCGTGCAAAACGGACGGTTCTCGCATCGCGGACAAAAGATAGACATTGTTAACACCAACTCGTGGACCGATGGCGGTGTCTGCTCGCCGGCTCCCTTCTACTGGTCAACCAACGGCTATGCGCTGATGTGCCACACGTTCAATCCCGGAGTCTACGACTTTGGAAAAAGCAAACAGGGCGAAGTGACCGTCACGCACGACACGTCGTGGATGGACGTGTTCTTCATGGTCGACGCGCATCCCATCGAATTGCTCAACGACTACTACCAACTCACCGGCAATCCGATATTGCTGCCTAAATTTGCCTTCTACGAGGGACATCTCAATGCCTATAACCGCGACTACTGGAAAGAAACCGCCGAAACAGACCGCGGCATCCTGTTTGAGGATGGCAAGCGATACACCGAGAGCCAAAAGGATAACGGAGGCATAAAAGAGAGCCTCAATGGCGAAAACGGCAACTACCAGTTTTCGGCCCGCGCCGTCATCGACCGCTATGCTGCCGCCGACATGCCCTTGGGTTGGGTGCTTCCCAACGACGGATACGGAGCTGGATACGGACAGACCAGCACCCTCGACGGCAATATTGCCAACCTGAAGAGCTTTGGCGATTATGCCCGCTCCAAAGGTGTGGAGATTGGCCTTTGGACACAGTCGAACCTCCATCCCATCGATAGCATACCGGCTCTGTTGCAACGCGACATCGTAAAAGAGGTGCGCGATGCAGGCGTGCGCGTGCTCAAGACCGATGTGGCATGGGTGGGAGCTGGCTATAGCTTCGGCCTCAACGGCATTGCCGACGTGGCGCACATCATGCCTTACTATGGTTCCGAAGCCCGACCATTCATCATCACGCTCGACGGATGGGCCGGCACGCAACGCTACGCCGGTGTGTGGACTGGCGATCAAAACGGCGGTGAATGGGAATACATACGCTTCCACATCCCCACCTATATCGGGGCTGGCTTGTCGGGCATGAGCAACATCACCTCCGACATGGATGGCATCTTCGGAGGCAAGAATCAGCCAGTGAACATACGCGACTACCAATGGAAGGCGTTCACCCCGATGCAACTCAACATGGACGGTTGGGGAGCCAACGCCAAGTATCCGCAAGCGCTTGGCGAACCTGCCACCTACATCAACCGAGCCTATCTGAAACTGAAATCCGAGATGTTGCCTTACTCCTACTCCTGTGCGCATGAGGCAATGAATGGCCAGCCACTCATTCGCGCCATGTTCCTCGATTACCCCAACACTTTCACCCACTCGGCCGCCACCAAGTACCAGTACATGTACGGCCCGTCGCTGCTTGTGGCCCCCGTTTACCAAGCCACACAAGCCGACACACTTGGAAACGACGTGCGCAACGGCATCTATCTGCCCGACGGACAATGGATAGACTATTTCACGGGCGACGTGTATGAAGGAGGGCGCATCCTCAACAACTTCGATGCTCCGATATGGAAATTGCCACTCTTAGTCAAAGCAGGTGCCATCGTACCCATGTACCGTCCCAACAACAATATCCATCAGGTTAACACCGGCGAACGTATCTTCGAAATATGGCCTTCGGGACACACGGAATTCACACTCTACGATGACGACGGAACAACAGAAGCATACCTGATTGGACAATATGCCACTACCAAGGTGTCCTCAAGCCTCGACACGAAAGGTAATCTCACGGTAACCATTTGTCCTACAGACGGATCGTACGAAGGTATGAACCAAGAACAGACTACCGTTCTGCGCATCAACGCAACGGCACGGCCAAAGAGCGTGCGCGCCACAGTGGGCAAGAAGAAACTGACGATCAGCGAAGGGACGGGCAACAATAGCTGGCGATATGTGGAGCATCCGCAGTTAGACTGCTTTGCCGCTGCCGGCAAAGCGCCCGCTGGTCTGAACATATCCAAAAACCCCATCATCGAAATCACACTGGCCAAGGGCAACGTCACTACGGAGGAAACAGTAGTCGACATCAAAGGTTTTGAATATAAACAACCGGCCGACCGACTGCTGTCGCACCACGGCCCACTTGCTACGCCGGTGGCCAACGAGACCGTGGCTGCTCCTTACTCGCTCACACCGTGCTGGCAACCTGTAGAGAATGCCGACTATTACGAAATCAGGTTCGACTCGATGGTCTACTCCACCATCCGGCAAAACAACCTGATCTTCGAGGATTTGCTGCCTGGCACCGACTATAGTTTTGAACTACGTGCTGTCAATGCCGACGGCCACAGCGGCTGGACCACCATCAAAGCCAAGACCAATAAGAATCCTCTTGAGTTTGCTCTGCACGGCATCACGGCCACAAGCACCGCCAAGGATATGGAAGGATTTGCTGTTGACCGCCTCTTCGACTTCCAAGAGAATGGTGACATTTGGCATACCGACTATTACACCAAGGCCGTGCCGTTCTCACTCACCATGGATTTGCACGCCATCGTCACACTCGACAAAATGCAATATGTGCCCCGTGCCAACGCTGGCAACGGTACCATCCTGCAAGCCGACATCTTTACCTCGAAAGACGGAAAGACTTGGCAATCGGCAGGCACACAGCAATGGAAACGCACTCCTGCAACAAAGGAAGTAGCCTTTGCCGACCATCAGCAAGCACGATACATCCGGATGGACGTGAAACAGGCTGTGGGCGACTTCGGATCGGGTGCCGAACTCTATGTTTTCCGGTTGCCCGACACCAAAGTTCTTATACCCGGCGACATCAACCAGGACGGAAAAATCGACGAGAACGACCTCACTTCATACATGAACTACACTGGATTGAAGAAAGGTGACTCCGATTTTGAAGGCTACATATCAAATGGCGACATTAACGGCAACGGACTTATCGACGCCTACGACATATCGAATGTGGCAACATTGCTCGACGGCGGCATAGCGCATAGCGACGACCGCGAACCTGCAGGAACGGTCAGCTACACGTTCGACAAGGCAAACTATCAGGCTGGCGACGATGTGATCGTAACGGTGAAAGGCAGCAATCTGAAAGCTGTGAACGCCTTAAGTCTCATATTGCCCTATGATATCAAGGTGATGCAGTATACTAAGACTGAACCCTTGGCAGTAAAGGAAATGCGCAACATGACTTACGACCGTCACCACACCGATGGCTCGCAGGTGCTCTATCCCACCTTCGTCAATATTGGCGAGAAAGCCACCGTCGAGGGAACAGATGATCTCTTTGCCATCCATTTCAAAGCCATGCGGGCGTTCCGCGCTCCAAAGGCCAAGGCCAAAGGTCTGTTGGTAAGCCGCAGCTTGAAGGAGACAGAGCTGAAATAAGCACCTGACATCACAACAGCCAAACAAAGCAACAAGTCCTTGCCAGCGTGCGCTGACGGGGACTTGTTGCCTTTCGCCTTTTTAGTAATGTTCAAAAAATAACTTGAGCAAGTTTGTTGAGTATGTAAATATCCGTTATTTAGTTTGGCTCACCCTGTCTTTTTGCCGTTTTTGCGACTTCTTTTCAGTCACATAGCCCGCTATGCTCCTTCAAAGAAGCCGGCAAAACCGTCTAAAAATACAGGGCAAACTTGCGCAACTTATTTTTTGAACATTACTTAAAAGGTGGTTTCTTGAGAAAAATTAGTAACTTTGCATATAACGTTCAATCATGAATAACAATGGCAAACTATAATCTCCACGATCTGCACCAAGTGATGTTGGGCATTTTGAAAGCCATCGACGAAACTTGCCAAAAATACCACCTGCGCTACTTTATAGCTGCTGGAACCCAGCTTGGGGCCGTGCGCCACAAGGGATTCATTCCCTGGGACGACGATGCCGACGTGTGCATGCCTCACAAGGACTACGACCAGCTCATTGCCCACAGCACCGAATGGTTGCCCGACGGTTACGAATTGGTATGTGCCGAGAACGACAAGCATTATCCGCAACCCTTTGCCAAACTCCAGAACGCACGCACCACACTCATCGAACACGCGCACCTTCGCTATCTTGGCGGCGTGTATGTAGATGTTTTTCCACTCGACGGTATGCCCGACAACCGTTTGCTACAATGGTTGCACGTGCGCCATTACAAGCACTTGTGTAAACTGCTCTACTTCACTTATCGTGACCCCTATCGCCATGGACATGGCCCAAGTAGCTGGTTGCCACTACTCTGCCGCCGGTTGTTCACCGTCGAAGGTCTGCAGCGCAGCATCAGCCGGCTGTTGCACCGTTACGATTACGACACATCACGCTATGCGCTGTGCTTCGATGATGATTTCCGCAGCATTGTGCCGCGCGAAGTGTTCGGAAACGGAAAGCTCTATACCTTCGAAGGGTTAACGCTACGCGGTGCATCCGACAGCGACTATCTCCTTACCAAGATGTATGGTGACTACATGACACCGCCCAAGCATGGCCATGAATTCCAACACAACTTCTATTATCTCGACTTGGAGCATGCCTACAAGGATGCACCATCCACACTCATGAAAGACCATGATTAAGAATATCGTTTTTGATTTCGGCGGCGTGCTGGTACAATATGATTTCAAAGCATTCTTCGCCAAACAGCTGGGAAGTGAGGAACAGGCCGAGTGGTTCATGCACCATCTGCTGACCGCTGAACACAATAGCCTGCTCGACAAAGCCGACAAGCCCTTTGAAGAATACATTGCAATTTGGAAACGGCAATGGCCCGATTATGCAACGGTTCTTGATGCTTTCGACAAACGGTACACGGATATTTTCACCAACGAAATGCCTGGAGTCGTTGCGCTTATGAAGCAGCTTAAAGACAAGGGGTACCGGTTGTTGGGCTTGTCCAACTGGTCGGCTAAAGTGAACGATGTGATAAGAAAATTCCCGAACCCGTTTGCTTTACTCGACGGAAGTCTTATCTCGTATGAAGTGCATCTGCTGAAACCAGATGTGGCCATATACAAGGCTCTTTGTGAACGCTTCAATCTTATGCCGGAGGAATGCTTGTTTATCGACGATAAGCCTGAAAACGTAGTCGGTGCTCAACGTGCGGGAATGCATGCCGTGGTTTTCACCACAATAGACCAATTGCGTTTCGATCTGCAAAAAGAAGGAATCGTATAAGTGCAGAACGATACACAGGTGGTTTGATGAAGCAACAACAACGGAAACATTGTGTTCTTCATTCTTAAATATGCCGAAAGGTCTTACCGTCATCTCTATTCTTTGATTTGCCCGTTCTGCATATCGTGCGTAATAAGATATGTTGTCCGAGTGGTGTCTCCTTCCAAAATCCAAACATTGTTGGAGGCCGTAGGTCGGTTATGCGATTGTTATGTTGCTCAATGTAAATCGAATGGCATCATTGCTAAACTCTCAAGAGATTTAGCCTTACACAATGTGCAGAGCAAAACGGATGGTCATACTCCCCAAAGCAGCGTAAATAGGTGTGTGGCAGATAATGCGGAACAGGAAACCAATACAAACAACAAGTCCCTTATGAGCTTGTCATAAGGGACTTGTTGAGACTAAAATGATAGCTTCAAACTACATTTGTTATCTTTCGATTGTGACTCGCATGGGGCTCGAACCCATGACCCCAACATTAAAAGTGTTGTGCTCTACCAGCTGAGCTAGCGAGTCGTAACGTTGTCAAAAACATCCATCTAAACATGTTTTTTAAACGTTATGTTTTGAATTCGGCTGCAAAGGTACAACTTCTGATTGATATATACAAATTATTCTTGTGTTTTTTTTAAATAAAGTTTGTTGCTCTTTCACTCGAATCACCCGTTTGGCCGCATCAATAATCCTGTCTGACCGCTTCTTGGACTCTCGCTTTCAGACAGATAACAATCTTTGTGTCGTCTTGTGTTTCGCATAATCTGCGCTTGGCTTTTTCGAGTGTTTGCCGTCACTCAAGATGTGGTATGCCCGGTTGGGGGACATCTTTTAAAAAAAGAAGGTTAAAGAAATTGTATTTCGTCCGAAAATCACTATATTTGCAAATATATCGAAGCTAAATCTAAAAAACATCTTTAACATGAAAAGACTCTTTACTGTAACGATATCTGTGCTGGTGGCTTTTACGGCCTTCGCACAATCGAAGGTCTACCTGACCCGTCAGATTTCGCCCGAAGCACTTGTGAAAATCTATAAGGCACTCGGTGTAAAGGCACAAGGACGGGTGGCCGTTAAAGTGTCAACAGGTGAAGGTTCCAATCCGAACTACTTGAAACCGGAACTTATCAAAGATCTTGTTTACGAGGTGGACGGTACCATCGTGGAGAACAATACTGCCTATGGCGGCGATCCCAACGATGTGCGCAACAACACGGAAAACCATTGGCGCGTAATCGACCGACACGGATTTACGCAATATTTTCCCGTGGACATCATGGATGAGTACGACGAGATACGCATTCCGGTGCGCGACCATACACATCTGAACTATGACATTGTGGGCGGACATTTGGCTAACTACGATTTCATGATAGCCCTCAATCATTTCAAGGGACATCCCATGGGCGGCTATGGTGGTGCATTGAAAAACCTCTCCATTGGTTGCGCCAGTCAAAACGGGAAGGCTTACATTCACTCTGCCGGCAAGATGAATAAACTCGATGCCAGCAAGTTGTGGACTCCTCAGTTTATTGGCGACCAAGACGGGTTCCTCGAATCGATGGCGGCAGCGGCGCAGGCGGTGGTCAACTACTTTAAAAAGGAGAACGGAATCATCTATATCTCGGTAATGAACAATATGTCGGTGGATTGCGACTGCGTGGATCATCCTGCTCCCGTAAAGCTGAAAGACTTTGGTATATTGGCTTCAACTGATCCCGTTGCTCTCGATCAGGCGTGTGTGGACATCATCAACGACCAAAAGGTTACAGCCGAAAACGATCCTACCGATTTGTTGAGGCGTATCGACAAGCAGCATGGCACTCACACCATCGACTGGGCGGAGAAGATTGGATTGGGCTCCAAGAAATACAAAATCATTAACATCGACAAGTAATCGTAATACGAATATGCTGACATTTCCCTGTGCTAAAATCAACCTCGGACTCAATATCATCGCTGAGCGAACCGACGGTTACCATGATTTGGAGACGGTGTTCTATCCAGTTCCTCTTTCCGATGTTTTGGAAATCAAACACATGGATCCCGCCTTTCCACATGACGCATGCTGCGACTTGAAGGTGACCGGAAACGCGGTGGATTGCGATGAGCGAAAAAATCTAGTGGTGCGCGCCTATGAGCTGTTGGCTGCCGATTATAGTCTTCCACCCATCCACGCACACCTTTATAAGCGCATTCCCTCGCAAGCAGGGTTGGGTGGAGGATCCTCTGACGGCGCTTTCATGATTCGCCTGCTTGACGAACGCTTCCGACTCAACATCGGCAACGCCGAAATGGAACGCTACGCGGCTATGCTGGGATCCGACTGCGCGTTTTTTATTACGGCCGAACCCTCGTTTGCCACAGGGCGTGGCGAGGTGTTGCAGCCTGCTGACGGGCCTAAAGGAAATCTTGGTGGTTATCACATAGCTATCGTTAAGCCCGACGTATCTGTCTCCACGCGGGAGGCTTATAGTAAAATAGTCTGCCGGAAACCAGCCAAGAGTTGTCGCGACATTGTCAGACAACCCATAGAAACATGGCGTGCCGAACTGGTGAACGATTTCGAGGCTCCAGTATTTGCTTCGCATCCAGAACTGGCTATGATTAAGGAGATGTTATACGACATGGGAGCTGTGTATGCTTCCATGAGTGGATCGGGGGCGGCTCTGTTCGGCATTTTTCGTCAAGAACCACAAGGACTGTCTGAACAATTTGCCGACTGTTTTACGTTTAGCAGCAAGTTGTAAGTGATGTAGGAGCAGATGTTGCTAGATGCTCTGTTGCAGATAGCCTATACGTGTTTCTCTTTTGTAAATGACATAGAAAAAGAGAGACACGTATAGATGATGTGGAGTAGCTGTGGTTTAGTCGCACATCTGTGGCAATTCCTGCCAAATGCGTTGCACTGGTAATCCCATTACATTGAAATAACTGCCTTTGATACCCGTTACGCCGATGTAACCGATCCACTCTTGGATGCCATAGGCACCTGCTTTGTCGAAAGGCCGGAACTGGGAAATGTAGTATTCTATCTCGTCATCGGTGAGAGTGCGAAAGCTGACTTCGGTGGCAACGGAGAATTGTCGTTGCCGCTCTTTGGTGGTAAGGCACACGCCTGTTATGACCCGGTGCGTCCTACCGCTGATGGCGTGGAGCATGTTTCGTGCTTCATCGGCATTTTGGGGCTTGCCCAATATTTGGCTATCATGGTCTAAATCGCCTACCACTACTATCGTATCGGCGGTAATGAGCAGTTCTCCTGGCTTTACCTGATAGGCCGCTGCTTTCTCGCTGGCAATGTATTGGGCAATTTGGTCTGGTGGTAAATCGGGCGGATAGCTTTCGCTGATACCCTTGATGACATGTACCTCAAAGTCAATGCCAAGTCCTGCAAGCAGTTCGCGCCGACGGGGTGAATTGCTTGCCAGTATGACTTTATAGGGTAAAGGGCTTATCATGATGTTTGAATGTTGTTGTGACATTTGTTGAAGGATGAAGGCAATCGGGAAACACTCGGTTGTTACCAGCCAAAGGCGCGGGTATTACTGAGCCATTTGCCTTGTGCCTTTAGCACTTGTTCTATCACATCGCGAGCACAACCATATCCGCCTTTAGACTCAGACACATAAACCGATACTGCCTTAATCTCAGGACAGGCATCTGCCGGGCAACAGGCACATCCTACTCGTTGCATAACCTGAAGGTCCGGAATGTCGTCACCCATGTAGATTATTTCTTCGTCTTTAAGCCCATATCTATGGATGAACAACTCGTAAGTCTGTATCTTTACGGCACATTGCTGATAGATGTCTGTTACGCCAAGATAGTTGTAACGCTTGCCGATAGCATCGGCTTTTCCTCCAGTCATAATGGCGCAACGTATTCCCTCTTTCTGTGCCAGCTGTATGGCGTATCCATCTTTGATATTGATGGTGCGCACAGGCATACCGTCATCGTCCATGCCAATGGTCGATGATGATAGAACCCCGTCTACGTCGAAGATGATAGCGCGTATTTTTTTTAAATCGTAATCAATCATGCAGTGGTGGGGTGGGGGTTGTTTGCAGTGTCATGCCTGTTTTGTTGATAACATTCTCCCACTTCAGTCGTTCCTCGTTTTGTGGCTTGCGCACATCGGCTGAATGTCCTATGGCTAACACAAACAATACCTCTTGCTCTTCGGGTAGACCGAGTATGTCGTGTATGACCTTGTTGGCTGGTGTGCCATCTTTTTGGTATTTGTCGCGCATTTGTATCCAACAACTGCCCAACCCCAAATCTTCAGCTTGCAATTGCATGATGGTTGCGGCTATCGCTCCGTCTTCAATCCAACATCCGTTGGTCTTGGGGTCGCCCATGATCACGATGGCCAAAGGTGCATCTTTAAGGAAAAGTCCGCCACTCTCTTTGGCTTCGGCCATGCGTGAAATAGCCTCGGGATCGTCGGTTACTGCAAATTGCCATGCACGTTGGTTCATGCTGGTGGGCGACATGAGTGCGGCCCGGAGTATGAGACGGACGTCTTCGGCACTCACCTTTTCGTCGGTGAACTGGCGGTGGCTACGACGGATCTGTACCAATGTCTTGAAATCTTTCATGTTTGTAAGTTTTATCGATTCATCGCAAAGGTACAAAAAACATGAGACAAACGTTGTTTCGTCATCACTTTTTTTACTAATTTTGCCAACGTGAGTTCAATTCGTGTAACCATCTATTCACGTGGTGAGACGTTACCGGCTTTGACAGGCAGTAACTTTTTCCATAGCGCCGAGCTATTCCATATCATTGAGCAGTCGCCCGGCCAACGTCCTTTTATGGCCGTAGCTATCAACGAGGATGGCCGCGAGATGGGACACATGTTGGCATCCGTACGTATTCACAGCACGTGGCTACCGCCTTTCCGTTACGTGCAAGGACGTATTTATGGCGAGGGGGATTATGCGGATGACGCTTGCCGTGACGAGGTCTTCGGTTTATTGCTCAAATCTATAACGCATAAGTTGCGGCACCGCTTGTGCTTCTGTATAGAATTTAGCGATCTTTCCAAGAAAATGTTTGGTTACCGCTTATTTCGCGAAAACGGCTATTTTCCTGTGGCGTGGATGGAAGTCTACAATTCTTTGCACTCTATGGCACCACACAATCGGCTGAGTCGGAAAATGTTGGATCGCATACAGCGTGTGGCGGAAATGGGAGTGGAGACGCGCGAGGTGGAAAGCGAATATGAACTTCATCAGTTTTACAGGTTGCTCAATGGCTTCTATCGGTTTAAGATGCGCCGTGTTATTCCTTCCGAGCAGCAACTTGGCCAATTTGACAGAAGCGAAAATGCACGCGTGTTTGTCACTGTTTATAAGGGACATGTTATCGGTGGCAGCGTGTGTCTGTTTTCTGAAGGCAACGCATATCTTTGGTATCTTGCTTCACGACGAAAAAGTTATCCACATCTTCATCCCAATATGATGACTATTTGGCATGCTATCAATTGGGCGTGGCAACACAATTACGCACATATTTTTTTCCTCGACGTGGGGTTACCTGTTCCGCATAGTCCTTTCCGTGACTTCATTCTCTCGTTTGGTGGGAAGCCTGCGAGTACTTATCGATGGTTTAAACTTATGCCTAATTGGCTCAATAGTTTTCTTTCTTGGATTTACCGTGAGTGAAATGTGTAGAATCATCAATGTACACCTTGCCGTATAATGACGGAGGATGTTTGAATTACTGCACAAAATCAAAAAGGATCATGTATAGCATCGACAAGTCGCTGCAATGGATGGAAGATTGCCAATCGACAGTGCAGACGGAAATAACAGATAACAGGGTGGAGCGCTGTCTACTCGCAAACATGAAGTGTTATCTCATGATAGACTGCGATAGGACGGAAAACGAAAGTAGGAGAAAAACGTTGCCGCTTTCCTCCTACTTGATAATCCGTAATACTATTATGATGATTTATCACTCGTATCTGATGGCTTCTATCGGGTCGAGACGTGCAGCCTTCTTTGCTGGGTACCAACCGAAGAATACACCAGTGAACGTACATACTGCAAAGCTCATGATGATGGTCCACATTTCGATATAGATTGGCCAATGAACCAAGAGCTTCACTGCATAGCTGCCGCCAATTCCCAATATCACACCCACTAGTCCACCCGTAACACTCAGCATGATAGCTTCAATCAAGAACTGATTAAGGATGTCCACGCCGCGAGCACCGACGCTCATACGCAAGCCGATTTCGCGTGTGCGTTCTGTTACGCTTACATACATGATGTTCATGATGCCGATGCCACCCACGATAAGCGATATGCCGGCAACACATCCGAGCAGGATGGTCATCATATCGGTAGTGGAGTTCATCATTGATGAAAGTTCTTCCTGCGAACGTATGTTGAAATCGTCATCGTCGCCTTCTGTTGTTTCTGTAGCATCTTTCAGCTTGTGTGTTCTGCGCAAGATATTGGTGATTTCCTCCGTCGCTTTGTCGGTTACATCCTCTGTGATGGCTGAGGCTTGTATCTCGCTCAAGTAAGTTTGTGCAAGGATACGTTTCATAACCGTAGTGTAGGGAGCCAGTACCAAGTTGTCTTGGTCCATACCCATTGAGTTGTAACCCTTTTTCTTCAGCACACCGATCACTCGGAACGGTATGGTGTTGAAACGCACCACTTTGCCCACCGGATCGCTTCCGTCAGGAAAGAGATAGTCCACAACTGTTTGTCCCAGTATGCAAACCTTTGCGCTTGCTTTCAGCTCCTGTTCGGAGAAGAGCTCGCCGTCGCTTACATTCAGTTGGCGAATGTCGAGATACTCTTGGTTGACCCCATAGATGGTCGACTGGGTGTTGTTGTTTCCATTGATAAATTGGCCACTTGTGCTCACAACGGGACTGATGCCCTTGATGTAGGAGCATTCGTCTTTAAGCGTCTGATAGTCGGTCAATTTCAGAGTCTGCATAGCCGAAGGATCCTGCCGCACGCCGCCTCTCATGTCGGCACCCGGATGTATCATGATCATGTTGGAACCCATTTCGGCGATGTTCGCTTGTATGCTACGTTTCGAACCTTGTCCGATGGCCAACATCGTGATAACCGATGCTACACCGATAATAATACCCAGCGCAGTCAGGAACGAACGCATCTTGTTGGCGAATATGGCTCGCAACGCTATTTTGAAAAGATTTGTATAGTTCATTATTCATCCGAATTTGCTGGGAGCGCTGCCAGTCCTTCAGCTGCGCTCTGTATGTTGTTGTTGTATTCGTCACTGATGACATGGCCATCTCGCAACTGTATGTTACGGCTGGAATAGTGGGCAATGTCAGGGTTGTGCGTGACAAAGATGATGGTTCTGCCTTCAGCGTAAAGCTTCTGGAAAAGAACTAGAATCTCAAACGATGTTCGGGTGTCGAGGTTTCCTGTTGCTTCGTCGGCCAATATGACGGCAGGGTTGTTGACCAAGGCTCGTGCAATGGCCACGCGCTGCATCTGTCCACCCGACATTTGGTTGGACTTGTGGTAAAGTCGGTCGCCCAGTCCTACAGCTTTTAGTGCTTCTACCGATCGGTCGAAACGCTCCTTAGCCGAAACGCTGGCGTTGTACATCAGTGGTAGCTCCACGTTTTCCACGCTGGTAGTTTTCGGCAAAAGGTTATAGTTTTGGAAAATAAAACCAATTTTCCTATTGCGAAGCACGGCACGTTGTGAGCGTGACATGGTACGAACCGATACCCCGTCAAGGTAATATTCGCCACTGGATGGTGTGTCTAGGCATCCCAACTGATTAAGCAGGGTGGATTTTCCTGATCCCGACTTACCCATAATGGTGACAAATTCGCCTTCATAAATCTTGAACGATACCCCGCGCAAGGCATGTACTGTCTCGTCGCCGACAAGAAAGTCGCGCTTTACGTTTTGCAACTCTATGACGACTTTCTTGCCTTCGGTATCCTTGTTGTTTTGGTTATCCATCATTGTCGATATGCTTATCTGTCATGATTCATTTTCCCGTAGCAGGCTTATTTGCTGCTCTTTTTGTTCTTTCCCGGAGGGCCAGGCTGGAAGGGGCTCGACTCTGAGCTGCCCGACTCGTCCTCTGCGTTCTGTTCGTCCGTGCTTACGGCCACGCCAGTGATCACCTCTTGGCCTTGCTTGATTCCGCTCAACACCTGTGTGTGTGTGCCATCGGATATGCCAATGTTCACTTTGTGTGCTACGAGGGTATTGCCTTCGATAGTCCACACCTTATTTTTGGCGTTGCTCACATCCTTGATTTTGCGTCCGCCAACGGTTTCCTTAGCGGGTGTGTATCGCAAAGCTTTGCTTGGCACACTTAGCACGCCGTTGCTTTCCTGAGTGTATATAACAACATTTGCGGTCAGTCCGGGCTTCAGTTTCTGGTCGGCGTTGGGTGCGCTGATCACTACCTCATAAGTAACGACATTGTTTGTAGTGGTTGCCTCCAGACGAACTTGCGTCACTGTACCTTCAAAGGTGTCGTTGGGATAAGCATCTACAGTGAATGTAACACGTTCGCCTTTCTTCACATCGCCTATGTCGGCTTCGTCGACGTTGGCCACCACCTGCATGTTGGTCAGGTCTTGTGCAATGGTAAACAGGTCAGGTGTGCTCATGTTAGCGTTTACGGTTTGTCCTTCTTCCACGCTCTTGCTTACCACAATGCCGTCGATGGGCGAGGTGATGGTGGCGTATCCTAAGTTGGTCTGAGCTCGCGACACTTCTTCTTGAGCCGAAACCACTTGGTCTTTGCGCGATGCTACAGTCTGCACACTTGTCTGGTAACTCAAACGAGCTGTCTCGTAATCGTTGGCTGATATGAGTCCCTTTTGGTAGAGTGTTTTATACCGGTTGTAATTGGCTTTTTGGTATGCAAGGTCGCTTTCGGCACTTTTCAGTGATGCTTGAGCTTGCGAGAGTTGCGACTTTGCTGTGTTGAGCTGGCTAGTCAGATTCGATTTGTCGAGTTCGGCAATGATCTGACCTTTCTTTACAACACTGTTGTAGTCAACATATAACTTGCTGACGATACCCGAAACCTGCGTACCGACGGTTACTTCGTTTACTGGCTCAATGGTTCCCGTAGCTGTGATGCTGTTGAGGATATTGACCTTTTCAACCTTCTCGGTTTTGAAATTCACTTCTTCTTTCTTTTTCCCGCCCGATAGGAGGAAGGCTGCGATAGCGATGACGATGACGACGCCTACCGCTATCCAAATCACACTGATCTTTTTACTTTTCATTTTATATAAAAACTATGGCTATTCAATTTATATGTTTTGATTTGCTCACATCTGGAGTGCTTATTTCAATGTGCCGTTTTGGTAGAACTTCAGCATGTTGATGTTGAGTATCGTGAGGTACTTGGCTTGCAGCTCGCTTTGTTGCGCTTTGAGTAGCGCGTCCTTTCCATTCATGAGCTCAATGGTGTTTTTGAGGTTCTGACGGAACTGTTCGTTCAGCAGATCGTAGCTCTCTTGTGCGCTCTCGGTGCTGGCCTTTGCACTTTTGAACTGCGCCTGATTGTTGACCGCTTGCAGCCAGTAGTTCTCGATGGTGGAATATAAGGTGGTCTGCTTGTCTTTCAAGTCGAGCTCATAGCTCTGCTTGGAGAGTTGTGCTTTGTTGATGGCTGTTTTGGCCGTTCGGTTGTCGAAGATAGGAATGCTGACCGACAAACCGCCGCCTACGGTGAAGTTGTTTTTCAGCTGTGTGCCCCAAGCGTTGTCGTTCATCGATGTGGTGTTGGTGCTCACGCCTGCGTTGAGTCCGATGGTAGGCATGCGTTGGCCTTTAGCTATTTTTATCTGCAGGTCGCTGCTCTCTATTCCCAGTTTGGCGTTTTTGATTTCGGGTCTCACGCCTAATGCTGTTTCGTAGACGCTTGTTACGCCTGGCACGGCTTGCAGCGCTGCTTCGTCGGTGGGGGTGTCTGCCACCACGTCGAAATCGTCTTGGTCGGTAATCTGCAGCAATTGTTTGAGCTGACGCTTGTAGTCGCGGAGATTGCTTTCTGCTTGTACCACGGCGTATTCGTCCTGTGCCCGTTGGGCGGTGAGCTGTGCCAAATCGGCCTTGCTCATGCTGCCTACATTTACAAACTCCTTGCCGCGCTCCTCGTTTTTCTTTGATGTTTCAAGTGTGGCCTTGCTTACTTCAATGGCTTCCTTGGAGTAGAGTATCTGTACGAAGAGCTGTGTGATCTGTTCTTGGATGTTGTTGGCTGTTGTGGCACTGTCGAGGGCAGCTTGTTCGGCTGTTACCTTGTTCAACTTCAGTTGGTTTCGGTTCCGGTTGCCGTTCCATACGGTCCAATTGCCCATAATGCTGTACGAACCGTTGTAGTAGACCTTGTCTACATTGGTCTGCACCTTGTCGCCGGCAATCATGTATGAGCCGGTTTCTGGCCAAGGATTGTATGACACGTTCTGTGAGGTAGAAGCTGATAGCGAAGGCAGTAATTCGGCCTTGCTCTGCTTCACATCTTCGATGGCACTGAGGTGCTGGATGCGCGACTTCTGGAGCGAGATGTTGTTTTGCAACGCATAGTTGATGCAGTCTTGCAGCGTCCACTCTCGAGCCTGCATGGAGGCGGGAACGAACACCAGAAAGGCAAGCGCCGCTGTCAAAAACGAATTTTTCATTCTGTTAATTTACGATTTAATAAAAAACAATTATTTGATGTTTAAAGGAAAGTATGGTTTACTTGGATAATTGTTCTTTAACACTAAAAGGGTAAATATTACATTTTATAACACTCGGCACTGCCGCCGCGAGGCGTTGAACGCCTTGTTAGCATAATAAATTTATGGTTAAAGAGGACAATCTTTCAGATTTTATACTTACCTTTGCCTTTATGCCAGAAATTCTTTATTGTAGTTTTTCAGCACTAACGTAAGTGAATATACTGACATAGGTGGGCGTTGGGCAACTCGTGATGTTTCGGCGTCTCGCTATATTATAATATGTGTGTGCCAATTTAAGGTAAAATCAAGCGTTCATGGCTAAAGACAAGACAATGTTTGTCTGTTCCAACTGCGGGTATGAGTCGGCCAAATGGCTGGGCAAATGCCCGTCGTGTGGTGAATGGACTTCGTTCAAAGAAATCAAAGTGGCGGCCGACCATGTGAGCAGTGGTGCGCAACAGGTGGCTCTGTCACTCCGTCAGGGGAAGAAAGGTTTGTCTGCCGACAGCAATCGCCCTGTTAAATTGCATGACATATTGCATGAGGACAAGCCTCGTATGGATACGCACGACAAGGAACTGAATCGTGTGTTGGGCGGCGGTATCGTTCCGGGGAGCATAGTGCTTTTGGGTGGTGAGCCGGGTATTGGTAAATCTACGCTCACCTTACAGACTATCTTGAATATGCCGGAACGCAACATCCTGTATGTCAGCGGCGAGGAAAGCGCTCATCAAATCAAGATGCGGGCCGATCGTCTGGAGCCCACTGGACCGTCAAACACCCAATCGAGGGGAGAAGTGTTTGTTCTTTGCGAAACATCTCTCGAAAACATATTTGCGCAGATACAAGACGTACATCCTGATTTGCTGATAGTGGACTCTATCCAAACCATCGCCACGGAGACGATAGATTCTTCTCCCGGAAGCATCAGTCAAGTGCGAGAATGTGCTGCGTCGCTGCTGCGCTTTGCCAAGACCAGTGGCGTGCCAGTCATACTTATAGGCCATATTAATAAGGAGGGAACATTGGCTGGTCCTAAAATACTTGAACATATTGTTGATACGGTGATCCAGTTTGAAGGCGACCAACATTATATGTACCGCATCTTGCGGAGCATCAAGAATCGCTTTGGCAGCACTTCAGAACTGGGCATTTACGAAATGAGCCAAGATGGTCTCAGACAAGTGTCCAATCCGTCGGAGTTGTTGCTCACCGAAGACCATGACGGTTTGTCGGGAGTGGCCATATCGTCGGCAATAGAAGGGGTTCGCCCATTTCTCGTGGAAACGCAAGCTCTTGTGTCGACAGCTGCCTATGGCACGCCGCAACGGTCGGCAACTGGTTTCGACCAACGGCGTCTTAACATGTTGTTGGCCGTTTTGGAAAAAAAAGTGGGTTTCAAACTTATACAAAAAGACGTGTTTCTGAACATCGCCGGCGGACTGCGGGTTACCGACATGGCCATGGATCTCAGCGTAATAGCCGCGGTGCTTTCAAGCAATGTAGACACCCCCATAGAGACGGGCTGGTGCATGGCTGGCGAGGTGGGACTAAGCGGCGAGGTGCGGCCCGTGAGCCGTGCCGAGCAACGCATAGCCGAAGCCGAGAAACTGGGCTTTACGCATATCATCATGCCCGCCTATAATATGAAAGGAATAGATGGGCGCAAATACCACATACAACTTCATCCCGTAAGGAAAGTGGAAGAGGCTCTGCGCCTTCTTTTTGGATAACTACAAATAAATTGAGAATACGAGAAAATGAAAGATTCTGTTATTATCGTTAGCGGAGGCATGGACTCCATTACCATGCTCTACGAATATCAAGAAAGAATAGCTTTAGGTGTCAGTTTCAATTACGGTAGCAACCACAATGACCGCGAACTGCCGTTTGCTGAGATGCACTGCAAACGGCTCGGCATTCCCCACATTACCATCGATCTGAGCTTTATGCCCAAGTATTTCAAGTCGAGTCTTTTGGAAGGAGCCGACGCGATACCCGAAGGCAACTACGACGATGACAATATGAAATCGACCGTTGTTCCTTTCCGCAACGGCATCATGCTGAGCATAGCCATCGGCATTGCCGAAAGCAATCATCTCAAACATGTGCTTATGGCCAACCACAACGGCGACCATGCCATTTATCCCGACTGCCGCCCCGAGTTTGTGGAAGCCATATCAGCTGCAGCCAGGACCGGTACTTACGAGGAAGTGACAGTGGTGGCTCCCTACACCAATATTTCGAAATCCGACATCGCACGCCATGGAAAAGCGTTGGGCTTGGACTATAGCGAAACGTGGAGCTGCTACAAGGGAGGCGAGAAACATTGCGGTAAATGTGGCACCTGTCGCGAACGGAAAGAAGCGTTGCTCGAGGCTGACATCGTTGACACAACCGAATATGAGGATCCCTCATGACCAGAAGTTTGTCAGGAACGACATCCCGTAAATGCGATAGTATAAGATAAAAAAGTTAAAAAACTAAGATACGCTTGTTTGCATCCATTATCTTTTTATTATCTTTGCAGAAGATAAGCTGCACTCGGCAAATAGAAAACAAATTTTCTTTGCGCTCGTTTGCATTATCTTTGCAGAAGATAAGCTGCACTCGGCAAATGAAGAGCATGCAAAAATGTTGTCGTTCGCTCGGCTGGCGCCTTGGCAAGACATTTATTCATTAAACAATATAAGAAAATGACAATTGACGAATTCAATTTTTCAGGCAAGAAAGCCATTGTTCGTGTAGATTTCAATGTGCCATTGGATGAGAATGGCAATGTGACCGATGACACCCGTATCCGCGGTGCTCTGCCCACCTTGAAAAAGATTTTGGCCGATGGCGGTTCCGTCATTATGATGAGCCACATGGGTAAGCCCAAAGGCAAGGTGAACCCCAAACTCAGCTTGAAGCAAATCGTTGGAAAGGTTTCCGAGAAATTGGGAGTTGATGTCAAGTTCGCAGCCGATTGTGGAAACGCAGAAAACGAGGCTGCAGCACTGCAGTCTGGCGAGGCTTTGCTGCTCGAAAATCTGCGTTTCTACCCAGAGGAGGAAGGCAAGCCCGTAGGTGTCGAAAAAGGCACACCCGAGTTTGATGAGGCTAAAAAGAGCATGAAGGAAAGCCAAAAGAAGTTTGCTCAGAAGCTGGCTTCCTATGCTGATGTCTATGTCAACGACGCGTTTGGCACAGCTCACCGCAGACATGCTTCTACGGCTGTTATTGCCGACTATTTTGCCGACGATGCCAAGATGCTGGGCTACCTGATGGAGAAAGAGGTGACAGCCATCGACAACGTGATGAAGAATGCACAGCATCCGTTCACTGCCATCATCGGTGGTTCGAAAGTAAGCTCTAAGTTGGCTGTGATCAAGAATCTGCTCGACAAGGTGGACAACCTGATTATCGGTGGCGGCATGGGCTACACCTTCATCAAAGCACAAGGCGGCAACATCGGAAACTCGCTGCACGAGGACGACTTGATGCCCGAAGCACTCAACGTCATAGAGCAGGCCAAAGCCAAGGGTGTGAACCTCAGCCTGTCAGTGGCTACTGTTTGCGGCCGCGAATTCTCCAACGACACAGCCCGTTCGGTATTCCCCATTTTCTCCATCCCCGAGGGTTGGGAAGGCATGGATGCCTCTGAAGAGAGCTTGGTGGCCTGGAAAGAGATTATCATGAACTCCAAGACCATCCTGTGGAACGGTCCGGTCGGCGTGTTCGAATTCGAGAACTTTGCACATGGTACTGGCGAAATCGCAAAAACTGTAGCTAAGGCCACACAGGAGAACGGTGCTTACTCGCTCATCGGCGGTGGCGACTCGGTTGCTGCTATCAACAAGTTCGGACTGGCCGACAAGGTGAGCTACGTTTCTACCGGTGGCGGCGCTATGCTCGAAGCCATCGAAGGCAAGGTGCTCCCTGGCGTTGCAGCCATCAAGGGTGAATAAGATTCGCCAAAATGTCCTCAATAGGACATGACGAAAATCAAATAAGAGCCTTCCGCAATCCCAATGATTGCGGAAGGCTTTACTCTTTTTATCCCTTCGTGCCTTCACTTGTAACCAAAAGCTGTACTACCTTATGCAATGTTCCGCACCCGATGCAATTTCAATTTATTGGTGTCCGGTAAAAAAGCCCTTGATGGTGTCGATGAGTTCGGTGTCCATCTTCTGCTCGTAGTGCAAAAACCATTGTAAAAACCGAACAAAATAGACTTTTAATTCACTTTCTATAAGTAAAACCAGGTAAATACAATAAAAAGCAGTATCTTTGTATATAATAATACAACGTATGGAACAGACAAAAGATATAAATAGGATAAAGGTGGTGCTCGCTGAAAAGAAACGGAGCAACAAGTGGCTTGCGGAGCAATTGCACAAAGACCCCTGCACCATTTCAAAGTGGTGTACCAATACCTCGCAGCCGTCACTCGAAACATTATTGCGAATTGCAGAATTGCTTGATGTCAAGTACACGGAACTTGTACGCCCGGAATTTCTTAACAAAAACAACGATTAGACAATGGCAGAGAAAAAAGATTTCATTGCCACAAGAAAGGGCATCAACTATCTTGACCTTTTTGCTGGAGCAGGCGGTTTCAGTGAGGGATTTATGCAAGCGTATACCGATGACAAGTATTTTGATTTTCGGCTCGCAAGCGATATAAACGAAAATTGTGAACTCACCCATCGTGTCAGATACAACAAAATGCTTGGACTTGATACAGAGTTCATTTGTCAAGACATTATGGAAGATTCGTTTCTCCCTAATCTGTTGCAGAAACTGCATGGTCAAGAGATTGATGTAATCACAGGTGGCCCAAGTTGTCAGTCTTTCAGTCTTGCAGGAAGAAGAAAGAAACTTGACAAACGGGACGACTTGTTTTATCATTACCTAAAAGTCATCAAAACCTTGCGACCTAAATATTTCGTCATGGAAAACGTAAAAGGTATTCTGACGA
This sequence comes from Eggerthellaceae bacterium, assembly GCA_963656105.1. GTDB lineage: Bacteria > Bacteroidota > Bacteroidia > Bacteroidales > Bacteroidaceae > Prevotella. Next base: position 21,433 of record CAVKHW010000038.1, read on the forward strand.
AGGATGAAGGCAAGGTGAAACAACGCATATTGAGGGAAATCCGCTCAATAGTGGATGATACGGCAATCGTTCACTTGCTGGACTTTCTAAACCAATATTTGAAAGGCGCAATGGATGCAAATATTTATGCTTGTTTGCTTCTTAAATTGCAATTCGAGGTTTCTGCTATTGACACTGAAAAGTTGTATGAGCAATTTTACGCCAATTTAGACCAGCAACTCAAAGAGGTTACTAAACACCTTGCGTATAGCGTAAGCAAAAGCGACGGGGCGGTGAACACGATTCGTCATGGATTGTTGTTGCTTCAAATGAAGAAACAACGTGACGAAATACGCAGACAGGTAATACAACTTAAAACCTCCGCCCATATAGACAATGATAAGTTTGTCGATGGATACAATGCCGTTATAGGAACCATTTCTGACGAACAGATACTTAAAAGCATGGCACAAGCCATAGACGATGTCAAAGAGAAGGGTGATTGCGAAAGAGATGCCGAAAATCTAAAGCAGTCGCTTAATATACTGACATCTACTTTTGATGAATGTATCGACTATGTACGTCAGCAGTTTGAGGGACAAGACAAGACACTGAGACGCTTTGATGCGCTAATGGAAGAGATACGCTTATACAAGATAGACGAACCTTTGGTGTTGCTTTCTTCCAACTATGGCGTTCCGCAAAACCGGGAGCGCGTTGTCTTTATCGGATGCCGTAAAGACCAAGAAATGATAACCGACATTCCGGCAACTGTAAGCGAAGAAGATAAAGTTAAGGTTTACGAAGCGATTTGGGACTTGAACATGGTGGGTAATGGTGATACTGCCACCCAATATTTAGAGCCAACGCTCATAGAAGAATACGAACCGGTCAAAGTTCATCGCGAAATTCAGGGATTGCCAAATGCAAGCGGTCATTTGTTCACAGAATGGTCGCGCAAGGGAAGACTTGGGCACAGATTTACATTTGACGAAGAACCATTTTATGTGATGTCAATGAAAGATTTGAATGTCGCACGGAAGCATCAACACTTTGAGTTATTCAATCATCAAACGAGCAGCCAAAACGATAAAGTGCGTGAACGGTTAAGAATCATTGCCAAGTACAAAGACTACGATGACGCTAAAAATGAATTGAAGGAAAAAGGGCTTAATTCGCAGAAAAGAAACTACGTGGTGCTCAATCCTCTTGGGCAAAGTCCCACGGTTTGCACTATGCCCGATGATTTTATCCACTATTCTGCCTATCGTCCGTTGACCGTGCGAGAAATGGCACGTTTGCAAAGTTTTGATGATTCTTTCGTGTTTCAAGGTAAACGGCAGACTGGGGGTAACAACCGCCAAAAGGAAATACCACAATATACACTTGTGGGAAACGCAGTTCCACCATTGATGGCTCGCGCCATTGCAAACACAATATTAAAACACATAAAATAAAAGGCAATGGTAAATATGCGTCCGTTCAATGCGTTTGAGCAAAAGAACTTGAAATTCTTGGTCAACCATAATGTAAAGTTTACGCAAGTGGAGATAACTGCCACAGGTTTGAAAAAGAGCATTTTGGACTCAACAACACCGATGCGAACCTTTTTCTTGGAAAATGGCATACATAATTACGAGGAACAGTTGCAGGGACAGGAGCACAAGGCATCACGCCGTGCGCTGATATTGACAGGTAGTGCAAAGAAAGAAACAACTGCAGTTTTCTACCGCCCTAACACAAAGAAAGGAGACCCACGAATGTGGATTTATGGGTTAGGAGCATATTCTGAAGGCAGTGACATTTATGTGTTATTTGTATTTGAAAAGGCATTGTGCGCAGTAAATATCACCCATGTAAACATTGAGAAATGTTACAATTCGCCGATAATAACACCATTGCAAGACATTATCAAGGTTATCAATAAAGAAGAGAACCTTGTTGCAGAAGAATTACTTGCAAAGTTCCGTTCGATTGAGGGGCAATGGCTCGAATCTGAAATCACTGCCGACACTGGTATTGGTAGAACGATTGAAACTTTCCTTGGTATCAGAATGAACTGCGACAAGACACCCGATTACAAAGGAATAGAAATAAAAAGCCTTAGAGAAAAACGCAGTAGTAGGAAAAACGTGCTATTTACAAAATCTCCGAATTGGGACATTAGCGAATTAAAGTCAAGTCGTGAAATCGTAGAGAAATACGGATATATAACCGAGGACGGAAAGAAAACCTACCAGAACACGGTGCAATGTACGCCGCCAAATGCCCAAATGCTGTTTCTCAATGTAAACAATCTCAATGCCCTCCTTGAACTGCAGGCCCAACAAAATAAAGTAAAGGATGTGGCCGTTTGGCGATTGATGGAGTTGCACAATCGGTTGCTATCCAAACACCACGAAACCTTTTGGGTGGAGGTAGAGAATGACAAAAGCGATGGAAAGGAATATTTTAGGCTCAAACAAATAGAGCATACAAAGAACCCGAATGTCGGTCAATTTGATGTTTTGATTGAACAAAATATCATAACCGTAGACTTATTGTTGTGTCGCCCAAGCGGTAATGGCGATACGTATTCTTTCAAAATAAAGACGAAGGGAATGCCTTTGCTTTTTCCACAAAGTGTGATATACAATTTCCAATAATCAGATTACCTTATTAAAAGCCCCGGCGCATCTCCCGACGCACCGAGGCTCACAAAATGCCAAACACACTACTCCTTTGTGTTTG
>CAVKHW010000039.1:0-23929 GCA_963656105.1 Eggerthellaceae bacterium
AATATGTCGTCCCTACGGGACTTTCCTGTTGCTAAGTTTTTACCGGACACCAATAATATATAATAGTTTATCATTCCCCCATACATCGCACAGCAGTGTACACCGACGCTATCGGCTAAGCATAGCCCTGAAGGGGCGGCACTAACCAGCCCAGGGTGAGGACGAGCGAAGCGACGGACGTAACCCTGGGTTGAATGGGTGCATGAGGGGCGCTGGCCTGTAAGGTCAGCACAATCACGCGGTGTTAGTGCCGCTTGGTGTTGTGCTGACCTTACAGGCCAGATGCTTGCGATACAACGATAACCCAGGGTTACGCCGCTCGGCTGTCGCCGCGCTGCTCACCCTGGGCTGTGTTTATGGTGCCCTTTTCAGGGCAACGCATGCGGAGTATGTCCCGGTAGGGACGCCTCGTCCGCAACATTTTAATATGAAACCAATATTCTTATTGGCTGTGCCGCCGGGGGCGCGAAGCCCCTGGGCACTAATCTTCCATGAACTTCTTGGCCGACCGCAGCTGGTGGCGCATCACACTGAGCAGCTGCTGGGTCTCCTGCAGGAGGTTGAGGTAGACCATATCTACCTTGATCGACTTGTCGGAACGGCTCTTCTGCATGCGGTTGATGTGATCCTTGCGGATGACCGAGAGGTTGTCCTTGCAGACATCGGCCTCGGCCAGCACCTCACGGTACTGATCGTAGCGGTTGGTCTCGATGGTCTCGCAGGTCATCTTCATCAGCTCGTTGACCTTGCGGCGCACAGGCTCGTACTCGTCGATGTAGCTCTCGGGCACGGGATTGAAATTGTTGTCCACATGTTCCTTGATGGGCTGCAGCATGCGGCGCAGGGTATAGATGTACTGTTGGTCGGCATTGACACCCACATGGAACCAGGTGTTGCGCTCTACGGCTATCTCCATCGGCGACCGCTTCAATCCGAGCAACTCCTGACGGCGGTATTTCTTCAGCACGTCGAGCTCCTTGCCGAGTGTCTTGTCGCTGCCGCGCAGGGTCTTCACGCTCTCGTTGTTGAACCCTTCGAGTATGGCGTTATACTCGTCGAGGGCCAGGCGGCACACCTTCGACTGCGTGTTGCGCACATGGTTGCGCAGCATGTCCCACACCAGTTCGGGGTCGCGGGTGCGCATCATCAGGCGGAAGGTATCGTCCTCGCTCTTGGTCATGTCTTTCTTGCGCTTGTACTGGCGGTTGCTGCGCACCAGCATGAAGATGACCAGTGCGATGAACGCCACCTGCACCACGATGCCGCCGTACCACATGCAGACGCACACCAAGGCACAGGCCAGGAAGGCCACACCGGCCGTGATGAACCAGCCGCCGATGACACTCAACACGCCCGTGACACGGAACACGGCACTCTCGCGGCTCCAGGCACGGTCGGCAAGGCTCGAACCCATGGCCACCATGAAGGTGACATAGGTGGTGGAAAGGGGCAACTTGTGGTTGGTACCGAAAGTGATGAGCATGGAGGCGATGACGAGGTTGACAGCGGCACGCACCACATCGAAGGCAGCCTTCTCATCGTCGGGCACGGCATCGTTGGCGTCGAACCGCTTGTTGATCCACTGGCGGAAGCTCAGGGGGAAGAGATGGGCCACGGTTTCGACCATGTTCTGGAAGAAGCGCACGATGGCACGGGCTGCCCGGCTGGAACCGAACATCTCGTCGCCCTCGTCCTGACGGGCCAGGTCGACCGAGGTCTTGATCACGTTCTGTGCCTTCTTCGACGTGGCCATGGCCACAATCATGATGATGCCAGCGGCCATGAGGTAGAAGGGCGGTGTCTTGGCGCTCTCCATGAGCGACGACATCATGAAGCCGTCGATGCCAGCTCCGTTAGCGTTGGCAGTGTAATCCTGATAGGAATCGAGGCCAGCCAAGGGCACTCCGATGAAGTTCACAAGGTCGTTGCCAGCGAAAGCCATGGCCAGCGCAAACGTACCCATGAGCACCGTGAAACGGAAGATGTTGACTTTCAGCAGGTGGAGCACCTCCATAATGATCGTTCCGCCGATGAAGGTGAACACCAGCAGCATGTTGGTATTGTCGTTGATGTACTGGCGCACATTCTCGCTGAGGTACGGACTGCTGCCGATGCCCTTCATGAAGATGAAATAGCTGAGGGCGGTGAAGGCGATGCCGCCGAAGATGGCGATGCTGTAGCGCGAGTGTTTGCGGTAGTTGAAGGTGAACACCACACGGCTGATCCACATCACCAGCATGCCCACGACAAACGAGATGGCCACCGACACGAAGATGGCGATGATGACCTGCAGGGCTTTGTTGGAGTTGAGCAGCATGCCATAGTCGAGCTGCGGGTCGGACATGACCTTGAGCAGGGCCAGCACAGCCGTGCCGCCGAGCAGCTCAAAGACCAGCGACACTGTGGTGGAGGTGGGCATGCCGAGCGTGTTGAACACGTCGAGCACAATCACATCGGTCACCATGACGGCCAGGTAGATGGTCATCACCTCGTGGAACGAGTAGTGCTCGGGCATCATGATGCCATGGCGCGCCACGTCCATCATGCCCGACGAGAGCACCGCTCCGAGCACCACGCCTACCGAAGCGATGATTAACACTGTGCGGAAGGCTGCCACCCGGGCACCCACCGCCGACTGCAAGAAGTTGACTGCATCGTTGCTCACGCCGACAAACAGGTCGAACACGGCCAGACAGAGCAGAAAGATGACGATGCAAAGATAAATGGTTTCCATTGAATCCTTATTATTTTGGTTCTAACTCGCTGCAAAATTAAGTCACGGTTGTTACACCGTTTTTACAGCCTTGTTACATTCATGTTACAATTTATTGTGGCCGCAAAAAGTGCGGTCTGACATTGCAACAGGTTGAAATAGCGTTTGTAAGGATTGGGGGAAACGTGTGGACTGGCACACTTTGCATGGCCTGCTGGCCTTCGCCCCTGTGGGGGCGGAGAATTCAAAGTAGTGGGATGTATTAAAAGGCCTCTACAACGTCAAGCCCTGAAGGGGCGACACAAACCAGCCCAGGGTGAGGACGAGCGAAGCGACGGACGTAACCCTGAGGTTAATGGGTGCATGAAGGAGGCTGGCCTGTAAGGTCAGCACAACACCACGGCATAGCCTTCCTTTTGATGTTGTGCTGACCTTACAGGCCAGATGCTCTCTACACGGCGATAGGCTAATCGTCGTCGGCAATCCAGTCGTCGGCATCGTCTATGCACTGCCGTATGAGGCGCATTTCGAAGCCGCGCCCCATGGCATACTTGATGAGTTTCATGCTGCGTTCATAGTGGGTGCGGCCCTTCACAGTGGGCCATTTGGCACGCAGCAGCGGTTGCAGCACGGCCAGATAGTCGGCATCGGGCACAGCGTCGAGAGCAGCCTGCATGGCATCGCGGCTCACACGCTTGGCGCAGAGTGCCTGTTCGATTTTTCGCCGACCCCAACCGTCGAACCGCACCTTGTCGTCAACAAAAGCACGGCAATAGCGGTCTTCGTCTATAAAATGGTGGGTGGTCAGATAGTCCACGATGCGTTGCCGGGCATCGTCGGCCAGGCCCCACCGTCGCATCTTGTCGGTCAAGTCGCCAGCGCAGTGCTCGGCTTTCGAACAGAGGGCGGCCAACTTTTCCAACGCCTTTTCCTCGCTCAGCGATTGTTTGTTTTCCATGGTCATGGTCATTTTTCAGTTACGGTTGTCCGCCAGCGCATCAGCGGCCTGCGTAGCCACCGCAAAGCGTTGGCGGCCGAACGAGTCGAGGAGGATGGCACAGTCGGCAAAGCCCAGACCGGCCAGCATGCGCTGCAGGTCGGAGGCATAGAGCGGATTGATTTCGAACCACAACTGGCCAGCCGGGCGCAGCGTGAGGCGCGCATAGCGTGCGATGGATTTATAAAATAGGAGAGGATCGTCGTCGGGTACAAACAGAGCAAGCTCCGGCTCGTAGTCGAGCACGTTGGATCGCATGGCCGACCGTTCATGGTCGGCAATGTAGGGAGGGTTTGACACCACCACGTCCCATTGCTCCGACCCCTGCCGTGCGGCGGCAAGCAAGGCATCGCGGCATTCGAAACTGACCTTCGCCCCCAGCCGATGGGCATTGGATCGGGCAAGAAACAGGGCATCAGACGAGATGTCCCACGCCGTCACGCTGACGGGCGACAGATCCAATGCCAGGGTGACGGCTATGCAACCGCTGCCCGTACCCACATCGAGCACATCGATGGGACGGGGCGGTTGCAGACAGCAGTCGGGACGGCTCGCGGCGGCCACGACACGGCGACACAACTCGGCGGTCTCGGGGCGCGGGATGAGCACACCCGGTGCCACATGGAACGTGCGGCCGCAGAACTCGGTCTCGCCCACAACGTACTGCACAGGCTCGCCACTCTCCAGCCGGCGCATCATTTTTTCGAGCCGTTGGGTATCTTCTCGCGATAATTCAGTAACTTTGCCGCAGACAATGTCGGTCAGCGACATACCAAAGGCTGCATCGAGCAGCCAGCGAACGATGTCTTGCGCCTCATCGCTATCGTAGAGATGCGACAACCGGCGCCACAAGGCGGTATATGTCATCATGCTTGTGCAAAGATAAGGCAATCCGCAGACAACGCAAAACGAAACGATCGCTTTTTGGCATCGGCTGCGCCGCCCAGATGAACAACGTACCCTACAACCCGCGGTTATGACCCAACAACAACTCGACGAGACTTACATGCGCCGCTGCCTGCAGATAGCGAAGGGCGGTCGGCTCACGGCACGCCCCAACCCTTCGGTGGGTGCCGTCATCGTGGCCGGCGACGGCCGCATCATCGGCGAGGGCTTCACCTCGGCCTACGGCGGCGCGCACGCCGAGGTCAACGCCTTCGCCTCGGTACGGCCAGCCGACGAGGCGCTGCTGCCCGACGCCACCATCTACGTGTCGCTTGAACCCTGTTCGCACTGGGGCCACACGCCACCTTGCTGCGACCTCATCATCAGCAAGGGAGTGCGCCGCTGCGTGTGCGGATGCACCGACCCCTTTGCCAAGGTGCAGGGACGGGGCATCGAGCGCATGCGCCAGGCAGGCATCGAGGTGACGGTGGGTGTGCTGCAACAGGAGTGCATGGCCGCCAACCGGGCGTTCATGACCGCCAACGCGCTGCAACGGCCATTCATCCTTCTGAAATGGGCCGAGACGGCCAACCATTTCATAGGTCATCTGCCCCACCCCAACGGTGGGCGGCCGACGCCGCTGCGCCTCTCGTCGCCCTTCACACAGATGCTCGTACACCGGCTGCGCGCCCACTGCGACGCCCTGCTCATCGGGCGCGGAACGCTGGAGGCCGACCGACCGCTACTCAACGTGCGCGAATGGATCGGCCGCAACCCCGACCGGCTGGTGCTGACCAGTCGGCCCGACGAGGTACCCGAGGGCTTTCGGCCATTTGCCGACATCCCCACGGCACTGGCCTATCTGACGGCCAACAAGCGGCAGAGCCTGCTGGTGGAGGGCGGCGCGGCCACGCTGCAGGCGTTTATCGATGCCGGCCTGTGGGACGAGATACGCGTGGAGACGGCACCGATGACCGTCAGCCAGGGCGTGAAAGCCCCCTCGTTGCCGGCCAACGCCATGCTCACGCGCACCGCCACCTACGACGGCCGCCACATCTGCTATTACGCCAAGCGGCAAGACCATGCCGGCCGCGATGGTGAAAAAAACTTAATAGGATAAAACCCTGTTGCATAAATACGGAATAAAACTTATAAATCATTACCTTTGCATATCGGAAAGAATACATTTTAAACTATCAGATGAAGAAAACATTCACACTCACCTTGCTGGCGCTCATCACCCTTTTGGCGCAAGCGCAGATGGTCAACCCCGTGAAATTCAGTTCGCAGCTGAAGACCAACGGATCGGCAGAGGCCGAAATCGTGTTCTCGGGAAAGATAGAAAAGGGATGGCACGTCTATTCCACCGGACTGGGCGACAACGGCCCCACATCGGCCTCGTTCAACGTGAACAAGCTCGACGGCGTGGAGCTTGTGGGCAAGCTCACACCGCGCGGCCACGAAATAAGCACCTACGACAAACTGTTCGAGATGAACCTGCGCTACTTTGAGGGTAGCGCACAGTTTGTGCAGAAGGTGCGGTTCACCAAACCCGAATACACCATCGACGCCTATCTGGAGTACGGTGCCTGCAACGAGCAGAACTGCATGCCGCCGTCGGAGGTGGCCATCAAGACCTCGGGCAAGAGCCCGGCAGTGGCCGGCGATGCGGCCAAGAAAGCCGACGCCAAAGCTCCCGCAACCGACGAACTGGCTTCGGCCACACCCGTAGCAGCCGACACGACACAACTGGCCGTACCCACCGACACGACGGCAGACACGACAGCAGCCGTGGCTTCGGCCGACATCGACGAGGCACAGCTATGGAAACCCGTGGTGAAACAGTTGCAAGAGATGACTGGCGGCAGCGACATTGCCAACATGTCGCTGTGGTACATCTTCTTTATGGGCATCGTGGGTGGTCTGCTGGCGCTGGTCATGCCGTGTATATGGCCCATCATACCCATGACGGTGAGCTTCTTCCTGAAGCGTGCCAAGGACGACCGGCGACGCGGCATACGCGATGCCGCACTCTACGGTGTGTCGATCATCGTCATCTTCCTGCTCCTCGGCATCGGCGTCACGGCGGTGTTCGGTCCCAGCACGCTCAACGCCCTGTCGACCAACGCCGTGTTCAACGTGTTCCTGTTCCTGCTGCTCGTGGTGTTTGCAATGAGCTTCTTCGGATGGTTTGAGATAAAGCTGCCCGACAGCTGGGCCAACAAGGTCGACACCAAAGCCTCGAACACCAGCGGTTTCGTATCAATCTTCCTCATGGCCTTCACCCTCGTGCTGGTGTCGTTCTCGTGCACCGCACCCATCATCGGCCTGCTGCTGGTGCAGACCGTGACCTCGGGCGACTGGGTGGCACCAGCCGTGGGCATGTTCGGATTCGCACTCGCGCTGGCCGTGCCGTTCTCCATCTTCGCCATGTTCCCCTCGCTGATGAAGAAAAGTCCGCGCAGCGGTGCTTGGATGGACCAGATCAAGGTGGTGCTGGGCTTTGTGGAGCTGGCCTTCTCGCTCAAGTTCCTCAGCGTGGCCGATCTGGCCTACGGCTGGCACATACTCGACCGCGAGACCTTCCTGGCTCTGTGGATCGTAATCTTCTTGGCCTTGGGATGCTACCTCGTGGGATGGCTCAAGTTCCAGCAGGACACCATCGGCGGCGACCCCAACAAGCCCATGCCCGTGCCGGCCATCATGGCGGGTCTCTGCTCGCTGGCCTTCGCCATCTATATGGTGCCGGGATTGTGGGGAGCTCCCTGCAAGGCCGTATCGGCTTTCGCGCCGCCTATCAGCACACAGGACTTCAACCTCAACAACAAAGTGGTGGAAGCCAAATACACCAACTATGAAGAGGGTATGGCTGCCGCCAAAGCGCAGGGCAAACCGGTACTGGTCGATTTCACGGGATTCGGCTGCGTGAACTGCCGCAAGATGGAAGCTGCCGTATGGACTGACCCGCAGGTGGCCGACAAACTGGAAAAAGACTATGTGCTCATCTCGCTCTTCGTGGACGACAAGACACCGCTGGCCAACCCCATCGAGATTACCGACGATAGCGGTCAGAAGCGCACCCTGCGCACCGTAGGAGCCAAATGGAGCTGGTTGCAGAGCCACAAGTTCGGGTCGAACACGCAGCCGTTCTACGTTGCGCTCGACAACGAGGGCAATCCGCTGACGGGTGCCTACTCGTTCAAGGAGGACATATCGGCCTATCTCGAATTCCTCAACAAAGGCTTAGAGCAATACTAATATTTTGGTATCCGGTAAAATGTTTGCCTGACATTGCAAAACGTTGAATGGATGTTCTTTATAACGTTTTGGGAAAAGTGGGGCTTACTTTTGCCTATCGCAAGGTTTGTCCTGCATTGCCCCTGAAAGGGGCGCAGATTATAGGATAGGGGCTTGCCCCTATTATCAAAGCACCACCGTCGTTTGCCCTTGTAAGGGGCGTATATTTCAATATTACAATGAATTATGCGCCCCTTACAAGGGCAATAATGATTGCAGACATGAACCTACGTAGGGGTGACCCCCTACGCTATAATATGTGCCCCCTTCAGGGGCGTACGGCATAATTATGTGCCCCCTTCAGGGCTTAGTATGCGAAAGCCCCTGTTGTCGCCCAACGGCGACGTGCGCCCCTAAGGTTGTACTGACCTTACAGGCCTGCGTCGGTCAGCTTACCACGTCGACCACAAGGTTGACACGTGCCGTTGCCGTTGTGCCATCCTTGAGCGTGCGCTGGAAGGCAATGCTGAATGTATGGCTGTCGCCCGGCTGGAGGGTCTCCTTCAGCTCGCCGTAGTACAGATACACCTCTTTATTGTATGTCTGCACGATGCTATAGTAGGTAGCCTTGCTCTGGATGTTGGTTGCGCTGTCGGCCTTCAGCACCTCGCCGTTCTCGTCGAAATAGAACACGAAACTGTAATTGCTGCCATAATCGTTGCTTAGCGATCCGTCGGGCAGCACGGCATAGACCTTTATGCTGTCGGTGTCGGCATTGGAGCGTTTCAGCATCAGTTGCGTCGGCTCCACCACCAAAGCCTGACAGATGGGCGTGAGGTTGAGCGTCTGCATGCCCGATACCACTTTGCCTTCAGTCTTGCTGACGGTCAGGTGCAGGGTGACGGTGGTGTCTTGTGGCGTGGCGTTGGGGTCGAAGCTGACATGTCCCTGCACGTCGGTGCCCTTGCAGCGGAAGGCGTAGGGCCACTGTTCGTCGTTGGCCACGTTGTCGTCCCACTCGTGGTGGAAGTGGGTTGTGGGTGCGCCGCTCACCACCAGCCACAAGTTCTTCGTGCCGTTGGGCGTCACGAACGACACCTGCCCCTCGCTGTCGCGCCCAAGATCGCTATACACACGATCGCCATTGGCCGTCAGCGCCACAAATCCGTATCGCCATCCGGCCTTGTCGGTCTCCACGGCGCGGTAGCCTGTGGTGCCGGCCATGCCCTTGAAATCGATGCTGACCGTTGATCCGTCGTCGGGCACGTTCATGCGGTAGACGTTGAACCCATAGTTCTGCACACACTGGCTGGAGTCCACCTGCAGCCATCCGTCGCCCGCCTCGTGGTAGGGCGGTATGCTGAAGGCGTCGTGGCGGTTGGCTCCCAGCTCGCGCAGGCCGTCGATATCCCACGTCACCGTGCGCCGTGCGTAGTCGAACATCTCGTCGCAATAGGTGGCCTGATTTGCGCCCGTCACACGCTTGTAGGTGTCGACCACATCCTCCGGGCTGAGTGTTTCGCGCCATAGCCGTCCGATGAAGTCCTGGCCGTGCAGCTGGCACCAGTAGTATTGGAAGAAATAGTTGGCGTAGCGTGGGTCTTCATGAAACTGGTTCATGTGCGCATAGCTCGGATAGCTCGAGTACCAACCGCTGAACGTGCCTTCTGGGTAGACCTGATAGGCCTGCCACTGGGCGCAGCTCTCCCAGAACATGTTGCCGCCGGCAGCGTTCGGTCCCAAGCCTCCGCGCCAGCCGTGCGCGCCGCCCAAATCACAATATACGATGTATTGGAACATGTGGCCTATCTCGTGCCCCACCGTCGACAAGCTGTTCACAGCCGCCGGATTGCACCAGAAGGCTCCCACCTTGTTGTCGTAGCCCGACCCTGTGGCCAACCAATCGGTTTGGTAGCGCACGAAGAGCATCTGCTTGTAGTTGTCGAGCGTGGGCGACGATCCGGGTGTGGCAAATCCCAGCCGGCCGGTGTTCACCCCGTAGATTTTCTCGGCCTCGTCGAGCAGCGTCTGCGGATTGAAGGCATACGAACGGTCGGCCTGCGTGGGGTCGACGCCAAACTCCTTGTGCCAGAACACGATGAAGTGCTCGCTCTCGCGCGACCGTTGCAGACAGTATTCGCTGTCCTCGCTGTACCAGTCCATGTCCTTGAAGTCGGAGGGACAGTAGAGCGTGCGGTCGGGTCGCTGCGTGGTGAGATACTGTTTGCCCTCGCCTAAGTTGCTGTAGAACACGTTGGCTTTGGTCTTGCCGCCGCTCCATAGCAGAAGCCGGTTGTTGCGTGTGGTGATGGAGTCGATGCTCTCGTAGCTTTTGTGTGTCTTGAAACGCGACGTGTCGGCCGCGTTCACGCTCCATACGGTGGTCTGCGCCAGTGCGCCAGTGGCTGCGAGCAGCAGCGCTGCGGCCATGATATGTCTTGTGCTTTTCATGATGATGCGTGTGGGTGGTTATCGTTTGACAAATTTCATGGACTGTTTGCCCATCTTGAGGATGTAGGCACCGGGCTGCAGCGACGAGGTGTCGATGGTGGTTCGGCCGTCGGCCGTGGAGCCCCTTGCCGTCAGCTGCTTGCCGTCGGCCGTGTAGAGGGCAGCCGCCACGGTGCCCGCCACGGTGATGCGACCGCCTTCGAACGTGGCTGGCGGTGCGGTCACGGCCTCGATACCGTCCACGGTCACGTCGGCCTGTATCTTCGCGATGTCGCTGAACTCGTAGGTGTCGCCTTTCACTACGCACTTGCCCGACATGAAATCGAACACGGGATTCTCACTCATGGGATAGACCACTTGCTGGCCACTGGCCGTGGTCAGCACCAGTTGGTGGTCGCTGCTTTGCGCCGCTATCGGCATCGACAGGGCGGCAAAGGCTATTGACAGTAATGTTTTCATTATGGTTGTTTTAGGTTTTCAGGATAGGTGCGGGCATCCGTCAATGTCCATTTATTGCAAAGATAGAAGAATTGCGCCGCACCGCGTGCCACAATCGTGTAAAACTCAGACACAATCATCCAAAAAGCGCGCAGCTCCATTCATGGCGTTCGATAATTGTTGCATTTATACAAAAACATCTTGTAGAACCATTAAAAATACATAAAAAGAAAGCGAAAGTCATGCGACTTGTTCTATCATTAAATAAAAAAGGTGTAACTTTACCACCGCAATATATGTGTAAATTTACAATCTTCTAATTATTCATCATTTACATTCATGAGAAAAGTATTACTGCTCTCGCTTGCTACAATGTTGGCGGTACCGACATTCGCGCAAGATCAAATTGGCGATGACTGCACCAAGTACATCGTCAATGCGGGATTCGATGAGGATCTGACGTGGAACGCTGATGGTTCCACCAAGACCATCGTCGACAAGTCTACCAATCTTTCCACCCGTAGCCAGAAATGGTTGGCTGCCGACGGCACAGGCTATGCCTGGGGTGGCATCAGCACCGAAAAGCGCAGCGACGGCCTTACAGGTTGGAACGGCTTCTTAGGTCAGGTGAAGGGTTGGACAGTTGCCAACAGCAACAGCAACTCTGTGGCCGAGTGGACTTACTTCGGAACGGCTCCCTATGCCATTGGCGACAAGGCGGTGCCTATCGCTGATAACGGCACTGGTTTCCTGTTGCCTCCCGCCACCAAGCCTGATGAGGCTCAGGGCGACGACAACACCGGCTTCCTCTATCTCCGCGCCGGTTGGGGCGGATGGGCCACCTACACGCAGAACGTGCACGTGCCTGTGGGTAAGTACACCCTGTCTTACTGGGTTTACAACCTCAACTACGAAGGCAGCAAGAACAACACCGCTGTGAAGAACCTCTCGCAAGTGGTTTGCCGCCGCGACACCGTGGTCGACTCTGAGGGTTTCAACGCCCAGAAGTGGACCAAGCACACCATGGACATCACGGCTACCGACTCGCTGACCATCACCTTCGGTTTCCAGTCGAGCGGCGGTTCAAACAGCAACCCCTTCGTTGTTATCGATGACATCCGTCTGGTGAAGACCGACGACGTGACGCGCGAGGAGATTCTCGCCAGCGACCTCAACCAGATTATCAGCAAGTTCGACGAGTACGAGACCGCTTTGATGGACTATCAGGGTGTTGTGGCTGAGATCGAGGACGCCAAGATGGACGCTGAGGATGCCACCATTGAGGGAGACCTCGCTACACTCGAGGCTGCCTACGCCACCGCCACCGAGGCTCTGAACCGTTTCGCCGCTGTTGCCAGCAACATCAGCAAGGTGAACGCTCTCTCGAAAAAGGCTGAGGCTTACTACAAGCTGGGCTATCCCGGTGCTTCTGCGCTCGAGGCTGCCATCACAGCTGCCGACGGTGCCATTTCTGACGGTACTACTACTCAAATCGAAGAGCAGGTTACCGCTCTGGACAAGGCCATCAAGACCTATCTGGCCAGCAAGGACGCTTCGGTCGACGATCCTTCCGACTTCACCTATTACACACAGAATCCTTGGTTCATCAAGGACGGTCTGGAGCCCACTGTCAACGCTGACGGTTCTTGCACCTATCCCAACGCCACCAAGGAAGACGGCACTGCCAACTACTCTAACGGTAGCTCAAACGACGACTTCACATCGACCGGCTGGTACAAGGGTACCAAGTACACTGGCGGTGACCAGCGTCTGAACTTCGCTCAGGGCCGTTCATGCTGGAACGCTTGGGGCACCAATTTCTCTGAGATCAGCGTCAGCCAGGATATCGCTGATCTGCCCAACGGTTACTACACCGTGAGCGGCGACCTCATCACACAGGCCAACTACGTTACCGACCAGCACGTCTATGCCAAGAGCGCACTCGAGGAGGCCGTTTCTGAACCTCTGACATCGGGCAACTGGAGCGACGGCAACGACGGCGCATGGACTACACTGACCACCCAGAAGGTGCTCGTTTACGACGGCAAGCTGACCATCGGTGCAGCCGGCACAGGTGCCAACAGCGACCAGAGCGGTTGGTTCTGCGCTACCAACTTCAAGCTCTACTATGTGGGCAAGGCTACCGACGAGGAGATTGCAGCCGCCATCGCCAAGAAGGAGCAGGTTGCCAATGACCTCGTGGCCAACATGCACTACGCTGCCGACAAGGCCGCTGTGCAAGACAGCATCAACGCCTACAAGGCTGCTAACGACATCTATGTGCTCAACCGCGGTATCGAGCTGGGCAACACTTCTGAGGCCAAGTACACTGAGGTGATGGCCGAGGGCAAGACCATCCCCACTGTGAAGGCTCAGATTGCTGACGAGAGCTCATACGCTCCCGTGCACAACATCGCAGCTTACGCTTGGGAGAAGACCAACGACTACCTGAACTCTTCTGAGGCTACCTACACCGCCATCGACGGTAAGATCAGCGAGCTGAAGCGTTATGTCAGCACATACTACACTGCTGCTTACAACGTAGACTCTGTTGCCAACACGCTGAAGTCAACTTCAGCCAAGGAGGCTTTGGCCAACACACTCGCCACTCAGGTTGCCGTGCTCACCGCTGGCGACAGCATCCAGAGCGAGGCTACTGTGACGGCTCTTGTGGCTCAGCTCAACAACGCCATCGCAAAGGCCGAGGCTCAGGAGGCTTACGAGAAGGATCCTAACGCTACCGACTACACTGGCAACATCCAGAACGCCGACGCTGCTGCCGAGACTGGCTGGAACATCGACAAGGGTAACGGTAACACCAACACAGGCTCTGGCCAGTACTATGACAACCGTCAGACAAGCCACCGCTATTTCGACTCTTACAACAGCACTGCCGGTGCTCTGAACTACTATGCCGACCAGACTGTTGTCGGTCTGCCCAACGGTACTTACAACGTTTCGGTCTACACCCGTACTTCTGGCACTGGCGCATACGTGTTCTCTGCCAACGGCGAGGATGCTGCAGACACCACATGGGTAGAGATTCCTTTGCAGCATTTCAACTACACCCACAACGACCAAGGCATTGGCGGCGAGACTGCTGCCGACGGTTCTGACTCCATCGTTGTCGCTTCCGACAAGTATGGTCAGGTTTGGGAGGATGCAGTGCTTGCCTACAAGAAAGATCCTACCAACAGCGCTTTGGCTGGTCTTCAGGCTGCCAACAACGGCAACGGTTATGGCTGGCAGAAGCAGACCTGGACAGCTGAGGTTATCAACCACGAGCTCACCATCGGTATGACTACCGACTCTACTCGTACTGGCAAGGCTGGCTTCACCGGCACATGGTTCTCAGTGGTCGACTGGTCGCTGACGCTCGTCAAGGCTGGTGACAACACGGGTTGGAACGGTCCTATCACCGGCGTGAAGGAAATCAACACCAACACTGTGGTGAAGACCGACGCTATCTACACCATCAACGGCCAGCGTGTCGCTTCTATCTCTAAGCCCGGCCTCTACATCGTTGTGGAGAATGGCAAGGCTCAGAAGGTCATGGTGAAGTAATTGCGCATCATCCGACATCCATCAGTGGCATAGACCACTGGTAGTATAACGCTTATCCCCAAGTCGCTTTCGCGGCTTGGGGATTTTTTTAATGCCCCATGGTTTGAATTATGCGCCCCCTACAGAGGTGACAATAATATTGCACACGAACGTACGTAGGGGTGAGCCCCTACGCTATAATATGTACCCCCTTCAGGGGCGAACGTCATAAAGTACGACTAAAGGGGTGCAAATCATATTGGACGACACCTGCAGTGGCCGTTCATCATATTGGGCGGCATCTGCAGTGACCGTTCATCATATTGGACGACACCTGCAGTGACCGTTCATCATATTGGGCAACACTTGCACACCAAGCCCCGAAGAGGCGACACAACATAGCCCAGGGTGAGCAACGCGGCACCAGCCGCTATGCGTAACTCTGGGTTATCGCCATGTTGGGAGCATCTGGACTGAAAGGTCAGCACAAGGGTTGGGAGTTGTGCTGACCTTTCAGGCCAGCGTCGCTCATGTCCCCTACCCCCAGGGTTACGTCCTTCGCTTAGCTCGTCCTCACCCTGGGCTGTTATGTTAAGCCCCTTCAGGGCTTTTTCGTACGTCCTGTCGTCTGCACAGCCCCGAAGGGGCGACATAATAAAGGATAGGGGTTCACCCCTATCTCCGACCAATCGCGCGTTGATCCATTGCCCCTATAGGGGGCGCACAATTAAACGCCGCATTGAATTATGCGCCCATTACGTGGGCAACAATCATGGTGCGACGAAAAAAGCGTAGGGGCTAACCCCTACGCTATAAACTGTTGTCCCTACGGCACTCGTCGGTTGTGATGTTTTTACCAGAGACCAATAATAAAAAAAGAGGCAACCGTACCTTTGTCAGAGGGCTTTCACATAATCGAAAGGTTCGGGTGTCTGTCGGTTGATAACGATGTCGTAAACGGCACCCTCGGTCCAGTCGGTATCGTAGGGGTCGGCAATGATACGGTTGGTGAGATGCAGATTTTCCACCACCCAAGGCACATAGTAGGCGCACATGAAATTGTGGTAGCGATCCGACCGGGGCAGCGTTTGTGCGTAAGCCGCAGCCGACCCAGCCTGCTCGATGCCGTTCAAGGTCTTTACCACACCGGTGCTGCATCCGAAGAACGAGGTGTTGCCGCTGTAGGCACTGATATCCTCGATGGGCAGGGTGAACTGGAACGGCAAGGTGTCGGGCGTCTGCTCGTAGATGGCATCAGTGCCACCGTTCAGATAACTCTTGCAGTAGAGCGTGCCCCAGTCGTGGCGCGTAATCTTATAGTCGGCCGGCACGGCTGTGGAGGTTGTGGCGAAAGCCACCTGCATCGACATGCCGCCTATCTCGAGCGTTCCCACGGGTGTCGTGGTGAGCGTGTGGTTTTCGTAGTTGGCGGCAATCCAGGCGTACAGCCCCTCGTAGCGACCGGAGATGGTCATGGCTTGCTGCACCTTGAAGCCGTTCATGGCATCGGATAGGCTTGTCATCTTGGCATACACGCCGTTGGCCTTGTCCTTATCCTGATGGCGCATGCCGGCAGTGGCCAGTACGTAGAGCGGTATGACCTCGCCTGTGGTTCGAGTGTATTTGGCGGTCATCTGCTCCAAATATTTCCGCACGCTGTCGGTCTGGTTGGCCACCTCGGAGAGCGCACCGCCCTTCGATTTTGACTTCTCTTCGGCCGTAGCAGGAAACAGGCGTTCGATGGTGCTGTCGGCCTTGATTTCGTAGACTTTGAGTCGCGACCCGGTGCTTCCGGCGTCAATGACGGCTATCCGTTGCGGCAGCGTGAACGAGGGCAGGTCGCTGCCACCCTCATGGTTGTTGTCGCTACATGCGGTCATGGCCGATACAAAGGCCATGCAGAAGGCAAGTGCCATCATCAATTTGCGTGTTGTTGTGTACATGATAGTATGAAATAATAAAGGTGAAATTACGCTACATAAATCAGAATGCGCAAGGGTGCTTGTGCCACCTGCCAAACACCCACGACCAATGCAGATGCTGCAAATGTGTTGTTTTGTGCAAAATTACGAACTTTAATTTGAATTATTGACATAAAGCAAGGTTTTTAGATGGCGTTGTAAGACATTGACAGTCTTACCTCTTCCCTATTTTTTCAATGCAGAGCGTATTTAAACATGGTGCAACCTTCTGCCATAGCCCCGAAAGACAGGGTGTTCAAAATCGGATTAAACATGTGCGTAATTTCATGTCGGTTTGAATATGCAATTAGTTGGTTATCATTCAGCATACAGTAATAAAAGCCCTGAAGGGGCGTAACAATCCCAGCCCAGGGTGAGCAGCGCGGCACCAGCCGCGATGCGTAACCCTGGGTTATCGTCGCATCGTGAGCATCTGGCCTGCAAGGTCAGCACAACACCCCTCCCTGTGCTGACCTTACAGGCCAGCGTCCCTCATGCACCCATTAAACCCAGGGTTACGGCCTTCGCTTCGCTCGTCCACACCCTGGGCTGGTTTGTGTCGCCCCTTCTGGGCTTTTCTTCCGATTACCACATTCCGCAGGTGTAACCCCAACGCTATAATCTGTCGTCCTTACGCGACTTGTATCATGTCGTGCCGTCGCTACGGCTTTTCCCGTTTGCGTTTTATTGCCTGACATCAATATTTTTTTCAATTTGTGATGCCTATGACCCTCAATCGGGCAGTTTTTTCGTAACTTTGCACAATTAAGGAAAATAAAACGAACGCAAGATGAATATAGAACAAGAAATCAGCACCGCGGCCCTGGCTGCCGTCAAGGAGCTTTATGGCGTCGACGCCGAGCCGTCGATGATCCAGTTACAGAAGACCAAGCCCGGCTTCGAGGGCAACCTCACACTGGTAGTCTTCCCCTTCCTGAAAATCTCGCACAAGAAACCTCAGGACACCGCTACGGAGCTGGGCGAGGCACTCGTGCGCCTATCGAAGACCGTGGCCGGCTACAATGCCGTGGGCGGTTTCCTCAACCTGGTGATTGCCGCCGAGGCTTGGCAGGAGCTGCTTGCCGCCATCGACGCCGATCCCACCTACGGCATGACGAAAGCCGGAGCCGACGCACCGCTGGTGATGGTGGAATACTCATCGCCCAACACCAACAAGCCGCTGCACCTCGGACACGTGCGCAACAACCTTCTGGGCTGGAGCCTCGCCAAGATTCTGGAGGCCAACGGCAACAAGGTGGTGAAGACCAACATCGTGAACGACCGCGGCATACACATCATGAAGTCGATGCTGGCATGGCTGAAGTGGGGCAACGGCTGCACACCCGAGTCGACCGGCAAGAAAGGCGACCACCTCATAGGCGACTTCTATGTGCTCTTCGACAAGCATTACCGCGAGGAGTGCGCCCAGCTGCAGGCTCAGTATGTGGCCGAAGGCATGGACGAAGAGAAGGCCAGCGAGAAAGCCAAGCAGGAGGCTCCGCTCATCAAGGAGGCACACCTCATGCTCGTCAAGTGGGAGCAGGGCGACAAGGAGATACGCGACCTCTGGACCATGATGAACAACTGGGTGTATGCCGGTTTCGACGAGAGCTACAAGGCGCTCGGCGTGAGTTTCGACAAGATCTACTATGAGAGCAACACCTATCTCGTGGGCAAGAAGAAGGTGATGGAGGGTCTGGAGAAAGGTCTCTTCTATCGCCGCGACGACGGCAGCGTGTGGGCCGACCTCACCGCCGACGGTCTCGACGAGAAGCTCCTCATCCGGTCAGACGGCACATCGGTCTACATGACGCAGGACATCGGTACGGCCGAGATGCGCTTCAACGACTACCCCATCGACAAGATGATCTATGTGGTGGGCAACGAGCAGAACTACCACTTCCAGGTGCTCTCGCTCCTGCTCGACCGTCTCGGCTTCAAGTGGGGCAAAGACCTCGTGCATTTCTCCTACGGCATGGTGAACCTGCCCAACGGCAAGATGAAGAGCCGTGAGGGAACGGTGGTCGACGCCGACGACCTCGTCAGCCAGATGATAACCGAGGCACGCCAGACCTCCGACGAGCTGGGCAAGTTCCACGACATGGCCGAGGACGAGAAGCAGCAGGTGGCGCGCATCGTCGGTATGGGTGCGCTGAAATATTTCATCCTCAAGGTCGACGCACGCAAGAACATGCTCTTCAACCCGGCAGAGTCGATCGACTTCAACGGCAACACCGGCCCCTTCATACAGTACACCTACGCTCGCATACAGAGCATCAAGCGCAAGGCCCACGACGCGGGCATCGACGCCCTCACGGCCGGCACCAGCTATGCACCCAACGCCAAAGAGGTGGAGGTCATCCAGAAGCTTGATGCCTTCAAGGTGGCTGTGAAAGACGCTGGCGAGAACTACAACCCGGCAGGCATAGCCAACTACTGCTACGAGCTGACCAAACTCTTCAACCAGTTCTATCACGACTACAGCATCCTCTCGGCCGAGAGCGATGCCGAGAAGGCTTTCCGTCTGAAGCTCGCCGCCAACGTGGGCAAGACGCTGCGCAACGGCATGGGACTGCTGGGCATCGAGGTGCCCGAGCGCATGTAACCATGCCGCGCAACGGTCAGACACCAGCGGCCAGCCCGTCCGGCCAACAGACGGCACCGGGCGACCCGACGGCCGAGTGGCTGCGACAACGAGCCGCCGAAGACAAGCTCTTCGCCACCGCCGACGAGCAGGCTCTGTGGACCATCCTCAAGAGTCTGCCCGCCAAGCGCAGGTTTGTGCGCCAGCACATCGTTGCACCCTACATAGCCGACTTTGCCTGTCCGGCCTGCAGGATTATCGTGGAGCTTGCCGGCAAGTACCATTTCCGGGGCGAGCACCCCGCCGACGAGGCCGAACGGCGAGCCTACCTCAATGGCCGCGGCTACACCGTGGTGACCGTCACCCCCGACGAGGTGGCGGCCAGTCCGCGCCGTGTGGCCCGACAAATCAATGACATCATCCACCGCATGGAAATATCCTATCCCAACAGTCCGTCGCAGACTCCGGCAGCACCGTCGCCTGCGGCAGCCGCACACCCTGCGGGTGCCTCGGCAGGCGCATTGCAATTACCGGCCGAGGTGACGGCCAACGCCTGGGCGGTCGACGCGGCCTGCTCGGGCAATCCCGGCCCCATGGAGTATCAGGGCATCGACCTCGCCACAGGCCAGCAGGTGTTCCACTACGGACCCGTGCACGGCACCAACAATATCGGCGAGTTTCTGGCCATCGTCCACGCCCTGGCCCTATGGGACAAGCTGGGCGTGACCGGCAAAACGCTCTACTCCGACTCCTACAACGCCATACTCTGGGTGAAGAAGAAGCAATGCCGCACCAAGCTCGAGCGCAACGAGCGCACCGAGCAGCTCTATCAGGTCATTGCCCGCGCCGAGCAGTGGCTGCGCACCCATCCCCTGCGCGTACCCATCGTGCAATGGGATACCCGGCGGTGGGGCGACATTCCCGCCGACTTCGGCCGCAAGTAAACCCCCGACCAGATCTTAGCCATCACCGCCCAGCCAGCGTTTGCGACAAATAGTCAGTCACCATGGTGCAGCCAACCAGTCCCGTAGGGCGACATAATATGTGCACCCTTCAGGGGAAAAAACAATGGCACACACGGCCAACAAGCCCTGAAGGGGCGACACAACATAGCGTAGGGGTTCACCCCTACGTGTTGTCACGATTGTTTATTTCATCGCCCCTTAAGGGGGCGCATATTTCAACGCCCGATTTTTTTAATTCTGCGCCCCCTACAGGGGCAACAATCCTATAACACACAAACAACCGTAGGGGTGAACCCCTACGCTATAATATGCGCCACCTTCAGGGGCTTGCGTCGTAATGTGTGCCACCTTCAGGTGCTTGCGCCGTAATGTGATTCCGCCTTCATAGGCTTGCGTCGTAATGTGATGCCGCCCTTTAGGGGCTTGGCGTCGTAGATGCCGTTTCGCAGTGCGGTTCAGCATCGGAGACCGTGCCGTTTGGCAACTATCGTTCGGCGATACACCATCTTTCGACCACCGATAGAGCAGCTATGGCAAACATGGCTGCTGGGGAAAGTGCGCAAGCGTCGGCATGACCAGTCTGTATTACCGAAACTTTCCTTGCTGTATAGCTGCGCCGTCCGGCGCGTAGCGTATAAAAAACTCAAATCGTTTGTTATTGTCGTGTTTTTGCCGTAACTTTGTGGCAAATTCAAAACAACGAGATTATGAGTCACCTGAAACACGCTTTCGCAGAGAAACTGTTGCGCATCAACGCCATCAAGTTGCAGCCCACCCATCCTTTCACATGGGCTTCGGGATGGCATTCGCCAATCTATACCGACAACCGCATCGCCCTCTCGTACCCCGACGTGCGGTCATTCGTGAAGCTGGAGCTGTGCCACGCCATACACGAGCACTTCCCCGAGGCCACCGCAGTGGCTGGCGTGGCCACGGGTGCCATAGCACAGGGTGCGCTGGTGGCCGACGAGCTGCAGTTGCCCTACGCCTACGTGCGCCCCAAACCCAAAGACCACGGCACCAAGAACCAGATAGAAGGACGCCTGCCCGAGGGAGCCAAGGTGGTCGTGGTGGAGGACTTGATCTCTACCGGCAGCAGCTCGCTCAAGGCCGTTGAGGCGTTGCGCGAGGCCGGGTTCGAGGTGGTAGGCATGGTGGCCAGCTACACCTACGGTTTCCCCGTGGCCGAAGAGGCGTTTGCCAAAGCGGGTCTGAAGCTCGTCACCCTGGGCGACTACGACCACACCATCGAGATTGCCGCCGAGACAGGCTATGTGTCGAAGGCCGACATTGAGGTGCTGAAGGAGTGGCGCAAAAACCCCGCTGAGTGGCAGGCTCCAGCCGCAGGCGAACAATGATGCCCGAAAGACAGTAACCCTTGCAGGCCGGTCGGAGCGACAAAAAGCAGAAAAGCCCCGACAGTCTGCAACCAAATACCAACCGTGCGCGGTGACCGCCGCGCACGCCAACCAACAAAAATGAAGATAGAAAGCACAATTCGCCAGATAGCCAGCCCCCAACAGGCAGTCTACGACATGCTGAGCGATCTCAGCAATGTGGAGAAAGTGAAAGGCATGATGCCCGAAGACAAGGTGAAAGACCTTACGTTCGACACCGACAGCATATCCATCTCCACGGCCATGGGCAGTGTGAAGCTCGTCATCGTGGAGCGGCAAGCCCCCAAGGAAATAAAGTTCGAGTCGCAGGAAAGCCCAATGCCCTTCAATTTCTGGATACAGCTGCTGCCCGTCACCGAGACCACCAGCAAGATGAAACTCACCATCAAGGCCGACGTCAATCCCTTCGTGGGCGGCATGGTGAAGAAACCCCTGCAGGAAGGTATCGAGCGCATTGCCGATGCCCTGCAGTCCATCAGATATTAGGTAGGTTCTATATAACAAACAATAAGACAATATCCAGCAAAGCTAATTTATAGAACCCACTATTAATCAGCAGTTACAACGCAACCACATACATTATGTCCAATAAACTTTGGGAGAAGAATTTTGAGGTCAACAAGGAAATAGAGCGCTTCACCGTTGGCCGCGACTGCGAACTCGACCTGTACCTCGCCAAGTACGACGTGCTTGGATCAATGGCGCACATCACCATGCTCGAGAGCATCGGACTGCTCGAGAGCCATGAGCTGAAGCAGCTGCTGGCCGAGCTGAAGGCCATCTACCGGCTCTGCGAGCAAGGCCAGTTTGTCATCGAAGAGGGCGTGGAAGACGTACATTCGCAGGTCGAACTGATGCTCACACGCAAGCTCGGCGACATGGGCAAGAAGATACACAGCGGACGGTCGCGCAACGACCAGGTGCTGGTCGACCTGAAACTCTTCACCCGACACGAACTGATGGAGCTGGCCGACGGCGTGAAGGTGCTCTTCGACGAGCTCATCCAGAAAAGCAACCAGTTCAAGGACGTGCTGATGCCCGGATACACCCATCTGCAGATTGCCATGCCCTCGAGCTTCGGACTGTGGTTTGGCGCCTATGCCGAGAGCCTCGCCGACGACATGCTCTATCTGCAGGCGGCCTACCGCATGACCAACCGCAATCCGCTCGGATCGGCCGCCGGCTACGGATCGTCGTTCCCCCTCAACCGCACCATGACCACCCAACTGCTCGGATTCGACTCGATGGACTACAACGTGGTCTACGCACAGATGGGACGCGGCAAGATGGAGCGCAACGTGGCGTTTGCCATGGCTACGGTGGCCGGCACGCTGGCCAAGCTGGCCTACGACGCCTGCCTGTTCAACAGCCAGAATTTCCAGTTCGTCAAACTGCCCAAGGAGTGTACCACAGGGTCGAGCATCATGCCCCACAAGAAAAACCCTGACGTGTTCGAGCTCATCCGCGCCAAAAGCAACAAGCTGCAGAGCCTGCCCCAACAGATCATGCTCATCATGAACAACCTGCCCGTGGGCTATTTCCGCGACCTGCAAATCATCAAGGAGGTGTTCCTGCCAGCCTTCGACGAACTGAAGGACTGCCTGCAGATGACGGCCTACATCATCAACAAGATGGACGTCAACGACCACATCCTCGACAACCCGATGTACGACCCGATGTTCTCCGTCGAGGAGGTGAACCGCCTCGCCGCCGCCGGCATGCCGTTCCGCGATGCATATAAAAAGGTGGGACTGGAGATAGAGGCCGGCACCTTCCATACCGACAAGCATATCCACCACACACACGAGGGATCCATCGGCAATCTGTGCAACGACAAGATACAGGCACTCATGCAGCACACACTCGACGGCTTCGCTTTCGATCGCGTGCGGCAGGCCGAGGCCAAACTCCTGGAATGATGCACCGTCCTGCCCGCCGCCACCACCGTTGTCGTAAGGCCATCAGCT
Source organism: Eggerthellaceae bacterium (assembly GCA_963656105.1). GTDB lineage: Bacteria > Bacteroidota > Bacteroidia > Bacteroidales > Bacteroidaceae > Prevotella. The sequence continues at coordinate 23,139 of CAVKHW010000039.1, forward strand.
GCTGGGGAATCGTCGTCGCCGTGCTGGCGGTGCTCCTTTCCGGCTGTGCCGACGACCCCATCAGCCGCAAATACCCCTGCCGATTCCTGTTCTACACGCAGTGGCACCCCACCAGCATAATCGTCTCCGCACTGAGCGGATACAACGAATTTGTGCGCATCAGCATGGGTCTGCAAGGCGGAGGCGGCGCCTATGTGGTCAATGTGACCAACAGCCAGGGAAAGACCGAGAGCAACCGGCTGACCAACGAACTCGAAAACCGGTTCTTTACAAGTGGTGTCTACTTGGGGGCTGGAGGGTCGATGGGGGCAATACTCCTTGGCCAAACCAATTTCAACGGCTACATAGCCTGGGACGCCCTTTGCCCCAACTGCACGGCCAGCTACAGCACCAAGTACCTGTTGCAGTGGACCGACAACGCCACACAAGTGAAATGCAGCTCATGCAACCGCACCTATTCGCTCGAAACAGGCAACATCCTCAACGGAGCGGAGGGAGAGTCGATGATGCGATACATCGTGACCTATGTGCAGGGCGTGAGCGTGCAAGTAGGAAATTAGTTGCCGAAAAACTAAAAAAAAGATAATTTCCTTGGGTTTTTGAATATTTACCCTTACCTTTGCATGAGTAGTCTTTGCGGCAATAGCTCAGTTGGTAGAGCGCGACCTTGCCAAGGTCGAGGTCGCGGGTTCGAGCCCCGTTTGCCGCTCAGGTCTTTAACATAATGATAACAGCCTGCCGCAATGGTGGAATTGGTAGACACGAGGGACTTAAAATCCCTTGGCCAGTAA
>CAVKHW010000040.1:0-23786 GCA_963656105.1 Eggerthellaceae bacterium
TAGCAGGGCGTAAAATCGTCCTCGAAGAGGGCGAACCTTCCATACAAAGATTCTCAGTGCGAGCGTTCGCCCTCTTCGAGGACGGTTCTATCATCTGACGCTCTATCCGCAGGTTCCGTTCGCTACGCTCTCTCTACCAGCGGTTATGCATAGTTTGCCCCCTTTGGGGACACCTGCTAAATGGTAAATCCGAAACTTGAGTTAACTTGAGTCAATCATAGAAACCCAAATCCGAAACTTGAGCAAATACTTGGCCATACGCTTGTGTAGAGCATCGCAAACGTTAAAAATCAGCTATTGCCCCCAACAATAATCTTTTTTTATTAACTTTGCAATAAATGTAAAGTAATAAGTCACATGCCTCGCTCCAGACACCTGTTGCTCTGTCTCCTTATCGTTTGTGCCAGTGTCGCGGCACATGCCCAAATGAAATGGAACCAGTTGTACCAATCATATATCGACCAATACAAGGATCTCGCCATCGAGGAAATGCTCAAATACCAGATTCCGGCCAGCATCACCTTGGCACAGGGACTGTTTGAGAGCGGAGCGGGTCGAAGCGAGCTTGCCACCAAGGGCAACAACCATTTCGGCATCAAGTGCCACGGATGGACTGGGCGTAGCATAAGCAAAGACGACGATGCCGCCAACGAGTGTTTCCGCGCCTACGACAATGTGCGCGAAAGTTTCGAAGACCACAGCAAGTTCCTTGCCCGCAACAGTCGTTATGCCCGTCTGTTCCAATTGAAACAGAACGACTATCGCGGATGGGCCAACGGTCTGAAAGCATGCGGCTATGCCACCAATCCCAACTACGCCCGAAAGCTGATAGACCTCATCGAGCTGTACAACCTATCGCAGTACGATCAGGCACGCCGCTACGACAAGTTCATGGCCGAGCATTCGGGCAACGACAAACCAGTCAGTGCCGACAGTGCCCTGCACATCATCCATCGGTTCAATAATAACTATTACCTCGTGGCACGCGAAGGCGACACCTTCAAGTCGATAGCCCAGGAAACAGGGCTCAGCTACCGCAAACTGGCTTCCTACAACGAGCGTAACCGCAAAGACGTGCTTCATGAGGGCGAAATAGTGTACCTGAAAAAGAAGCAACGGCGCGCGCCGAAGGACTACAAAAACCGCCCGCACATCGTGAAAGCAGGCGAAAACATGTATATGATTGCCCAGTATTACGGCATCCGACTGAAAAACCTCTATAAGAAAAACCATCTCTCCGCCGACTATCAGATACGCGTGGGAGATGAGCTGAAAGTATACTAAAGGCAGGTAACACCAAAAATCACCGCAAATAAACCATACACACACATGAATAAGACCATCATTACCACGGCGTTAGCGCTCGTGTGGTGTTTATGTTCCACCGCACAAGATTTCAATCAGTATTTTCAGGACAAGACACTTCGCATCGACTACATTTTCTCCGGCACGCACGACACACAACACATAGCCGTCGACGAGCTCTGCGTGGAGCCCCGGTGGTACGGCAAACGCAAACGGCTGGCCGAGGTGCCTGTGGAAGGCAACGGACAGATCACCGTGCGCGACCATAAGACCCAGCGCGTGATCTACCGCAACTCGTTCTCCACCCTCTTTCAGGAGTGGCAGGAAGAACCCGAAGCCTTGAGAACCGAGAAATCGTTTGAAAACGTGTTTCTTGTACCCATGCCCAAGGATACCGTCGACATCACGCTCGACCTGCGCAACAACCGCCGCGCCATCACCTCGCAGCTCACCCATCAGGTGGTGCCCACTGACATACTCATCCGGCAGATGGGCTATCGCGACGTGACACCCTACGAAACCCTGCTGCAAGCCAAAGACACCAACAACTGCATCCATCTGGCCTATCTGGCCGAGGGCTACCGGCCGGAAGAGCTGGGCACCTTTGTCAACGACGCCAAGGAAGCGATGGAAGCCCTGTTCGACCACGAGCCATTCAAAAGCATGAAAGACCGCTTCCATATCGTGGCCGTGAAGTCGCCCTCGAAGGAGAGCGGTGCCAGCGAACCAGGCAAGGGCATCTGGAAAAACACGGCACTCCACTCGCACTGGGACACCAACTATAGCGAGCGGTACCTCACCACATCGCACCTGAAAGACATGCACAACCTGCTGGCCGGCACGCCCTACGAGCACATCCTTGTGCTGGTCAACTCCGAGCGTTACGGCGGTGGCGGCATACTCAACTCCTACATCCTCTCCACCATGCACAACAAGTGGTCGAAGCCTGTCGTTGTTCACGAGTTCGGTCACAGTTTCGCCGGACTGGCCGACGAGTATGCTTATGAAAACGACGAGGTCAACATGTACCCTCTCGACGTGGAACCGTGGGAAAAGAACATCACCACGAAGGTCGACTTCAAGGGAAAATGGGAGGACATGATAGGCAAGGTGCCTGGCATGGGCCTGTTTGAGGGTGCCGGATATAAGACGAAAGGCGTTTACCGCGCCTGCTACGACTGCCGCATGCGCACCAACGAGATACCCACGTTCTGTCCTGCATGCCAGAAAGCGCTGCGCGACCTCATCAACTTCTACACCGAATGACCGTCCGTCAGGACACGCTCGCGATAGCCACACCCACCGTCTGCTGCGTTCGCATGGTTGTCAAGACCGTGGCACTGCTGCTCCTCCTCACCGCACACATAGGGGCAAAGGCGCAACCCTCCGACAGCGAACGGCTGGGTATGGCCATCGACTATTTCCAAAACGGCAAATACCACGAGTCGATGCTCATCCTCGAGAAGCTGAACAAACAATATCGGCTCAATCCCCGGTTTCAAGCCTATCTGGGCGTTTGCTATTACTACGAGTGGGACTATCGGCATGCCACCGAGTGTCTCGACTTGGCCATCCCCAAGCTGGCCAACTTCTCGCCCCACGAGCGGTCGTTCTATCTGTTTGCCAATGCCGAAAGTCTGTTCAATCTGCAGCAGTACGACAAGTCGCTGGCCAACTACACGCAGATGCTCGACCTCTGTCACGACAACGAAAAGGGCGACGCCTATTACAAGATAGGCCTCATACACACCTTTCGCGAGGAATGGATCGACGCGCTCGACAACCTGCAAAGCGCATGGTATTACTATACGCACTTCACGCCCGACAAGAAAGCACGCATAGCGCAAATACGCAACATGATACAAGGATGTTGTGATAAAATCAACAGAAAAGACACAGAGTAGGTTGAAACAACCTTATTTACTGAAGCTTCGGATTTGGGTATTAATGCTTGGATAAACGTCCCCCTTCGGGGACACTTGCTAAACGATAAATCCGAAACTTGAGTTATTTATAGTTGCGCAAGCCGCAGTATGTGCCATTTTTTTCATAATTTTGCACACATGATATTCTATTTTTCAGGCACGGGCAATACGCGTTGGGCGGCGCAACTGTTGAGCGAAGCCACCCACGAGCAGCTGGTCTTCATTCCCGACCACATGCAAGAACCCTCCTCGTTCCATCTGGCCGATGGCGAGCGCATCGGATTCTGCTTTCCCGTTCATGGCTGGCGTCCGCCGCTGCTGGTGCGCCGATTCGTGTCGCAGCTCCGTCTGCAAGCCGCCGGACACTATGTGTATGCTCTGTGTACGGCCGGCGACAACATCGGCGAGACCATCGAAATACTTGCCAGCGACCTGCAAGCCATTGGCCTGCCGCTCGACGCGGCCTTCTCGCTCATCATGCCTGAGTCGTATGTCGGACTGCCCTTTATGGATGTGGACACCCCCAAGAAAGAGCGCGACAAGAAGCAACAATCGGCCGCACGCATGGAGACGTTCCTGACCGCCGTCGTCAACCGCGAGAAAGGGGTGCGCCACCTCGACAAAGGCCGTTGGCCACGCATCAACTCGCGGCTCATCGGAGGCATCTTCACCCGTTGCCTCATTACCGACAAGCCGTTCCACGCCGACGCTGCACGGTGCATCAGCTGCGGGCGATGCCAGCAGGTGTGCCCCGTCAACGATATCAAGATGGGCGGCGATGGTCTACCCCAATGGCAGCACAACGGCGACTGTCTGACCTGCTTCGCCTGCTATCATCACTGCCCGCGGCACGCCATCGAATACGGTGGACGCACCCGGCGCAAAGGCCAGTATTATTTTGAACACTCCGCAAACGACAATACATAACGAAAACTATCATGAAGAAGATTATCATCACAGCTGCTTTGTGTCTGACCAGCGCACTTGCTTGGGCGCAGCACACCGTAACCGACAAGTGGGGCAACCAAGTGCCTGCACCCGTGTTCGACGCAGATGGCGCTGCGGCATTCAATCTGGCCCGCCGTCCGGAACACCGCGACGCGCAAGGATCGCATAAAGCACTGGGGAAGCCGTCTGATTCCTATCTGACCCATAAAGGAACACCCCGCATCCTTACCGTCCTCGTGAACTTTGCCGACACCGCAATGATCGCCAACCAACCGAAGAAGGCTTTCGACCAATTCTTCAACCATGAAGGCACGCCTGAGGATCTGGGCAACGGCAACTATCGTAATCTGGGTAGCGTGAGCCAGTATTTCAGCAGCATGAGCAGCGGCCAGTTCAAGCCCCAGTTCGATGTGTACGGACCGGTAACCGTGCCCCAAACCAGAGCTTACTATGGTAATAGCAGCAATGTATCGTCGACCGGCGAAAAGCCGGAGGAGCTTGTCCGCGACGCCCTCAGCCTTCTCGTCGATTCGATAGCCGATGCCACCGTCTACGACAACGACGGCGACGGCCGCATCGACTGCGTCTATATCATCTATGCTGGCTGTGGCCAAAACTACGGAGGCGACAGCACATCCGTGTGGGCAAAGACCGGAACGGTAAGCGGCACCTTCAAGGGCATGAGCCTCAACAGATACAGCATGGCAGGCGAACTCACTCCGCTGCATGTATCCAACACCTCTACCAACTGGATGATTGCAGGCATCGGAGTGACGTGCCACGAGCTGTCGCACGCCATGGGACTGCCCGACATCTACCCCACCGTAAGCAAAGCCTACGTCAACAACCAAGAAATGGAATACTGGGATTTGATGGACGGCGGCGAGTACGTCTACAACGGTTTCCGGCCTGCGGCCTACACTGCATGGGAGAAAATGCAGATGGAGTGGCCGGTAGAGATTCAGACGCTTGCCACAAGTCAAAACGGGGTGGAGATGAGCCAAACCACTGAGCAAGGCGGGGTGGTCTACAAGATTCAGAACAACGACGAACCAGCCGAATATTTCCTGTTGGAAAACATCCAGAAAACCGGATGGAACCGATCGATGCCCGGCCATGGACTGTTGGTGTATCATGTGAACGAAGTGGGCAACAACGTCATCAACTCCGGCACCCGTCTCAACAACGAACCGGGCAAGCCCGGAATGGCCGTGGTTCCGGCCGACGGAACTTGTTTGTCATCCTATCTCGTGAGTAAAATGCAACCTTATCTTGAGAACCTTGCGGGCGACCCCTTCCCTGGCACAAGCAATGTAACGGCGTTGAACGACAACACCGGGCTGCCCAATTTCTGCTGGTATGCCGGAAACAACGAACAGTCGGCCATCAATAACAAATACCATAAGGTGGACAAAGCGTTGGTCAACATTGCCGAGAGCAACGGTGTCATCTCCTTCGACTTCATACACAACTATGCCACAGGCATACACGAAACGGTAAACGATAGCCCACAATCAGCCGATGCCATGGTCTATACCATCAACGGCCAGCGGGTGGGCACATCGATCCAACGGCTGCAGCCGGGCATCTATGTGCGTAACGGAAAGAAGATTGTGGTGAAATAAAGCTGCCATCTTCGTCGGTTTAGGCAAGCCATCAGCACACCCCCAGCTGTCTCAACAAGGTTTCTTACTTGATGTGTGCTTGCCAAACACAAAGCTTAACCGCCAAGGGAGCGCCTCTGCCAAACACCAGGCAGAAGCGCTCCCTTGGCGGTTAAGACATGGCGCGGAGCACTGTTTCCTGACGCTGGCCTAATGGTGCCGCAAAGCGGAAGCTCATCACCTATGCATCATGAAAGCTAATCTATGCAACAAAGCGTTAACAGAAGAGAAAAATAGACGTAGCCTTGCACAATTCATCCGTATTGTCTATATTTGCAAAAACATAAAAACGATTGACAATGCCTAAAATATATGAATATTTCGGATTCATTTTTCTCTTCTATTCCAATGAACATGAACCTATACATGTGCATGTAATGAAGGACGGACATGAAGCCATATTCGAAATTATTATGGAGAATGGCAATCTCAAAGAACTCCGACGACGGCAATCTAACAAAACACCGCCCTTGTGTGAAAAAGACATAGCTGTGGCGGAAGCTTTCGTAAGTAAGTATTATAAAAACATTGTGGAGAAATGGGTTAATTTCTTTGTATTCAAAAAACGTGTCCGCTCTACAAAAATAACCAAAAAAATATGAACATCACAATATTGTCAGCCAAGTATGTGGCGCCGTTGAGTGTCTGTCTTACTTTCTCCGACGGGAGCAGCAAGACCGTAAATGTTGGAGGCTTCATACGAAAGCACCCCCATCCGCAATATAATTGCTATCTTGACGAAAAGAAATTCAAGAAATTCAAAATAGAATTCGGTAATATCGTCTGGGGTAAGAATTGGGACTTGATATTCCCAATCGATGCCCTTTACGCTGGCCATTGTGAATAATAGGTAGCTTAAAATTATGATGAGAGAGGAACTGAATGACTCTTCAACCGCCAAGGGAGCGCCTCTGCCAAACACCAGGCAGAAGCGCTCCCTTGACGGTTAAGACATGGCGCGGAGCACTGTTTCCTGACGCTGGCCTAATGGTGCCGAAAAGCGGAAGCAAACGCGCGCTGCCGCGGATGGGCGCAAAGCGGAAAGTGAAAGGTGTGCGTTCGTGCGGAATGTTACACTTTGTGCGAAAATAGAGTGTATGTGATACATTTGTTAAGTTGCAAAGATAAATTGATGGCTTTTTGAAGGTTTATTTGCATTTTTTTAATTCTATATTTGAATTTTTAAAGCATTTATAGTATTTTTGCATTTGTATTACAAATTTAGGGTGGTGAGCTTGCCGCCACGCAACAGGTAACAGACATTATTATAATATGAGAGTACGAACATTCTTAGCAGGCGTATTGCTGGCTCTTTCGGCCGAAGCGATGGCGCAGTCAACGGGTGCTTACAACGGATCGGTAGTCGACGAGAACGGCGAGCCGCTGGTAGGAGCCCAAGTGAAGGTGAAAGGCACACACATAGTCGTGGCAACCGATGTGGATGGCAAATTCTCGCTTCCCGCCAGTGTAAAGGCCGGCGCTCCCGTAGAGGTGAGCTTCGTGGGCATGGAGCCGCAAAGCGTAAAGGCTGGCAGCGGCATGCGCGTAAGCATGAAGCCCACGCAGGAACAGCTCGACGAGGTGCTCGTAGTGGCCTTCGGACAGCAGAAGAAGTCGTCGTTCACGGGCTCGGCTGGAGTGGTGAAGGCCGACATACTCGACAAGAAACAACTCACCAACGTGTTCAGCGGACTGCAGGGTGAGGTGGCTGGTGTGCAGATGACCAACACAAGCGGTTCGCCCACATCAACCCCGTCGTTTGCCATACGCGGCTTCAGCTCAATCAATGCAGGCACATCGCCCCTTATTATTGTCGATGGCGCTCCCTACGACGGTGGATGGAACAACCTCAATCCAAACGATGTGGAAAGTATTACGGTGCTCAAGGACGCAGCATCGAATGCACTTTACGGCGCACGCGGAGCAAATGGTGTCATTATGGTTACCACAAAGCATGGAGCCAACGAGAAAGCCACCATCACATTCGACGCCAAATGGGGATCGAACAGCCGCGCCACGGTCGACTACGACCGCATCACCGACCCGGCAGCTTATTACGAAACCTACTACAAAGCTCTCTACAACTATAATGTGCGCGACAAGGGCATGTCGGCCTACGAAGCTCATGTAGCCGCCAACAACACCATCGGCCTCACAGGCGATCAGGGCGGATTGGGCTACGTCGTGTATAGCGTGCCGCAGGGTGAGTATCTTGTGGGCACCAATGGTCGACTGAACCCCAATGCCTCGCTCGGCAACCGTGTCTATTACAACGGACAATACTACACCCTCTCACCCGACGACTGGGTGGACGAAGCTTTCCGCACCGGACTGCGACAGGAGTACAACCTCAACATATCAGGCGGCACACAGAAGATGACCTACTACGCCTCGTTGGGCTATCTGAAGAATGAGGGCGTGGTCGACTACTCCGACTTTGACCGATACACCGCACGCGTGAAGGCCGATTATCAGGCAAAGCCATGGTTGAAAGTGGGTGCCAACGTCAATTTCACACACACCAACCAGCACGATGTGAGCGACGGTTCGCAGTCGCTCTTCGACATCACAACTCGCTTCGCACCTATTTATCCAGTGTATCTGCGCGATGGTAACGGCAACATCATGACCGATGAGCACGGACGCATGTACGACTATGGTGCAGGAGAAAATGCCGGCGTGCACCGCCCATCCTATCTGGAGCCTGCCCGCAACCCACTGCAGACAAACTCGCTCAACACTAACAACACTTTTGCCAACGTCGTGACGCTCAACGGATATGCCGATATCACACCCATCGACGGACTGAAGCTTACACTCAACGGCACCGTGACCAACAACGAGTGGAAAAACACCTCCACCGTACAGGCATTCTACGGTAATACCGTGACCACCACACCTGGCGGCGAGATTGACAAGTACAACTACCAAACCTACACGCTCAACTTCCAGCAGATAGTCAACTATACCCGCGCATTCGGCAAACACAACGCCACGATAATGCTCGGACATGAAAATTACAAATACAATTACAACTATCTCTACGGTTCGCGCCAGCAGATGTTCTCTTATTTCGACGCCCAGGAGCTCGACGCTGCCGTTAAGGAACTGCACAACGGAGGTTCATCGAGCGACTATAACACCGAGGGCTATTTCTCACGCCTGATGTACGACTATGATGGACGCTATTTCGGCCAATTGTCGTACAGACGCGATGCCTCGTCGCGATTCCATCCCGACCACCGCTGGGGTAACTTCTACTCCATTGGCGGAGCATGGATCATCACCAAAGAAAAATGGTTCGACGTGGAAGGTATTGATATGCTCAAGCTCAAGGCTTCATGGGGACAACAAGGTAACGATGCCATCGGAAATTACCGCTACACCGATACTTATTACATCACCAACTTCAACGGGGAGGTGAGTTTCGTGCAAGATACGGTGGGAAATCCTGACATCACTTGGGAAACCAACTCCAACTTTAATATTGGTGTCGAGTTCGAACTGCTCAAACAGCGCATTACGGGTAGCGTAGAGTTCTTCTCGCGCAAAACCACAGATATGCTCTGTTTCGTCAACGTACCCTTCTCGGGCGGTTATGCAGGATCATACGACAACGTGGGCGACATGCTAAACAATGGCGTTGAGGTCGACCTGCATTTCATTCCTGTGCGAACCAAGGACATCAATTGGACCATCAACCTGAACGCCACACACTACAAGAACAAGATCACCAAACTGCATCCCGACAACAAGGGTAGTGTGCTTGAGGGACACGCAGGATATGTGAACGGATCCTACTTCGTCGGAGAAGGACTTCCGCTCCACACTTTCCGCTTGAAACGTTATGCCGGTGTCAACGACGAAGGACAATCGATGTGGTACGTGAAAGATGAAACCACAGGCAAACTTACCACTACGACCAGCAGCACTTCTGCCTCCTATTTCAACTGTGGCAGTGCCGACCCGTCACTCTACGGCGGTTTCAGTTCTTCGCTTAGCCTCTATGGTTTCGACCTCTCCGTAACCTTCAACTACTCGCTTGGCGGCAAGGCTATCGACTACGGATATCAATCGCTCATGGGCAATCCTTCATCGGGCAACACCGGTTTCTCTATTCACAAAGACCAGCTTAAGGCTTGGTCGGAAACCAACACCAGCAGTCAGATACCGCGTTTCCAGTACGCCGTGAAGGACAACGATACCAGTTCGAATATCACTTCCGACCGCTTCCTTACCAACGCATCAACGCTTACACTACAGAATATCAACATAGGTTACACACTGCCACGTAAGTTAACTTCTAAGCTCGGGCTGACCAACGTGCGCATATATGCCTCTGGCGAAAATCTATGCTATTGGAGCAAGCGTAAGGGATTCGACCCACGCAGCAGTTTCTGGGGTTCATCGTCGGAAACAAGCTACTCGCAGGTTCGTACGTTCACGGGCGGCATTACCTTGCAGTTCTAATACCGGCTACAAACATCCCAACAATAACAACATAAAAGCACACAACATGAAAAGACATACCAAGAACATACTGCTCGCTGCTTGTGCCACATTGACGCTCGGTTGCCAAACGGCCTGCATCGACGAGACCACGCCAAAGGACGAGGCGGTGCCCGAGCAGATACAGTCTGACAGCAAGTCGCTGCAGTATTTGGCCAATTCGCTGCCCTCGTTCCTCGTTACTTGGAACACGTATGGTTCAACCTACTACACACAGGACTGGGGATATCCCTGCCAGATGTATATGCGCGACCTGCTCTGCGCTGATTTCCCTATGAGTGACAACGGTTACAACTACTGGATTTACACGGAAGACGCATCATCGTTGCGCTATGCCTATTACTACTCGTACTATTACTATTACAACTTTATAAAGAATGCCAACAACGTGGTGGGCATCGGCAAGAAGGCGGTCGACGGCGGCAACACTGCTGCCAACCAGTACCTCGGACAGGGCTACGGATACCGTGCAATGCTCTATCTCGACTTGGCACGCCTCTTCGAGTACAAGAAAACAGGTGTGAAGAGCCTTGATGCACTGGCCGACTCGCTTGGCAGCTACGGCATTACGGTACCCATCGTTACCGACTCCACCACCAAGCAGCAGCTCTATAACAACCCCTGCGCACCATTCTATACAATGTACCGCTTTATCATGACCGACCTCAACCGTGCGGAGGCCTGCCTTCACGGATACGCCCGGTCGCACAAGGCGTATATGGATCAAAGTGTAATCTATGGCTTGAAGACAAGGCTGTGGCTTGAAATGGCTTCGCGCTTCGAACAAAGCTCTGCCGATCTCGAGAAGCAGATTGCGGCTGAAAGCGCAGCCGACGGCTACGATAAGCTTGGCATCAGTTCAGCCGCCGATTGCTATGCCAAGGCGGCAGAGTATGCGCAAAAAGCCATTGCTGCTGGTGGCTACCAACCCCTTACGCAAGAGCAATGGAGCAACGCCACCACTGGTTTCAACACAGCCAACGATGCTTGGATGTTCGGCACATTAATTAATAGCAACGAACAAATCAACGAGTCTCCATGGTACACCTTCCTTGGATGGATGGCATCAGAGGCCGACTGGGGCATGTGCGTAACCATGTACAACTCGTACCGCTGCATAAGTAAGACGCTTTACGACAAAATCGGTACCAGCGATTGGCGGCGCGCATCATGGATAGCACCTGGCGATGCTGGAAAGACTACCGTACCCGACGGCTACAACACCGCCGTGAGCGGTACGAAGTGGGCATCTCTGCCTGCCTACTGCAATCTGAAATTCCGCCCAGGAAGCGGCAATCTCGATGATCTCACCGTAGGACTCGTTGCCTCGTTGCCTCTCATGCGAGTGGAGGAGATGTATTTCGACTATTTTGAAGCCATTGCACATACACAGGGCGTCAGCGCAGCTGCGAGTGCTTTGCAACAATGGGTAAACGCCAACCGCTACACCGATGGATCTTACACATGCAAGGCTACCACTATGAACGATTTCATTACCGCCCTCATGGTACAACGTCGTGTGGAGCTTTGGGGTGAAGGACTTGTTTATTTCGACTACAAACGTCTAAACCTTCCCGTTATAAGACGTTACTCAGGAACGAACTACGCCAGTTCGCTGCAGCTCAACTCATATGACGGTTATGTGGCACCATGGATGAACTATATGATTCCTGAGACCGAACAAGACCAAAATCCAGCCGTCGTGGTGGGTCCCAATCCTTCAGGAGCTATCACTGCTGAATAAACACGTTGGCTCAAAAAGCAGTCTAATCATCAACAAAATAATAACAATTAGCAATGAAAAAGATAACCCACATACTATATACGTTCGTTGCCATAGCCTCAGTAATGGCTTTAGCGGCCTGCTCGAGCGATGACAATTATGAATGGGCATCGAAAGTGCCGGCCGACAACCCTGGTGCCTATTTCGCAGCATCGAACACTGCCAGCAGTCTGCTCACACCCGACGAGTATGCCAGTAATCCAGATGTAAAACTCACCGTGAAGCGCACTAACGCCAACGGGCGTTTGGCTGTGCCCATTATCGTGGACAAAGCTGACTCGGTGTTTGCCATCCCCGACTCTGCAGTCTTTGAGGACGGTAAAGCAGAGACGACCATCACTGTAAAGAGTAGCGGTGTGAAAACGCAAACCACCTACCGTTTCACCATTCATCTGGCCGAAGCCATGACAAATCCCTATGCTGAGACCGACGGTTCGCCTGTATTCAATTACGAAGTGCTCGTGGCACGATGGGTGAAGATTGTCGATGCAGCCCAGTTTGTATGGTACAAGTCGGAATTTGCATCATCCAAATCGGATATCTATTGGCTTGAAGGACAAAACCGCTTCCGTATCAGCAACTGGCTCGGATCGGGCATCGACCTGCAATTCTGTATTGTGGCTCAAGACAAGGAAGACAGCTCGTCGTATTCGCTCGACAATTTCAACGCTAACGACCGCTCCACTTGGCATGGCTCCTTCCAGCCCTACAATCACTACCTCATGGATCCTTACGGCGGTTCTTACTGGTATCTGATGAACGATTCCGAGACCGAAGACTATGCTTCATGGTATCCTGACGGCGAGGACAAGTTGGGCATCAACTATGTCAATTTCTACTACGACATCACATCCGAGACCTACGCATCTATCGACCTTCGTGGTTCCAGCAGCACCTACTCGCTCTACCTTGTACCTTACGTTTACTACACAGACGGTACGCAGTCGGGCTACACCTATCTCTTCGGATATTGGAACGGTATGCTTGACAACGAATAATATCTTACCAGCCACTACAATTCATTATAACAAACGAAATATCAGTCATGAACAATCCATATAAGTCAACCATATTCAGACTCTGTCTACTTGTGGCAGTTGCTCTGTTGGCAATGGCAAGCCTCACTGCTTGCAGTTCAGACGAGGCCAAGATTCCATTGCCATCACCAACACTCACTGAAGGTTCGAAGACCGTAAGTTCCATCGTATTCAATTGGGATCCCGTGGAGGGTGCATCGCAGTATGCCTACGAGCTTTATGATTCTGTAGGTGAAAAGATAACCGCCGATGTCACCAATACCACAACAGTGGTGGCAACAGGTCTAAAACCCAAGTCGCAGTATACCTTGAAAGTATGGGCTTTCTCGCCCATCGATGGCAAGTACACCACCTCACCCATAGCCACCATCACTGCTACCACCAACGAGCAGATTCCTCTTGTAGCACCTACTTCTGCATCTGCATCTACCGTATCAGGTGGTGTCACTATTACTTGGCCAGCTGTTGAGCATGCTTCGGGCTACAAATACTCGCTCAGCAATGGCATCGCAGGTACCACATCAACTAATAGTGTAACACTAACTGGACTCGAAAGGGGCACATACACCATCACGCTCATTGCAACCAGCGACGATGAACTTTATGCCGACTCAGAGCCCTTCGAGTTCACCTTCGAACGCACCAAGGCCGAGCTGTGGCGCCAGACCGGCACCTACACTGCCGCCAACCTCCCGGAGGGCAACAACAAGTTCACGGCCGACATCGTGGCCTACGACGACGGCTCCTACACCATCGAGGCACCCTACGGCGTGAAGGGTCTCGACATCACCTTCTCCGTCGATGCCGACAACAACAACGAGATCAAGCCCATCGGCACGCAGAGCTACGGCGGCTACGAGTATGTGTGGGTCACCACGCAGTATGACCTCGGCATGTACTGCAGCGGCGGCTACTCGGCCTTCGAGGGCGGCAAGCAGAAAGGCGAGGTCTGGTTCTATGCCATCGTCTACGACGCCGACGGCAACGAGGTTGGCGAGGGCGGCTACGATGTCTTCGACTGGGGCGGCGACACCGATGTCACCGTCGACAAGCTCTGCGGCACCTACGCTGCCGTCACCTCGTCCTACGACTACTTCTCGTCCGACTGGACGCTACAGGAGGTCAACCGCACCGACGAGGTGACCATCACCAAGGTCAACGACACCACCGTCACCATCAGCAATTTCTACGGATGGGAGGAAGACTTCACCGCCACCGTCGACCTGCAGGCCAAGACCATCACCGTGCAGCCCACCGTGTGGAACACCTACTACACGTTTGCTGATGTCTCGTCGAGCACCACACCCGTCGTGGCCACCTTCACCGACGACCTCGTCATCACCTTCCAGAACTACACCGCCTGGTACGGCGGCTACTACTACATCGAGAGTGATGCACGCACCGTCCTCACGCAGAAATAGCACGCCCGGCACACAGACTCCAACCGGCAGGCATGACGGACGGCATCGCTCGCCATGCCTGCCCCAACCGATACACGAGATACACGACACCCATCCTTGCCAATGAATAAGCACACAGCCCTCCTACTGCTCTTCGCTCTGGCGCTGGCACCCGCCGCCGTCACGGCCAAGGAGCGCACACAAGCCGACATCACACGCATCGCTGCCGCGGTCATCGCCGCCGCACAGCCACATCACAGCCGCACCGCCGCGACATCACCCCTCCGCACCCTCGCCGCCACCAAGACCTGCACGGTCATGGGATATGCCGGTGGGGGCTTTGCCGTCATTGCTAACGACGACACCCACGCGCCCGTCATCGGCTATTCACCGTCGTCGGCCTTCTCCACAACCGCCAATCCCGCACTTGAGTGGTACCTCACCCTCGCCGACGCGGTGCTCGCGGGCAACGCCGCCCAGGCCGCGCCGCGTGCAGCCAGCACCGCCGTGCCGGCCGACTGCCCGTCTTCGGTGAGCCACCTCATCGAGACCAAGTGGAACCAGGACAACCCCTACTGGGCCAAATGCCCCAAGGACGGCACCGGCAGATACTGCTACACGGGATGCGTGGCCACGGCCATGGCCCAGATCATGCGCTACTACAAGTACCCCGCGACAGGCATCGGCCGCGACACCGCCTACTACAACCGTCATCCCTATGACGTCGACTTCTCGGCCGCACACTACGACTACGACAACATGATAGCATCCTACAGCGGGACATACACCGTGGCGCAGAAGCTCGCCGTCGCCACGCTCATGTACCACTGCGGCGTGGCCACCCGCATGACCTACGGCATCGACGGCAGCGGAGCCTACCTGTCCGATGCCGCACGCGGACTGGCCGACCACTTCGGCTACGTCACCCAGTACTACGGCTACAAGGACTTTCCCACCAACGACAACTACGACGACCAGGCATGGCGCGACGTGGTCTACCGTGAGCTCGGCCTCGGCCACCCGCTGCTCTATTCCGGTGCGTCCGACAAGAACGGCACCTACAACATGAGCTACCACGCCTTCGTGCTCGACGGCTACGATGCCAGCGGATATGTGGGTGTCAACTGGGGCTATAGCGGCGTGGGCGACGGCTATTTCTCGCTCGACATCCTTGAGTGCACGGCCTACACGCCCAGCGAGCAGTACTGCATGTACCACGAGATGGTGGTGGTGCACCATCCCGATGACGGCCCCATCACCTATTCGCTTGCGCCGGCCACGGGCATGCAGACGCCCGTCCTTTCTGCCGCTGGTGCGGCAGCCTCTGCTGAGGCTGCTCGCTATGATGCCGCCGGCCGCCGTCTGGCTCCCGGCACATCCCACATCGGCCTCGTCATCGAGCGCCATGGCAACACCACACGCAAAGTGCTGGCAAGATAGCTGGCACAGCCCATGGTGTCACATCCCCAAGAAACCGATATTTTTTTTGTTTACATAATTCTTAAACATCATTTTTTATGAGTCCTAAGTACCCCGTGAGTATCATAGGAGCAGCCTTGCTCTCGCTCGCTCCGTATGGCTTCGCTAAGGCGCAAGCTCAGAAATTGGCGTCTTTCATCACCTCTACGCCCCACAAGGTGACGGCAACTGAGCTGAAGGCTCGGCTGGCAGAGTCCAAGGCCAAGCATCCCTTGCTCCACCAGCGTCTGCTGCCCACCAAGGCCAAGCACGACAGCATCGTGCGCCTGAACCGCAACATCGAGGCCGGCATCAAGATGAACCAGGCCGGCAAGAACACCTTCATCCTCAGAGCCAACAACGGAGAGACCAAGACCCTCTGGGGTAACGTGCTCTTCGACAGCACCTGGGGCGACAATGTGGAATATGGCATGTATTCGTTCGACACCAAGACACGCGCCACCAAAAAACTCTTCGGCGACGACTTCTGCCGTGCCACAGGTGCGGGGTCATGGATAGAGAACGAGCTCTACTTCGTGATGTACCAGAGCTTCTGGGGCATCGACATGGTGTATCTCTACAAGTATGACACCGACACCTGGACCATGCTACAGGAGACACGCCTCGATGACTACACGCTCGTGGCCAACGAGACCGCCATCGCCGACGACGGCACCGTCTACGGCTGCTTCCTCGATGCCGACGGTGCGACCTTCGAGCTCGGCGTGGCCGACTATGCCAACAAGACACGCTCCACGATAGGCCGTCTGAAGCATGCCTACGTGGCCATGGGTATCACCAAGGACAACACGCTCTACGGCGTGGCCAGCGACGGTAACCTCTACAAGATAGACACCGCCACGGCCGAAGAGACCCTCGTCGGCTCCACAGGCAAGCAGCTCACCCTGAGCGACGGTTCCTACTACTACCAGAGCGGCGAGATAGACCAGAGCACCAATACCTTCTACTGGGACTGCGTGGATGCCGAGCAGAAGTCTACCCTCTACACCGTAGACCTCGCCACTGGCCAGCTCACTGAGATCGGCGAGTTCCCCAACAACGAGAACATCGCCCTCCTCACCATTCCCAAGGCCAAGGCTGCCGACGGAGCACCCGCCACAGCCACCGATCTCAGCTTCAGCTTCACGGAAGGTGCGCTCACGGGCGACATCTGCTTCAAGGCTCCGACACAGACCTTCGGCGGCAGCAAGCTCACCGACGAGAAACTCAAATACACAATTCTGCTCGACAAGACCGAGATAGCCTCCGGCGAGACCACACCGGGCGCCGACGTCAGGCAGCAGGTGACCTTGCAGAAGGGTTACAACAACATCACCGTGCTCGTGGCCAACGGCGAGGGCAACAGTCCCAAGCTCGTGAGCCGCTACTATGCAGGCTTCGACGTGCCCGTCTCTACGGGCAATGCGAAGACCACCGTCGACGCTGCCACAGGCAAGGTGACTGTGACATGGGAAGCTCCCACCGCTGGCGAGAACGGCGGATATGTGGGAGGCGTGACCTACACCGTCAAGCGCTATCCTGGCGGCGACGTGGTGGCAGAGAACTACACCGGCACGTCCTACGAGGAGACTCTCCCCGAGGGCGAATACAAGACCTACGCCTACGGCATCACACCCGACAACCACGGCGTGGCGGGCAAGGAGCTGGTCAGCAACTATGTGGCCTACGGATCGCCCATCACTCCGCCCTACAGCGACGGCTTCGACGATGAAGGCGAGATGGCCTACTTCTCCGTCATCGACAGCGGCAACGACAACGTGACATGGGCGCTCGACGAGCCGCGCATGGCCAACGACTACGACGGTGCGGCCGTCATCAAGCGCGGTGAGGATAAGGCTGACTTCGATGACTGGTTGGTCAGCCCGGCTCTCCAGCTCAAGGCCAACCACCAGTACCGCGTGTCGTTCAGAATCAAGGGATGGTCCAAGTGGTACGCCGAGCAAGTGGAGGTGAAGTACGGCACCGAGCCTACGGCTGCCGGCATGACCGAGACGCTCATGGAGGAGACCACCCTCAAGTCGTCCGACTTCGAGACCAAGTCGTTTGTCATCAATGCCACGAAGGACGAGGTCATCTACCTCGGGTTCCACGCCCTCACCGAGAAGAGCGAGGCCATGGGCATCTATGTCGACGACGTGTATATCACGGCCGGTGTGGACCAGGAGGCACCCCAGCAGGTAGTGGGTCTCACGGCCGTTGCCGACGCCGGCGGTGCGCTCAGCACGACGGTGTCCTTCGTCGCGCCCACCAAGACGCTCAACGGTGGCACGCTCGACAAGCTGACGGGCTTCCAGCTGCGCCGCACGGGTAAGATCGTGGCCGAGATCCCGGCTGCTGCTCCCGGCGCCACGGTGTCCTTCACCGACAACACGGCTGTCAACGGCATCAACGTCTACAGTGTGGCGGCCGTCAACGACAAGGGTGCCAGCTTCTTCTGCGACCCCGTGGCGGTCTATGTGGGTGAAGACACTCCCACCGTTCCCGTCAAGAGCAACACCGAGACCGGCGACAAGTCGGTGCGTCTCAACTGGACGGCTCCTGAGGCCGGCACGCACGGCGGATACCTCAATCCCCAGAACATGAACTACACCATCGCTGAGAAGGGCGGTTCCGACTGGTATCCCACCTACGACTCCATCGCCAATGTCAAGGCTCAGACCTACTACGACTATGCCGTCGACACCAACGACGGTGAGACGCAGACGGTGCAGACGTTCTATGTCAACGCTGCCAACAGCTACGGCGAGAGCTCATACATACCCCTGCCCTCGTTCATCATCGGCAAGCCCTACGAGATACCGTTTGCCGCCAGCGTGAAGAACTACATGTTCTACGGCATCCTCTGGTCGGCATGGGGCATGGGCTCTTCCGACTTCGACCTCTCCACCGAGTCGGTCGACAACGACGGCGGCTGCTTCCATGTCACGCCCTACAACGCGGAGGACATCGCTTACCTCGGCTCCGGAAAGATCAACCTCGGCGGTGCCACGGCACCCAAGCTGATGTTCCACTACAAGGCCACTGGCAATGCCAAGATCAATGTCGAGGTGGAGACACCCGACGGCAAGAGTCACCTGGCAGGCACCATCGACTGCAGCCAGAGCACCGAGGGCGAGTGGCTGGCCGCAGGCATCGACCTCAGCCAGTGGGCAGGCGAGCGCTTCATCACCTTCGACTTTGCCGTGCAAGGCGACACCTACTCTGATATCTACATCGACCGCCTCTTCGTGCGCGACACGCATACCGACGACCTTAACGCCGAGATCTCCGCACCCGAGAGCATCAACAAGGGCGGACAGGCACAGGTGCTCGTGAGAGTGAACAACTTCGGCGAGAACGCTGCTAAGAAGTACACCGTAAACCTCTACGCCAACGACAAGCTCGTCGAGAGCAAGAAGATTACCACGCCGCTCGCCGCTTACCGCTTTGCCGATGTCGTCTTCGACTTCCAGAGCAACATCCTCGACCAGAACGAGTCGGTGGAGCTGAAGGCTGTAGTCGACTACAGCTACGAACTCTTTGAGGACGACAACACCGTGTCGGCCACAGTGAAGTACACCACTAGCTCCAAGCCCCAGCCCGACGCGGCCAGTGCCACCACGACCGACGGCGGCGTCGTCGTCAGCTGGACGCCAGTGGCTGTAGCCACCACGATGGTGACCGAGAGCTTCGAGGAGGGCACATCGTGGAGTCAGGACACCTTCTGCGGCTTCACCTCCGAGGCTGTCAACGCAGGCACAACGGGCGGTGTCTTCGACAACTACTCGTTCCCCAACCAGGGTTCCAACTATGGCTTCATGCTCTTTGACCCCGCCAACGGATGGCTCACTGAGGCACAGCTCGACGCCGTGCCCGACTTCAAGGCCAACACCGGCAACAAGTATCTCGCCTCGCTCTACCGCGTCGATGACAGCGGCTACGACGTGAGCCAGAACAACTGGCTCTACAGTCCCGAGCTCTCGGGCGACGAGCAGGAAGTGAGCTTCTGGGTGAAGAACTACAAGGACTCCGAGAACACCTACAAGGAGACCTTCGACGTGCTCGCCTCCACCACCGACAAGAGCCGCGAATCCTTCCAGAAGGTGGGCGACAGCTACGAGGTCTCCAGCGGACAATGGCAGGAGGTGAAGGTCACGCTGCCCGCCGGCACCAAGTATTTCGCCATCAACCAGAACACCTACACCTGGGACAACCCGTTCTTCTTCATGATCGATGACATCACCTACACCAAGGGTGCAGGCAAGGTGAAGGGCTACAACGTCTACCGCGACGGCAAGCTCGTGGGCACCGTCGAGGCCGGCGTGTCGACCTTTACCGACACCAGCATCGAGGCTGGCGACGCGAACACCTACCAGTATGGTGTCACCGCAGTCTACGCTACTGAGGAGTCGGAGGCCACACTCACCAATCTTGTCACGCCTACCGGCATCAGCATCGTCACCGACGGCACGAAGACCTATGATGTCTACGCTACCGACGGCAGCTGCGTGGCACGCAACGTGAAGAACCTCAACCTGCTGAAGAAGGGTGTCTATGTGGTCAACGGCCAGAAGGTCATCGTGAAATAACTCTCGTTTTCACTTCACACTAGAAGCAGAACAATGACAATGAACATCCGTAAGATATCCATCACGACGGCACTGACAACGGTGTGTCTGGCAGTCTTCCTGCCAGGCACCCTCAGTGCCAAACAGCGCACCGGCCAGCAGATGCTGCAGGCTGCACAGCAGGCACTCTGCGGCGGACGCCACGATGCCAAGGCCCAGGCGATGGCCCGGGGCATCAGGCAGCTCGAGGCGGCCGACGCCTACACCGTCTACGGCAACACGGCGGGAGGCTTCGCCGTCATAGCCAACGACGACCTCATCCCCGCCGTACTCGGCTACTCCGACCGGCCCTACGACACCTCGGCGACCAATGCTAACTTCAGATGGTGGCTCTCTGCCGTCGGCGAAGCGGTGACGGCCAAGGTCAAGCAGGGCAAGGCCGTGGCCAGAACAACGAAGCCCGACACGGCCAAGTATCCCGAAGCCGTCACGCCGCTCCTGACCACCACCTGGGGACAGGACGCTCCCTACAACAACCTCTGCCCCATTGCCACCGACGGCACGGGGCGCTGTCTCACGGGATGCGCCGCCACCTCCACCGCACAGGTGCTCTATTACCACAAGGGGCCCAAGAGCGGCATGGGGACAAGGACCATCTATTACCCCTCCGGACAGACGTCGGGCGTGGCCATCTCCGTCGACTTCGAGCATGAGGTCTACGACTGGAACAACATGATCGACACCTATGGCAACGGCTACACCAATGCCGAGGCCGATGCCGTGGCCATGCTGATGCGCGACCTCGGCGTGGCCGCCGACATGGAGTACGGTTCCGACGCGCAGGGCGGCAGCGGTGCCCTGCACGAGACGCTTGCCACGGGTCTGCAGCGCTACTTCGGGCTCACCGATGTGAAGTACCTGGAGCGCGACGACTACACCGAGCAGGCTTGGATGGACATCATCTACAGCCAGCTCACGCAGAACATGCCCATCGTCTACGGCGGTTTCACCAAGAGCCGCGAGGGACACTCCTTCGTCTTCGACGGATACGACAAGGACGGTCTCGTACACGTCAACTGGGGATGGGACGGCTCGCACAACGGCTACTACGACGTGGCCATCCTTGACCCGCCCGCAGGCTACGTCTTCAGCCAGATGCAGGAGATGATCATCAACATCAACCCCGAGCCTGCCGTCAGCCGCATATCGGCCGACCTCACGGTCACGACGCCGGGTACGCTGGCTTCGCTCCTCGATGCCGACAATTTCTACAACTACGACACGCTCAAGGTCAGCGGCACCGTCAATGCCGCCGACATACGCACCATCCGCGAGATGGCCGGCGTCGACGAGAACGGCAACCGCACACACGGCCAGTTGTCCCTGCTCGACCTGGGGCAGGCCACCATCGCCTCGGGTGCCGACTACTACTGCCTCGACAAGAACAAGAAGCTCACCATCGCTGCCGACAACACACTGCCCGACAAGATGTTCTACGGCACCAAGCTGGAGGAGATTGTCTTCCCCGAGGCGGGTGTCAGTAGCATCGGAACCGCCGTGTGGGCCTACAGCAACAAGCTGCACACCGTGAAGCTCACTGCTACGCCTGGTGCCGATTTCGCTGTCGACGGACCGCTCGTCTATGATGCCGCCAAGACACGTCTCATCGCCGCCGTGCCCCTCACGCGCGACGACATCACTGTGGCCCAGGGTGTGACGGCCGTCGGCGACTATGCCTTCGCCGGATGCACCATGACGCGCAGCATCACGCTCGGCGACGGTGTGAAGAGCATCGGCAAGGAGGCCTTCGGCTACTGCTGGTCGCTCGAGCAGCTCAAGGTGCGTGCCAAGGAGGTGCCGCAGCTCAGCGGCACAGATGTCTTCACGGGCTCCAGCACTGAGTCGTGCAAGCTCAGCGTGCGCGCCGGCATGAAGACACGCTACAGCTCGCTCGCACAGTGGAAGGACTTCGCCAACATCGTGGAGTTCGGTACCATGGTTAAGGTGCGCAACGTCTCGCGCGAGTATGGCGACGACAACCCGCAGTTTGCCTATACCGTCAGCGGCGACAAGGTGGAGGGCACACCCGTCCTGTCATGCGAGGCCACGAAGGCTTCGCCTGTCGGACGCTACAAGGTTACCATCAGCCGAGGCACCGTCGAGGGCGACGACGTGGAGTTTGAGGACGGATACCTCATTATCAAGGCTGCGCCGCTCGAGGTCATCGCCAATGACCAGACACGCGAGGCGGGTGCTGCCAACCCCGTGTTCACCCTGCGCTACGAGGGCTTCAAGAACGGTGAGGACGAGAGCGTGCTCAACGAGAAGCCCACGGCCACCTGCATGGCCGACGAGCTGTCGCCCGTCGGTGTCTACGACATCACCGTGGAGGGCGGCGACGCCGACAACTATGACCTCGACTACACCAACGGCAAGCTCACCGTGACCGCGGCATCAGCCATCAGCGGCGTCAGCGGCGACAAGGCCACGGCACCCTTCGACATCTATGCCGTCAGTGGCCAGCGCGTGCGCAGCCATGCCAAGGACTTCGGCGGACTGCCTGCCGGTGTCTATGTCGTCAACGGCAAGAAGGTGGTGGTGACGGCCAAGTAGTCGCGACACCACTTTACGACATCTGTCAACAACCATAGGGGGCCGGCCCGCCGACATCGTGCGGGGTCGGCCCTCTTGCTGCCCTTCTGGGTCGGGCATACGAGCCCCCGGGGAAGGCGCGCACGGTGAATGTGTTGTCTGAAAAAGGGAAATCGCTCATATCTTGCTTTTTGTCAGCAATGATATGAGCGATGATTTTATGGGGTAAAAGACATTCTGTCTTACAGGAATCGTATATTATATTACTCGAGATAATGTACTCCCTTTGAAAGATGTCATAGCGATGTCAAATAAGGACATGGTTTTCCTGCATCCTTCGATGATAGTCGACAGATGCAATAATTAAATATAATGGTGTCCGGTAAAATACTGGTCTAACATAGTAAAACGCTAAATGAATGCTCTTTATAAGGTTTTGGATAATCTGGGGCTTACTTTACATAGCGTGGCTTGTTGTCCTTTGCCCCTGAAAGGGGCGCATATTATAGGATAGGGGCTTGCCCCTATTTATCAGCGCCACCATTCTTTGGCCCCTGTAGGGGGCGTATATTTTAACGTCACAATGAATTATGCGCC
>CAVKHW010000041.1:0-23485 GCA_963656105.1 Eggerthellaceae bacterium
TTTGTCAATGTGGCAAAAAACAACGCTTCTTTTTTATCTCTATGAATTATTCAGGTTAGATTACTCTATTTCGTAATCTAAATTATTATCCCCCCAAAAGCATTACATAAATTACGAACGTACTTTTTCCTTATATTTGTTTAGTTAGTTAATAGCAACTTACGTTTACTCAGGAATGAGGAAATTGATAACCTCCTGCTCAACAGTAATACGGAAAGCCCCTACAGGAGTGTGCATCAAGCGTCCATCGATGCCCACCAAAGCATGCTCAGCCTGTTCCACTATTATCTCACGCGTGCGATAAGGATGTACAGAATGATGGTTGAGAAATTTACCTTTAAGGAAAAGATAAATGCCCTCAAAAAACTGCGTGACACCTGGATGATATACAACAGAAACATCGAGCAATCCATTATATGGTACAGCATTTGGCGTTTGTCCGTATCCCGAAGCATTTCCTACACACATAGTCATGATGCGACGATCGATGCGATCGGTATTAATTTTGATCTTCATACGATAGTCGAGCCGCTGGAAAATCATCAATATAAAAGAGAAAAAGAACGACAACGACCGCGAGCCAAGTATGTGTCGCGTCTGTCTACGAATATTCATAATAGATGCTACGAGCCCCACATTGACGCAATTAAGAAAATAGCGGCGGCAGGCTTCACCTTTTCTGTTAGTATAACGAATGCAGCCTAAATCGACCTTGCGCACACGCCGTTCTTTGAGCCATAGTATTGTCTGCTCGTAATTATCCTCATCAAACTCCCAAAAATGAGCAAAGTCATTCATGACACCATTTGGAATGATACCTAACGTTACGTTGTCACGTACACTCCTCTCAAACTGCATAAGGCAATTGACTGCATCATTTAGCGCACTATCTCCCCCTACTAGCACGATGGTTTGGTAACCATTGTTTACAAACATTTTAACCAGCCGGTCAACACTGCTAGTATTTTCGCTAGTCACATGGTCGTAGCAGATGCAATTTTCCTTTAGACAGGCTTCAATCTTAGTCCATCGCTTGACAGATCCTCCGAACAAGCCCGATTTCGGGCAATAAATAATTCCCCAACGATTATCTTCCATAAACTATTCTTTTTCCACTATCCCCTAAAGAGGAAACCGATCCACATTTTGTTCATTTGCCATGCAATACTGACTCTTTCACAGATGAGTTCAATTATGCAAAATATCAATCCATAAGGCATTTGATATCATTCATTATCACATTAAGCGGCTGTTGCCCATCAATCCAATGTATCGTTAATCCGCGACGTTCCATACCCCTGTACCAAGTCATCTGTCTTTTTGCAAACTGATGGATGGCAATCTCCAATTGTCGGTACATTTCCTCATAGGAGATGTTTCCAATTACATATTCCGTTACGTACTTATACTCCAACCCATAATAGATAAGGTCAGAGGGCGATATGCCTTTTTCCAACAAGCCACGCACTTCGTCAACCATTCCATCCTGCAATCTTTTTGAAAGACGGTCACTTATTTTTCTTCGTCTTACATCTCGATTCACACCAACACCCACAATTACTGAATCGACGGGAGGCATTTTTCGCAATTCGGTAGCATGCTCAAGATTATATGTTTCTATCTCGATGGCACGAATGGCACGTTGACAAGAATCCACATCCGTTGTGTTATGCATTGTCACTCCTGCTTTTATTTTGAGTTTCACAAGTATGTCGGTCAACTCAGGGAGTGACTTTGACTCCAGCATAGAACGCAAAGCATGATTCTGTGGCACGGGCGACAAGGCATATCCCTTTATCACCGCTTCTATGTAAAGACCCGAACCTCCACAAAGAATAGGAACTACTCCACGCGCACGAATGTCATTATAAACGATATGAAAATCTTGTTGGTACTGAAACAGGTTGTACTTGGTGCCGGCATCAGCTATGTCTATGAGGTGATATGGTATTGGTAAGCCATTTACCGAATAATCAGCCAAGTCTTTTCCTGTGCCGATATCCATGCCTCTATATACTTGCCTCGAATCGGCAGATATCACCTCTCCACCAATTTCGTAAGCCAAACGTGCTGCAATGGCGGTCTTCCCCGAAGCTGTGGGGCCAAGTATTGTTACCATCTTCATGTCGCAAATGTAACCAAATTCTTGGAAACGGGCAAGAATAATAACAAAAAAACCGCTCATCCTATAAAAGAATGAGCGGCGTTATATTGCAAACCTTTCGGTATTACTTCATCTCAGCGAAGTACTTAATGGTGCGAACCATCTGAGAAGTGTAAGAGTTCTCATTGTCGTACCAGCTGACAACCTGCACCTGATAAGTGTCGTCGTCAATCTTGCTAACCATGGTCTGTGTAGCGTCGAACAGAGAGCCAAAGCGCATACCAACGATATCAGAAGAAACGATCTGATCCTCGTTGTAACCGAAGCTCTCGTTAGAAGCGGCCTTCATGGCAGCGTTGATACCCTCTACAGTAACATCCTTGCCCTTCACAACAGCAACAAGAATAGTAGTAGAACCTGTAGGAGTCGGAACGCGCTGTGCAGAACCAATCAGCTTACCATTGAGCTCAGGGATAACCAAGCCGATTGCCTTGGCAGCACCAGTTGAGTTAGGAACAATGTTCTGAGCACCGGCACGTGAACGACGGAGGTCACCCTTACGCTGAGGGCCGTCCAGAATCATCTGGTCGCCTGTGTAAGCGTGGATGGTAGACATGATACCTGACTGGATAGCGGCATACTTATTCAGCGTATCAGCCATAGGAGCCAAGCAGTTGGTGGTGCAAGAAGCTGCAGAGATGATTGTATCCTCAGCTTTCAGAGTCTTGTGGTTGGTATTGTAAACGATGGTGGGAAGATCGTTGCCAGCAGGAGCAGAGATAACAACCTTCTTGGCACCAGCCTTGATGTGGGCAGAAGCCTTTTCCTTAGATGTATAGAAACCGGTGCACTCGAGAACAACGTCGACGTTGTTTGCAGCCCAAGGACAATTTGCAGCATCCTTCTCAGCAGAAATCTTAATCTCCTTACCATCAACGATGATAGAGTTCTCAGTTGCTTCGACAGTGTGCTTGCCCTCGCCGTACTTGCCAGCGAAACCGCCCTGAGCAGTGTCATACTTCAGAAGGTGAGCCAACATCTTAGGAGAAGTCAAGTCGTTGATTGCAACGACTTCGTAACCCTCAGCCTCAAACATCTGACGGAATGCGAGACGGCCGATGCGACCGAAACCATTAATAGCTACTTTAACATTTGCCATTTTACTTGTTTTTTTATAGTTGTTAATATATAACTTTTCATTATACGAAACAAAAAGATTCTTGCGAAATTAAAACATGCTATATGCCTCAACAACGAATCATCCTTTGTTTTTCCTTTTATTCGCGTGCAAAGATACAATATTTTTTTTAATTTTGCAGACGAATTGAGTATTAAATAAATTAAAAAAGGCAATATATTATAATGAGGTGTGTGAAGCATAACGACAAGACAACATCATACTGCAACACAGACATGACAAACGCAACACAACTATCCTTTTTCGTCAAGCACCCAGTTGGTCTACGGAACTTTAAATTCCCCCATATCCAAACCATCGCGCCTCACCAACAAAGCGCCAACACTACTTGAGGAAAACCGCGGAAAGGTGCTGCCATACGCACCAACCTATCAAAGCTCCGCGAGCTAACAGATTAGCGGCAAACAGCCGAACAATGTTTCCCCACATAGCCAACATATACAAAGAGGCTAACGGGTTGAAGGCAAAGGATTAGACAATGAGACAATATTAATAATTCTATAAAACACAGTTTATCATTATGGGAAAATTCATTAACGAGTTCAAAAAGTTTGCCGTCAAAGGCAACGCTGTAGACATGGCCGTCGGTGTCATCATCGGTGGAGCTTTTGGAAAGATTGTGACGAGCATTGTCGATGATCTTATAATGCCTCCCATCGGATGGATCATCGGTGGTGTCAACTTCTCCGACTTAAAGTTCACCCTTCCAGCAAAGAAAATCGTAGAAGGCATCGAGATGCAATCCGCCACAATCAATTATGGCAATTTCATCCAAAACCTCCTCGATTTTGTCATTATCG
Organism: Eggerthellaceae bacterium; assembly: GCA_963656105.1. Lineage (GTDB taxonomy): Bacteria > Bacteroidota > Bacteroidia > Bacteroidales > Bacteroidaceae > Prevotella. The sequence goes on from CAVKHW010000041.1 coordinate 4,103, forward strand.
CTTTCTGTGTATTCCTATTGGTCAAGGCCATCAACAAACTGGCTCACGGCAAGAAAGAAGAACCTGTAGCCGAGCCTATCCCCGAGCCCAGCGCTGAAGAAAAGTTGCTTACAGAAATCCGTGATTTGCTGAAAGAAAAAAAATAGCACATCATCAATCGTCGAGAGGCGTCTTTTCCCTAATGGAGAAAGACGCCTCTTGTGGTTTTTCAGAGCCGAATGGGCCATCCCACCGACATTTCCGTGTAATCAGCTTTTAAATAATGGGCTTTTACGTTAATGCCTATCTGCAATCCCCCCAACCGGCCAAAAGTATAATGCAGGCCTATGCGTTCATAATAAGGTTTTTCCAGTCCATTGGCCGAATGTCCCATAAATCTATACACATAAACGCCGAGTGCCATACTTAATGAAAATTGATGCCAAAACACCTCGTGCTTTCCTGCCAATCCCAAGCTCCAAGGCGAGTGTTTCACTTCGTATCCATCAGCGTCGTCAAGTTGCTTGATTTGTGAAGCATAGGTACCATAAAACAAATCAACACCCAGCCCGGATGCCCATCGCCGCTGGTAGCGGCACATCACATCTGCCGAAAAGGCATAAGCGGGATATAGTTTGAAATGTTCCTTTTGATAGTCAGGCTGTCCCGGCTGCGTCTTATACTGTGTTTTCTTCCATTCTTCCTCCAGCGTCTTGGCACCAGCAGCAGCCGTCAGATTCAAATACCAGTAATGCTTGAACGCGTCATGCGGCATCCATTTCTTTTTGTCAGCCACCTCATTGTAATACGGCATATAAACAATGCCCAGCGAAGGAGCCACAAAATTAGCCCCTTTGTTTGGTCGGTTCAACGCCCCGTTGCTATGATGGTAATAATCCACGCCGGTGCGCAATCCCCAATTTTTGGCCACGTTCCACGTCAGATGTAATCCCGCCCCGAAGTAGATGAGCCATCTTGACCCTATCAACTCGTTGTCCACATTGTTTTCCTTATTGTATTTGCGCGCCGAATAAGTGGTTCCGAAGCTCAAGGAATAGTCGGCAGCCCAATGTCTTGTGCGAAAAAAAGGACGTGAAAAAGTGGCATACAATGACACGGCATTGCCCATACGCGAGTCGTAGTCGGCCTCTTGCGCCATTGTCTCAATACTATTTTTCGACTTGTGCATGACAACGCCATGGTTCCAGTGATACCGCATCCCCATGCTGATGGTTGGATAATCATAGTCGCGGGCAAAGGCATCGCTGTCGGTAGGCAGTGGCGTGTAGCCCACCTCAAGCCCTGCGGCCATGTTGTTAAAGCCTTTTTGCCACATTCGTTGATAGCTGTCCATAACAATCACTCTGCCTGGCAACGCCGAAACCGCCCCACTCCAATGTTTCCACTGCAGCGAGTCGCCTGCCATGCTACGCACACAAGGCATTGCCGCCAAGCTTGCCAAAAACAGGCATGAAAACAATTTCACGTCAATCTTCATATCTTACCGAGATGGCCTACCGTCTATCAACGACTGCCATGCCACATCCATCATCGTTGCATTTTTCATCAACGGGGCAAGCAAGCCAAAGCCCCTCCTGCATGAAGGGGCTTGACTGTTTATTTCTCAATTTCGTATATAATCCTTTGCCACAAGATCATAGTAGAGCGCTTCCAACTCCTCAATCTTCAATCGTTCCACACTATGTTCGATGGTACGGATAAGTTCATCACGACGACTTTCTTCATCGTTACCAAAGTGGGTATAAACCTTCATTGTCATTCTTGCAAAACAACCGTCCGGTCTTCTACTCCCACTCGATGGTCGAAGGCGGTTTCGACGAAATATCGTAACACACTCTATTCACTCCCTTTACCTTACGGATAATCTCATTAGACACATCGGCCATGAAATCGTAAGGCAAGCGCGCCCAGTCGGCCGTCATGGCATCCATCGATGTGACGGCGCGCAAAGCCACGGGATGTTCATACGTGCGCTCATCGCCCATCACTCCCACCGAGCGAATTGTGGACAGCAACACCGTGCCAGCTTGCCACACATGGTCGTACAGCGATGTTCCGTCGGGCATCTGGTAGTCGTGCATCTTCTCGATGTAGATATCGTCAGCATCTTGCAGTATGCGCACTTTCTCGCGTGTGATATCGCCCAAAATGCGTACAGCCAAACCTGGTCCGGGGAAAGGATGCCGTTTTATGAGACGTTCAGGCATCTGCAGCTCGTAGCCCACACGGCGCACCTCGTCCTTGAAAAGCCATTGCAAAGGTTCGCAAAGCTTCAGCTTCATTTCTTTGGGAAGTCCTCCCACGTTGTGGTGGCTCTTGATGGTCATGCCCGTGATGCTCAAGCTTTCTATACGGTCGGGATAGATAGTGCCTTGCGCCAGCCATTTGGCATCGGTTATCTTTTTGGCCTCAGCGTTGAACACCTCCACGAAGTCACGTCCGATGATTTTACGCTTTTGCTCGGGGTCGGTAACGCCTTCCAAATCTTTGAAGAATTTCTCGCTTGCATCCACGCCGATGACATTGAGCCCCAATCCATTGTAAGCCTCCATCACCTTGTTGAACTCGTTTTTCCGCAACATTCCGTGATCCACAAAGATGCACGTAAGGTTTTTACCGATGGCTTTGTGCAACAAAGTTGCGCAGACGCTCGAATCGACTCCGCCCGACAAGCCCAAGATGACACGGTCGTTGCCCACTTGTTCCTTTAGCTCCTTAACCGTCGTTTCCACGAAACTGGCTGCGCTCCACTCCTGACGACTTCCGCAGATGTTCACCACAAAGTTTTTGAGCAGCAACTTTCCTTGCAACGAATGATATACCTCTGGATGGAACTGCACGCACCAAACACGCTTCTCATCGTTGGCAAAGGCAGCATATTTCACGTCGGCCGTAGATCCCGTTACATGGAAGCCGTCAGGAATAGCCGTAATGGTGTCTCCATGGCTCATCCACACCTGCGACCCTTTCTTGAAGCCTTCGAAGATGGGCGATGCGGCATCAATCGTTTCGAGGTTGGCGCGACCATATTCGCGTGTTCCTGTCTGCTCCACACTTCCTCCAAGCGTGTTGCTGATAAACTGGGCTCCATAGCAGATACCCAGCACCGGATACTTTCCGATTACCTCATCGAGCTCTATGCGGAAAGCCTCCTTGTCGTGTACGCTATAAGGCGAACCGCTCAAGATGACACCTATGACAGATGGATCGTCTTTTGGAAACTTGTTGTAGGGCAAGATCTCGCAGAAGGTGTCGAGCTCACGCACACGGCGTCCGATGAGCTGTGTGGTCTGTGAACCAAAGTCGAGGATAATAATCTTCTGTTGCATATGTAGTGTAAAAATAGTGTGATTCGTTTTGTTTATGGAGGGATTATCAGAGAAGGCATCATGGGCAACATGTCTTTGCGAATGTCTCTGCTTCGCCCAACGTTTCTATCTTTCCCACATCCATGAGGCGCAGATCCGTCTTTACATAGCCCATGATGGGCGTGGTGGCACATATCTTTAGATAGAAGTCCATAACGGGGAACTTATCCGGCCATTGCTCCATCTGCGCAAACAGTGCAGGTGAAAATGCGTGGATGCCGCTGAACGCATAAAGATGCAGCCCACCGCTCACCACCAAGGGTTTGTCGCCCGCTGCAATAGGATAGCTGAGCTGCCGCAACTGCCGGGCCACCTCTTCATAGGGTGTTCTTATCTCTCCAGTAGCAATATTCACCCATCCCACAAGCCGCATATCGTTGTCGAACACAAGATATCGCTTTGTTATGCGCCAGCTCACCAGCAGGCGCGCGCCTACCATCAAACGCGCCCCGTCGCTATCTGAGCACGCCACTTGCCAGTCAGTATCATAAAACTTGTCGAGCTCCACATTGCTAAGTATGTCGACATTGTGGATAAGGATGGGATGGTGCGAATCGAAAAGGCGTTGCGCCTTGCGCAGCCCGCCGCCCGTATCGAGCAGTTCGGCCGATTCGTCGCTGATGTTAATATCGAGGCCAAAATTGCCATTTGCCTTGAGATAATCGGTTATTTGCGACGCGAAATGATGCACATTGACCACTATATGAGTAAACCCTGCATCGCGCAATCGGAAAAGCACACGTTTCAGCAAGGGCTCGCCGCCAACTGGAACCAACGCCTTGGGCATGGTGTCGGTCAGGGGCTTGAGGCGTGTGCCTAAGCCTGCGGCGAAAATCATGGCTTGCTTCATACGTGCAAAGATACTTATTCTTTTCTTAACCGACAAGTGTTTAGCTTTCCTTTTTCACGGCCTCCAACGTCTGCTCAATACCTTGTTCGCGATGGCAGATGTGCACTTCCACCCCAAACTTTTCATGGAGGTGTTCGGCTAAGTGCTGGGCACTGTATACCGATCGGTGTTGCCCGCCCGTACATCCGAAACAAAACATCAGACTGGTGAAGCCGCGTTGTATGTAACGAGCCACATGTTGGTCGGCCAAAGCATATACATGATCCAGAAAATGGAGTATCTCGCCGTCGTCTTCCAAAAAGCGGATAACAGGCTCATCAAGCCCAGTCAGTTTTTTGTAAGGTTCGTATCTGCCCGGATTATGCGTAGAGCGGCAGTCGAACACGTATCCGCCTCCGTTGCCCGACGGGTCTTCGGGTATTCCTTTGCGGTAAGAGAAGCTATAGACCCTGACCACAAGCGGTCCCTTGCCATCGTATTTGGAGAACGTGGCCGGTCCATCTTGCGGATGGGCAGGATAAATGTTGCGTTCGGTTGTTTTATATCCGTCGGCGCGTTTGTGCACAGGTTCGCTGCGATGAGCAAAGCGTGGCATGTCCACAAGTCGGGCAAGCACCTCGCGCAGATAGGGATAGGGCAACACATCTTCGCGCAGACTCAGCAGGTCGCGAAGGTTATCCATGGCCATCGGAATGCTGTCGATGAAATGTTGCTTGCGTTCGTAGAGTCCCCGGAAACCATAAGCACCAAGCACTTGCAGCGTGCGAAAGAGCACGAAAAGGCTCAGTCTACCAGCAAAATGGCGCACAGAGGGCACTTCGGTGTACTGTTTCAGCGAATCGTAGTATTCCGCTACCAACTCGCGCCGCAACTTATAAGGATAGCGTGCCGATGCTTGCCACAGGAACGAGGCAAGATCATAATAGTAAGGTCCTTTGCGCCCTCCCTGAAAATCGATAAAAAAGGGATTGCCATCGGCATCGAGCATCACATTGCGTGCCTGAAAATCGCGGTACATGAAACTCTCTGACGGTTCGGATATCAAGTCTTGTGCAAAACGACGGAAACTGGCTTCGAGTTTCATCTCATGAAAATCGAGACCTGTAAGTTTCAGAAAGTCGTACTTGAAATAGTTGAGATCGAAAAGCACATTATTCTCATCAAATTCAGACTGAGGGTAACAATGGTTCCAGTCGAGCTCACGCGCACCGCGTATCTGCAAGTCGGGAAGAGCACGTATCGTGCGTTTCAGCAGCGTTTGTTCGGCCAAGTCGTAACGCCCACCCGCATCACGTCCGCCCCGGATAGCATCGAAGAGCGATGTGCTTCCAAGATCGGTCTGCAGATAGCGCATTTCGTCGTTGCTCACGGCAAGCAACGTAGGTACGGGCAACTTGCGCAGGTTAAAATGACGGTCGAGATAAATAAAGGCATGGTTTTCGTCGCGGCTGGTTCCTACCACGCCAATGACTGATGTGCCGTCGGTAGCGGTGAGGCGATAATACTGTCGGTTGCTGCCCGCTCCTGCCAGTTTTTCCATTTGTGCAGGCGCTGCGCCCGCCCACTTCTCATATAACTTGACGAGTTGTTCCATTTTAATGATTGATGAAAGGCCAGACTATTGCTGCTTTGGTTGCTTTTGTCGGGTGTCGGCTATGGTATCTTGTCTTGCATTTCCCTCCGTATGCTCTCGTCGCAACTGTTCCTCAAACTCACGCCACTCACGTTTACGCCTTCGCGTGTCGACCCAATCGGCCACCACGTAATCGCCGACAATAAGAAGCAGCAAGATGCCGAGCGACATTGTGAACGACCGGGTGAGGTATGACAACCCTGCAGATACCAAGAGGAAGACAAGTGTTTTCTTCCAGTCAATGCGAAATTTAGCTTTCATTCTGCAAAGATACTGTTTTTCACGGAAACAACACCATGCTTGAGGATTATATGTGGTTATGGCTCATACTATTGACAACTGACGATAATATTATTCAACGCCTATAGTCCGAACATACCTATTAAAAAAATCGGATGTCATCACGACAACCGATTTTCAAAAACAAACTACTTAAAAACTAATCTACTAAAACAAATCAAAATATCTTGTATTCTTTGTAGGAATAATCTTTGTTCTTATTTTGCAAAGTTAGTCTGATATCTTATATCTCGCAAATAATAGAGCTCAAAATTTTTGCAAAGGATCTGAAAATACGTAAAAATGGGCATGAAATAATCATTTCACGCCCATTTTCATTATTTATTGCATGGCATTAGCCACGCTTTGTCCAGTCTTCCGGTTTACATCATGCCTGGCTGAGCAGCGGGCATGGCCGGCTTTTCCTCAGGCTTGTCGACGATGAGACACTCGGTGGTGAGGAACATGCCTGCAATAGAAGCGGCATTCTCCAAAGCCACACGCTCAACCTTGGCAGGGTCGATCACGCCCTTTGCACGCAAATCCTCGTAGGTGTCAGTGCGAGCATTGTAGCCATAGTCGCCCTCGCCCTGACGCACCTTGTCGACCACGACGGCACCTTCGCCGCCTGCATTGTAGACAATTTGGCGCAGAGGCTCCTCGATGGCGCGACGCACGATGTTGATACCCGTCTGCTCGTCGGCATTCTCGCCCTTGAGCTCCTCCAGCTCCTTTTGTGCGCGGATATAGGTGGTTCCGCCACCTACGACCACACCTTCCTCGATGGCTGCACGGGTAGCGCAGAGGGCGTCGTCAACGCGGTCTTTCTTCTCCTTCATCTCAACCTCGCTGTTGGCGCCCACGTAGAGCACGGCTACACCGCCGGCGAGCTTGGCCAAACGTTCCTGCAGTTTCTCCTTGTCGTAGCTGCTCTTGGTGTTGGCGATTTCGTTCTTGATCTGCTGCACGCGGTCTTGGATATTCTCTTTCGAGCCTGCACCGCCCACAATGGTGGTGTTCTCCTTGTCTACAGTGACCTTCTTGGCCGTTCCGAGCATCTCGAGCGTGGCCTGCTCGAGTTTCAAGCCTTTCTCCTCGCTGATCACCACACCACCTGTGAGCACTGCGATATCCTCGAGCATGGCTTTACGACGGTCGCCGAAGCCGGGAGCTTTGACAGCGCAAATCTTCAGACCGCCACGCAGACGGTTGACCACCAATGTTGTCAGTGCCTCAGAGTCGACATCCTCTGCGATGACGAGCAATGGGCGGCCGCTTTCTGCGGCTGGCTGCAGGATAGGCAGGAACTCTTTCAGGTTTGATATCTTCTTGTCGTAGAGCAGGATATAGGGATCGTCCATCACACACTCCATCTTGTCGGTATCGGTCACGAAATAACCACTCAGATAGCCACGGTCGAACTGCATGCCCTCAGTAACACCGATGGTGGTGTCGCGCGTCTTGCTGTCCTCAACCGTTATCACGCCGTCCTTAGATACCTTACGCATAGCGTCGGCGAGAAGCTTGCCAATCTCTGGGTCGTTGTTGGCACTGACCGTAGCCACCTGCTCAATCTTGTCGTAGTTGTCGCCCACCACCTCGGCGTTTGCCTTGATGTAGTCGACCACCTTGTTGACGGCTTTGTCAATGCCGCGCTTAAGATCCATGGGGTTGGCACCGGCTGTAACGTTCTTCAGTCCTTCGTTGACGATGGCCTGTGTGAGAATGGTGGCTGTGGTGGTACCGTCGCCAGCGTCGTCGCCAGTCTTGGATGCCACGCTCTTCACAAGCTGAGCGCCTGTGTTCTCGAACTTATCCTCGAGTTCCACTTCCTTGGCTACCGACACACCGTCCTTTGTGATGACGGGTGCACCGAATTTCTTCTCGATAACCACATTGCGGCCTTTGGGGCCAAGTGTCACCTTCACTGCATTAGCAAGTTGGTCAACGCCCTGCTTCAGCAGGTCGCGTGCTTCTGTATTGTATTTGATAATCTTTGCCATAATTGTTTAAACTGATTAAATGGTTTTAATATAATAAGGTATTCCTCCTCTCAGTCTGTTTTACTCCTCCACAACGGCAAGCACATCGCTCTGGCGCATCATGAGGTACTTCTCGCCCTCATTCTCAAGCTCAGTGCCAGCATATTTACCATAGAGCACAGTATCGCCCTCTTTCAGCACCATGGGATCGTCTTTTGTACCCTGACCGACGGCAATCACCTTGCCACGCTGGGGTTTCTCCTTGGCTGTGTCAGGAATGATGATGCCACCTACTTTCTCTTCTGCTGGTGCGGCTTGTACCAGCACTCTGTCTGCTAATGGTTTGATTTTCATGATTGCTAAGTATTTTTTATTTATTTGTTGTTTCTTTCGAACTTATTGTTCGCTTATCATCTTACGAAAAGTGTGCCATAACCGAAGATTGGGCACTATGTGACATTTCTGTCAGTCGGCAGTCTGCCAATTATGACACACCCGTGCGTCCGCCACATTCTAACACCCCGTCTGACCTGTCAGTCGCTCTCTTTTCATTGCATTCGGCACATGCCGATGTCACAATAGTCACGCTGCGCGCAAACGTTAAAACTGACTGACACAACAACCGTCAGAATCTTTCCGGGAAAACGGCCATCTGCAAATGGTTTGTTCCAGAAATAAAAGAGGACGCAAAAACATTACGGAAAGCACGGCCTACATGGAAGCTGGAGGCAGGAGATACGCGGTAGCATGGCGATAGACCACTTATGGCAACGCCACGCGGCACCTGTCGGCACGCCGCGGGTGCCCAACCGAGTTGCCGTTCGGTACAAACGACACTGCGATAGCACATCTTTCGCAGCACCTTGTTTCACCGCTTCGCAACCATAAACGTCTCTAATGCGCGCAAATCACTGAAGCGCAAAGAGATAGAGAAACACACGAAAATTGGCGTATTTGCGACCGACAACAGTCGGCTTGACAAATACGCCATTCTCAAGAAACATAAAGTAATGATTTTTCCGATACACTGACGATCGGGAAAGGCATGATGCTGCCAAGTCTTTATATACCAGCAGCCACGGCAGGCAACGGCAAAGCTTGTTTCAGGTCGACGGATATGGTGGCCAATGGCAGTCCAAGGGTGCGCGCATCCCGGTCGAGCACGCTCTTGGTAGGGGCGATGGCAGCAGCCGGTACGATTTCGTAGCCCAAAGCACACTCGGCTATACCCTCGTTGGCCAGTCGTTGGCCAGCGTTAGGCAACCGACACTCATCGATACGGGCAATGGTGTCGACGCGCACCATGACGCGACCGCCACTCTTGCTCTCACGTGTCACACTGACCAAACCGTCGTCGTTGGCAGCAATGGCTGCAAACAAGAGACGCGCCCCTATGTAGCGATTGTATTTTTTGTAGTCCTCAAATTTCAGCAGCTCGCGCACTGGCACCTTGCCAACTGTAAAATCTTCGTAACCAAGAATAAGATAGTGATCGCGCTGGTCACCATCGTAGACGGGAAGTGTCAGCTCACTGGTATCGTCATAGTCATACTCGGGCAGCTTACAGAACTTGCCCTGCGCCATGAACTTTAGGCAAGCCTCATAAGGTACAAAACCTTCCTCGTAGTCGAGAAGTACGTTCTTGCGTTGCTGGCTGGTCTGCACATTGGCAGACTTGACCACAGGTGGCATCTGTAACGCAGTGTCCGGCCGGCTCTCTGTAGGTGCAGGCATCTCGGTGACGGTGGCAACGGCAACCGATTCTTGCGGTGCAGATACCATGCGCTGCCCGGCCTTATGCTCCTGCCTGCGTGCATTGTACTGCTCAAATTCGGACTTTGTAAGGTGGCGATTGCCACTACCATTACGGTACACCCACTGGCCGTCGAGTTCCACGCCCGGGTCATAGGGGCTGACACTAACCACCAGCACGTCCTTTGCGCTGACCGGATCGGAATCCCACTCTATGCTGACATACGAGGCCACACTGTTGCCCCAGGTCAGTGCCACGCCATCAAGCACAGTTCTTTGATACTTGTCCTTATCGCCATGAAACTCAGCGTAACACAAGTCGTCGTACACGCCCACACCGGCACCGCTATCGTTGGCTCCGATATAGAGCGTTCCGCCATCCGTGTTGAGGAAGGCGGCGATGACAGTGAGGATGGTCTTCATCTGGCGTGCCATATCGGGGTACGAGTCGTTGTCGGGCGGATACACAATGGATGTTTTGAATTCCACTGTCTGCGACTCGATGCCGTTTCCATAGATCTTCAGGTGCGACTCGTAGCCATTGAGCCGCAAGGAGTTCTTTATGCGGTTCAGTATGTCGTTGGCCTGTGGCTCCATATTGTTCTCCAAAAGGATGTTGTAGGCCATGGCAAGCGATGCCACCTCGCGCGTCAGCCCTTGTGTGGTGGCACGCAACCGCTGCAGTTCGTCGTCGTGAGCCTGACAACCCATAAAACTGATGATGCGCAACTGCTGCAGCTTGTCGCGCAACGGCGTGTCGTCGGCAAACAAAGCCCCCTCTTCGTTCTGCAAACGGTCGAGCTGTGCGGCATCCACCGTGTCGTTCACCGCAAAGTCATAGAGCATCTCTATGAGTTGCTTGCGTCCCCGGTAGTAGTCGGCACGTGCCTCACCATCGGGCAGTATCAAGCAGAGCAAACGCGCATAGGCTATGTAATTGTACGACCGCACATAGTCGGCGTCAATGGCCGACATACGGTCGAGAATGCGCACCAGCTCTTTCACATAAGTGGCATCGAGCAGACGGGCATTGGACTCAATAGTAGCCTCTTCCGGTTGCGTGGCAACAACCGCTGGCTGGGGTGCTGAGGGCTTGGTGTCATCGGGATAGGCATAATTAAGGAGTAGATCGTGGAACGCACGCAGAGGGTCGACCTTGTCACCCTCGGCACGGCTTTCTATGCGGCAGAGCAACTGAAAATTTCCGTCCGCACGACTCAGATAGGTGGCATTGACCAAGTCGCCACGCTGCAGGTCTTCGTCAAACCGGCCCACCAGACTCACGCTTTCACCAAACTCGCTGATGGCTGGAACATAGGTTTTGGGCGAGTCGGCGCTGCGTGCCATACCTAACGAGCATACCACAGGGTCGCCAGTATTATAATATCCGCAAACAAATTCCTTAAGCGGCTCCAATAGCGAGAAATGAAACTGCCCGTCGGAATCTTCCTCAAGGATGGTGACCTTAATAGGCAAGGGATTGCCATAGGAATCTTGGAACACCCAGGCCGGTGTGTGACGCAAGTAACCCACTATGTCATGCAAGTAGAGATAACCACACTCACGCTGATCGCCTTCCATGGAACAATGCAGGATATCGTCATCGCCCTCGCCTTCTTCCACTCGTATCACATATACCGTAACCCGGTCGCCCACACCATGCACCACCTTGGCTGGCACAGCTGAGGCTGCCACACGGCTAACAACTGGCGGTGTGTCGTTGCCTGTAAAGAGGTCATGCTCGATGGCTTCCCAAAGGCGTTTGCTATCTTTCACCGTAATGTCGCCCGACAATGAGGGCATAGCGCGCCGATCGGCCACCACCTGCAAGTTACCCCACAGACTGATCTGATCGGGTAGCACCGTCTTGGCCTTCGGACTGTCGGTCTCCACACTGATGCCATCGGGACTTACTCTAAGGCGCACAGCACCGTGAAGATAATAACTGGTGCTGGCCACGGGCCATGATGACAACGTGGCAGGACTGCGTTTCAAAGCATAGGCCACATGGTTGCCCGAGGTCTCGGCCAACGAGTATTTGGGGCGAAAATAGTTATTGCCCAACAGACTGTTTACGGCTACGTTGAGCAAGCCTTTGTTGTTGAAATTGTCTATGTAGCTGGAGATGACACACAACCGGGAGAGAACAATGCGCTCATCGGGTAGGTTGCTGTTGGTTCCGTTGTTCTGCTCGGCCAGCAGCAACAAAATGCTGAGGGCTTGTGTGAGATTACGCACCAAACGAGCATTGTCGGCGCCACGGTCTACACGGCCTATATTATCGTCGATATAGAGTTGCAGGGTTCTCAACAGAGCTTCGTTGAAAGGGGCTTTGGTCCATATAGCCAGCGGCCAGCGGCGCACAACATCGAACAGTCGGCCAATGCTGTTCTCCACCAAACTGCGGTCGGAAAGGAACAGGCAGGAAAGGATGCGGAAATTGGATTCAGGCTGGTAGATGTAGCCTGCCTTGTCGAGCTTGTCGAACAAATGGTCAACGAACTGCTGGGCTGTATGGTCTTCGATCATGGAGAGGGCGCGTACATAGCCGTCGAGCGCATCGACCGTATAGGTGAGCCGTTGCTGATAGGTGTCGCGTTCATAGGCATTGCACATAGCCAGAAAATCGGTTTCCTCCATGAAACGGGTCACCACTTGACGAACGGCAGCCAAATCAACGTGCGTGGATGCCAACTGTTCAATCCATTTGCGGCACGAAGCGAAAAACGTAAGATCCTCCACCTCGCTTACTAAAAGCAGCTGGGTAAAACCATCGCCGTCCCAAGAGCCACGCACCGCAGCGAGCTGCATGTCGATTGTCTCGGCAGTCACCTGGCTGTCCGATGCACAGAGAGCTTCCTCTTCGTCGAGTTCGACCTTGGGACGATACTGTCCTAAGGCCACCACGCGGCAACGGATGGTTTGCCCCTTGGTGAAATGGAGTCCTGCGGTATGTTTCAGATACACGTGCAATCCTGATGCGTCTACCAAATCGCATAGATCGTCGTGCATGGCATGAAGGGTGAAAAGGTAGGTCTCACCCACTTCGTAAGTTATTGGTTCGACTTGTTTTGGCATATATATTAAAGGTAATTGTGCAAAGTGGCATTCCCAAACGACACTTCCTCCATAGGCATTAGGTGGAGAGAGTTCGGGCTTGCGTTCTGTTTTTGTTTGTGTAAAGTTACAAAGATTTATGGCTTTTGACCTCATTCCACTTCAAATTATAGCATTGCTTAACAATTTTACTGCAACAATACGCAGCAGACAAACAATCAGCAGGAACAGACTGGCAGCTGGCTTTCGCTACCAAATGGTTAACATCGGGTATTTTTTGCATCGGGACATGCGGTTTTTCAATATCCACGCGGCAACCAATTGGTAAAAACGACAAAGTTTTTCGGTTGACACGCCTAATATTTCGACGCGAAATTGTACCTTTGCAAATTAAAGGTCGCATGCGGCAATAATGGGAACATAACATCCCCCAAGACACGGCTACTCGCCTTCATGGTATCGTATAGTAATTATTAATATGGGAATATTCGGACTGTTCAGCAAGAAAAAGAAAGAGACACTCGACCAGGGGTTGGAAAAAACCAAGCAAAGTGTCTTCACAAAGATTAGCCGTGCCATAGCCGGCAAGTCGAAAGTAGACGACGATGTGCTCGACAACCTTGAGGAGGTGCTCATCACCTCTGATGTCGGGGTCGACACCACTTTGAAAATTATCCGTCGCATCGAGGAGCGTGTGGCACGCGACAAATACGTGTCCACCTCTGAGCTCAACGGAATATTGAAGGAGGAAATTGCCGCATTGCTCACCGAGAACAACGCCACAGACGAGTCGGGATGGGACTTACCCACCGACCACACACCTTATGTCATACTGGTGGTGGGGGTCAACGGTGTGGGCAAAACCACCACCATCGGTAAGCTGGCATGGCAATTCAAGCAAGCTGGAAAGAAAGTGTATCTTGGCGCAGCCGACACCTTCCGCGCAGCCGCCGTAGAGCAGATACAGATATGGGGCGAGCGCGTGGGCGTGCCAGTGGTGAAACAACAGATGGGGGCTGACCCTGCCAGCGTAGCATTCGACACGCTGCAAAGTGCCAAGGCCAACAATGCCGACGTGGTGCTTATCGACACAGCAGGCAGACTGCACAACAAAGTGGGTCTGATGAACGAGTTGAAGAAGATTAAGGACGTGATGAAGAAGGTGGTGCCCACTGCTCCCGACGAGGTAATGCTTGTGCTTGACGGATCCACCGGTCAAAACGCCTTTGAACAAGCCAAGGAATTCTCGGCAGTAACACAGATCACATCGCTGGCCATCACCAAGCTCGACGGCACCGCCAAGGGCGGCGTGGTAATCGGCATCAGCGACCAGCTGAAAGTTCCCGTGAAATACATCGGGCTCGGCGAAAAAATGGAAGACCTGCAACTCTTCAACAAGCGAGAATTTGTAGACTCGTTATTCTAATACCGTACCGTGAAGAAAAGCCAAATAGACATCATCACAATGGGATGTTCGAAGAACCTTGTAGACTCCGAACAACTCATGCGCAAGTTTGAAGACCAAGGTTACCACTGCGTGCACGACGCCAAGCGTCCACAAGGCGAAATAGCCGTTATCAACACCTGCGGCTTTATCGAAAGCGCCCGCGAAGAGAGCATCAACACCATTTTAGAGTTTGTGCAAGCCAAAAACGAAGGACGGCTCAGTAAGCTCTACGTCATGGGATGTCTCTCACAACGCTACCAAAAGGAGCTGGAGGCCGAGATACCCGAGGTGGACAAGTTCTACGGCAAGTTCAACTACAAGCAACTGCTGACAGACCTTGGGCCAGCCACACGCAGCGACAACGACGAGGCCAGTTTTACACGCCGGCGCACCGATGCCAATAGCCGGCGCAAGCTGACCACCCCATCCCACTACGCCTACATCAAAATAGCCGAAGGATGCGACCGCCATTGTGCCTACTGCGCCATTCCGCTTATCACGGGTCGCCACGTGTCGCGCCCCATGGAGGAAATTCTCGACGAGGTACGCGAGCTTGTAGCCGAAGGGGTCAGCGAATTTCAGATCATCGAGCAGGAACTCACCTACTATGGAGTGGATCTCTACGGCCACACTCGCATAGCCGAACTGGTAAGCCGCATGGCTGATATCAAAGGTGTGCGATGGATACGGCTACACTATGCCTACCCCAACCAGTTCCCTCTGGAACTGCTCGATGTGATGCGCGAGAAGCCTAACGTGTGCAACTATCTGGACATTGCCCTGCAACACATATCCGACCACATGCTGCAACGCATGCACCGACACGTCACCAAGGCTGACACGTTGGCACTGCTAAAGACCATACGCGAACGTGTGCCGGGCATTACGCTGCGCACCACGCTGATGGTGGGATTTCCCGGCGAGACCGAAGCCGACTTTCAAGAGTTAATGGACTTTGTGCGCACAGAACGTTTCGACCGCATGGGAGCATTTGCCTACTCGGAAGAGGAGGGAACCTACTCGCAGCAGCACTATGACGATGATGTGCCCGACAACGTGAAACAACAACGCCTCGATGAACTCATGGCACTGCAGCAAGGCATCAGCGAAGAGGTGGAGGCAGCCAAGGTAGGTTCCACGCAACTGGTGGTTATCGACAGAAAGGAAGGCAACTACTATGTGGGGCGCACCGAAAGCTGCTCGCCCGAGGTGGATCCCGAGGTGCTTATACCCACAAAAGGACGTACATTGCGAACAGGAAATTTCTATAAGGTTAAAATCACTGGCAACGACGAGTTTGACTTATACGGAGAAGTATGAATAACAAAGAATACATAGCCGAGTTGGCGCAGCAGTCGGGATATACGCAAACTGACACTCAGAAAATGGTAGCTGCCGTCATCGAACAGATGGGCAACCAGTTTGATGAAGGTGACAGTGTGTTCATACCCAATTTCGGATCGTTCGAAGTGAAGAAACGGTTGGAACGCGTCATCGTAAACCCAGGAACACAACAACGCATGCTGGTACCGCCAAAACTTGTCTTGAATTTCCGACCCATGGACGCAGTCAAAGAAAAACTCAACAAGGCATAGCATTCCCTACCATGAGCAAAATAGGATACAAGGAACTCTCGCTGACTCTAGTCGACAAGTATGGACTAGAGCGAGATGCCGCCGAGCAGTTTGTGGAGAAGATGTTCGACGTGCTCGTTAAAGGTATCGAAACCGATCGGCAGGTGAAGGTCAAAGGATTGGGCACTTTCAAGGTGATTCCCGTAGCACCACGAAAGAGTGTGGATGTGAACACAGGCGACCCCATCGTCATCGACGGACGCGACAAGGTGACATTTACGCCAGACAGTGCCATGCGCGATCTGGTGAACCGTCCTTTCTCGCAGTTCGAAACAGTTCCAGTAAACGACGGTGTCGATTTCGCTGACATCGACGAGCGTTATGCCAACAACGATGCAACCAATAATGACATATATATTACCACTGAATCGGCCGAGTCTATAACCACTCCTACCGACCCGTCACCCGACCCGTCACTGCCCAGAGAACAAGAACCCCAAACCGATATAACGGATACAAAGGAGACACCTATTATGAAACCAGAAAAAAACACTACGGATAACAATTCCGTAGAAACAAAAGAAAATGTCTTGACCGCTAAAACGCAACCAGACACAACAGAAGTGCCCTCCCAACCCAATTTGGAAACAACAAAACAAGTTAGCGAAGAGGTGCATCCCATACCTGAAGCAGAACGGATAGCTGACGATGCACGCAACCAAGTAATCCTCATGCAACAAGAAATGGCACGTCAACACCATTTCATGCGATGGTTTATGTGTGTCTGCATCGTACTGCTAATAGCTTGTGCCGGTGGCCTGTTCTACTTGGCGACTCAGATATCGCAACGCGACCACCGTATAGAACATCTTGAAGCAGAGGCCATCCTCGCCTCACGCACTCCACAAGGACAATCAATCATCGATGCAGCCATTGATTCGGCAGCTATCATCAAGGCACAACAGGATAGTTTGGAGGCGGCACGCCAACTGCAGCAAGCTGAAACGGCTCGCAAGAAAGCTGTAGAAGCAGAAAAGGCTAAAGTAGAAAAAGCTGTACGCGAAGCTACGCAACAGGCCGAAGGGAAAACTGAAAAGAAAAAAGAAACAACTAACGCCCACACAACAAAAACGCCCCCTACGCCTACGCAGGAGTCTTCGGCCTACAACAAAGACGTGCGTATCCGTACCGGAGCCTACAACATTGTGGGGATTGACCGAACTGTTACTGTCAAGGCTGGGCAAACTCTCGAGAGCATCAGCCGCACTCATCTCGGGCCAGGTATGGAATGCTATTTAGAAGCCGTTAACGCTGGGAAGACAAAACTCAAGGCTGGCGACAAAGTCAACATACCCAAACTGAAGCTTAAAAAAAGGAAATAGAGCAGGTTAAAAATGCCATGATGGGAACGTATGACGTTCCCATTGATTACAACAAGGATTTATGTTGGGTTAAAATAATAGCCCCCGTAAATAATTCATAAACACAATGAGTCGCGTTTTGTCATTTTGCTGTTTCTTTTCGACTCAAGTCGCCTGCTCCTATAGCCGTAATACCCGTTACACGCCTTCACTCGCAGACAAATTGTTCACGAAAAATAGCCTTGCAATCTGACAAAGCTCTTTTTAGACCACATCCTTATGCCAGAAACAAATAATAACACAAATAACCGCAGAAAACGTACAGCCACGCCCATAGACCCCACCTATGGCCACTTGCAGCCACAAGCCATCGATGTGGAAAAGGTAGTATTGGGCGCACTGATGATCGACAAAGATGCCTTCTCCGTCGTTTCAGAGATGTTGCGCGCAGAAACCTTTTACGAGCCGCGCCACCAGAAAATCTACCAAGCTATACAAACGCTCAATATGGCCCAAAACCCGGTAGACATCATGACGGTGACCAATGAACTGCAAAAAGAAGGCACGCTCGACGATGTGGGAGGACCAACTTATGTGGTAGACCTCACGGCACACGTGGCATCTTCGGCACATATCGAGTACCATGCCAAGATTCTACAACAAAAATTCATGGCACGTCAACTCATCTCATTTGCATCAGTCATTGAGACAAAGGCATTCGACCAAACAGGCGATGTGGACGACCTGATGCAAGAGGCAGAAAGCACTCTATTCGAATTGTCGCAGAAAAACATGCGCACTGACTATACGCAGATTGACCCCGTTCTGCGACAGGCTAT
The DNA here is from genome assembly GCA_963656105.1 of Eggerthellaceae bacterium. GTDB lineage: Bacteria > Bacteroidota > Bacteroidia > Bacteroidales > Bacteroidaceae > Prevotella. Next base: position 22,245 of record CAVKHW010000041.1, read on the forward strand.
GGAAATTCTGCAAAAGGCATCATCGCAGACCAGCGGTCTGACTGGCATTCCGTCGGGATACACAGGACTTGACAACATAACCTCTGGATGGCAAAAAAGTGACCTTGTCATTATTGCCGGACGACCAGCCATGGGTAAGACATCGTTTGCACTCTCCATTGCCAAAAACATAGCTGTCGATTATAAGGAACCAATCGCCTTTTTCTCGTTGGAAATGAACAACGTGCAACTCGTAAACCGAATCATATCAAACGTTTGCGAAATTGAAGGACGCAAAATCATGAACGGTCAATTGTTTCCCGACGAATGGCAACGACTGGACAAATACATGGCGCGACTCACTGGTACACCTCTTTATATAGATGACACACCAGGCATGTCAATCTTTGAGTTGCGTACCAAGGCTCGCCGACTGGTACGCGAAAAAGGAGTGAAAGTAATTATGATTGACTATCTGCAGCTCATGAACGCCAACGGCATGCGATTCGGGAATAGACAGGAAGAAGTCTCAACCATATCCCGCTCACTTAAAGGACTGGCTAAAGAACTCGACATACCCATCATTGCACTGTCACAGCTCAACCGTACGGTTGACAACCGGGAAGGTCTCGAAGGAAAGCGACCACAACTCAGCGACCTGCGCGAATCGGGTGCCATCGAGCAAGATGCCGACATGGTACTATTTGTACACCGTCCCGAATATTACCACATTTATCAAGATGAAAAAGGAAACGATCTGCACGGCAAGGCACAGATTATAATAGCCAAACATCGTAAAGGCGCAACAGGCGATGTATTGCTTGCCTTCGAGGGAAAATACACAAGATTCCTAAACCCTGAGGACGCAGCACCAGCACCACTAACAGGCGATATGGGTGGTGAATATATAGGGTCGCGAATGAACCTCGACAGTATAAACGATGGCGAAGACCCATTAGGCGAAAAGCCAATCGACAGCCCTTTCTAATCACGAAATTTCGCATCAACTGACAAACAATCAGAACTCTCACTTTAATAGATACAATACCTTGTCATGAAAGCCATGCCTCATAACTATTATGGCATGGCTTTCATCATTTGACATACAATTTACTCGTTTGCTGCAATTTATAACAATGCTTTAAAGCATTGTGTTTTATAGAAAAATATTGCTGTCCGCTAAAACTTTTTGAGCATGAAAAAGATTGGGCTGGATTCCTCGCTTGGAATTCAGCCCATTTAGTTACTTTTGTTTATTGCTA
>CAVKHW010000042.1:0-23347 GCA_963656105.1 Eggerthellaceae bacterium
TGTATCTTAAAATTACATTCAAAGTTACTAAAAATCAACGAGTTATGCAAATTTCTAAAGAACTGTTTGGCTACTTAAAATGTTAAATATCAGAGCGTTATATTAATAACCTAATGGGCGATTTTAGCATCTGTTTTTCGGAACATCTAACTGGACGCCCTATCAATTTATATAATTCGATTTCTGATACGTATGCACCCCTATCGCGCTTGCATCTGCTATGTCTTTCACATGACTGTGTCAGTCTTCTACAAGACCACACTCTTTCCACTTTTTAGCCAGTGACGTAGCATCGGCTATTGCTTGATTCAAAGGTAAAGGTGTGTTGTCGTCTATTTCGAAATTAGCCATGAGTATGTCGGCCATATCTTTGACGGAGAAATCTTTGCCTTGAAGCTCGCTCCAAAGCAACGCCGAACTGTCATTCATGCTGATGATGTTGCCAAAATCTAGATTTTCTTTTCCTTGTGGCACAATAATGTTCTCTCCACAAACTTTGCGAATGTTGAAACCTGATCTTATTTTCATGATGTGTATGTTAAAAGGAATTGAAATTAGCGTGATCCGAAAAGCGGCAACCATATTTGTCGGTAAAATGCGAGCATCCATCGTCTTATAGGGAAAAGACGTGTCCAGACGAATGAATAGATTTTCCATTTTGCGCCGTCTGTCCTGTCTAGTTTGCTACGTCCTTTTCTATAAAACCCTATCACAGCCCCTTTAATATCTTTGGCTTTACAATGCTCGCAGGCAATATTACCATCTCCTCTCAGAGTAACATCGTCACCTTTGATGTCAACTATGCGATGCAGGGCGTATCTGTGGGGGCTGATTTCAGCTAAGACGGGATCTCCTACTTTGATTTTTGTTGCTTTAGTGAGCAACGCCTTGTCGCGGTTGTCTTCAAGAAAAGGCCGCATCGACACACCTTTTAGCCTAATTGTCACAGAGTGCCCCTCTTCGAGCAAGGCAATGATTTCGGGAAGGAGAGCCGCATTGGAAAGTTTCTTGGTGTGGGTCATTCCGTTTTGATGCTCTTGTTGCATACGATGGCTGCTTCTCGGTTGGGTAGACAATGAAGGGCATATATGCCAGTCGTCTCTATTAGTTTCGATATTGTGTCACAAACTTTAGAATGGACATCTTTGTCCCATTTCATGCTCGAGCAGGCGGGTAGGAGCGCAACGAATGCTTTTATGGGATTTAGTTTTTCTACATGATTTTCAGTGGCACGAACTATGTAGGTTATCGCCCCTAACGGTGCTTTGACATTCCGGTAGCATGGGGTTTTCCCGCTCCAAGGACTTCCGTAGACCATTGGCGTATTGTCTAAAAACCTTACGATAGGTGTGTCGTCGTTCATCAGATCGCATCCTGATAGGTGGCGGAGCCACATGCTTACCTGTGTAGACTTTCCTGTTCCACTCGGGGCTATGAAGGCATATCCGTAACCGTCTTGACGTACTAATGAGGCGTGTAGCATAATGCATTGCATGCGACTTGAGGCGAATGCAAAAGTCAGCATGAGCGCATTGTTAAGCCCATAGCTTTGCATCATGTAGTTGCCGCAGAGGGCACAACTGCAAATGCTGAAATCTTTGTTGGTTTGCAGTAGTGAACAGGTAGTCCCATTGGCGTTCTGGATAATATACTGATACCCTCCGTCGCTAATCTGATCAACGATAATGGTGCCGTTACCTGTTTGGAAATCTCGGATGCGTTCCCTCTTTTCTATAGGGATGGGCTCGAGCTTGTCGTTTATTGTTAATTTGAATAAAGGCTGACCGTTGCATTCATAAGTTAGAAATGGTTTTAGGGATGGCATTAATTGTAGAATGCTATCTTTGCCATGTCCTTGGCAAACAATTTCGATGTCCAAGTCGGCTATGCGAATGCAGCAAACCGTATTCATGTCTGTTAGTCGCCAATTTCTATCTTTCCGGATATTGCCTTAAAAACGAACTCGGGTGCCTTTAGGTAGTTGATGTTGTAGCTACCACTTTCAAGATATTTTTTTCTAAGAGCCAAGTATTTCTTCTGTGCTTTTTTCTTTGTGGTTGCGAATGAAGTTACACAGGTCGCTTCCTTGAATCCCTGTTTTTCTAGATGGTCGCGCAGTTGGTTGGAATAATTCTCGCGGCTATAAAGAAACTTAGTCTTTGTATCTAGGTATGCAGAATCAACCTGTTGTATATCCGTCATATATAAGGTTGAGTCGTTGAACGATGCAGCAAATCCGTAGACGTAAATTGTCTTGGGACGCAACGCTGCACTTGCGACTGTGGATAGCAGCAGTGCAAATAGTGTCAAAATAACGTTCTTTGTTTTCATTATCCTTGTTTTTCTGTTTTGTTTCGTGCCGTCAGGCTTTGCCTTTGGTCTTTTGTCAGCCAAGATAAGACTTTAACCTTTTGCTGTGGTTATCATGTCTGAGTTTGCGTATTGCTTTTTCTTTAATTTGTCTTACACGTTCGCGTGTCAATCCCGATTTCTCGGCTATTTCTTCAAGGGTCATTTCTGGCTGCCCTATACCGAAAAACGCCTCCAGAATGTTTCGTTCCCTTTCGTTGAGGGTCTTCAGCGATCGGCTGATTTCCTCTTGCAGGGATTGTATCGCTAAAAGACTGTCGGTACTGGGCGTATTGTCGTTTGGTAACATTTCAAGAAGACTTCCGCCCTCTTCGTTGGCCAAAGGCGCATCCATTGATATTTGTTTTCGTCCGGCATCCATAACCTCTTTGATGCGATCCTCGGGAATGTCGATTTCATCAGTCAGTTCACCAAGACTGGGCATGCGCTCATTTTCTTGTTCGAACTTGTTGGCTATACGTCTAATTTTGTTGGCAGTACCCACTTGGTTGATCGGTAACCTAACCATGCGGCTTTGGTCAGCTATGGCTTGTTGTATGCTTTGCCTTATCCACCATACTGCGTATGATATAAACTTGAAGCCCCTTGTCTCGTCAAATCTTTCCGCAGCCCTAATTAGTCCCACATTTCCCTCGTTGATGAGGTCTGACAACGATAACCCTTGCCCTTGGTATTGCTTGGCTACCGACACTACGAACCGTAGGTTGGCTTTGACCAAAGATTCCAATGCCGTTTTGTCTCCATTCTTGATGCGTCGAGCTAAATCTTCCTCTTCTTCGGTTGTTATGAGTTTCTCATGACCGATTTCCTGTAGGTAGATTTCCAGCGATGCACTGTCTCTCGTTGTAATGGCTGTGGTTATCTTCAGTTGTCTCATGGGTAGGTCTGCGGTTAGTTCAATTGCAAAGTTACAACATTTTCCCGTGTATATGCAATAAATTCTTGCAAATATGAAAATAAATGGCGGGGCGCCAGGTGAGGAGGCGCTCCGCCATTGTCGCTTATCGGCGGCCGAGGTGTTTATTCACTTACACGGACGGCTTTGTAGTCTGTTTTCCCTGAAGGCCAAACGCCAGTAATGAAGAGTACGGGATTCTTGCTGGTTGATGCCTCCTTTACTGCTTTCTGTAAGTCAGAGATCTCTTTCATCTGTTGGTCGTTGGCAGTGAGGATGATGAACCCGTCGCTGATGCCAGCCTCCTTGAAAGCACCGCTCTTTACGTCTTTCACTTGTAAGCCGTAGCTGATGTCGAGTTGTTTTTTCAGCTCGTTGCTCACAGGGATTACTTTTGAGCCTAGTACGTCTAGGTCGGCCGTCTTCACAACTTTGGTGTTTCCTTGTGCGTTCTTTACGGTGACAGTCTTAGTTTGTTTTTTCTTGTTGTGCAACCATACTAGTGTTATTTTGTCGCCAGGACGCTTGCCATTGATAATTTCCTGCAACTCGGCCATTTTGCTGACGTTCTTGCCGTCGGCTGCAATGATGACATCGCCTTTCTCAATACCAGCCGTTGATGCTGCGCTTCCGTCTTCCACTTTGTCGACATACACACCATCGTTGGTGCCAAGATCCACCTCTTTGCCTGCATCTTTTTGTTGGTTGATGTAGTTGAGCACGTCACCGCCGGTAATTCCGAGCATAGCTCTTTGCACAGTTCCGTAGTTCTTGAGATCTTCCACTACCTTGTTCATGATTGTTGTGGGAATGGCAAAGCCGTAGCCTGTATACGATCCTGTGGGCGAGTAGAGCATGGCATTGATGCCAACCAGCTCTCCTTGCGCATTAACCAATGCACCACCCGAGTTGCCAGGGTTTATGGCAGCGTCTGTCTGTATGAAGCTCGAAATGCTAGGGCCATCACCTTGGCCGCCCAGTCCGCGTGCCTTAGCCGACACGATGCCTGCTGTTACGGTGTTGTTGAGGCCAAAGGGGTTGCCGACTGCTATTACCCATTCGCCAACCTGCAGCTTGTCGGAGTCTCCGATAGGTAACGTAGGCAGATTCTTTCCGTCTACCTTGATGAGTGCAAGGTCGGTCGTGGGGTCTGTTCCAATAATACGGGCATTGAACTCGCGGTTGTCGTTGAGTGTAACGGTCAATTCGTCGGCACCATTCACGACATGGTTGTTGGTAACAATGTATCCGTCGGGACTAATGATAACGCCCGATCCTGTAGCTTCTTTCTTGGGGGTTTGTATTTGTCGCTTCTGTTTGCCGCCGTTGCCTTGCGGATTGCCAAAGAAACCGAATGGGTCAGAAAAGAAATCGGAGAAAGGGTCGCTTTGTACCTCTACGGTTTGCACTTTAGAATTTTGTACATATTTAATATGCACTACTGCAGGTAAAGCCTTCTGGGAGGCGTAAGTGAGGTCTACGGGTTGTCCTGCTACAGGTGCCTGCTCTGTGGCAGCGTTCACCTTGATGAGAGATCCTGCAGAAAAGGCCAAGGCAATAATGCTGAGGCCAACGACGATGTAACTAGAATACTTCTTCATATCTTTTACGGTTTGTTTTTCTCTTTGTTTTTATGTTTCACCTTATAAATAATGGGATGACACGGGTGTGTCAACATTCAAACGTCTGCAAATATAGTTGCAAAAATTGTTAATGTGCCATATTGTCGGTTTACTTTATCCGATTTTAACACTTTGATTTTTTCGATTAACGCTTCTTTAGCCGAATTATGTGGAATTTTACATTCATTTAGCTATTGAAAGCGTAAAAAATCTTAGCACTCCATTGCACGCTTATCATAATAATTTGCTACTTTTGCACCCTGTAAGGCAGTGCCCCGGCTCATCGCTGGCATCCATGAGCGGTGCGAGAGGAAAGTCCGGGCAGCGTAAGGCGCTCCACTTCTGAAAATGGAAGCTGTCGGTGACGGCAGGCGTAAGCAGAAGAGAACGACCGCCTATTCTTCTAAGAGGAGTGGGTAAGGGTGAGAAGGTGGCGTAAGAGACCACCAGGCTACGGGCGACCGTAGTGCTGTGCTGACTGGAGGCTGCAAGTTCATGTATACCATCGTCAAAAAGGGTTGCCTGCCCGATAGACCTTTTGAGTCTAACGATGGAGGGTAGAACGCTTGAGCGGCAGGGTGACTTGCCGACTGGATAAATGATGAGCTCCCTGCCTTTCGGGGTGGGGATACAGAACCCGGCTTATCAGGGCACTCCTTACATTTTTAATCGTATTGTTTTTTGATGATGCAAAGATATGCACTGCATTACTTATGCTTAGTAGAAGTCTGCTATCATTTCGGCGAAAATGCCTTTGTGTGATATGCGATTGAAAAGGTTCAAGCATGTGTTTAACTATTATCGTTCAAAGATAAGACTTTTTTTCAGTGCCAAGGAAGATGAGAACGCTGTTTGTGTGAAGCGATGCGTGTATGGTGCGCATAGTATTGCTGAAAGGTAGGCATTGTAAACGGCAATTATTTAATTATGTTAAATTGCGCAGTAGATAAATTAAAAAACGAAATGCCGGGCACCCTTTCAAAATATTCTTGTTATCTTTGAACAATCATTGAACCATGGTATGGAATTGAACGTAAAAACCTGCATATTCTCATTATTGCTTATCTTTGTTCCGTTGACTGTATCGTCGCAGAAAATTTCCTTAGGCACCTGTAATATAGTGGAGCAGGGCGTAAAAGGCATGTATAAAGGCGAGATGTCGGCCGGCAAGCCTTATGGTAAGGGAAGTGCGCTTTATGAGAACGGCAATAACTACGAGGGCGAGTTTGTTAAAGGCAAACGCCAAGGCTACGGAGTATTCTCTTTTTCGGATGGCGAGAAGTATGAAGGCGAATGGGTGCTTGGGCAGCAAAACGGCCATGGCACTTATTATTTCAGCAACAATAACAAGTATGTAGGCCTTTGGTATCGTGATTATCAGGAAGGTCATGGCGTAATGTATTATTTCAATGGCGACAAGTACGATGGCAATTGGTATCATGACATGAGGCAAGGCAAGGGGAAATACACTTATGCCAATGGTGCTTATTACAATGGCTTGTGGAAAAACGACAAGAAAGAGGGCAAAGGATTTTTCGACTGGGGCGACGGCACCACTTACGAAGGCGACTGGGCCAACAACCAGCGTTGTGGCTTTGGAGTGAACCGCTATGCTGACGGAGATGTGTACAAAGGTGAATGGAAAGACGACATTCAGCAAGGCCGCGGTATCTATAAGTTCCAAAACGGCGACGAGTACGAAGGCGACTATGATCAGGGCGAGCGCACAGGCGAAGGAATTTTCAAGTATGCCAACGGCGATCGCTACACTGGGCATTTCAGTGAGGGCGAGCGCGAAGGAATAGGCACTTTCGTATGGGCCAATGGCGACAAGTATGAAGGCATGTGGAAGAACGACCTTCTCAACGGCCACGGAAAGTTGACCAAGAAAAACGGCGATGTGTTTGAAGGCGATTTTGTGAACGGGAAAATTGACGGCCAAGTCATCATACATTATTCTAATGGCACCCGGTTTAAAGGCACATACAAGAATGGAATGCGTAACGGCAAAGCCATAGAGGAAACGAAAGAAGGAAAACGTTTCGAGGGAACGTATGTGGATGACCGCCGCGACGGCAAGTTTGTGGAGAAAGACCGCAATGGTGCTGTGCTTTTCACGGGTCATTATGAGAACGGCCGCCGATTCAATGACCAATAGGAAGACTTGAAAACAAAACAAGAATTATTATGATTGTCGATACTCTTGAGAATCTAGCTAGCTACATACCGCTCAATCCGCTCATTGTGGAGGTGGTTGCTTTCATTAAAAATCATGATCTGCAAACTCTTTCGTCAGGTGTGCATGTCATCTCTGGCGATGAAGCCTTTGTCAACATTCAGACTATTAAGGGCAAGAGCGAGGACGAGGCGGTGGTAGAGTATCATCGGAAGATGATTGACATTCAGGTTCCTTTGGAGGGAACCGAACGTTACGGTTACACCCCATTGGTCGATTTGCCTACCGCCAGTTTTGACGAGGGCAAAGACCTTGCACTTTTGCCGGGCATACGTCCGCAGACTGTGGTGGCCGTGCGGCAAGGCCAGTTTGTGCTTTTCACCCCACAGGATGGCCATGCTCCGTGCATCTCCAGCGTAGCTTCTTTCAAGAAAGCCATATTCAAGATTAAAGCTTAGAACATTATATTCGTATCAAACTATGACAGCAAAGAAATTATCGGCCAAAGCGTCGCCCAAGCATATTGGAATTGTGGCGAGCGACCCTTATCTTGAGCCTTATGAAGATGCCATTCGTGGCCGTCACGACCATGCGTTGTGGAAGTTGGGACAGCTTACCCGAAACGGAAAGTTGACCCTTTCGGAATTTGCCGATGGCTACAAGTATTTTGGGTTGCACAAAATCCCACGTGGCGGTTGGGTCTTCCGTGAGTGGGCACCCACAGCAACAGCCATCTATCTAGTGGGCGATTTCAACAATTGGACAGAAGACGAAAAATACCGCTGCAAACGAGTGGAAGGCACAGGAAACTGGGAATTGAAATTGCCAGCCAAAGCCATGAAACACGGCGACCTGTATAAGATGCACGTGAAGTGGGATGGAGGTGAAGGCGAGCGCATTCCGGCCTGGTGCCAACGCGTTGTGCAAGACGAGGTGACAAAGATATTCTCTGCACAGGTATGGGCACCTAAAACACCGTATCAGTGGAAGAAGAAAACGTTCAAGGCCAACACCAACCCCCTGCTGATCTACGAATGTCATGTGGGAATGGGACAAGATGCCGAAAAGGTAGGCACTTATACCGAGTTCAAGGACAACGTGCTGCCCCGTGTTGCCAAGGATGGTTACAACTGCATTCAGATCATGGCCATTCAGGAGCATCCTTACTATGGCAGTTTCGGCTATCATGTCAGTTCATTCTTTGCGCCATCCAGCCGTTTTGGAACCCCCGAGGAGCTGAAGGCTCTTATCGATGCGGCACATCAAAAAGGCATTGCTGTGGTGATGGACATTGTCCACTCGCATGCCGTGAAGAATGAGGTGGAAGGTTTGGGCAATTTGGCTGGCGACCCCAACCAGTATTTTTATCCCGGCGATCGTCATGAGCATCCGGCCTGGGACAGTCTTTGTTTCGATTATGGCAAGGATGATGTGATCCATTTCCTTCTCAGCAACTGTAAGTATTGGCTGGAGGAGTTCCATTTCGATGGTTTCCGGTTTGACGGTGTCACGTCCATGCTCTATTACAGCCATGGACTGGGCGAGGCCTTCATGAACTACGGCGACTATTTCAATGGCCATGAGGACGACAATGCCATTTGCTATCTTACGCTTGCCAACAAGCTCATCCATGAAGTCAATGCCAATGCCATAACCATTGCCGAGGAGGTGAGTGGCATGCCGGGGCTGGCTGCTAAATTCAGCGATGGCGGCTATGGGTTCGACTATCGCATGGCAATGAATATCCCCGACTATTGGATTAAAACGATCAAGGAGCAACGCGACGAGGACTGGAAACCCAGCAGCATCTTCTGGGAGGTAAAGAACCGCCGTGCCGACGAGAAAACCATCTCGTATTGCGAAAGTCACGACCAGGCACTTGTCGGCGACAAGACCATTATCTTCCGGCTGATAGATGCTGATATGTACTGGCATTTCAAACAAGGCGACGAGAATGATATGGTTCATCGTGGTATAGCCTTGCACAAGATGATACGTCTTGTTACGCTGAGCACCATAAATGGTGGTTATCTGAATTTCATGGGCAATGAGTTTGGCCATCCAGAGTGGATCGATTTCCCGCGTGAAGGCAATGGCTGGAGTTACAAGTACGCCCGTCGTCAATGGAACTTGGTCGACAACAAGGAGCTCGACTATCACTACTTGGGCGATTTCGACCGCGAGATGATTAAGGTGGTGAAGAGCGAGAAAAACCTCGTGAAGTCGCCTGTGCAGGAAGTTTGGCACAACGACGGCGATCAGGTGCTGGCCTATATGCGTGGCGATTTGGTCTTCGTGTTCAACTTTTCGCCTACACGCTCCTACACCGATTATGGATTCCTCGTTCCCGAAGGTTCTTATAGTGTGGTGCTCAATAGCGATGCCAAGATTTTCGGCGGCAATGGCTTTGCTGACGACTCTGTGGTTCACCTCACCAATTACGACCCTGTCTATGAACAAGACCATAAGGGGTGGCTGAAACTCTATATACCAGCTCGCTCGGCAGTGGTCTTGAAGAAAAATAAATGAAGGTTTTAGCAATGATTAACCATACCAAGAATGGCACAATCATCGTGAGGGTGATGTGTGCCATTTTTTTCTTGTTGTTCACATTTCTGTATCTTTTCGAGTATCAGGCCGATGTTTTGGCCGTTACGCAACATGTTCTTTCCCATGGTGCCACGCATTACAATCGCACTATAGGTGCGGTGCTCATCACTGCTGTTCTTTGGGCTTTGCAGTGGTTGGTATATGGTTTCAGCACCCTTTCCGGCCGATTCCACGCACTCACTTACTTGCCTTCACTGTTGTTGCTTGGCATACTGACGGACGTTACCTCTAACGTAGACCATGAGCCGTACCTTGGCCATTGGTTGTGGGCATATCCGTTGCTCATGGTGGCGTTTGTTGGCTTGGTATGGGTGTGTCGTCAACTGGAATCGCTCGAGCAGATGGTGGGCGCGGCAGGAATATTTTCGCGTTTGTCGTGGCAGAACTTGTTGGCCATGGTTGTCATGGCTTTTGTGGTGTGCGGAATAGGCAATTCCGACCAGTTGTTCCATTACCGCATGCGCATGGAGTCTGATATGTCTAAGAAGCACTATGCTGTTGCGTTGCGTGTGGGCACCGACGAGTCGGCAACCGACAGCAGTCTGACCATGTTGCGTGTGTGGGCACTTTCTGAAGACCATCTTTTAGGCGACCGCCTGTTTCGTTATCCGCTGACGGGCGGCTCCGATGCCATGCTGCCCAATGGCGGTTCGGTGAAACTGATGTTGGCCGACGAGCGTCGTCTTTATGCACATTTGGGAGTGGTGTTCAGGCAACCTATGCGACCGCTTGCCTACCTTGAGGCTCTGCACCGCCAGCATCGGGCCACGCCAGCAGCCCACGACTGGCTGCTCTGTGCTTATCTTCTTGACCGCAAGCTCGAACGGTTCGCAAGGTGCGTTGCACAATTTTATGCTGTAAACGACAGCCTGCCAATTCATTACCGCGAAGCTTTGATACTCTATAACCATACGACGAGTCATCCTGTGGCTGACTATCACAACAGTGTAATGGAGGCCGACTATGAGGATTTTCAGGATTTGGGCAAGAAGTATGCCGACAGGCGCCAACGTTACACGGCACTGCGCGACAAGTATGGAAACACTTATTGGTTCTATTACGAGTTCGACCGTCGACAGTGGTAATATCAACCAAAAGCTCAAAGGCCGGGATCTCTAATGGAAATCCCGGCCTTTGAGTTTCTGTCTCTTGCTGTCCTGTGGGCAGATGTTTTACTGGGTGCTGCTCCTTAAGCAACATGGTCGTGTCACTGGTACTGCCGCAACGCTCCCATCAGTTCCGAGTTTTCGGTTTTTGTACCGATGGTTATCCGCAGGCAATCCTCGCAGAGGGTTATGCGTGTGCGGTTGCGCACGATGATGCCTTTGTCGACCAGATAATTGTAGATGGCCTGCGCATCGGTCATTTTGGCCAGAAAGAAATTGGCGTCCGACGGATACACTTCTTTGCATATCGGCAGTTCAAGGAACGCCTGTATGAGTCTGGTGCGTTCCTGCAGCAGTATGGTTACCCATTTTTCCACATTTACACGTTCGTCGAGCATTTCCATGGCGTTGCGCTGGGTGAGCAGGTTCACGTTGTACGGGTATTTCACCTTGTTGAAGAGCTCTACGATTTCTTTGCTTGCAAAAGCCATGCCTAACCGTATGGCGGCACATCCCCATGCCTTGCTCATCGTGTTAAGCACGATGAGGTTGGGAAATTCTGACAACCTTGTTCGGAAAACCGGTGCAGAAGAGAAATCGCTGTAAGCCTCGTCGATGACCACGATGCCGGAAAAATGTCGTAGTACGGTTTCCATTTCCTCTGTGGCCATGTTGTTGCCAGTGGGGTTGTTGGGCGAGCAAATCCATATAACCTTCGTGTGCTTGTCGCAGCTGCGCAACAGGCTGTCTGCATGCATGCCGAAATGCGAGTCGAGTTTCACTGCGCGGTAGGCCACATCGTTGATGTCTGCGCATACTTTGTACATTCCGTATGTGGGTTCGATGGCTACCACATTGTCGATGCCTGGACGGCAGAACACCCGATACACCAAATCGATGGCTTCGTCCGATCCGTTGCCTAAGAATATTGTGTCGGGATTTACTTGCTTTATAGCTGCCAGCTTCTCTTTCAACTCCTTTTGCAATGGGTCGGGATATCGGTTGAGGGGCTGGTTGTACGGGTTTTCGTTGGCATCGAGAAATACGTGAGCCTCTTTGCCGGCATACTCGTTTCTTGCCGAGCTATAAGGGGCCAATTGCCAAATATTGGGTCTGACCAGTTCTTTTAGAGGTTTCATTTGTGCTTGATTTTTTGTTGGTTTTTGCCGATATGCTCCATGGCCGACTTAGGCATCGGTTGCGGTAGGTGGCTTTTCGTGTTGCGATAGATGCTGTTTCGCAATGCGATAGATATTCTATCGCACTGCGAAACGATACCTATCGCATCACGATAGAATAGCTATTGCAAAGAGTCTCTCCATGGTTGGCGTTGGATGTGTGCGTGGCACTTGTTTTAGAGCAGATGAAGTTTTTCCATTCTGATGCGCATGGCTTGTGCGTGCGCTTCGAGCTGCTCGTTTTCAGCCATGCATACTACGGCTTTTCCAATGCTTCTGATGCCCTCTTCTGCGAGGTGCTGGAAGGTTACCTTGCGATTAAAACTGTCGAGGTTTACTCCGTTATAGGCCAGCGCATACTGGTGGGTGGGAAGGGTGTGGTTGGTGCCGCTGGCATAGTCGCCCGCACTTTCGCAAGCCCACGACCCCAAGAACACGCTGCCGGCATTGATAACCTTTTCGGCCAGAGCATTGTGGTCGGCTGTGGCTATGATGAGGTGTTCAGGTGCGTAGGCGTTGCTGAGATCCATGGCCTCGTCCTTATTGTTTACCAACACAAACCGTGAACTGGCCAACGACTGTAGCGCAATGTCTTTTCGTGGTAGCTTTTTCACTTGGCGTTCCACTTCGGCGGTAACCGCCTGCAGGGTCTTCTCCGACGTGGTGATGAGAAATACCTGTGAATCGATGCCGTGCTCGGCCTGCGAGAGCAGGTCGGCTGCCACAAACTCGGGCTCGCTCGTTTCGTCGGCTATAACACACACCTCGCTCGGGCCTGCCGGCATGTCGATGGCCGTGTCGTGCAGACTTACCAGTTGTTTGGCAGCCATGACATACTGATTGCCTGGGCCGAAAATCTTATACACACGTGGAATGCTTTCGGTGCCATAGGCCATTGCACCGATGGCTTGCACGCCACCAGCTTTGTAGACTTTGGCCACGCCCGCCACTCTGGCTGCCACCAGGATGGCCGGATTTACCTTTCCCCCGCTGTCGGGAGGCGTGCAGAGAATGATCTGCTTGCAGCCGGCTATCTTGGCGGGCGTGGCAAGCATCAAGACGGTGGAGAAGAGGGGCGCCGTTCCGCCAGGAATGTAAAGCCCCACCTTTTCGATGGCAATGCTTTTTTGCCAGCACACTACGCCTTTGGCTGTTTCGATGCGGTGGCTTTCGAACTGCTGCGCTTTGTGGAACTCGGCAATATTGTGGTGTGCCAATTCTATCGACGCTTTCAGGTCGTCGCTCACCAACTGCATGGCTTCATCTATTTCAGCTTCTGTTACGGCCAACGACGACAGGTGGGCGTGGTCGAACTGTGCTTCGTATTTCTTGACCGCATTGTCGCCGTGTTCCTTCACGTCGTCGAGAATCGTCGAGACGGTGGCGTGCAATTGGGTGTTGTCTATGTGTGGACGGATCACCAGGCTGGGCCATTGTTCCTTGGCAGGGTATCTGATTATGTTCATTCCTTATTCTCCGATATGGCAGTTCTTTACAAGATCATTTTCTCGATAGGGGTGACAAGTATACCTTGAGCACCCAATTCCTTCAGTTGACCGATGATTTCCCAAAAGCGTTTTTCATCGATTACGGTGTGCACGGCGCACCAGTTGGTGTCTGACAAGGGGATGATGGTGGGACTCTTCACGCCGGGCAGCACCTTGGCGATGGCTTCCAGTTGTTCTTTGGGCACGTTCATCATCACGTATTTCTTGTTTTGAGCAGACATGACGGCCTTAAAGCGGAAAAGCATCTCGTTGAGAATGGCGTGCTTCTCTTCGTTCATTTGCCAGTTGCCGATGAGCAGCGCTTCGCTTTCCATCACGGTCTCCACTTCCTTGAGGTTGTTGTGTACTAGCGTTGACCCTGACGACACGATGTCGAAAATGGCATCGGCCAATCCTATCCCCGTGCTGATTTCCACCGATCCGGTAATGACATGAATGTCGGCCTTGATGTTGTGGCTGTTCATGTAGTTGCGCAGTATGTTGGGGTAGGACGTGGCTATCTTGCGGCCGCTGAACCACGAAAGCCCCGGATAATCGATGGTCTTGGGTATGGCCAACGACAACCGGCATTTGGAAAAGCCAAGCCGCATGATGGTTTGAGCGTCCTCGCACTTTTCTTTGAACTCGTTTTCGCCTACGATGCCAATGTCTGCCACGCCGCTCGATACACTTTGTGGAATATCGTCGTCGCGAAGAAAAAGCACTTCAAGCGGGAAATTCGAACTCTTGATTAACAGCGTGCGCTTGCTCTCCCTCACCTGTATGTCGGCTTCTTTAAGCAAGTTCATCGTGTCTTCATAAAGACGTCCTTTCGATTGGACGGCTATCCGTATTATGCCCATTTTGATGTTTAAATGTTATCGAAATACCTATATTTACTTAAAAAATTGTGGCAAATATAGCTATTTCCGTCCATTTATGCAATAATTGTATTAATTTTGTGGTGAATTAAGATGAAAGTCAACGCTTTTTACATAATTATCCTCTTTATATTTTTCGTTTCCTGCACCGAATCGAAAAAGCCCAACCTTACCCCTTGGGGTACATCGATAGAGGACGATAGCATTCCAACCGACTCGACGTTTGGCATGAGCGACATTCAGGCCAATGGCGAACTGATCATGCTCACCTTGTCGGGACCCGAAACTTATTACGATTATCATGGGCACGGCATGGGACTGCAGTATCTGCTGTGTGAGAAATTTGCGCAGAAACTCGGTGTTTCCCTGCGTGTGGAGGTTTGCAAAGATACGGTCGAGATGGTGGAACGCCTCAAGAAGGGCGATGCCGACATAGTGGCTTTCCCGCTGCCAAAGGCTTTCAGTGGGGTGAGCTATGCGGGCGTGGGCACCGCCGACGGTAAGTGCCAGTGGGCTGTGCAACAAGGAAACAAGGAACTGGCCGACAGTTTGAACCATTGGTTCAATCGCGATATGATAGCCAAGACGAAGAAAGAAGAGGCTTTCTTGCTCTCCACCCGAAGTATTGTGCGCCATGTGTATTCACCCATGCTCGACCGTTCGGGGGGTGTCGTGTCGCATTACGACCATTATTTTCGTCACTATGCTCCATTGGCACGTTGGGATTGGCGTTTGATGGCAGCCCAGTGCTACCAAGAGTCGACGTTCGACCCCAAGGCCCGGTCGTGGGCCGGAGCCTGCGGCCTCATGCAGATCATGCCGACAACTGCCGACCATTTGGGCTTGTCGCGCGACAATCTGTTCGATCCCGAGCAGAATATCGCGGCCGCGGCCAAGTATATCAGAGAATTAGACTCAAAGTTCCGCGATGTGCCTGTGGACGAACGTACGCTCTTTGTGTTGGCCAGTTACAACGGCGGTTATTTCCATATACGCGATGCTATGAACCTCACTTCGAAGCATGGGCGTAATGCACACAGTTGGGCCGATGTGCGCGAGTTTGTGCTTAAACTCGGAGCGTCACCTTATTATAATGATCCGGTGGTGAAACATGGCTATATGCGCGGTTACGAAACAGTGGATTATGTAGACAAAATCAGGGCACGCTGGGCAGAGTATCGAGGGATGGCAAAGGGAGGATCTGCTGGTTCGGGTTTTGTCACCACGCCCGAACGCGCCCAGCGGAAATACAAATGGCATCTTTAAACACGAACGTTAACAAATCATAACGTTGTGCTTTTCTCTTGTCGATATAAAAAATATTGCCTACCTTTGCAGCGCAAAAAAGGACGGCAAACGTCATGCGAAATGAAGGTACCTTAGCTCAGGTGGTAGAGCAATGGACTGAAAATCCATGTGTCCTTGGTTCAACTCCAAGAGGTACCACAACCACGAGTAACAGTCGAGATTAGTTTTCGACTGTTTTTTGTTTTTTACCGTGGGAGCCTAAACACCGGCTTTGGCTGATGGCTAGACTATTTTTGAGGACTATCCTTATTTTCTTGGTTTCATGCTGATAAGCGGTATCATCATCTCTTCCATCGAGATGCCGCCGTGTTGGAATGTGTCTTTATAATAAGATACATAATAGTTGTAGTTGTTGGGGTAGGCAAAGAATGAATTGCCCATGGCAAAGACGTAGCTTGTGCTGACATTGGGCGACGGCAGTTGTGCCATTTGGGGCGATTTGATGCAGAATATCTCTTTGGAATTATAACTGAGGTTCTTCCCCAACTTGTATCTCAGATTGGTGTTAGTGTTGCGGTCTCCGACAATTTTAATGGGTTTGGATGCCCGTATCGATCCGTGGTCGGTGGTTACAATGATGCGGTAGTCGCTCTGCGAGAGTCGCTTGAACAGATCAGCCATGACCGAATGTTTAAACCATGACAAGGTGATGCTGCGGTAAGCACTTTCGTTGTTGGCCAATTCGCGAACCATCTTCGATTCGGTGCGTGCATGCGAAAGCATATCTATAAAGTTCACTACAAGCACATTCAGGTCGTTTTCCTTCAAGTTATTGAACTGTTGCAAAAATCGCTCGCCTGCACCGGAATCGTTTATTTTATGATAACTGAACGAGTCGTGGCGTCTGAAACGGTCTATTTGTGTTTTGATGAGCGGCTCTTCATTGAGGTTTTTCCCTTCCTCCTCGTCCTCGTCTACCCACAGGTCGGGGAACATTTGTTCTATCTTATTAGGCATAAGCCCACTAAAGATGGCGTTGCGGGCGTATTGAGTGGCGGTGGGTAGGATGCTCATGTAGATATCCTCTTCTATGTCGAACAAGTCGCCGATCTGTTGTGCCAGTATGCGCCATTGGTCATACCGGAAATTGTCGATAACTATCAGAAACACTTTTTCGCCAGCATTGATCCGTGGGAAGACGGTGTCTTTGAACAAGTCGGGACTCATCAACGGGCGTTGGGTTTGGTGGTTGCTCATTTTGTCGGGTGCCACCCAGTTCATATAATTGCTCTTTATGAACTTTGCAAATCCGCTGTTGGCCTCTTCCTTCTGCATGTTCAGCATGTCGGTCATTTGGCTGTCGGTGTCGCTTAATTCCAGTTCCCAGTGCACCAAGCGCTTGTAGACCTCTTTCCAGTCGCCCCATGTTTTGCAGTCCATAATCTGCACTGACAGTTGTTGGTAGGCTTGTTGATAGCTTGTCTGTGTTACTTCGGTCACAATCTCTTTGCGGTGGATATTCTTTTTGAGAGTCAGTAATATTTGGCTGGGGTTGACGGGCTTGATGAGGTAGTCTGCAATTTTGGAGCCAATGGCTTGATCCATGATGTTTTCCTCCTCGCTTTTCGTAACCATGACTACTGGTGTGTGCGGTTGTATTTCCTTTATTCGCTGCAGGGTGTCCAACCCGGTAAGACCCGGCATCATTTCGTCGAGCAGGATAAGGTCGAAAGTGCGGTGACGGCACTCTTCTATGGCATCAGCACCGTTGCTAACGGTCGTTATCTCGTAGCCTTTCTTTTGTAGGAAGATGATGTGAGCCTTCAGCAACTCAATCTCGTCATCAACCCATAATATGTAACCGTTGTTTTGTGTCATGTCGATTGCTTTCAATGTGCGTTTAGAATCCGTCGAGATCGTAATACTCGTCTTCTAGGTCAAACGATTCTGTATCTTTGCTCTTTTGGATTTCTTGTTGTTTGTCCTTGTTGTCTTTTATATCTGTGTTGTCTTTCTTGTCCGTTAGTTTCTTGTCCGCGTTTCCGTTTTCAACACCCTTGTGTTTCTCAGTGTTCTGCTTTTTGGAGCTTTTGCTGGGCGGCACTATTTCATCTTCATCGAAGAAGATGTCTGCACCATTGCTGATGGTCGGACGTTCTTCGTTGTTGCTGCTGTTAGGCTTTGTGGGCTTCGTAGGTGTGTTTTCCTTTACAGATTGTTTGCTAACGGTGTCATTCGCCGGTTTTTTTGTGACTGCTTGCTTTTCCTGTGGTTTGTCCGTATTGTTAATGATGTTCTTCCCGTTTTGCGGTTCGGTCGGCACAGCAATGGAATTGTCGGTTTCCGTAATGACAGTGGTCTTGTTGTTAGAGGAGTTCTCTTCGTTCTCGATGACCACTTCTGTCTGGTTTGACAATGGTTCCACGTTTTCTTCCTTTGGTTCCGCTAATGTGGTTTGCTGTTGGGATGTCGGTGTAGGCGTGGTATCTTCCGTAATTACCGTGTTTGAACCAGAGGCTTCAGGGGCAGGTGCAGGTTCCAGAATGTCATCCGTCGAGATGGTCGTTTTTGTAGGAGCAGTATTGTCCTCTTCTGACGGAATGATGGTTCGGTCCAGATAATCGTCCACTTCCTGTTCTGTTTCAAAGGTTTTCTTCGGACTTGTTGTCGTAATTTCAGCAGGTTCGGTGAGTAGGCGAGCCGTTGATATTTTTAGCGGAGCAAAATGCTTGTTATAGTATTCGTCATAATCGTTATAACTGTAGTTGACTCCCAACAATGGCAGATTTTCCTCACTGATAATGATGGGACGGGCTTTTGTTACAAGGCGCATTACACCATCTTGTTTTAACACTTGACGGGCATACTGCAGGGCTTCGTCATAGTTGCGGAAGCCGGAAACGCGCATGTGATGAACTCCTTCGCCCTCATCGATCGCAATTTCAAAGTCTCTAACAAGGTAATTGGTGAAGTTGTAGCGTGCCAGTTCGTAAAGCAATTTATTCTGATTGACACTGTCGGGCTGGTAGACAAGCAGGAATACAAAGTTGGTGTTGCGCTCATTGACAAAAGTGCGCGTCTGTATGGAGTCGCTGTCGCTGAGTACAACACTGCGTCTGCTCCAGACATTGCCGATGTCGAATTTGCCGCCACGCAGCTTCTTGCCTTTTTTTACACCATTGATAATCATACCGGCCAGCTCGGATACGCTACTTTTAGGAAATATCTCCACTACGGTGTGCATGGCGGTGAGGCATCCCGTTGCGTCTCCGTTGTTGAGCTTGCTCAAACCGTCGATGAATATAAACTTGTCGCGGTTAGCTCCCAACGGAAAACGGGTTTCGGAGATGTAGGCATTTGAACTGACTTCGCTCGAACGGTCAGCCTTGAATGCCTCGTATGTGGCGGCGTAGAGAGAGTCTTCCACATGCACACCCTCCTTGGCATTTTGCACAAAATAAGGATCGGTCAAGACTGTTGTCCATTGACTTTCCGGATAGTCTGTTTTCAGCTTGTTGACAAAGGTCTCGGCTGTCTCCGGATTGCCAAGGCGTGAATAAAGCAAGAATAAATGATAATAGACATCATCCATATGCTCATAGCTGGGGTACTGCTCGGTAATTCTGAGCAGTGATTTCTGCGAGAGATCCAACTCGTCGAGCTTGTCTTTAAATATCACTCCGCTATGATACAGGCCGTCCATGATGATGGCGTTGCTCGATGACACTTGTTCGTCGGTGAATGGAATTTGTGCCAGATAGTATTCGCGTTTATGGGGATCGTTTTGGGCGCTGTCCTTTACTTGCTCCAGCGAATCCTGTAAGGCTTCCGCTCTGCTGATGGAGTCGCGCTGCTCTTCGGTAAGCTCTGCTTGCGAATCGTTGTCCAGATTAGAAACCACGGTCGTGTTGACGCGCTGCCAGTTGTCGGCGTTTTCACGTTTGCCCCATTGTCGTTGGAATAACTGCTTGCCTTGTTGGACGGCCATCTGGTTGTAAAAATACCATTGGCCGTTGGTTTGTTGGCCAGCTGTAGTGGTGTTGGTTTTATTTGCGATCCTGTTGCCTATGGCGCCGTTCTTTTGTTGTTGCTGCTGAGCGTTGGCCTCGGCCTGCTTGTCCTTTTCCTCTTTTTCTTTCTTTTTTAAGGCTTCTATCACCCGGTCAATAGCGGCGTTGCGGTCTTTCTCGGACATCTGGGCCAGCTCTTGCAATGAGTCTTGCAAATGTACCGCTTCGGTGTATGGCACTAATTCGTCGAGCACTTTCGAGCGATTAGACAATTGTTCATAGTCTTTCCGCTCCTTGTCAAGAAGACCTATTGCCGAACCATAACATCGTTGGGCATCTCCAAATTTCTTTTTCGTCCAGTATATATCACCGAGCTTCAATAGTAGTACACCCTTCTCAATGCCGTTTCGTGTGGCTTTTTCTGCGCCTTTTTCATAGTTGGCGATAGCACTGGCCGTGTCTTTTTGCGCTAAATATATATTGCCTATGGCATAATACACTTGGTCAAGATATTCCTTGTTGTTGTCCGACGATGCCATACGCTTCAAACGCCTTATCATCTGTTTGGATTGGTTGGAAGCCAACACTTCCGTTTGGGCAATGCGTGCGTTGAACTCCAATTCGTAAGGTGGGTTTTGACGGATCACTTTTTTGAATGCTTTGTACGCTTCAGCCTTGTGACCCAGTGCGGCTTGCAGTTGCCCCATCAGATACCACTCGCGGGCACGCTGCTTCTTGCGCATCTCGTGCTTGATCACATTTCGCAAGTAAGGGATGGCCTTGGCGTATTCGCCGGTGTGAATGTAGTAGTCGGCATAGGTGTAATCCCATTCTTTGCGAGCTCTCCAATGTAGGCTGTCACGCTTCATGTTTCGAATTACGTCTTCGGCATCATAGAGAAAATCGTTTTCTATGTAGCTCTTGGCCAACCATGCGCGAGCACGGCCGTAGATAGCAGGCTGCTTGGCGTAGAGCCGGCTCATGTAGTTGAACGTGGATGCAGCTCCGTCAAAATCGCCCTGAAAGAACTGCGATCGACCCATCAGCATCCATGCTTTCCACAAGAACGGATTGTATTCTTTACGGTTGAGCCACTCTATGTCCTTTTCCGTTTTTCTCCGGTTCTTGTTCCATTCGGGCTTGCGCTTTATGCTATGTAGCTTAATGGCTTTCTCGGCTTTTTCAATTGCTTTGTCGAAATTGCCTTTACCCAATTCTTTACTTGCCTTGTTGCTTACCGTGTAGAGAGGAATGATTTCCGTGAAATTGTCTTTGTTACCTGTTTCTTTGGCCAAAGCTCCGTCAATATAGGCCAAAGTTCCATTGTAGTAAGTGTTGTAACGGGTGTTAAAAGATTGCCACCACCGAGACCTTGCGGTGTTTTTCTCGGTGGAGCACGCAATCATGGCCATTGAGATGATGATGGCCAATAAATAGTGGATGTATCGTTTCATGCTCGTTGTCTTGATAACGATAGTAACCGTGTGTTTATTGCCTTACTTGGACGAAAATCATTCAGCCAACGTCATAAACTCGTCTTTTATTCCGTTGGGCATGTTAATACCTCTTAGTATGAGGCTTCTTCCCCATGCTTTCACTTCTTCAGGCTTTAAGGTTTCCAACACTTCAGCAAAAGCCTCAGTCTCTTCATCGGTATATTGGTCAGAAGGTCTTCCTTTGTAGTTGTCTAGTTCTTCATCGTCGTAATACACAATGCTTTTTGTAGCAGCTTCCATCATACACTCTTGTTCGCAACGGCTGTCTGTTCCAGTGCACGACGAGCAATCTCCCTGGATATTAATGGGGGATGGATTGTCCTCGTTTCCTTTTTGGCTAAAGAAGGTGAATGAAGCGGTTAACAAACCTAATGCGACAAGACTGATGACAAGGTATATCATTGCAAATATGGTAACGCGAGACGGTGATCGTTATTAGATTTATTCTGTTTCCTGGATGATAAAACCTGCAGACTTTAGATCTTCCCAATATGTGGGGTATGATTTGGAAACTACCTCGGGGTTATTGATTCTTATGCTTGAAAATTTAATCGACAGTGGAGCGAAAGCCATGGCCATGCGGTGATCCTCGTAGGTGTCGATAGGCTCCATGGTAGCCTCGCATCGTGTGCCATCCCAGTACAATTCGGAATCGTTGATGCTGTGTAGGACATATCCTACTTTGCGTAACTCGCGCTTTAAAGCTTCAATACGGTCTGTTTCCTTTATTTTAAGGCTTGACAACCCTTTGAAATGGAAGGGAACGTTAAGGGCGCAGCAGGTCACTACTACGGTTTGCGCCAAGTCGGGGCAGTTGTTGAAATCGAAGTCCAACCTGTTTACCGATCCTGGTCTGGGTGTCAGAGTCACAAGGGTGGGCTTGTCTTCATCATGGTCACTGAAGATGGTCTTGATGCCAAGTAGCGAATATATGTGCTTTACGATTGAATCTCCTTGTTTGGACGCATCCATTAATCCTCCCAATCTAACTTTTGTAGTCTGTTGTCCGTAGAGAGCTGCCATTTCGTACCAATAGCTTGCCGCACTCCAGTCGTTTTCAATAAGGTATCGACGTTGTTGGTAAGCTTTTGGCTTTACATTGATCGTACTACCTGACGCCCAATCCGCCTCGGCTCCGTATTCTCTCATAAGCCATAGCGTTAAATCTATATAAGGTCTAGAAACAATATTTCCTGTCAGTTGCAATTCTAAACCTTTTTCTAATACAGGCCCCATAAGTAGCAAAGCGGAAACGTACTGCGAACTTACGTTCCCCGGCATGCACACGCGGCCGCCGGCGAGTGTCGTTCCGTGAATGCTTAGTGGCGGAAATCCCTCTTCGCCCTCATAACTGATATCAGCGCCTAAAGTGCGCAGAGCATCTACGAGCATGCCAATAGGGCGGTGTTTCATTCGTTCTGTTCCGGTAATGATATGATGTCCAGGGGTTACCGACAGGTATGCTGTAAGGAAACGCATAGCTGTACCTGCCGCCTTGATATTTATGGTAAGTGGCATGGATTCGAGGGCATTGATAACCACATCCGTGTCATCGCAATCGGAAAGGTTGTCGGGCATGATGTTTCCCCCAGAAAGCGCATGTATGATTAAAGCACGATTGCTGATGCTTTTTGAAGCAGGCAATTTTATAGAGATATCTATCTTTTCCGGTGCTAGTATTTTATATGTCATGATACTATTCATTTTTTATTCGATGTATTGACAAAGTTAGCCATTTTATTTCTCATCAGCCTAAATTCCGCAACACTATGATTTGATATTTTTATAAGTACCTGGACAACAAAAAGTTGTCCAGGATTTTGTCATATCAGAAATTTCACTTATCTTGGTGCTGCAATTACAAGCAAACAAAATTCTGAATGACATGTCAAAAGTACAAATAAAATCAGAGAAACTCACTCCTTTTGGAGGAATATTTGCCATCATGGAGCAATTTGATGCTCTTTTGTCCCAAACGATAGACTCAACCTTGGGACTGCGCAGTAAATTCTACGGTTATCAATACAGCGAGATACTCCGTTCTTTGATGTGCATCTATTTCTGTGGCGGCTCATGTATCGAAGATGTGACAACCCACTTGATGAAGCACCTGTCCTTGCACCCAACGCTTCGCACCTGCAGCGCTGACACAATACTGCGTGCCATAGCCTGAATAATTCATAGAGATAAAAAAGAAGCGTTGTTTTTTTTGTCACATTGACAAAAAATGAGTACCTTTATACTGCTGAAAAACAAGGCATTAACAAC
>CAVKHW010000043.1:0-22303 GCA_963656105.1 Eggerthellaceae bacterium
ATTTATGCAACTACGTTGAATCCTCTGCAAAGTTAGAGTAGGGGGCGTATATTTCTATATCACAATGAATTATGCGCCCCCTACAGGGACAATAATCCTGTTGCACGCGAATATACGTAGGGGTAAACCTCTACGCTATAGTCTGTCGTCCCTACGGGACTTGCGGTTGTAACGTTTTTACCGGACACCAAAATTTCATTTTAAAGAAGATTCTGCTGCAACTGACGAGTGTGGCTACTGCGATAGATATCATTTCGCGACGCGACAGATGCTGAATGGAGTTGCGATAGGTACTGAATGTCAACGCGATAGGTATCATATCACAATGCGATATGTGCCAAACCGCAAAGCCGGTCGACGCTTGTTTTAAAACAAAGGAAATGTAATGGGAAAATGAATAAGTGACTCAAAGATTCCGGTAAATCGGTGTTCTCTGTTCCTTGCATATCGGCTTACACAGCTATGCAAGGAACATGTTTACACTAAGTGAAATGTTTTCAACTGCTTCAATTCAGCTTGAGCATTACAGACGTTAAGCCAATGGTAAATACTGTGCCGTCTTGAATAACACGTTTTTCCTTGGGATCGAGACGCACGCCATCAACAAAAGTGCCTTTGTTGCTAGGCTTGTCTTGCAGAACGTATTGAAGTCGTCCATTCTTCATGCGGCTTACGTTGATTACACAATGGCGATAATCAATGTTGAGATCACCGCTTTCAATCGGACAATCTACTTCGTAATTTTTCTTTTGGCGCCCAATGAGATTGTCACCCATATGCAAGAAAAACTCCTGACGATAGCAATAGTTGTTTTCTATGACCACTATTTGTCCACAAATGTTGTGCTGCTGTCCGATTGTCTCTTGTTGTTTTTCTTGACAATCGGTTTGGCCGGATGTGTTTTCGGAAACCTTTATGCGGACTCCGAACTTTTTCCCACAAGAGGGACACTTAATAGCCAACACTTGCCCTGGCTCATATCGTTTTTCGTCAAACGATATGACATGTTTGCATTGTGGGCAATTGAGGTGCTTCATGAATGTTTACTTATGATTATTCAATACCCAAGCGTCAGAAAACTCATCGTTCTTTCTCAAGCCTTTGAGGGCTTGGCAAGCTTCAGCTTGTGTGGCATATTTACCGTAAACTACCTTTATATTCCGGGAATCGAGCAAAATTCGCGCTTCGGTATAGCCTCTTTTGCAAAGTTTTTCGACATATTCTTGCGCATTGTTTTTGCTGACACGACTGGCGAGAACTATGACGTAATTTTCATCGGCAACGTCATCGTTGGGGGCTTCGGATACACGATTGTCTGTTGGTGATGGCTTCACCTCGTTTGATGTTGGCTCACTAGCAACATCGCTGACTCCTTTGGTTTGTACCTGCGGCAGTATACGCTGCAAAAGTTCCACATTCAGTGACTGCGCTACGACCAGCTCCTTATTATTATCCAATGAAGAAGGATACAATAAAAACATCAGCATGGCAACGCTTGCTGCTGCGATTGTTCGCCATAGGGCAACCGTGCGGTGAGCGGAAACATTACGGGATTGACCGAATGTTGCAACCTCTGAAATTGTTTCGGATGCTGAAGAATCGGAAGATACGTCAGATACGACTAATTGAGGCTTGTCTTGAGGATATAGCTTTTCACGCAACTCAGTTAAAAGCTTGAACTCATAACCGGAAAGACCATAAAGCGAAGGAGTTAAAACGCCAGCCTCGCAAGGCTCGAACACATAGTGTCCTTCGTCGTTCAATCGCATTTCCCCAATGCCGTGAAGCTCATAATCACCATCGTTCTCAATATGCTGCTTGATCTCGCGCACCTCGTCGCTTATACGACGTAATGCTTCGGGATAGCTGATGTCGTAGCATTCCACATACGACTGGGCTAACAGAGAATCATTGATAGTGAGCTTCGGATTAAATCCTATAGTGCGCGAAGGGGGCAAGAAAGTACCATCCGAGCCATCTTTCCGGGCTTCAACATGGTGGGCCATGAAACCGCCGAAATCTGGCACGATAACACAATCATTGCTCAAAAGCAATATTTCTAGGTGTCTATCCAATTCTATCACATCTGCAAAATTACGAAAAATATCGGTTTGCGACAATTTCTTTTGCCAAAAAAAATAAAAAAGGATAATATTGATTAGGAATACAACTCAATTCAAACGAAATGATTATCTTTGTAGAAAATTACATTTTAATCAACTATTATGGTCTATAAAGAAACGGAAATTAAGGGCGTTTGGGTTATCGAACCCCAAGTATTTGAAGATAGCCGCGGATATTTCTTCGAAGCATGGAAGGCCAGCGAATTTGAGGAACACATAGGATCCACTCACTTCATACAAGACAATGAATCCAAATCGTGCTATGGCGTATTAAGAGGTCTGCACTACCAAAAAGGTGATTATTCGCAAGCTAAATTGGTAAGAGTTATCAAAGGCCGCGTTCTTGATGTGGCTGTAGACATACGCAAATCGTCGCCCACGTTCCGCAAATATGTCATGGTGGAACTCTCTGAAGACAACAAACGCCAGTTGTTTATACCTCGTGGGTTTGCACATGGCTTTCTAGTATTGAGCCAAGAAGCTGTCTTTACGTATAAAGTGGATAACAAATACGCCCCACAATACGAAGCTGGAATTTGTTGGAACGATCCGGATATTGGTATCGAGTGGCCTATCGACCCCAAAGTTGTAGTAACAAGCGAAAAAGACTTAAAAGCTCCGCGGCTTCAAGATGCAGAAGTGTTCGAATAAGAAACACTAACCCTAAGATGAAAAAATACACAATATTTGCACTTGCTTTTGCAGCTATGCTGGGGGCTTGCGGCCATAAAACAGACAAAACCAGCATGCCTCAAGAAGACATTACTGCTAAAAAAATGCTCCAAGGCATTTGGGTAGATAACGATGCGCAAACTGTGGCATTCAAAGTTAAGGGCGATACAATTTATTATCCAGACACAACCAGCATCCCTGCGTATTTTCAAATCATCGAAGACACGCTCGTTCTGCAAGGGGTTAATAACGTTAAATATCCCATAGTAAAACAAGCGCAACACTTGTTTATTTTCAAAAATCAGAATGGAGACGAGGTGAAGCTTGTGCGAAGCGACGATCCGGACGACGCCAACGCCTTCCGGCATGAAAAACCACAGGCTATAAACCAAAACCAAACGATTCGACGCGATACGGTCGTTACTTATAACGGCGAACGGTATCATTGTTATGTGCAGGTCAATCCCACCACGTTCAAAGTAGTAAAGAGCTCATATAATGACGAAGGTGTTGAAGTGGGAAACATTTACTATGACAACATCGTAAATCTTAATATCTATCATGGTGCCACCAAATTGTTCTCTCGCGACTTTCGCAAGCAGCAATTTGAAAGCTATATACCCAAAAATCAGTTAGAACAGGCTATCTTAAACGACTTGTTGATAAAAAACATTGATCAAGAAGGAATACACTATTTGGCCTCTTTGGGAATACCCGACAACATAAGCTCTTTTCAGGTGGAAGTGATTGTCGGATATAACGGAAAACTAAAGATGAAAATATGATGTAATGCTCTGCTACTGAGCTACATCCAATAAATAATAAGAAAAATCCACAAATACTCATTCTTCAAAATAGAAAATGAGCATTTGTGGATTTCTTATGTCCCTTGATTCTTATTATGAACCGCAGAAGAACAATACTATTATCTGTGCAGTAAATATCCTTAGGAACATGCTCAATGGATATACAGTGGAATAGCCAACTGCGGGAGCTTCCTTTGAACACGAAGAATTAGCGTAAGCCAATGCAGGAGGATCTGTGTATGTACCAGCTATCATTCCCATGATAGTGAAATAGTTGAATTTGAATTTTATACGGGCTATCACACCGATAATTAAGATAGGAATTATGGTTATCAGAAAACCTGTATATACGTATTTCAAACCATCGCCCTGAACTACTGTTTGCCAAAATCCAGCACCCGCTTTGATACCTACGCTAGCAAGAAATAATACCAATCCCATTTCACGCAACATCATGTTAGCGGAAGTCGTAGTGTAAGTAACGAGCTTGAAACGATAACCAAAACGCCCGACAAGTATTGCGATAATCAACGGTCCACCAGCAATACCTAACTTTAATGGTACTGGCATTCCCGGAACCGAGAATGGTATGCTTCCAAACAAAATACCAATGATTATACCAATGAAAATGGTTGCTATATTGGGAGCATTAAGACGTTTTACGGAATTTCCCATTAGCTCGGTTACGCGATTAACGTTGTCTTCGCGGCCAACAACCATAATACGATCACCTACGTGAAAATGGTGGTTGCGGCTAGCGAACAGATCCATTCCTTGACGTGTAATACGGGTGATATTTACTCCATAAACGCTCGAGAAATGCATCTTTCCAAGCGTCTTTCCATTCATCTTTGGATTGGTAACCACAACTCTCCTCGAAATCATTGGCGTCTTATCATCCACTTCATCCCAATCAGTTTCGATTTCAGGACCGATAAATGCTTTGATAGCTTCAGCATCAGCTTCGGCACATACTAAACGCAACTGGTCGCCTATGGCTAATACAGTGTCTCGTCGTGGGGTGATAATTTCATTTCCATGATGAAGGCAAGTACAAACAATATCACGATTAAGGAACTCAGATATTTGTTGTAAATTACGACCAGCCAAATAACCATTGCTGACTGTCAAGGTCATGGATTTTGGCTTGGCATGCGTGTTGTCAGCCTCAGCCTCGTCCAGTTTTTTTTCTTCCTCTTCAAGTTTTGTTCGGGTCAGGTATCTAATCGCTATAGTTGCACCTATAATACCTAGTACACCAAGTGGGTACGCACAAGCATATCCATTAGCGATTTGGGGGATGCTCGCCTTATCAAAAACTGACCCCAAGGCCTCATTGGCAGCTCCTAAGCCAGGGGTGTTGGTAACTGCGCCATACAATGTGCCAACCATCATCGGAAGGTTGTTGGCATCTGTGGTATCGAAAAAGATATAGTAACAAGCGAACATGACAAGCACGTTCAACATTATGGCACATGTAGATAGGAGATTCAATGCGACTCCACCACGTTTGAAACTTTCGAAAAAGCCTGGACCGACCTGCAAACCTATGCAAAAAACAAATAAAATCAATCCAAAATCTTGCATGAAAGTAAGAATGGGAACGGGTGCTGTAAATCCAACGTGTCCAGCAACAATGCCCGCGAACAATACAAAGGTAACACCCAACGAAATGCCTCCAACCTTCACTTTGCCTAGCAACACGCCTACGGAAATGACTATGGCGTATAGCAATGCAATATGTGCAACGCTGTCGGTCGATGTAAATAGGTTTAAAATCCAGTCCATTTTAATAAATTGATATTATCCACAAAAGTACAACATAAATTTCAATTATATGATGAATTTCAATAATAAATTTTATGCTTTTTAGCAATTTAAAGTTTAAAATGGCTTTCGACTAGTTTTTTGATTTGTATTTTTGTATCCTTATGCAGAATCATTATAGGCCGAAATATAAAATGTTTACACTCACTTCCTTCATATTTTGCGTTAACGCGGATATCCGATTCTTTTTGGCAGGTAGTTACCTGTACTGCATATTTGTCGGATACTTACAACTATAATAACACACGCTGGCCAAGATAAAATGAGGCCACGACTCACGTCGTGACCTCACAACAACACAAACACAAAAATACGGGGAGTTTTTCTCCCCGACTTTATATTTTAAATTAGCAGGGGATAATCACATTACTCCATCTTCACGCAATTTCTCTTGCCATTTCCATGCAGAAAGCAGCACGTCGTCAAGAGCTGTGTCAGCAGACCAACCTAGCACTTTGTTGGCTTTGCTGCAGTCACCCCAAATCTTTTCTATGTCGCCTTCACGTCGTGGGCCATACTTCCAATTAAGCTTTACGCCTGTTGCTTTCTCAAATGTTTCGACAATCTCCAATGTTGAATTTCCATGGCCAGTGCCAATATTGAAATAATCTATTACAGGAGAATCATCGTCATCCAGCACGCGACGCATGGCAGCAACGTGAGCCTTAGCCAAATCAACTACGTAAATATAGTCACGAATGCACGTTCCATCGGGCGTATCATAGTCTTGGCCAAATATTGTCAACTCTTTACGGATTCCAATTGCTGTCTGCGTGACATAGGGAATCAAATTGGCAGGGACACCATTTGGAAGCTCTCCGATTAATGCTGATGGGTGCGCGCCAATCGGATTGAAATATCTAAGTACAATACTTTTGATAGGAGCTCCGCTATGTATATAGTCGAAAATTATCTGTTCGTTCACTTCCTTCGTGTTACCATAGGGCGAAGTGGCCTTTTGGTGAGGAGCAGCCTCTGTAACTGGCAAATTCTCTGGTTTGGGCTGGCCATAAACAGTGCAACTTGAAGAGAATATAATACCTTTTACATTGTACTTAGGCATTAACTCTAGAAGGTTAACCAAAGAAACTATATTGTTGCGGTAGTACAACAATGGTTTCTGCACACTTTCTCCTACAGCTTTGCTTGCTGCAAAATGGATTATCCCTTCAATATCCGGATACTTCTGAAACACAGCTTCGGTGGCTTCTTTATCTCGCAAGTCAACCTTCTCAAATGCAGGACGAATACCTGTGATCTTCTCAATTCCGTCAATCACCTTTTCATTTGAGTTGGACAAGTTGTCAACAATGACAACCTTATAGCCTGCCTGCTGCAATTCCACAGTTGTGTGAGAACCGATAAATCCGGTTCCACCTGTAACTAGAATAGTCTGTTTCATGACTGGTATAGTATTATAAATAATTGGTCTTTAACTGATGACAAAGTTACTAATTCTTTTCATTAAAGTTATCAAAATCAAGAATTATTTTTTAGTATTATAATCTTTTTATGTAACTATTGTACCCCAAGCAATTGTCGAATTCCTAAATCTATACCCGAAAAGCCCATGAATGCTAGGGAAAGAAGTCCAGCTGTTACCAACACGATAGCCATGCCTTGCATCCCTTTAGGTACTTTCACTAATGCTAATTGTTCGCGAATGCCCGCAAATACGATTAAAGCCAAAGCAAATCCCAATGCAGTAGAGATGGCATATACTATGCTCGACAATAAATCAAAGTCTTTTTGAATAACAAGGATGGCTACACCCAAAACTGCACAATTAGTGGTGATAAGAGGTAGAAAAATCCCTAAAGCTTGGTACAAAGGTGGACTTACTTTCTTTAGGACTATCTCAACCATCTGTACCAATGTGGCTATTACCAAAATGAAAGCAAGCGTCTGCAGGTATTGCAATCCAAATGGCTCAAGCACAAATTTCTGTACCAACCAGGTCACAACGGTCGAAAGCGTAAGCACAAAGGCTACTGCCATTCCCATTCCTGCGGCTGTATCAATTTTTCGGGATACGCCCAAAAAAGGACAGATGCCAAGGAACTGACTCAGTATGATATTATTAACAAATATTGCACTAATGAAAATGAGTAAGTATTCCATTGTTATAATCTTATAAACATTTATAAAGTATTACCACAAGCCATTTTGTGATGTTTTCATTTAGCCTTAAAGCGGTTGAAAATCGCCACTAGATAACCTAAAGTAATAAATGCACCGGGGGGAAGAATGAACAGAAGCATATTGGTCGTTTCTGGCAAAAGATTTAATCCGAATATGGCACCCGCTCCCATAATTTCGCGAATTGCTCCCAGTAAGGTCAAGGCTACAGAAAAGCCCAAACCAATGCCCAAACCATCATAAAAACTTTCTATAGGTGTGTGTTTGCATGCGAAACCTTCTGCACGTCCTAAAATGATACAATTTACAACTATAAGCGGTATATAAATGCCAAGTGCCTGATTAATGCTATCGGGTGCATATGCGGACATAAACATTTGTAGTATGGTTACAAATGCTGCAATTACAATAACAAAAACCGGTATGCGAACTTGGTCGGGGGTTATATTTTTAATGCATGAAATAACAGTATTGGTACATATAAGAACCAACATGGTAGCCAAACCCATCGACAAACCATTTATTGCACTTGTGGTTGTAGCCAAGGTGGGACACATACCAAGCAACAAAACAAATGTTGGATTTTCTTTAATTAATCCATTCAATATAATATTAATTTTGCTCATGGTTTTATTGTCTTTTTTTTAGTTGTTTACTTGCACCGCTATTGCCGTCAACGTTTTTATGGTTGTAAGCTGCGTAAGCTTGGTTGATTGCTTTCAGAAAAGCACGGCTTGTAATCGTCGAAGCAGTAATGGCATCTATATCGCCACCATCCTTGCTGACTGCCAATTCGCCGTCGGCAGGATTCTTTCCGATAATGTTGCCTTTACCATCTTTTTGAAACCATTTATCTGCCTTCATTCCTAATCCTGGTGTCTCAGAGCTTTGTAGAATGGTATAACCCA
This sequence comes from Eggerthellaceae bacterium, assembly GCA_963656105.1. GTDB lineage: Bacteria > Bacteroidota > Bacteroidia > Bacteroidales > Bacteroidaceae > Prevotella. The sequence goes on from CAVKHW010000043.1 coordinate 8,476, forward strand.
AGATTTTGCCAGATATGTCGAAACCAACTAACACCTTCAGATCACCGCCAAATCCCAATGTCGTACTTTCAACGGCTGTTCCGATAGCTTTTTCTGAACGGTTTGCTATCGTGTGTATCACATATACCGATTCTTTGCCATCTGACATGAGTTTAAGTGTATCATTGCCGAGAACTCTTATGTCTTGTTTTTGCATAACGAATTGTATTCCCTCGCGCAATGTCTTCTCTGCTTTAGATTTTATCGGAGATTCTGTTACATGATTAACCCATGCCAAGAGAAGGGCGATGATGACGGAAAAGCCTACTAAGACCAATGTCATGTTAGACAAAGATGATTTTATTTTTCCCATAACGTTATATACACATTAGTTCAGGTTTGGTTTCTCGCCAAATCTCTTGGGTTTAATATACATGTTAATTAATGGAGTAAAAGCATTCATGACTAGTATGGCAAAGGACATTCCTTCAGGATAGCTCCCCCAGTTGCGTATGGCTATAGTCAAGAAGCCAATGGCAACTCCGTAAACAATCTGACCACGAGGGTTCATGGGTGAAGTGACATAATCTGTTGCCATGAAAATGGCACCCAACATAATGCCGCCACTAAGAAGAACGCTCAAAGGATTGGCATAGATAGGATTTGCAAGATGTAACATGCCACTGAAAACAAAAATTGTTATAATTATACTGACTGGGATGTGCCAAGTAATAATCTTGCGGTACAACATGTAAACCAATCCCAATAATAAGGCTAATGCACAAATCTCACCCATGGTTCCTGCTCCCATACCATTCGACATATTTCCCAGCAACATATCTATTGAGTCGGGAAGTTTGTCCAACAATTGTGAATTTCCCGTCTTAATTGCAGTCTTCATGATGCTCAATGGCGTAGCCCCAGTCTCAGCATCTGTGTAGGACATCAGCTGACCGGGAATGGGCCATGATGTCATGGCAACCGGAAAACTTACTAATAAGAAACAACGTCCAACAAGGGCTGGATTAAATATGTTACACCCAAGTCCCCCAAACGTCATTTTACCAACACCTATGGCTATAAGCGCACCTATTAGTATCATCCAAATAGGAAAATTACTGGGTAAATTCATGCCAAGAAGCAAACCTGTTAGTATGGCAGAACTGTCATGTAACGATGGTTGACGGCAAAGCAAGTATTTGGTGATAGCCCACTCGAAAAACATACATGAGGCTACACTTGTGACACATACCACAATAGAACCTAACCCAAAGTAATAGAATGACACAAATAATGCCGGCAGCAATGCTAATATAACGCCACGCATGTTGCGCTCTACACTATCATTTGTGTGTACATGTGGTGAAAGAGAAACTATAAACTTTCCCATAATAATTATTTTCGCAAATTACTATTCTTAACTATTTTGTTTTCTGAGCAGTATTTCTTGCCTTGATTATCCCCATCACTATCGACTTTCCCTGTAGTATATTGTCAAGTATCGGACGATGAGAAGGACATGTAAACTGACAAGAACCACAAGATATACAGCTTGTTACATCTTCACGTTCTAGTCGTTCATATTCCTTAATGCTTGACAAAGTAGCCAAAAGGTAAGGTTCCAGTCCCATCGGACATGCGTTGACACATTTTCCGCACCGTATACAGGGTTGTGCAGATTTACGGTATGCTTCTGCATCTGTCAACACTGTAACGGCATTTGTTCCTTTACAGACCGGCACGTCAAGGCTTATCACTGCTTTTCCCATCATGGGGCCACCACTCAATACCTTATTAACACCTTCGGGAATCCCACCACACGTTTCAATAAGTTGCCCAAAGGATGTTCCCATACGTACCAAAAAATTGGATGGTTGTTTTAAATGCTTGCCTGTGACTGTAATATGACGTTCAAAAAGAGGCTTGTGTTTCATAACTGCTTGATAAACGGCATAAGTAGTTCCAACGTTTTGGACTATAGCCCCAACGTTTACTGGTATAGCCGGAGGAGCAGGCACTTGCCGCTTTATGATGGCGTCTACAAGCTGTTTCTCTCCGCCTTGTGGATATTTCTGTTTTAAGGGGACTACAGCTATACGCTTACTGCCAGCCGTTCTTTCAGTAAGCAATTTAATTGCCTCAGGCTTGTTTTCTTCTATGCCGATGTATCCTTGTTCCACTCTCACGGCTTTCATCAGCAGTTCAAGGCCGACCAAGATTTCATCAGGATGCTCCATCATGAGCCGATAGTCGGCTGTGATGTAAGGCTCGCATTCCACTCCATTAATAATTACACATTCGGCTTTAGCTGTAGGTGGAGGGGTTAATTTTATGAAAGTGGGAAAACCAGCACCGCCCATACCTGTTACTCCCGCATTCTTAATACGTGCTACAATTTCATCAGATGTCAACTCCGGGTGATTGTCAAGCATTTCCAATGTGTCTGTCTGATCTATGCTTTCTTCCCAATCATCACCCTCTACATTTATAAATATAGCGGGCTTTCTGTAACCTGTAGCATCAACAACAGTGTCTATCTTAGTCACAGTTCCTGATACGGAGGAGAATATAGGTGCCGACACATATCCTCCAGCCTCAGCTATAAGTGTACCAACTTTGACCTTGTCTCCGCGTGCCACAACTGGCTTGGCAGGGACACCAATATGTTGTGACAACGGAAAGACTGCAACCTTAGGAAGACTGGCAGACTTCGTAGGCGTATCAGCCGTTAGTTTATTTTCTTCGGGAAAGACTCCCCCAATTCTAAACGTATGTAGCTTCATTCATTCTCCTCCTTCATTACTTCTGATTTTACCACCAAAGGCTTTTTTACTGGGAAATTGACTTTTACAATGGCCTGTGTAGGGCATACTTCTACACATTTTGTACAGAGCTTGCACTTCTCGTCATCAATATAAGAGAGGTTGTTCAGTACACTGATAGCTCCGAACTTACACTCGTTCTGACATTTTCCGCATCCAATACAAGCTACCTGACATGCCTTGCGAGCGGCTCCACCTTTTTCCTTATTGACACACGAAACGAAAACGCGGCGACTCTTGGGGCCTTTTTTTCGAAGTTCTATGATGTGACGTGGGCAAGATTTAACACAAGCTCCACAGGCCGTGCATACATCTTCATTGACCTCCGGCAATCCTGTGTTTTGATTCATACGAAGACCGCCGAACTGACAAGCCGAAACACAATCGCCACACCCTAAACATCCATAGCCACAAGCTGTTTCTCCTGAACCAGTGGCGTTCATAGCCGCACAAGTGTGCAATCCATCGTAGTCTGCAATATGAGGCCGATTCTCACAAGTGCCATTACATCGCACTACAGCTACCTTTTGCGAGCCGGCAGCGATAGTGATTCCCAACAAACCCGCCACTTGTTCCATAACAGATGTACCACCAACAGGGCAATACAAGCCCTCAATGTGGCCTGCATCAACTCCATCTACCAACGCTGTGGCCATGCCTGCACAACCGGCAAATCCACAACCGCCACAGTTGGCGCCTGGAAGGACATTCTGCACTTGACCAATACGTGGATCTTCCTCAACCGAAAATTTTGCGGAAACAACGTAAAGAATCACCGCAGATATCAGTGCAATGACACCTAAGGTGATTACTGCGGTAAATAAAAAATTCATAATGTCTTTGTATTCATTTATGTTTGTAATGTTCTTTAATCTTTTATCTTCTCTGCTGACATAAATATGGTTCGTTCAATTTTATTGCGCATTAGCCGTAATACCAAGTAATATGGTACTAATATCCCTACCCCATATAATGCTGCTAACAATTCGCTGCATCCTATCAGACGGACTAATATTATTGTTCCCACAAGAAATATCAATGGCAGAACCATTGCCCAGCACAAAGCCCTATAGCCAATAGCGGAGTCGATTACAACACGCACTTGGTCGCCAACTTCAAGGTCAGATGCGTCCATTACCACATTTATAAGTTTATCGCGCGACTCCACAGCATGACAATGACTTGCCATTTGGCAAGACGCACAAGCGGATTTTTGGACAACTCGTACTACAATCTTATTGTCCTTTATCGAATCGATGACCCCGATGTGTGTTGTTTTGCTATTCATCGATTATATATCTTGATTTCAAAATTACCATTATTTTTGGTTATAATCAAAGATTATTCCAACTTTTTTAAAAAAAACGACAATATTATCACAAAACGCTTTGCTCGTTATCAAGAAAATAGTATTTTTGCATAAAACCATTTAATAGTTTAGAACTATGAATCCATCCGAGTTGACATCTCTTCAAGTTGAACGATTTATCCGAAAAATCACCGAAAAATATCCCATCCGCGAAGATGTGTCAGTTATGACAGATATTCATGTGCGTACATCTCAAGAAAGTGGCGAGTTGTTGGCTTTTAATGATGACGACCATGAAATTACACGTTGTGTGATTGAACCTTGGATTGCAAACACCGAAGAGGGTTTCTATGACAAAGTCGCTGCCATTCTTCGAGAGGTTTTAAGAAAAAATCACAAGACTATTGACCGAATGGGAATTCTCAAACCGTTTAGTTTCGTTCTTGAGGATGATGAGAGTGCATTTAAGGCCGAACTTTATGTCGCAGACGATGATACAGTTATATTAGGTGGTGACCTTATGCAGGGTTTAGATAAAGATTTGGATCAGTTTCTCAACGACTTGATTTGTGATTAAGGAATCAAGTGCGTTAAGCAAATACAGGACGCATATTTGGTTTTAACCTGCGTCCTGTTTCTTTTTAATTTAATCAACAATATAGATTAGCCCGAGGTTCTTGTCTATTTACGCCAACAATTGTAGTTGCAGGCAGCTCCATCCGTTTTTCTTTTTTCTTCCTATTTCTTCAAACCCTAAAAAGGATGCCTTTTCAAGCAGTAAGGGTATGTCTTCTTCGTAAAAGCCGCTAAGTATAAGAATAGCCTTCGATGACATAACCTCTTTAAACGACGGCATGTCTTGCAGCAAAATGTTACGGTTGATATTAGCTAGAACGATGTCGAAGAGACCTGAGATATGGTTGAGCACCGATGCGTCGCCATATAACACCTGCATATTTTCCACATTATTCAGGCGAGCATTTTCCATTGCATTTTTTGTACTCCATTCATCTATGTCATATCCGACAACATCTGCCGCACCAAACTTTGATGCACTTATTCCCAATATACCCGTTCCGCATCCACAATCCAGTATTCGTTTATTTGTAACGCCCAGCTCCAACAAAGAGGCGATTATCATTTGAGTTGTATCGTGCGTACCTGTACCAAAAGCTTGTATGGCCTTTATCCCGATAAGGACACCGTTTTTCTCTTTAGTGGGAATCTCCCGCCGAGCATCGTAAATGGTTACTTTTCCTTCAATTTCGATAGGATCAAATCCGTTCTCTTCCCATTGCTCATTCCAGTCTTTGTCTTCCAAATCTTCAAGCGAGTAAGTAATATTTACGCCTTCCAAGACCATTGTGGAAAGGGCGTAATCCAGTGCGCCTTGCTCAAAAACATCCTTCTGTATATAGCCCTTCAGGCCATGTTCCGTGTCTTCGAATGCCTCAAAGCCTACTTCGCAGGCAACATCTGCAATCAAGTCACGCGCAATTTGCAAAAGCGCTTCAGGTCCTGAAACTTTAAAGTCAGCAACTTTGTACTTCATAATTTATAGTTTTGTTATATTGCAAAATTAAAAAATAATAGGGAAAAACCTACCATGGTTTAGGGTTTTTCCTTACTTTTGCACTTAGAATCATTCTATTTTTGTAGCGTGAAATGAAAAAATATAAAAAGCAAACGGATATGAAAAAGACATTTCTTCTTATCGCTTTTGCAAGTGTGTTTTCTTTTCAGTCTTGGGCTCAAAGCGACGATATGTATTTTACGCCAAGCAAGCAAAAGGTGAAAGAAAAAACGCACGAGGTGTCCACCTATTATGTAGGAAGCGATCGTGATGTGGACGAATATAATCGAAGAGGGCATTTTGGTAGCTATTACCAGAATATCAGCTCCGACTCAATTGGTACAGACATCATTTCTTTTCAAAAAGGAAATGGCGTTTATCCCGATTCCAGTTATGTAGATACCTGTTTCGCTTATGATGGCGGTCAGGAATGGGTATACGACGACTACCCTTACACTCGACGGCTGAGTCGTTGGTATGGCTACTACGACCCCTGGCTTCCAACCTATTGGTGGACAGGTTCGTACGCCTTCTATAATCCGTGGTATAATCCCGGGTACTACGGATACTATGGGCCTTATGCCGGTTGGTATTCCCCTTGGTATTATGGTTATTACGGATGGGGCTGGCCATACAGTCCTGCTTGGTACGATTGGGGCTGGCGCAATCCCTATTGGGGCGGTGGTTACGTTCGTCATGACATTGGCAACCCACGCGGATGGACTGGCAATCGCACATGGAGATATGGCGACGGTCGCAATGCCGCTGGAGGAAATATCGCAGGAGGACGTATGGGTACATACGGAAGCCGTGGCTCATCGGGCGTAAACAATACCTACACGTCGCGCAGCAATAGTAATCGCGCTTTCGGTTCGCGCGCCAACAACAATAACTCCAATATACAAAACAGGAACAACATACCCAACCGAACAACAAGTGTGTTTGGCGGTAGCAGCCGATCGGCCGGTGGTTTTGGCGGTTCAACAGGCGGCAGTTTCGGTGGTGCGCGTTCCGGCGGCGGTTTTGGCGGCGGACACTCAAGTGGCGGCGGTGGCCATTTTGGCGGCGGAAGGCGTTAAGCTCATTCGACAATTATAGAACATCCAACATTATAAAATCTGATTATGATGAAAACAAAATATGCCATAGCAGCATTAATGGCAATGGCGGTTAATCCATTGTTGGCTCAAGAGACTTATCAAGATACAAAACTTATTGATAATGAGTTGAATGGTACGGCACGATACGTGGGTATGGGAGGTGCCATGGAGGCTCTTGGTGCAGACATTTCGACCATAGGCAGCAATCCTGCTGGCATCGGCCTGTTCCGTTCTAGTCAAGCCACTATTTCCGGTGGACTCGTTTCGCAAGGAGACGCGACAACCCAGCCAACCTTCGGAGGCATAAGCGCAAAGATAGACGGGGAAAAGACCAATGCAAGTTTCGACCAATTGGGATTTGTTTATGTTATGCGCACTGGTGAAAGCAATTTTGTGAATTTTGCCTTCAATTACCACAAAAGTCGCAATTTCGACCAGTTGCTCACTGCTGGCGGCCTGCTTGACAAAGCATCGCAGAACAAACTCACTGCCATGAAGTATCCTTATGGGAACGACTACAACTGGAATGCAGTTGACGCAAACTATTCTTCGATGTTAACGCCCATTACAAACGAGAAAGGAGAACAAGTCGGCTTGGATTACCTCAATGGTACAGAATATCTGTTTGGACAATATCAGAAAGGATACATCGGTGAGTACGATTTCAATATTAGCGGCAATCTGCATGATAGGGTCTACCTCGGTTTGACTGTTGGCTTGCGTGACGTGAACTATCGTACTAACAGCTATTACACTGAAAATCTTGAGAACAACACTACGGCCGAATCATGGGAGAGTCTACGGATTGACGGCACGGGGTTTGACATTAAGGCAGGTGTCATTTTCCGCCCAATAGAAAACTCTCCGTTCCGCGTAGGTCTGTATGTCAATACTCCCACATGGTACGACTTGTCGCTTGCTTCGGCCAACGATGTAACCATGGCTGACCAACAAGGAAGAGCCGACAAAGGACAAAGCACCAACTACGACTACAAACTATATACACCGTGGAAGTTCGGTGTGAGTTTAGGACACACCGTTGCCAATAGTTTGGCATTGGGCGTCACGTATGAATATGCAGATTATGGCTGCATAGACAATCGGATAAATGATGGCGGCTACTACAACGATTGGGGCTATTACTATGAGGAAAGTTCCAGCGACCACAGCATGAACGACAACACCAAGTCGACCCTTAAAGGAGTGAGCACCTTGAAGTTCGGTCTGGAGTATAAACCGCTGCCGGAACTTTCTATTCGTTTGGGTTACAATTATGTCAGTCCCATGTTCAGCAAGCAAGGTTTTCGTGATGGCAGTTTGCAGAGCCCCGGCGTGGCCTATGCCACATCAACTGATTACACCAACTGGACAGCTACCAATCGTGTTACGGCGGGTTTCGGTTACCAGTTCAAAAAATGGTTCGTAGACTTGGCTTATCAGTATAGTCAGACCAATGGCGATTTCTATCCCTTTATGAGCTACATATCCGACAGCTCATCTGCCGACAATTGTATAGCGAATGGAACAAAAGTTAGCAACAAGCGAAACCAGTTGCTTTTGACATTAGGCTATCGTTTCTGACGATTTTTTGACTGACGATATAGAGGTGCTTCAGTAAATTTTCTAAAAGAAAGTTTGCTGAAGTACCTCTTTTTTGTACACATAGTTAAAGTTTACAACTATTTATTGTCATTTTTTTGATAAAAAGACAGGCGTTAAGCATGTAACGTCAAATGAAATTTAGTAACTTTGTAACCAAGAGGTTATTCACATTTTAACAGAGCTATGAAACGTATCAGTATATATCTATTATTCATGCTTTTGTGCGCCACCGTGCTCCATGCGCAAAAGAGAGAGTTCCGTGGGGCTTGGATACAAGCTGTCAATGGCCAATTTGTCGGCATGTCGACCCTTCAGATGCAGAAAACGCTGACTTACCAGCTCGACGAACTTCAGAAAGATGGTGTCAACGCCATTATTTTTCAGGTTCGTCCCGAATGCGACGCGCTCTATGAAAGCCAGTTAGAACCATGGAGCCGTTTCCTCACCGGCCAGCAAGGGCGTGCCCCGCAGCCTTTTTGGGATCCACTGCAGTGGATGGTGGAGCAGTGCCATAAGCGGAACATGGAAATTCATGCGTGGATAAACCCGTTTCGCGCAAAAACGAAAGCCACTACATCCTTAGCCAGCAATCACGTAGCAAAGGCGCATCCCGAGCGCACTTTTGCATACGATGGACTCTATATTCTCAATCCAGCATTGCAGACCAACAGAGACTACATCTGCAAGGTTGCAGAAGATATAGTTTCGCGATACGACATCGACGGCTTCCATATCGACGACTATTTCTATCCTTATCCTGCTGCAGGCCAGACCATTCCCGACCAACTGTTGTATGAGGCCGACCCACGTGGATTTTCAAACATAAACGATTGGCGTCGCGACAATGTGAACCTTTTTGTCAAACAACTATATGTTACCATTCATCAGTGTAAGCCGTGGGTAAAGTTCGGTGTGTCTCCTTTTGGAATTTATCGCAACCGCAAATCGGATCCGCAGATAGGTTCGTTGACCAATGGTCTGCAGAACTACGACGATTTGTATGCCGACGTGCTAAAGTGGGTAAACAATGGTTGGGTGGATTATTGCGTCCCGCAAATCTATTGGCAGATCGGCCATTCAGCAGCTGATTACGAAACGCTAATCAAATGGTGGGACAGGTATGCCTCCAACCGTCCGCTCTATATAGGCGAAGACGTGGAGCGCACCTGCAAATATCCTGACTTGTTTGATGCTAAAAGTAATCAGATGAACGCTAAATTTGCACTACGTAAGGAGATGGAGCATGTCGATGGTGCCGTGTTGTGGTATGCAAAGGCTGTTGTAGACAATGTTGGCAACTATGGCACAGCGCTTCGAAGCCACTATTGGAAATACCCGGCACTTCAACCTTCTATGCCATTCATTGATTCCAAGCGTCCCAATGCTCCCCGCAAGGTAAAACCGGTATGGACAAGGGGTGGCTATATTCTTTTTTGGCAAATGCCAAAAGGTAAAAATTGGGATGACATCGTATCCAAGTTTGTGATTTACAGATTTGCCAAAGGCGAGAAAATAAATTTGGAAGATCCATCCAAAATCATTGCCATTACCGACAAGACCATGTACCAACTACCATACAAAGATGGTTCACGAAAGTACACCTATGTAGTTACGGCTCTCGACCGGCTGCAAAATGAAAGTAAGGCGAAAAAGGTAAAAGTGAAATTGTAACGTGTCATAGGCCATTTATTTTCTCTTCTTCTTTAATAAAAAATCCAAGTTGTTTCATTCGACATCATCAATTGGGTGTTTTGGCGTTCGCTGTCGCTTGTCACTTTTTGTAGTGTTCTGCCAAATCGTCATTTCCGCCAGTGCGCAAGTGGCCAGCGAGCGTCTAGACTCCGTAATCAACTCTCTTGAACTTAAGGAAGTGACGGTCACGGCCAAGAAGATTCACCAACAGGGTGACACCGTCACTTACATGGCTTCTTCCTACATCAAGAAAAACGACAAGGTGCTGGAAGACCTTCTCCGGAAAATGCCGGGCATAGAGGTGACTGCCGACGGACAAGTGAAATATAACGGCCAATGGATTAAAGATTTTTACATTGAAGGCTCTGATTTGATTGGCGACAACTATTCGGTAGCCACCAAAAATATAGATGCTCAAGCCATCGGGTCGGTGCAGATAATGGAGAACCATCAAGACCGCAAGATACTGCAGAATGTGCAGCGCGGTACAGTGCCTGCCATGAATATCCGCCTGAAACAGACAGCCAAGGGCGCATGGTCGTCTACTCTGTCAGCAGCGTTGGGCACACAGGCCTCTTTAGCACGCGATGTCGCCCTCACGCTGATGAACTTTCAGCGCAAGTTGCAGAATGTTTCCGTGCTTAAAACCAACGATGTGGGTACAGACCTTCGCAGTGAGGCGCATGCCACAGACAATTCGGCATCGTCGCTTGGCGCAGGCATCGTGACGCCAAGCAAGCCCAGCCTTCCAGACCAGTATGCTTATGACAACGACTCCTACTCGGCCTCGGTCAACCAGCTTGTAAAATTGAACGACGAGAAAACCCTTACCTTTAATCTTAACTACCTCTACGACCGTGAGAGGCAAACAGCCAACGATGTAACGAATTACTTTACAGGCGGTGACACAGCGAAGACCATCAGCGAACGGAACAATGCCACCTTGCGTCAGCACTATCTTGGAGGACATGCGGTGTATAAGAACAATGCGGCAAACTCTTACCTAAAGAATAATCTTTCGTTCAATTTTTCGTTCCCCGACAATACTGGGCTCGTCAACGACTATATTCGGCAGAAACTCTCTGGTCATTATGTGTCGATAGACAATAATCTTGCTGCCAACTACAAGAGAAAAGGCGGTGGAATTGCCGATGCCAATCTGCAGATGAACTATACCGACAAGATGGGCAACTTGGTCGTGGAAAGCGAAAACCTGCAGGAAAAGATCCGGCAACAGCACTTTAAATTAAGCGGAGCAACCTCCTTTGTGGCTGTAAAGATACCTCATCTTATGTTCAATCTCAACGGAGAGGTAAAAACCGAATGGGACAAGGCATCAACGAAATTCGTTGACATGGCTGACAACGGGCGTGGAAACATCTCTACATGGTTGATGGGCGCAAACGTTGTGCCTAAGGTCTTCTTGCATTTCAATAGTAAGTTTCAGTGGCTTGTCTACGTTCCGTTAGGTGTCAAATACTATCATAGCCATGATGACGCGGCCACAGCATACGACAAGGTCATGTTTGCGGTGGAGCCTTATTCCAACATCACCTTAAAGCCCAGCGAACGGCTCTCGTTAGACCTAACCACCATCTACAGTGAAGACCTACCAGATGCTTTGTTATTGATGGTGCGGAAAAGATACACCAATTATCGCAGTACCGTGGCCAATCCGGACAGCGTCAAGGTGTGGCGCAACCGATCGCTGCGCATGGCGTTGACCATGAGTTATAAAGATGTGATGCGCATGATCTTTGGCAACCTGACCATCAGTTATGCTTATACGCGTAATGGGGGCAGTCGCGACTATGAATTCCCGGAAAGCAATACGGTCAATTATGTCACCTCCGCCCTTCCCACAAGCAGCGAGGTGTGGCAAATTGGCCAAACTTTTTCCAAAGGCTTCTTTCGCTGGAATGCAAAAGTCAGCGAGAGTCTTGCGATCGGCACCGCAAACACGGGATATTATCTCTCGCAAACACTTCACAAAGGACGCAACGATTTCTTGCAAGGCAGTCTTTCCTTTACGGCGCAACCGGCAAGATGGATTGCCATCACTACCAACAACAACGCAGCTCTGACCAAGGTTTACACCGACGGCAAAGCCAATGGAACAGAGTATTTTACGTTTGCCAATAAAACATCGCTTAACTTTTGGCCATGTAAGACACTATGCATAACTCCATCGCTACAGTACAACCATAACAATTATTTCGATGAAGGTCGCGACAATGTCTTTCTCAACTGTTCAGCGGAATATTTCCTGAAACGAATTACGGTTTTTATAAAATGCAACAACTTGCTCGATAGCAAGAATTTTTGTTGCGTTACAGACAACGGCGTAACAAGATACGTAAGCGAATACAGCTTGCGCGGACGTACGCTGATGATAGGAATTAGAATAAAACTGACTTAACACGACATAGTTATGAAAATGGTAAACAAATTGGCAACGCTTGTACTATTGACGGCATCAAGCGTTGCGGTGAAAGCACAGATGCAAGTCACTTATGCGTTGGATTCGCCTACGTTCACGCTTTCGTATCAAAACACGGACAAGTATGATGTGCTCGACTCTACATACCTCGACCTCACATATCAGTTCAAATACCGCTTGGCCGAAAACGACGACTCGCTGAGCGGCGAAGACTTTATGGAACTGCAGATAGGTCGAAAATACAATGCGTTTTTCAGTAGCAACTTGCGAGAGTCTGATGAAACAAATACGCAGACGCTCAAAACCACCATGCAGTTTACACCAGCCCCACCCACGGCCATAGGTTTCGACATTCTCTTCAATCATTCGACAGATAGTCTGCAGGAAACCAACCGCATACCCTTCACCCGTCAGGTAATCGATTACAAAGAGAAGAATCCGCTGATCGAATGGACTTACCTTCAGGATGACACCGCCACTGTTATGGGCTACCATTGCCTTGCGGCTTTATGCACTTTTGGAGGAAGAGAGTGGAAAGTATTTTACGCACCACAAATTGCATTGCCTTACGGCCCATGGAAACTCAACGGCGTAAAGGGCTTGGTTCTGAAAGCCGAAGACACAAAAGGCAATTTTGTGTTTGAAGCTGTAGGATTGACGCAAAAACACAAGCCCATCATCGAGTATCATTGGAAACGCAAGACAATGGGAAAGGCGGAATGGAAACTCTATGAGAAAAACATCTATAAGAACGCAGGTACCTTTGCTCGCAATTCTGGTGCCCGCATCATCGTTATGGACAATAGCGAACAGGGGTTCCATCGGCTGAATGAGGATTGGGAACAATATTACAACCCGTTGGAAAAATAAAACCAGCGTAGCCCCCTACCCTGTTTATAATCAACTTGTTATCAGTATTACTGACGATTTTTTGCTCATGCCGCATTTTGCGCAAAATGAACACTTGTTGCGATAGATACCATTTTGCATTACCGTTTGGTGTCTATCGCATTGCCATTTAGCACCTATCGCGTTGCCGTTCGATACCGATCGCAATGCGATAGGATATCTATTTCACAAAGTGGAAAAATAGATGGCGTGGGAGGAATGTTTTAACTGAAGTTTCGGATTTAGGTATCTATGCTTGAATATTATTGGTGTCCGGTAAAAACGTTACAACTGCAAGTCCCGTAGGGACGACAGATTATAGCGTAGGGGTTCACCCCTACGTATGTTCGTGTGCAACAGGATTATTGCCCCTGCTTTCTATGTTAAAATCCAAATATTTTGACCGATATTTTTGGCTTATGC
>CAVKHW010000044.1:0-22243 GCA_963656105.1 Eggerthellaceae bacterium
GTTGTTAATGCCTTGTTTTTCAGCAGTATAAAGGTACTCATTTTTTGTCAATGTGGCAAAAAACAACGCTTCTTTTTTTATCCCTATGAATTATTCAGGCTAGTTTCTGATTTGTCATTTAGCAGGTGCCACCTTTGGGGACACCTGCTAAATGACAAATCAGAAACTTAAGTAAGGTTCTTCTTTTACTTGGACGAACACGAGCCGATTCATGTTCATGTGAGTTATGGTGGAAAGAAAGCAAAGATAGTACTCGAGCCAGAAATAAAAGTTGTGTATAATCATAGTCTAAAGGAGCAGGAGCTTAAACATGCATGAACTATAAAGAAGACTTCATTGATGAATGGCATAAACGATTTGGCTAATCAATGTAAAGAAGTGATATTGTGGAGAAGATTAAGAACATTTGGTTTGAAAAGAATCGCGTTTATATGAGGACACAATCCGGTAAGACCTTCAGCCGACCATGGAAGCCTACCCTGAACTGATGGAGGCGACAACCGAGCAGCGCAATGATTATGTCATAAGTGATGACGGTGAGGATATCCGTTGGGAGTCCATTGATGCCGACATGCACATCAACAGTTTCTTGGAAACGACGTAACCAAAAGAAAACGAAATCGGCGCAATGTTCGCCAAGTATCCGTGGTTAAACATATCTGAGGTTGCACGCTCGCTAGACATCAACAAAAGCCTCCTTGCCCGTTACATCTACGGTATCTCGAAGCTGAGCGAGAAACGGGTAGCAGAAATCAAGGAAGCTCTCCACAAATTCGGGTAGGAACTCCTTAGTGCATAGAAATGATCTAAAACTGCAAAAATTACTCGTTTATTTTCCGATTTTTGCCCATCCTTAACACCTTATTAACGACCCAACAAAGGAAAATCCCTTATAAATCGTTGATTTGTAATGGATTAATCATTTTATTGTGTACCATTGAGCGTTATTTTCTCGAACCTGTTTCTTGAAGATTTGAATAAGTTGTGGGAGCTACAGCACAACATTCCCGACCCTGCAACATACGGAAGGTAATACTTGTTGCAACCCATTCCGCATTTGTCCAATAAGACGCATTTTGAGCCTCAGCATCAGTGAAAGGTGTTGAGGCTCTTTGCCTATAAGTGCTTATTTGCAATTACTTATTCTTCCAACCTACTCTTAAAGAGAACGGCAGTCTATGCGTCTTGAATATTTTCTATTCAAGTTTCTAATTTGGAAATTATGGTTGAGAAATTGTCCCCGAAGGGGGCTAACTCTGCATAACCGCGGGTTACCGAAGGGAACCTGCGGATTTTGTATCGGATTATAGAATCGTCCTCGAAGAGGGCGAGCATTCCATACAAAGATTTTCGGTAAGAGCGTTCGCCCTCTTCGAGGACACCCACGGAGTTACCGTTTCAAGTCCGCAGGTTCCGCTCGCTACGCTCGCTCTACCAGCGGTTATGCAAAGTTTGCCCCCTTCGGGGACATCTGCTAAATGGCAAATCCGATACTTGGTAAATATAATTTACGCCTTTCTATATTATCCAACGTGGCTTTACACTTTGTTTATTAGACGTTTACATAATCCATTGAAAAATCGCGTATTTACGACCAAAATTACACATGGTAGCAAATACGCGATTCGACAGCGATATTTTATCAAAATAAATCAGCCTAAAATAGGCTTATACTTCGGCACCAGAGTCTTCATGATGACCCAACCCGTCATATAAGCTATGGCACAGAAACAGAACACAATCATGTAGCCAGCGGGCTTGCCTTCGAAACCGAAGAAGGTGAAGGCGGCTCCCTGTTGCTGGGCATAATTGAAGAGATAACCCGACCCAGTGTTGATGGCCCATGAAGAAATACCACCAGCCATAGTGCCAACGCCTGTGATAGTGGCCACAGCCGAGCGCGGGAACATATCGCCAATGGTGGAATAAAGGTTAGCCGACCAAGCCTGATGGCCAGCTCCTGCCAGACCGATGATGATGGCTGGCCACCACGCAGGATTGATAGGACTGCTCTGCCAAGAAGCCAACGGCTGAGCCACAAGAGCCAAAAGCGGCAGGAGGGCAAAGATGAACATAGCCTTCATGCGGCCCGAATAGGGCTCCATGCCCCGACGCTCCACAAAATACTTGGGTATGTATCCACCCACAATACTCAACGTCGTAACAATGAAATAGAGCACGAAGATGAGCCATTGACCCATGGTGGTGCTGGAGGCATAGCCAAACTGGTCGGAGAAATAAGCCGGAGCCCAAAACAGATAGAACCACCACACGCCGTCGGTCATAAACTTGCCCACGATAAACGACCATGTCTGCCTATAGGTGAAACAACGCAGAAAGGGAAGCGTAGGGCCGTCGTCGGTAACCTTGGACGCATCGTTGGCAGTTGCATCGTCCTGCAGAATATATGCCAGCTCAGCCGCATTCACACGTTTGCACTGACGAGGCTTGTCGTAGACAAATATCCAAAAGCCCATCCACACGAAACCTATGCCACCAATGATGACAAAGGCACTCTCCCACCCCAGGTGATTGGCCAACACTGGTATGGTGAGCGGGGCTATAAGGGCACCGATCGAAGCACCCGAATTGAAGATGGCCGTGGCAAAAGCCCTGTCTTTTTTGGGAAAGAACTCGGCCACAACCTTGATTGCCGACGGGAAATTGCCCGACTCGCCAGCAGCCAGCACAATGCGGCAGAACATGAAGAGATACACACTCACCGTGGAAATCATCAACGCCATCTGCGACCCTGCCTTAACAGCACGCAGCGCCGCAACACTTTCAAGACCCACATACTGCATGGCCACCCAACCGCATGCGGCATGTAGACAGGCACCCAATGACCACACGAAGATTGCAATGAGGTAGCCCCGTTTGGTGCCCAAACGGTCGATGAACTTACCGACGAACAGGCTGAATAAGGCGTAGAAAAACGAAAAGGCACCCGTGATGTTGCCGTAGTCGGCGTCATTCCAATGAAACTCTGGCGCGATAAAGTCTTTCCACGTCAACGAGAGCACCTGACGATCCATGTAGTTGATGGTCGTGGCAAAAAAGAGCATAGAGCAGATTACCCAACGGTATTGGGAAATCTTAGTTTTAGTAGCTTGCATTTCAATAAAGTAGTTTTAGGTTTTTGTATGCCACATCAGTCCTGTGGCGGGACTTGGAAAGCAAAAGGATGTGTTGGCAACGCCTTCCGTCAACGGCTCATAGGTTTTCAGGCCGCAGGAAACGATGTCAACACATCCTTCGAAAGATTATTCAAGAGTGGGTATGGGAGCCAACTGCATGTCTGTATATACGAGATTCTCGCCAGCCATACCCCAAATAAAGGTGTAGTTGCTGGTGCCAGCAGCGCAATGAATACTCCATTGTGGGGCAATGACAGCTTGCTCGTTGTTCATCCATACAGGGCGCGTTTCTTGCGGTTCGCCCATTACATGAAGAATCTTCTGTCCCTCGGGCACCTTGTAGTAGAGGTAAGCCTCCATACGGCGCAGGTGAGTATGGGCAGGCATGGTGTTCCACACACTGCCTGGCTTCAGTTCCGTGATACCCATCTGCAACTGGCAGGTGCGCACGCCGGCCACGCCGTCGATAATCATCTGGTGGATAACGCGGTCGTTAGACTCCTCCATCTTTCCGGCCTTGATATTGTTGGCCTCTTTCAGCGTGACCTTCTTTGTAGGATAGGATGCCTGCGCACAAGCCGAATTCAGATAAAACTTGGCTGGCTCGGCGGCATTCTTGCTGGCCACCACGATTTCCTTGGCACCACGGCCCACATAGAGCGCATCTTGAAAACCCAGCGTATAGCTTTTGCCATCTACGGTAACAGTGCCCTCACCACCGATGTTGATAATTCCCAGCTCACGGTTGTCGAGCAGATTGCGGCCATTCGTCCCCTTGCTGGCATCTACATAGAGCGGAGCAATGGATGTTAATTTCAGAGGAGCAGCAGTAGGTTCTGCACCACCAATCAAGAAGCGGTCGTAGAAGGTGTACGTCCAGTTCACCTCACCTGGAGCAAAAACTTTCTCGATGAGATACTCCTTGCGCAAGCGGTCGGTAGTGTAGTGCTTGGCATCTTCCGGCCCTGTGGCCCAACGCACATTATAATTGGTGTAGGCGTTTTCGGCCTTCACCTCATAGCCTTTGAAACCGCATTCCTGCGAAAAACCTTGCAACGCAAAGCAACAAAGAGCTACAGAAAGGATGATTTTCTTCATGTTTATAACTTTTGTATTATCTGTTTAACTGAACGCAACGTTACGCCTTGGCTTCTCCTTCCGTCAGATTGTGAGCGGCGGCCTTTTCCTCGCGCAGGATGAGACGGCGGTTCCAAAGCATCAGCCCCAAAGCAAACAACGCAAGAACCAAGGCTCCTATCAGTTTGGCATACTTGCAGGCGGAATAAATCACGAAACCATAGAGCGAGCTGGCAAAGTCCATACTGCCGGCCATATATCCTTCGGGCACTTTCGATGCCTGATCGCCAGTGGCGGCAAAAACCTCTTTAGCGGCGCTGGTAAAGTCGGGAGCCATGTCAGTTACAAACCACAGGCCGGCAACAAGCGCTATCACACCGATGATGAACGTACGCACCACGTTGCCTTTGGTGTAAGGCAAAATCAATGGGAAGAGATAGAACAATCCCGCAAGCGAAGCCAAAGGCAAGAACTGGTTGCCTGGAAGGAACACTGCAATGAGCAGATATACCGGTATGAGCAGCAACGTGCAAACCAAAGCCGTGGGATGACCGATAACGAGCGCAGGGCTCATGCCGATGAACACCTGCTTGCCGTGGAAACGTCGGTCAACCAGTTCCTTGGTCTTTTCGGATATAGGCATAAGGCCATCGATAAATAGTTTGGTAATGCGCGGAATAAGTTCCATCACAGCGCCCATGGTCACACCAAGGAAGAGTATCTTCTTGGCGTCGAGCTGCGCCACCAAACCGATAAGCATGCCCACGATGACACCGAGCACAAGCGGTTCGCCCAGCACTCCGAATTTTTTCTTCAGTCCCTCGGCATCGACATCCAGTTTGCTAAAGCCTGGTATTCTTTCGAGCAACCAATTGATGCAAAGCGTGAAAGGAATGAAGCTCTGACAGAAAGGCTGAGGCACAGAAATACCGTCCATTCCCTCGTAATAGCTTTGAAATTTCAGTGCAGTACGGTCAGCGATAACAAGCGTAATGACATAGCAAACGATAGCCGCAAAGTAACCCCAAAGGATATTCTTGTCGAACACAAAGTAGACAACAGCACCGATGAAGGCAAAATGCCAATAGTTCCACAAGTCGATATTTACCGTCCTTGTCGTCTTGGTGACCAGCATCAGCAGGTTGATGCCCAAACAGATGGGAATGATCAGTGCTCCGACGGCGGTGTTGTAAGCCACCGAGGCGGCAGCCGGCCAACCCATGTCGAACACCTTCAGGTCGAGTTCATAGATACTGGAGATGAGGTCGAGCGGGTCTTTAAAGTTGGTGGTAAGCAAGCCCGTGACTATACCCAAGCCTACGAAGCCGACACCGACATAGAGCCCCGACTTCAAGGCTTTTCCAAACTTCATGCCTATGCAAAGTCCGATGACGGTAAAGATGATAGGCATCATCACGCTTGCTCCCAAGCTGATGATATAACTAAAAACATTTTCCATACGTTGTTATTGTCAAAATACGAATCGTGAAGGTAGATTCTTGATGAAAGATATGGCGCAAATTTACAAAAAAATATTGTATATCTGCGCCATATCCATTAATAAAATAGGTTCCTGCACCTATTTTCCTACTTGTTGTCTTGTGGTGTTTCTGTTGTGTCTAATCTTGAAAATAGACTCGCTTAACACGATTGCTGATGCCCGTAAGAACCTCGTAGGGTATCGTGTCGAGCACATCGCTCAGCACGGTGACGGGCAGGTTGTCGCCGAAAATTTCCACGCTGTCGCCTTCCTTACAATCGATTCCCGTAACGTCAATCATGGCTACATCCATGCAAATGTTTCCGACATACGGTGCCTGCTGCCCATTCACAAGGCAATAGCAATGTCGGTTACCCAAATGCCGGTTCAAACCGTCGGCATATCCGATAGGGATGGCGGCTATGACGCTGTCATGCCCAATGCGCCCCTTACGGCTGTAGCCGACCGTGTCGCCAGCTGCCACACGGCGAATCTGCAGAATGGTTGTCTTCAGCGTCGACACATTGTTGATGATGGAATTGTCGCGCGGATTGACTCCGTAGAGTCCCAATCCCAAGCGGCACATATCAAGCTGTCGCTCGGGGAAATGTTCTATGCCAGCCGAATTGTCGATATGCCGCAGTATTTTGTGGTCGAAAGCATCCTGCAGCTGACGGCTGGCCTTGTCGAAAAGCGCATACTGATGGTCGGAGAATGAATCGAAATCATCGCTGTCGGAACCAACGAAATGCGAGAATACCGACCGCGGAATGACGGCATTCTGCCGTTTCAATCTATTTATCAGTTCTTCCATGTCGTGTTCGGGGTCGAAGCCCAACCGCCGCATGCCCGTATCGAGCTTGATGTGTACGGGGTAGCCCGTAATTCCTTCCATCTCTGCAGCCTTCACAAGCGCATCGAGCAAGCGGAAGGAATACACTTCGGGTTCGAGATCGTTATCGAACATGGTCTTGAATGCCGACATTTCGGGGTTCATAATCATGATGTTGCTCGTTATGCCGTTGCCACGCAGCATGGCGCCTTCGTCGGCCACGGCCACGGCCAGATAGTCCACGCGGTGATCCTGCAGTGTCTTGGCGATTTCGACGCTCCCCGCTCCGTAGGCATCTGCCTTGATCATGCACACAAGTTTGGTTTCGGGTTTCAGGAACGATCGGTAGTGATTGAGATTTGCCACGACAGCATTGAGGTTGACCTCGAGCACTGTCTCGTGTACCTTTTGCACCAAAAGCTCTGTTATATGGTCAAATCCGAAATGGCGTGCGCCCTTAATCAAGATGACCTCATCGTGCAGATTCTTGAAGGTTTCGCTATGTATAAACGACTCGACCGTGGTGAAGAACGCTTTGTCGGCTATGTTTATTTCATCGCGTTGGGCAGTAATCATAGGCCCGATACCTATGAATTTCTCTACTCCACGCGTGCGTACCAGGTCGCCCACTTCGCGGTACAGTTGTTCGGGTTGCTCGCCACTCTGCACAATATCGCTTAAGATGAGGGTACGGATACGACCTTGATGGTCGGGTCGGCGGTTCATGAAATCGAGTGCTATATCCAACGATTTGAAGTCGGAGTTGTACGAGTCGTTGATGAGCGTGCATCCATGGCGCCCTTCCTTCACCTCCAAGCGCATAGCTACGGGTTCGAGTTGACGCATACGCTGCGCCAGCTGGGCAGGCTCAACGCCCAATCTTAAGGCCACAACGGCACATACCAGCGAGTTGGCTACGCTGGCCTTATCGATGAAAGGTATGGTGTACTGTGTTTCCTCTCCACCTTTATAAATATAGGTAACGGTGGTCGTGGCATCGTTTTTCGCAATGGCCTTGATATACATGGGTGCTTTGCTGTTGTTGCGCGACCAAAAGAGTTTCTCGCCCTTGAAGTCGAACTCGCCCATGACCGAGGTCACGAGTGCATCGTCGCCGTCGTATACCATAATTTCGGCATCGTGGAACAGCACCAGTTTTTCTCGGCATTTTTCTTCCATCGACCCGAAATTCTCTTGATGGGCAGCACCGACATTAGTGAGCACGGCAACAGTGGGTTGTATAATGTCGCGCAAAGCCAACATTTCGCCCGGCTGGCTGATGCCTGCCTCGAAGACGCCCACCTGTGTCTGTTCGTTCATAAGCCACACCGAAAGGGGCACTCCTATCTGCGAATTGTAGCTACGGGGGCTGCGCGTCACGTTCCTGTCGGCCGACAGCACCTGGTAAAGCCATTCCTTGACCATGGTCTTGCCGTTGGAGCCGGTGATACCGACCACGGGGATGCTGAATTCGTCGCGGTGACGCTCGGCTAACCTTTGCAGAGCCTCGCGCGTGTCGACCACCTTCAGAAAATTGGTTTTCGGATAAGTTTTCTCATAGTCGTCAGGCACGTCGTTGACCACAAAGTTTCGCACGCCACGGCGATATAGTTCTGGAATATAGTGATGTCCGTCATTGCGTCCCGATCTCAAGGCAAAGAACAGGGTTTCCTCGGGAAAACAAAGCGACCGGCTGTCGGTCAGCAGAAAGCCTATATTGGCATCGTCGCTGCCATATCGTCGCGCCCCAATGAGGGTCGTTATCTTTTCAATTGTATAAATCATAGCCATAACTTATATTGATGGCAAAGTTAATAAAAATGTTGGAAACGAAATCATCAGCTACAAAAAAGTTTCGCCGAATGCCCACTGTCCATAAAACGCAAGGAAGCAATCCCTCGATAGCGAAGGATTGCTCCGTATGATATGTATCCTGCACGTTGTCGCGCTGGGGTTTGCAGACCGACTGATGCAGTATTTTAATAAGGTGTACCCGACCTGCTTACATACCAGATTTGGATACCAGTATTTTGGCCTTCGAATTGTTGTAACCGGAGGGGATGTTGCCTGTCACCCCATCGTAGGACAAGGTTGTGCCACCCTTTACCACTTGGCTGGAGTAGGTTTTCCAGTTCTGCGACCCGCCCGTCGGCTCGCATTTCTTTCCGCCAACGGCCATCAGCGTACCGCCGTTAACCTTGAAATCGTAGTCGGTGCTTAGCGCGCGCCCGTCGGCCGGAGCCAATACCAGCAGGCTGCCCCCACCAATAGTAATAGTGTTGTCGGCTTTCACTGCATGGGGCTTGGTGTCGAGGGTGTTGTATTCGAAGACACCGCCTGTCACCACGACCGACAATTCGCCGTCGTTCACCACGACATCCTGACCGGCATTGATGCCCTTCGCTCCGTCGCCGGTGGCTGTCAGGGTTAGCTTTCCGCCTGTCATGACAAACGAGCCACCTGCCTTCAGCGTTGACATGCCGCTTATATCGTTGGCCGTGGAGTCATAATAGGCCGAGCCGGAGGTGGCAGCCACAACCGTGCCGCCTGCCATGGTGATGGTGCTGTCGGCCTTCAAAGCCTTGGATCCCTCGCCGGTCGTTGTTACCGTTACAAGACCACCGTTAAGAATAAGCTGGCCATTGCTGGTGCCTCCCTTCTTCTTGGCACCCACATCAATGCCGTCGCCCTCGGATGTGATGGCGAGCGTGCCACCATTCATCTGAAAATTCTCGTTGACGTGGAATCCGTCGCCTTTGGCTCCCGCTACCGTTACCGTGCCGCTGGTGATGCTGGTATACTCGTCGGAGAAATATCCGTGACGGCAGTTGCCCGTTATGGAGAGTGTTCCGCTGCCCTCCATTTCAACGTGCCCATTCACATAGAAACAGGCTTTCTGCGTTCCGTCTGCCGCATCGGCAAGTGTATTGGCACCGATGATGTTGACATTGATTTTCTTACCGTCGTCGATGGTAATGGCACCACCCTTGGCACTGGCCAGCGACAGATTGTTGAGCGTAACCGAGGCTTTGGCCTCGCCGTCCATATAGAACGATCCGTCGGTGCTCGCCCCTGTCAGCGTATAGGCGATTTCGCCCGTATAGGCAGAATCGGCCACTATGCTCACATCGGCTCCAAGGGCCTCCACCGTGACGTGTTGTGCCAAGTTGCCGGCCACCGTGACCTGCGCGGTTGTACCCTGATAGTCCACGGCAATGGTATTGTCGGACACGCTGCTCTCGTCTACAGTAACGCTCGACACGTCAGCCAACGTGTAAGTTTTCCCCTGTACGGTAAGGGTCGTGCCATTGGCAAACAGCATGTCGCCTGTCTGCGATGCTGAATGGGCATAGGTCACTTGACCCACCTTGACATTGAGCGTCTGTGCAGTTGCCAACTGCGAAAGGGAAACGAAGAACAACAATGCGGCGGCGGCCTTCCGGCTGAATTTCAAACCGAAGGACATGCGATAGGTTAATCTGTTCATTTCACAGCCATTTTATAAGTTTTACCATCGGTTTTCACCACATAGACACCTTTTTTCAAGCTGGACTGCATCTCCGTTTTGTTCTTGAATGTACCCACCAGCTGACCGGAAACCGACACCACGGTCAGAGGGCTGTTGTCGTCGGCTTTTACCTCGGTTACACCAGCCGGCACTGCCGAGAAGAACATCCGCTGCAGGTCGGCCAACGGCAGGCTCACCTGCTGGCCGTCTTGCGACACCAGTGCTTGGCCATCGGCAAAGGTGATGGTCAGTCCCACGGCTGGGAACGATTGTTCCACCTTATTATTATTGGTAAAGGTCAGATAGGCATAAGTGTCATCTGCTTGTGCCGCCATTGTTGTAAGACACACAACGGCAAGGGTTATTAGTTTTTTCATTTTCCGAAGTTTATAGTGGTTGCAAATTTAACAAATCAAACCGGTCTATAAGCGAAGTGGCCGCCAAATTTCAATGAAAGGAGAGGAAACGTCGCACCAAACGGCCATTACTGGGGATAGACCAAATTTTCCTCGCCCATATTCATCAGCACCTCTTCAAGATACTTACGCGCTTCCCAACGGGCCATGGGCAAATCCTGCATCAGCCAGTTGCCACAGTCGCGCGGAGCGGCACCGGGGATATCGCCCTCATAGTCGGCAACAAAGCGGAAGGTGCGCTGCATCAGCTCCACTATGTCGCGCGACTGCAGGTCGCCCCGCAACAACAGATAGTTGCCCGTAAGACAACCCATGGGTCCCCAGTAGATAACCCGGTCTTTCCATTCGGGGTCGTTGCGCAGATAGGTGGCAGCCAGATGCTCAATGGTATGTATAGCTCCGTTGTGGATCACCGGCTCGCGGTTGGGCTCTTTCATGCGGATATCGAAGGTGGTCACCACCTCGTTGCCCACTTTGTCCTTGCGACTGACGTAAATGCCGCGCAACAGTTTCTCATGATTGATGGTGAAGGAAGGTATCTTGTCCATAATTGTATTTTTACTATTTATAAGTCTCTAATAATCACACACTTAAAGATACTAACGAAAGCCGTTTGCGATTCGGTAGCTATCGCCGTGCGGTTCGATAGCTATCGCGGTGCGGTTCAGCATCTATCGCGGCGCGATAAGATATCTATCGCAATGCGATAAGACACCTATCGCAAAGCGTGCTGTTCAGGCCAGCAAAGCGTGCAGGTAATGACGGGTGATTTCGAAGCTTCCTTCGGCCATGCGGTTCCAGAAATCGAAATACTGCGCTCCTTTGTTGTCCTTGAGCGGCACATCACTGATGATGCGGAAAGAGATGAAAGGCGTGTGGTAGATATGACAAGTCTGGGCTATCGAACAGCTTTCCATGTCGACGGCCATAGCGTCAGGGAAATCGGCCAGTATTTGCCGCATCTTCTCTCTTGAGTCTACAAACCACTCGCCGCTAACCGTAAGTCCGCATCTGACAATGGTTCCGTCCACCGACCCGTTGAGCGCGAGAGCCTTGTCGACCAGCTCACGAGGCGACACGAAACGTGCCGGCATGCCCATGATTTGGCCACGCTCCATCTCCTCGCCACAATAGGCATCGTGGTACGCACACTCGCTGGCTACCACCACATCGAGCGGACTGAGCGACACGTCGGCTCCGCCGGCCACACCGGTCGACATGACCAGGTCGGGCGCATAGCAGTCGATCATCTCCACGGCACCGATGGCCGAATTCACTTTTCCTATGCCACACTGCTGCAGAATGATCTCCGCATCGCCGATGTTGCCGATAACAAAGTCCTTGTTGTGATGCCGCTCTGTGCGGCAGTCGTCGAGCAAAGTTCTGAGTTGCGTGAACTCCTTGTCCATCGCAACGATAATTCCAATCTTTTTAAACATCATTTGTGATAAATCGTCGCAAAGTTACGAAAAAAACGATGGTTCGCTTTCCTTTTTGCTATTTAATTCCGACCATTCAGCAAAAAATTAGTTACCTTTGCGCAAAGATAATATAAACGTTTATAGCCATCATATGAAAACTTTGAAGAAATGCCTGCCCGACCTACTGGCAGTCGTGCTTTTCGCAATCATTTCTTTCGTCTATTTCGCGCCGGCCGACATCGACGGGCGCATCCTCTACCAAGACGACCACTCCGCCGGACGCGGCGCCGGACAAGAGGCCAGCGAATACTATCAACGCACTGGCGAACGCACCCGCTGGACCAACGCCACCTTCAGCGGCATGCCCACCTATCAGACAGCGCCCTCCTACCACAGTACCAACCTGCTTGAGAAGGCCATGAACCTCTACCACCTGTGGCTGCCCGACAACGTGTGGTACCTGTTCGCCTACCTGCTGGGCTTCTACATCCTGCTCCGGGCTTTCAACTTCAAGCAGTATTTGGCAACGCTGGGATCCATCGTGTGGGCGTTCTCCAGCTATTTCCTTATCATCATAGCGGCCGGACACATTTGGAAAGTGATGGCCTTGGCCTATCTGCCGCCAATGATAGGCGGTCTGGTACTGGCCTATCGGGGAAAATATCTATGGGGGTTCATCATCACAGCCGTATTCACCGCATTTGAGGTTAAGGCCAACCATGTGCAGATGACCTACTACTACCTCTTCGCTATCCTCTTCATGGTCGTGGCCTGGCTGGTCGACGCCATACGCAACCACTGGTTGCCGCGCTTCTGGAAAGCGTCGGGAGTGGCGG
This sequence comes from Eggerthellaceae bacterium, assembly GCA_963656105.1. Classification (GTDB taxonomy): domain Bacteria; phylum Bacteroidota; class Bacteroidia; order Bacteroidales; family Bacteroidaceae; genus Prevotella. The sequence continues at coordinate 12,708 of CAVKHW010000044.1, forward strand.
TAGCAGCTGCCGCCATCGGCATTTGCATCAACCTGTCGAACCTCTACCACACATGGCAATACTCCAAAGAGAGCATGCGCGGCAAAAGTGAGCTGGTGAAAAAAGACGCCGCCAACCAAACCAACAGTGGACTCGACCGCGACTACATCACACAGTGGAGCTATGGACGCAGCGAGACCTGGACTCTGCTTGTGCCCAACGTGAAGGGCGGTGCCAGCGTTCCTATGGCCGCCAACAGCAAAGCCATGGAAAAGGCCGACCCCAACTATATGCAGGCTTACCAAAGCCTCGGACAGTATTGGGGCAACCAACCCATGACCAGCGGCCCCGTCTATGTGGGAGCTTTCGTACTGATGCTCTTCGTGCTGGGCCTGTTTATCGTGAAAGGACCTATGAAATGGGCTTTGCTGGCAGCCACCATCCTCTCCATACTCTTGTCGTGGGGAAAGAATTTCATGGATTTCACCAATTTCTTTATCGACTATGTGCCCATGTATGCCAAGTTCCGCACCGTGGCCTCCATACTCGTCATTGCCGAATTTACAATACCGTTGCTGGCCGTAATGGCATTGAAGCGCATCGTCGACGAACCTGACATTTTGGCCAAGAAAGCACGATGGGTGTATGTTAGCTTTGCTCTCACGGGCGGTGTAGCACTGCTCTTTTGGTTGGCTCCCGGCTTGTTCTTCTCCCAATTCATCTCCGCCAACGAGATGACTCAGTTTGGACAGATAGCGCAACAAGGCCCCGAAGCCGCCCAGTTCGTCAACGGTCTTAAAGGCAATCTGGTCGACGTGCGCAAATATATCCTTTCTGCCGATGCCCTCCGCTCGTTCATCTTCGCGCTCATTGGCTTGGCCTTGTTGATGCTTTACAGATTCAAAAAGCTCAATGCCAAGTTCATGGTAAGCTGCATAGCGCTGCTTTGCCTCATCGACATGTGGCAAGTGGACAAGCGATACCTCAACGACGACATGTTCGTAGAGAAGAGTGTGCGCGACACACCGCAGCAGATGACCACTACCGACCGGCAAATCCTGCAAGACAAAGGTCTCGACTACCGTGTGCTTAACCTTGCCGGCAACACGTTTAGCGAAAACAACACATCCTACTACCACAAGAGCATCGGCGGCTATCACCCCGCCAAACTGCGCCGATACCAAGAATTGGTCGACGCATACATCGGCCACGAAATGCAGCAACTCATGCCGGCCGTAGCCGCTGCAGGCGGCGACATGACCAAGGTCAATGGCGACTCCATCTTCCCGGTCATCAACATGCTCAACGCTAAGTATTTCATTTTCGGCCTGCAGAACAATCAAACCGTACCCATACAGAACCCCTATGCCTACGGCAACGCATGGTTTGTCGACAAAGTGGACTATGTGGACAACGCCAACCTGGAGCTCGACGGATTGGCTTCCATCAACCCCAGGCATGAGGCCGTGGCCGACAAGAAATTCAAAGATCAGTTGGGACAAGCCGTAGAGCAAGGCTCCGTATCCATGGTCACCATAAAGAGTTACCAGCCCAACAACTTGGCCTATGAGGTTAACTCAGACAAAGGAGGCATCCTCGTGTTCTCCGAAATCTACTATCCAGGCTGGACCGCTACCGTCGACGGCCAAACGGCTGAACTGGGACGCGTCGACTACGTGTTGCGCGCCATAAACATCAAGCCGGGCAAACATCAAGTGGTGCTCGATTTCCACCCCGCCTCCATTCGCAAGACAGAGGCCGTGGCCTACACCGCCTATGCTATCCTTGCGGTGCTGATAGTCTTTGGAGTCTTTGTGGAATGGAAAAAGCGCAAACGAACTGACCCTGCTCCACTAAAGGAATAAGCCGTCATTCACACTACAATCATCACATCCGAGGGCGAGCTGCTGGCTCGCCCTCCATGCTTTCAACCTTACCTATATAATTATCATGAAAAACCTGAAAACCCTACTCACCTTATCAGCCCTCGGAATGGCAACTATCGCCACTGCCCAAGAGCCACGCCTGTCGTCGAGTATCTATCTGGTGCCTCAAGCACAGACCGATGTCGTGGTACCGTTCCGTCCCACCGACACAGGACTACAACTGCCCGTGCGATGGGGAATGGATGTGGCGTGGAACAACGAGCAGAACATGCGCAAAGGCATCAACTTCATAGGAAAGGAGAATTTGAGCATCGCCCGAAGCAGTTTTCAAATGAACGAAGAACTCATTGGCGACACAGCGCTCACCGCCTCGCAAATACAGACGCTGCGCGAACGCACCAACACCATAAACATCATGGGTGCCAATGTTGACATCGTGTTAAATGCCGACCAAGGCGATGGTTCCACCGACTACATCATACCTTATTACACATCCAACAATGTGGCCAACCCCGACCATTGGGCAACGCTCATCGATGCCTCTGTAGCATGGATGCTAAAGAACTATCCGAAACATAAGATTGTGGCAGTGTCGCCTTTCAACGAACCCGACTACACACCTTGGAACGAGGGAACAAAAGCCAATTTCAAGGAAATAGCACGACAACTCAAAGAGAATTATCCACGCTTTCAGGACATAGCCATCACTGCCGGCAACACACTCAACAACGATTATGCCGCCGAATGGTACAATGCCGTAAAGCCATACGTGACGTGGGGCAACACCCACCAACTGGCTGGAGAATTCGATACCTTTGCCAACTTCTGGGCACAAGTGACCGAAGACAACAACGTGGCTTATGCCGACGAACTGCACAATGTAGGCGAGGCCATGATTGCTGCCAACTATGGCATGAAAATAGGTATCTGGTGGGGATTTGACAGCCGTACACGCGGCGAGTTCTGCCAGATAAGCAACCACGGCTCACGACTGGCTTACGGAGAAGATCGCAGTCATTGGACGGCAGCTTCGGTCTACCGCAACGACTCGACACAGGAGCTTAGAGCCTTTGTTGGGGGCAGCGAGAGACAAGCCAACAACTCGTCTTACCTTTTCGTTTCGCCCGACGAGGACGTATATTTCGACGGCCAGGGACCCACGCGCGCCTTCCGCATGGAATACCCTGGAGGCACAGGCTACCAAAAAGGACAAGCCAACGCTGAGCGTGTCTACAACATCAGCCGGGGCGAAGATGTGCCGCCTGCTGAAATTACATCCGGACGGTACAAACTTATCAACTACGCTTCGCGCATGCTCATTGTCGGAAACACCACTTCGGGCAGCGACTTAACGCAGAAACGCTATACGCAGTTTTCTGACATTCCTGCAATAGCCCAGTGGGATGTGGCACCTGTCAGCGCACGCATCGGCGGCGACTACAGCTTCTATACGTTCACCAATGCCCAGACGCTGACACACATGAACGTGCTCAACAACTCCACTTACAGTTTTGCACATATCATTTCTTACGATGCTGGAAACGCCAGCAACGAGCAGTGGTCGCTACAATACGCCTCCAACGGGTACTATTTTATCCGCAACCGCGAGTCAGGGCTATATCTATCGCTATCCAACGAGTCGGCCACCTACATCGTGCAGAAAGAACTATCCTCATCTTCCATCGACCGTCGGCTACAGATGTGGAGGTTCATTCCTGAGAACGCGGCGGTGGAGAGCTATGCTCCCAGTGCGCCATCCAACTTGACGGCCGCAGCCCATGCTGCCAGCGTAGACCTTTCGTGGGCAGCCCCCAGCGACGATGATGTGAACAGCTACATCATCATTCGCGGCGACAGCGACGGCAATCGCTGGAATACTATCGCACGCGGCATCACGGAAACATCGTTTACCGACAACACCTGCCGCCAAGGTCAAACCTATTTGTATAAGGTGAAAGCCATGGATCATTCCGCCAATGTATCGGTAGCGAGCGAGGCCGTCACCGCTACGCCCACGGCAGAACGTGCATTGATAGCCAGCTGGCAGTTTGAAGGCAACACGCTGGACGAAACTGTCAACCTGATGGATGCCGCCTGTTCCGGCACGCCCCAGTATGTCAAAGAGCATCAAGTGGGCGACTCGGCGCTTCGCCTTTCCAACAACTATCTGCGCCTTCCTTACGAAACGGGCGACATGGACGAGATGACCATTGCCATGTGGGTGAAGTGGAGCAATTCCTCGAGCAACTGGACGCGCCTCTTTGACTTCGGAAACGGAACCGACCAATACATGTTCCTCACGCCAAGCAACGGCTCCACCATGCGCTTCGCCATCAAGAACGGCGGCGAGGAGCAACTTGTCGACGCTTCGTCCAAGCTGCAGGGCAACCAATGGCACCACGTCGCTGTAACGATCGGAGCAGCCAATGTTACCATTTGGGTGGACGGAGAAGCAGTCGGAACGTCATCGTCGGTTACCATCAAACCGAGCGACCTTCACCCCGTTCTCAACTACATTGGACGCAGCCAGTATGCAGCCGACCCACTGTTCACGGGTTTTGTGGACGATGTTCGTATCTACAACTATCCGCTCACAGCCGAAGAGCTGCAGAGCATCATCGCCAACCCCACAGCCATCAGCCATATAGAGGATGATGACAAGACCATGGCGGCTCCCACCTACAACCTTAACGGCCAGCGCACAGGGCACCACGACCATGGCGTGATAGTAAGCAAGGGAAAGAAATGGATTAGCAAATAACAACATCGAAAGACTAAATTCTACCTCAACAAAATGAAAAGAACTCTATTACTATTGTTGTCCTGCTGCATGGCTTTTTGCCACACCATGGGACAAGAAGCCGACACGGCGACATTCCGCAAGTGGGCTTTGACACCGCCCATGGGTTGGAACTCATGGGATTGCTACTACTCGTCGGTTACAGAGAAGGAAGTAATGCAGAACGCGCACTACCTGGTGGACAACAACCTGCCGAAATACGGATGGGAATATGTGGTGGTCGACATACGCTGGTACTGCAACCATCCGTCGCTTGGGGGAGGCAACTACAACCAAAAGGGCACGCAGGACTACGTGCTCGACGAGTACGGGCGATACCAGCCCTCACCCACCCGCTTTCCCTCGTGCATGGTCGGCGGCGTGAACCAAGGTTTCAAGGCACTTGCCGACTCGTTGCACCACATGGGACTGAAATTCGGCATACACCTTATGCGCGGTGTTCCGAAGAGCGTGGTGGGTGGCAACTATAAGCTGAAAGGCAGCGAGACCACCCCCTGGCAGCAGGTCTACAACGGCACAACGTCGCCCTGCACATGGCTGAAGGACAACCTGCTTGTGCAAAACAACGAGTACGGGCAACTCTACTACAACAGCATCATGGATCTGTACGCCTCGTGGGGCGTGGACTTTTTGAAGATTGACGACCTGTCGCGGCCATTCTACACCGATGAGCTGCAGATGATTCGCCGCGCCATCGACCAGACCGGCCGCCCTATGGTGCTCTCCATCAGTCCGGGAAAGACCCAGTACACGTATGCGCAGGCTTGTCTCGACAACGCCAACATGTGGCGCATGATGGACGACCTGTGGGACAACTGGTCGAGCGTGGACGCTGTGTTCAACGAAGCCAACGTGTGGAGCCAGTACACGCGCCCCGGCAACTACGCCGACTGCGACATGCTGCCCTTGGGTCAGATAGCCATGACCATTGCCGATCCGGGCTACACCGCCGCCCAAAGCGGCCGCTGGACGCAACTCACACAGAACGAGCAGTTGTCGATGATGACCCTTTGGGGCATCTGCCATTCGCCCCTTTTCTTTGGCGGCGAGATGACCAAGAACGATGCTTTCACGCTCTCACTGCTGACCAACGACGAGTATCACCAGATGCACAAGTATGGTGTCGATGCTCATCAGGTGCTCTACGACGAGGACAACGGCCACTTGGCATGGACCTCGCAAGACCCCGCCACGGGCAACCGCTACCTGGCTCTGTTCCAGCGCGACAATACCCGGTGGGTGGTGGGCAACAAAGCGCTCTACAAATCGGACATCGTGGCCTACACCACCGACGGACATGCCGTCGACGTGGACATAGCCTGGCCTCAAGGCAGCAAGACGCTGGTGCTGGTGGTCGATGACGGAGGCGATAACTACAGCTATGACCACGGCGACTGGATTGACCCCACACTGGTGCTGAGCGACGGCACCGAGGTGCCTCTTACCGGCATCTACAAGACCCGCGACTACACCAATTCCTATTTCAACCGCGTGTATGAGAACAAAAATGTGCAGACAGGCGGCAAAATGACCGTTATGGGCACAACATACGACCGTGGGTTCTCCACCGATGCCAACGCCGCAATCTTCTTCACCATTCCCGACTCGCTCGATGTGGTGCGCTTCAAAGCCAAGGGAGCGGCCGACGACTCGGGCATCAACCAAACAGGTGCCACCACCAGCCTGCGCTTCATGGTGTTCGACCAGAATCCGCTTGCAGCCGAACAAGACGATGCCATAGCCCGTACGGGACTGATATCGCGCAGCGGCACACGGGCCAAGACACTTGAGGCCGACATTACCGGCGCTTCGAAACTCAAGATTGTGGTGAGCAACTGGGGTGATGGCTTTGCCTACGACCGCGCCGACCTAATCAATCCCGTGCTCGTGGACGACGAGGGCAACGAGACATCGCTGACCACGCTCAACCATACCTCCTACACCTCAGAATGGGGATCGCTCCACATCAACAAAAATGTGGAGGGCGGCACACTGCGTGTAGACGGCAAGAGCTACGCCACCGGCCTCGGCCTCAACGCCCAGTGCACCTTGGTCTACGACCTGCCCGAGGGGCACCGCTACACCACGTTCCGTGCGCTTTGCGGCTACGACAGCAGCTGCGACACCGACAACAAGACAAGCAGCGGAACCACCATGGAATTTCTGGTCTACACCAGCAAACCAGAGGCTTTCACCTTCGACCTCTCCCTGCTCGGTTACACTGACGACGAGACGGTGCCCGTGTACGACATTTGGAACAAAGAAGACCTTGGTTCGGCTACCAGCCAAGTCAGCCTGACGGTGCCGAGCCACGGTGCGCGTCTGTTGCGCTTGGGCAACAACCAACCCAACAAAATCGATAACGCGCCTACCGACAAGCCCCTGACAGTCAAAGGCAAAAAAGACGCTTGCTACGACCTGCAGGGACGACGGGTGAACCGAACCCAGCGAGGCGCCTACATCAAGAACGGGCGCAAAGTGATATTGTAACGCCACACATTCGGCGATTGCGCAAACAAGCATGAACGCCGAACGTCAATCGGAAAACAAAACCGCAGATGGCTTGATGTCATCCGCGGTTTTGTTTTTTATGGTAACATTTGCCAGCACATGGACAGCAACGCACTACCGTTGCTTTCCATCCAGCACTTCGCTCACGGTGTCAGTGCCATCAAGCATTTGTTTGCTGCGATTTATTGCTGTTCGTCTTTGGCTTCAAGCCCCAACAACCGCAGTGCTTCCGGAGACAAGTAAGCCTTGGCTTCGCTGAGCGACAGTGCCACGGTAGGCTCCGCGTACCCGTGGGGCGTTATCTCCTCCTCGCCATAGACAAGGAACAGCGAGTCGCCGCTTATAACAGGCGTACGCTGCGGCAAGGGAATGACGGTGCCGTCGGCCTTTGGCAACGAGAGCACTGAGAAGAGCGTGCGCTCCGTGAGGTTGCCGTCGCCTTCGCAGTTGAAATAATCCACAAGCCCTTTGCGCAACAACGGTTGCATGCGCCGCTCAGCCCCGTTGGCAAAAAAATGTGTGAGTGGCTGACCACTTTGCCTGTCGATAATGAGGTGTCTTGACGTAAGGGCATGGCCGTGCGCACCACCATTCTCAGCGTAGCCGCCTATATCGTAGACAGCGTATGTGGCGGTAGTGTCGCCAGCGGTGCAGCTCAGCGTGTAACTCCAAGGCGTGGGCTGCTCAAGCGCATCGAGCTCATCGTAGAATATCTTTAGCGCCAGCGTGTCTGTTGAGTCGGCTTCGGCAATGGCCGTCTCGATATTGTGCCGCTGTGTGTCGATTTCGGCAGTTGCCAGCGATTTATACAAACGGTGCAACTGCCGGCCATAATAAGCCACGACAGTAACAGCTGAGGTGTCTGCTGCAAAGGGCTTCAGCGTGTCTCTACCAGCAGCGATCGCATCGGCATTATAGTCGGTAATCACCAGCTGAGCCATGGCGGAAAGCAAAAATTGTCTTGCCGCGGAGCTGGCTGAATCGACCGACAAAGGAAGGGTTACGTTAAGATTTACCACTGCATTGTCCGTAGAGTCGGCGTTAGCGTAGTCCTGCGTTGACCATTCGGCCATCGGATTTGCAGAGGGTTGCTGCGTATTGCAGGCAGCAAAAAGCGTTGCCAAAGCAGCACACATTACGATCTTTTGCATTCGTGGAATAATTACTAAGTTCTGACAAGAGATGAATAGTCGTGCAAATTTAGCAAAAAGTATTTGACGTACAAGGGGGGTAGTCGATTTTAATTTCATTACTCGTTGTGCACACATTTACGCATCTACGGTTCGACCAACAATGTGTGGGATAAACCAGACTTGCATGCGCAAACAACAATTCAGAAACACGACCATATAGCAAACGATGGACGGGATTGGAAAATGTTGTGATAATTCTGAAAATAACGCCCCTCTGCAGCATGCAATATAGAAGAACAATGCCCCGATTTTTCCTTCTTACACTCCCAAAAAACACGAATCAATTTCCGGTATAATCACAGTCTTCATGCAAAAGGACACAAACCGCAAATCGAAACGCCATTCATCGCGGCGCGGCGTGTGCTATACGACGCTACGATTTGCTATCAATCGCCATCCGATAAGCCACCTATCGCAAACACTCCAACCTACGCAGATTGACCAATCTGGCACATACTCTTATAACATATTGCCTTTCAGCTTTTTACAAACACGACAAAAACGCTTCTTTTTTTCGCTCAAAAGATCGATGATGGATCTCGATTGTGATTTCGAAAAGTTTTTGTAACCGTTTTTATAGTATTAATATCTAACGTTTCGGATTTAGGGATGTATGCTTGAATATACGTCCCCGAAGGGGGCTCCCGCTAATTGGCAGATTCGAAAGTTGAGTTGAGTGCAGCACTTTGTTTTCCTCACCAAAACCATAAAGAAAAAAATCATCTGAAAATTTTGAAGTATGCTATACATTTCTTACATTTGCAACATCAAACATCAATAGTAGCGGCTATTGACAACGAGGGGAAAATCGACGGGTAAATATTTGGGAAAAACAAAATTGAAATTGCCAGTTGCACATGTCGAAGATAATATAAACATTATACCTATATATTTTAACAACTAATGAAAGATAATATGAAGCAAAAATCATCAAAATGCCCTAAAATTTCAAGGACGAACAGTCATGCAATATTAATCATGGCTCACAAAGATTATCCTCAACTAAGGCACTTGGTAGAGTACTTTAGCCTGAATAATTCATAGGGATAAAAAAAGAAGCGTTGTTTTTTTGCCACATTGACAAAAAATGAGTACCTTTATACTGCTGAAAAACAAGGCATTAACAACGCTTCATATGTGCAAAGTAACTACAAAAAACTCAGATAT
>CAVKHW010000045.1:0-20987 GCA_963656105.1 Eggerthellaceae bacterium
CGCAAATATATTGAATGATAATTTATTGAATTTCAGTTAATTACATTTAATTAGTGAACCCTAATTACGCAAGAAATATACCCCATTGTTGTTTTTCTGGACTTGAGATAGACGATGAATCGAGGCTTAATACATACCGAATCGACTGTTGACGGATGACGAACAATGAGACGATAGGTGTCGTATAGCACTGCGATAAACGCCCAATCACCTTTCAAACGTTCCTCGGAATGGTTTGCAAAAGGTGTAAGGGCAGAAAAGTTTGACGTTTATGACGTCTAAAAGGCAGAGCGTTGAAGTGTTAAAAATTACGCTTCTTTCTTTACATTATTGCAACCACTCCTATCCGTTTTTTGTTTTCGTGGTGAGACGAATCATGCGCGGGCGCATAATTCAACGCCGGATTTTTTATTATTCTACTTTCGGATTAGTCATGTAGCTGGTGTCGCAGAAGGGGCACCTGCTACATGACTAATCCGAAATTGCAGGAAATAAGCTCACTATAGCAAATGATAGTGATGAAAAAGGCTCTTTTTCGAAAGTAAAACCGTACCTTTGCAAGATATACGAAGCAGGGATTGAACCGAACCATCATATAGAGGACTATTCCTGGCCTATAAATACGGAAATCATTCTACATTATGAACCAGATTGAAGCGAAGGAGGAACAGATCTTAATACGCATAACCGGGCAAGACCGCCCCGGACTAACGGCATCGGTCATGGGTGTCTTGGCAAAGTATGGAGCCCAAGTGCTCGATATCGGTCAGGCTGACATTCATGCTACGCTATCGTTGGGTATACTCATGCGGCTTGATGAGCTACACTCGGGGCAGGTCATGAAAGAACTGCTTTTCAAGGCTACTGAATTGGGAGTAAACATCGGATTTTCGCCTATCAGCGATGAAGAATACGAAAACTGGGTGAACCGACAGGGCAAGAACCGCTACATTCTGACGGTTATCGGTAGGTCGCTGTCAGCGCAGCAGATTGAGGCTACCACAAAAATCATAGCCGAACAGGGACTTAACATCGATTCCATTCTCCGGCTAACCGGCCGCATGAGTATCAAAAAACCTGAACGCAATGTGCGTGCATGCATAGAGTTCTCGCTGCGCGGAAACCCTGCTGACAGGCAGGGATTGCAAAAAGAACTGATGAATATGTCGCAGGAAATGGCTGTCGACTTCTCTTTTCAGCATGACGACATGTATCGCCGTATGCGTCGGTTGATTTGTTTCGATATGGACTCCACGCTGATACAGACCGAGTGTATCGACGAATTGGCCAAGCGGGCAGGAGTGGGCGAGCAGGTAGCTGCCATTACGGCCCGAGCGATGAGAGGCGAAATCGATTTTAAGGAGAGCTTCAGAGAACGAGTGGCGCTGCTGAAAGGGCTTGATGTTGGCGTAATGAAGGAGATTGCCGAGAATTTGCCCATTACTGAAGGAACAGACAGACTGATGAGCGTGCTGAAGACGTGCGGCTATAAAATAGCCATACTGAGTGGAGGATTCACCTATTTTGGCGAATATTTACAACGAAAATACGGTATAGATTACGTGTATGCAAACGAACTGGAGATAGACGAAGACGGAAAACTTACCGGCAATTATGTGGGCGAAATAGTGGACGGACACCGCAAGGCAGAGCTGTTGAAACTTATTGCACAGGTGGAAAAGGTCAATCTCGCACAGACCATAGCCGTTGGCGATGGCGCTAACGATCTGCCTATGATTAGCGAAGCTGGTCTGGGAATAGCTTTTCACGCCAAGCCAAGGGTAGTGGCCAACGCACGGCAAAGCATCAACACTATGGGCATCGACGGCATTCTCTATTTCCTTGGCTTCAAAGATAGCTATCTAGGGGAGCAGGGATTGTTGTAAAAGTATAATAACCTCATGAATAGCGAAGCGCACTTGTCCTTCTGACAAGTGCGCTTCGCTATTCTGCTATTTATTTTCTTCGAGTGGGAACAAACCATAAAGACTGGCATCTATCATGTCGGTCACCTTTCGGAAATCTTCTGGCGTGTCTTCAAAACTGAGCTTGTCGCCATCAACAATGATAAGTTCGCCCTTGTAACTCTTGATCCATTCTTCGTAGCGTTGCTGCAAACCCGTCAGATAATCGATGCGTATGCTCTTCTCGAACGAACGGCCGCGTTTTTCAATGTGTTTCACAAGCGTGGGAATGGAACTGCGAATGTAGATCATAAGCTGAGGCAATTTCACAAGCGACATCATCAAATCGAAAAGATCCGAATAGTTTTCGAAATCTCGGTCGCTCATATAACCTTGGTCGTGCAGGTTGGGGGCGAATATCTTGGCATCCTCAAAGATGGTACGATCCTGTATGATATCCTCTTCGCTTTGCGAAATTTCCACCACCTCCTTGAAACGCTTGTTGAGAAAATATACCTGCAGATTGAAACTCCAACGACTCATGTCGTGATAGAAGTCGTCCAAATAGGGATTGTTGTCTACTGGCTCAAAACGTGGTGTCCAGCCATATTTTTTTGCTAACATTTTGGTCAGCGTAGTCTTGCCGCTGCCTATGTTCCCTGCGATTGCTATGTGCATATTGCTTGAGTTTTATCTTGTTTTCTTGAATAACGTGTTGTCTTTTCCTTCTATCTCGGCCAATTGCTCATCGATTTTTTTAATAATATAGGCAAAGTCGGTGCGCGAATGTTGGAAGTCAAGATGGTCTACTTCTATCGTCAGACTTCTTCCCGTATAACAATTCGTCACAAAATCATCATAACGGTCGTTGAGATTCTTCAGATAGTTGAGCTGCATGTTCTGCTCGTAGTCACGACCTCGCTTGCGGATGTTTTCCACAAGATGTGGCACCGAGGCACGAAGGTAAATCATCAAGTCGGGTTGACGCGCCACCATCATCATCGATTCGAACAAACCCATATAGGTTTCGAAATCATGGTCGCTCATGTTCCCCATGTCGTGATTGTTGGCCGTGAAGATATATACGCCCTCATAGATGGAACGGTCTTGTACGACAACATCCTTCTCGTGGTTGATTTTCAACAAGTCGCGGAAGCGTTCTTTAAGGAAAAAGACCTCAAGATTGAGAGCCCAGCGCTTCATATCCTTATAATAATCGGAAAGATAGGGATTGTTGGTTACCGATTCTTTACGTGGCGTCCATCCATAATGGCGAGTCAACATATTGGTAAGCGTAGTCTTTCCTGAACCTATATTTCCAGCAATAACTATGTGCACGTGTAATGAATTTGACTTTTAATGGGTGATGAGTGTGTCTGAGTATGTGTGAAGGGGTGCATTAACCATGCCGAAGAGCCAAGTTGTAATTATAGTATTTGCGGTCTCCGGTGATGTCCTCTACTACGTTTATAAAGGGAGGGAAATTCACATTTTCTTTGTCTGTGATACCTTTGGTCTCCAAAATAACCAATCCGTCAAGCTGTTCCTCGTAAGTGTCAAGTTCAAAATACTGACCTTTCCAAATGAAACTTTTGCGGTGCTTCACAATAGAATGACGGTAGGGATCGGCCTGAAGCAACAGACTCTCATAGAGAGCATTGCTCACTTGACGCTCGGTTTCCACCTGTTGGTTTATTCCCACAGTCTTCTTTGTGGTATGCACATTGACCACATTGCCGTTCTCCCACACCCTTTTGCGTAAGCGAACCTCACTGTCCGGATCGGATACAAGATAAGTCTGCGTAATGTGAGAATTGATGGTGGCGGGCATTTCACCAACAACATTCACAATATACTTGCGCTCTTCGGTAATCGGTTGCGGCAAACCGAGTACCGATGAAATTTCTTTCAAAACACGGTTGATCTTTGTATTGAAGTCTTGATGATTATTGATCACACGCAAATGAGGATGTTCTGTCCACGCATTGATTACCCTTTTGTCCAACTCCCGAGCCAGTTCCAGCCCTTCGGTGCGTTCTTTGTTGTTGCTCGTAGTATAGAATTCTTCCGCCCCGTCGGCAGCCGAGACAAGATGGAGAATGGCATCATAACGGTTGCGCAATGCCGAGCTATCGGTTTTGGCCAGCTCCGTGATTTCATTCCAAAGCGCTCCGTCCATATACGCAGAGATGTCCATGGCGCCTCGGTCGCACACGATTACGGCCGGTTTGTCCACTTGCTCGGCCATCTTTATAAAACGGTCTTCAAGCGCCAATTGTATTTCCAGCGTGGCTTTCTCACCTTCATAAAAGAATTTGCGATTCTTCGTAAGATAATCCATGCCAGCTTGGGCAAAAAGAGTAGGCACCTCGGGAATGGTAAACACTTTGAAACCTATACTCGAAAAATGATCTATGATTTTGACTAAAGCGGTTGTCTTTCCTGCACAAGGTCCTCCAGTCAGCACAATTTTCTTTATATCCTTCATGTATTTAGTGTCGTTTATTTGCATTGGTCGTACCATTCCTTAAGTGCCATTTTGGGTGTTCCGCTCTTGACTATTGTGTCCAAGTCTTGACGGGCATCTGCACGCCTGTTCAACTTGATGCGCAAGTCGGCGCGGTTCAATAAGTAATTGGGATTTCCCGGATCACGTTTCAACGCCTCTGAATAATCATACTCAGCCAGTTCAAGCTGGCCACGCTCGTTCTCAATGCCCGCTCGCGCAGCCCAAGCGATGGCCGAGTCGGGATAAGCGGTTACCAGACGATTGATGCCATCAAGGGCTTCCGTGTAATGGTGATCCTTTTGATTGATTAAGGCTAACCCCAACTGCGTCTCAAAATGACCGGGAATTATTTCCAATAAGATCTCGTAATCGGCACGGGCGAACTTGTAACGGTGTAACCGGTCGTTAGCGTATGCCCTGTAAAACAACCCAGCCACATTATTAGGATCTAAACGCAGCACTTGATCATAGCCGTCCTTGGCGTATTGCCACTGTTCCAACTGCAGATTCCATGCCGCCTTTTTAAGAATTAAGTCGATTGAGTCGGGATGAAACGAAAGATCTTCGATAGCCTGCCGCAAACTATCACGATAGTCTATGCGGCTTTGAAAACTTGTCCGATTATCTTGCGCCGCAATTGGCATAACGGAGCCTGACAATATAAATAATATTCCAACAGATAACCTATATAGGCGCTTTTTCATGACATATTGGGCTTAAAAAAATAGAGACTGCGCGTTAATTTTCTAACAGTTCGGCTATTTTTTGTTTATTGTAATCACCGAATGCCTGATCGAATGCTGATAATTGGGACTCTTGAAGACCACGGCCAACAAGCACTTTGCGAAGCCCCTTATAATATCTTGATACCTTTTTTGTTGCCGATTTCTTACCTTTTGTCTTTTTGTAGATATTGTCAAGGTCGGTTTTTACTTGTGGCATAAGCTCGTTAAGGAAAGTCATGTCTCCTTCATTGATGGCTGCCTCCCCTTTGTCTGACTGCATTCCAGCACTTGCAGAAGCTCCGTCTTCTTTTACACCTTGAGCTGCCTGCTCTGTCTTTGCCGTGTTGTCGTTACCAGTGCTTTCTCCTTTATAGCAGAAAGAATACACTATAACTATTGCAACAATAATTGCGGCAATAGCAGTCAGGCCATAAACTTTACGTTTACTCCCTACAATGCGGTCAGAATAGATTATACCTTTTTTCGAGTAGTTGGTATGTGTGGGTAGAAGGTGGTTGAATGCCGCTAAAAAAGTATCTATATTTTCGAACCGATCGCTACGTCCAAAACTGCAACAACCATTAATTACCGACTGATAGGATAGGGGCAAATCAAGATACCGCACTAGCTGTCCAAGAGAAAAAATATCAGCTCGTTTATCGAGAGTCACAGTTCCGTCTTTAGCTTCGGGAGCAATAAAATTCAAACTGTCGGATGGTTGTTTCAAGCCATCCGCATAGCGTTGACGGAAATTTATGATTTTAATGTTATCACCTTTGGCAGTTACGTATATGACGGAAGGTGATAATGCCACATGTATACAACCACGGGCATGGATATAATCGAGGGCTTCTGCAAGTTGTGTTACTATCGCTTTTTTCTGTTCTTCACTATGAGGCTCTGCTACATAGTCGGCTAATGGACGAGCCTCCTCCCAATCCATCGTGAGGCAATAGCCAAGATTGTCATGCTGTATCAGCTTGTCGTATTTGAGAATATTAGGGTGATCGAAGTCCTTGAAGCGCGAAAACTCGTTGTCCAATATTTTAATATATTGTGGCCTATTACGATAGGGGGCTTTAATACCTATAGCCAGTTTGTCACCGTTTGCACCCTTAAGCACTGTCAGCTCATATATACCAGAGGTTTTTAGGTTTTTCATTGCACTCATGTTGTTACCTTCCTGTTGCTAATTATTGATGATATGAAAAACTAATTATCTGTTTCTTAACTGCCAAAACGCAACGGCGGCAGCCGCCCCTACATTCAGAGAGTCTACGCCATAAGCCATGGGGATTTTCACCACATAGTCGGAGGAAGCGATGACTTCCTTAGGTAATCCGTCACCTTCTGTGCCTAAAACAATAGCCAACTGGGGTTCATCTATAAGACGTTTGTCGTCAAGTGAGGTGGAGTGGGGCGCTAACGCCATCGCAACGGTTTTGAATTTTAAGTTGTTAAGCCATTGTATGGGTTCGTCAAGCCAAGTCCAGGGGACTAGAAAGACGGTTCCCATTGACACCCGTATTGATCTTCTGTTGAGTGGGTCGCAACTATCACGCGTTAAAAGTACCGCATCTATTCCGAGCGCTGCCGCAGAACGGAATATAGATCCGATATTTGTAGTGTCGCAAACACCATTAATTATTGCTATGCGGCTTTTCCCTTTGCAGATGCTTTCGGGTGAGGGCATCGTCTTTCGTTGCATTGCGCATAGCACTCCTCGTGTGAGTTTATATCCTGTTAGAGTAGCCAACAGGTCGCGACTGCCTGTATAAACCGGGATATCACCTGCGTCTCTTATTATGCTTTTGGCATCACCGTCTACATGTCGTTCCTCGCATAGCATAGACAACGGTTTGTATCCAGCACTCATGGCCACACGTATGACCTTGGGGCTTTCAGCGATAAAAATTCCGCCGGGAGTCTCGGTGTTTTGTCGAAGCTGGTGTTCTGTTAGTCGACTGTACACAGAGACTCCTGACACATCCAACGAATTGATGGTAATAACAGGCATACTGACTCTTGCGCAGAATTAGGATTAGTTTACGTTGACACGATTTCCTTGGGTATCAATGTAGAAAGTCTCCTTCCCTTGCTTCACTTCCATCGTGCCGCTACTAATTGTTCCGATTTCATCGTAGACGGCTTTCACTATCTCGTTCCCGCTTTTGTCTACCAAGCCAAATTTCTCTCCCACTTTAACCAAGGCCATATTGGGATAGTGTTCGCTGTAATTGGATTCAATGGCATCATACTTGATGGGGCAAATCACGTTTCCTTTGACATCTACTATGCCATATTTCTTGCCATCACTCACTATCGCGTAACCGCCGTGGAAAGCCATTACCGACTGGAATTTTCCGCTACGACGCAATTTGTCGGCTTGAGCCACATAGTCTATATCACCGTTTTTGTAGTACACGTCCGGCTCGTTGTTGGGTTTTAGCACCAAGTAACCTACAATGGCTACAACGATAACAACGGCGCCAACAATAATGTTGCGCTTCAACTTACGCTTGTATTCGCGCTCAGCTGCTTCGTTGGCTGCTATTTCGGCCTCCATTTCTCTTCGGCGTGCTTCTTGTTCTTCTTGTGTCATTATACTGCAGATTAATTATGTTGTTTTGGCAAAATTAATGAAAAAATACTTATTGTGCAAACGAAACGAAATATTTCGTTCAGCATCCTTTTCCGTCGATGCTGCATGTTGGAGTGTTGGGATCGTATTCGACGAGTCCGACATCCTCAGGCTTAAGGGTAACTTCGTTGTTTTCAAGCAAGAAGCACGGAATGCCAATATCTCCTACACGCTTGGCATTATCGAACACAGGGTTGTTGTCGCGAAGTTTCAAGAAAGCTTGCATATAACGAACATTTTCGCCGATGTCTATTATCTTGAAGCGATTGTTTCCGGCAATTTGTCCCTCCAAAAATGTGCAATAGGGACACGTTTTCATACTGAAGATTTTTATCATGTTACTTTGGATTGATGTGACTTTACTTTATTTTAACGGGGAGTATTAGCGTAAGGATGCTTTGGGGCGGCATGGAGTAATGTAAAGTTGTCTTGTTTACATGGCTAAATCCATAGGCTTCCAAATCTTTGTCGTTTGTAGTTATAAACGCGTTTCCTTCCGTAAGAGGAGAAATACCGTTCAAAAGTTTTATTTGGAATTGATTTTCCGAAGAGGTGTTGTTAATAGTTATTAGAACCAATTCGTCTTTGGTATGGCTTATGGCCGCAAGGGTATTGGGCAATGATGTTTCTACAAAAGTGTATTTCGGTTGGATAAAACGTGACACTTGTTGACGAACACTGAAATTCTTAACTTTATTATAGGTCTGCTTATTGAAGTCACAATTGATTAGGCACCACTGATCATCGCGCTCGGCTGCATATTGCCAATCGATCCACGCATCAGGTTGAATGTAACGTTCGTCATCAAACATGGTTTGAGCGAGCTTTAAGTTTCCGTCTATGCCATGTCCGCCGGCACCCACCTCGCTCATCCACAACATTTTTCCGAATTTCCTTGCAGCTTCACTTATAGCTTTGCGCGACCCATTGTCTGCTTTGTAAGTGTGCACATTCCACTGATCTACCAACGAAAGTGCGCCCAAATCATGGTATCTGTTGATGCCTTGAACAGAAATGGCGACATCAGTCTCGTCAGAACATGACAAAACGGTTTTCAATCCCGAGGCTTTTAGGATAGGGGAGAGCACTTTCAGGAACGCAATCTGAGAATCGAAATCAAAGTGACAACCCTCTTGGCTGCCGTTGCAATACCAATAGTCGGTCATTGGCTCATTAAACGGATCGAGCGTTTTGAACTCGATGCCGTATGTGTCTTTATAATGTTTGCAAACATCAACCAGATAATGGGCAAATTCATCGTAATATTCGGGGCGAAGGTTGTCTTTGTTCGGGTCATTGTTGCCTCCAACGCATCCGCTGTACGTCATGTAATAAGGGCAACTGTTCGAGAAAGCTTCAAAAATTGCATCTGGTCTTTTTTCTTTGATTTTCAGCATTATACGCCGTTGCGCTAAATCTCTTGTCCAAACGTATTCGCCCTTCGTGGAATCTTTAAACCCTTCCATTTCGGCGCGCAAACCTTTGCCGTGTGCCATGTGGTGGGCATCACAATGCCGATTGAGAGGGTCGTCGCCTCCTCCGATATTGTATCTGAAGATATTAAAATTCAGCCCATTTGGACTTACAAGCCACTCGACAAGCTCGTCAACTTTTTCTTCATCCCACTTGCCGCACATATTTGCCCACCAGCAGAGACTTACCCCCCAGCCTTCATGTTGTTGCCGAAGACCAGTTAGGTTTACCGTTCCTGTAGTAGTGTTGGAACTTTGCGATTTTGCTGTATTGCTGAAAATCGTAGCCAACAGGAAGAAAAAAGCTATTCGCAATATATTCATGTTCAAAAGGAATATTTGTATTCTACAAAATTAATAAAAAGTATTTGGAAAGTTTTGCAGAATGCTTTCTTTTTATATATTTTTGCAAAACAAATTCTCGCAACTATGCATTACTGTCTTGATAGTGTAGCATCTGCCTATGCTTTCTTCCATCAAAAATGGCGTGTTTACTCCCAATCGTCTCTTCCAACGCAAAGAGACGACATAGAATATGCCATCAACTCGTATGCGAATTCGATGAGCCGTCACTTATACAACGAGATGTCGCAAGGACGTACAGATTTTCTGACCAATCATCAAAGTTTTTCTGATGACATGGTTTACGCTATAGGCTTTCTTGAAAACAAATTGGATCAACTCGCGCCAAGGAGATAGGCATTATCGGTTTGCCTATGTCGAATTGGCATGATGTGACACGTTTGTTCGAACTATGGCAATACCCAAATGTTGGTAATTATAATGTTGTGACTATAATACAAGCAATCAATTACATTTAGATTTCGTAATTTTGTTCTCCCATATTTCAAATTATCGGTTGATGACAAACTTTTGGATCAGTGCTGGAGGACTTTTGGGTGCCACTGTCTTAGGAAGTGTTATTGGGTTTTCCATCAAGCAATTACCACATAAGTGGAACGATGCTATACTCGGGTATTGCGCAGGCATTATGTTAGCAGCCTCTACGCTCAGTCTTATAGTACCAGCATTTGAATCGAATACTACGC
The DNA here is from genome assembly GCA_963656105.1 of Eggerthellaceae bacterium. Classification (GTDB taxonomy): domain Bacteria; phylum Bacteroidota; class Bacteroidia; order Bacteroidales; family Bacteroidaceae; genus Prevotella. The sequence goes on from CAVKHW010000045.1 coordinate 10,301, forward strand.
CTTGGTGGTTGGTCGTGGTAGGAGTAATGGGCGGTGCTTATTTCTTGAATATACTTGATCTTATAACTCCACATCTTCATCACATCACAAGGCTTGATGTTGAAGAGCACCGCAATAATGCTACACTTAACCGGGTGTTACTCTTCGTAATGGCCGTGGGGTTGCACAAGTTGCCCGAAGGCATTGCCACAGGAGTGAGTTTAACTGAAGGTGCTAAGGCATCCTTCACAGTAAGCGTTGGTATATCGCTACAAAATATACCCGAAGCCATGGTAATCATCGCGCCATTGCTTTTGGCTGGAGTAAACAGACTGCGCACATTTGCCATTTCCGTTATCATTGGAGTACTGGAAATTGCAGGACTATTAATAGGTTATGCTTTGGGCAACATGTCTGATTTGATGCTTCCTGTTATGCTTGGCTTTGCTGGTGGAGCCATGCTTTATGTGACAAGCGACGAAATGATACCCGAAACCCATGCCCACGGATTTCAGAAACAAGCCACGTATGCGTTGTTGTTGGGCTTTCTTACTTTACTGATGATTGAGCGTTGCTTCTGAACACACTCAAAGATTTAAAGAATTAATGTTTGCGGCGCTTTCCTGTTTACCATAATCCGTGTTATAGTTTAATTATAAAACACTTTGCGAAAGCTATCTTATCGCGTTGCGGTTTACCACAAACCGCAACGCGATAGATATCAAACCGTCACGCGATAGATGCCGAATCGCAATGCCATAAGCTATCTATCGCAATGACGAATGAGCTGAATTTCTATATGGCGACTTATTTCTTGTAATAACCTACTGGGTTATAGATAAATAGAATTCGCGTTTGAATATTATCTCAAACGATACGTTATAACTTTCTGAATGATAGAAATTACGAGACGTATTTTGTAAAAATAGTCTGTAACCAACATATTTTATTTATAATTTTAGTGAAATGCGTTTGCGGCAAATTAAAGAAATTGTTACCTTTGCAAGCCTTTTTGTATAATGAAGAGGCCATCAGGGTAGATATTTACGGCATTAGAAACATTTCAAAACAAAAACATGCGTCAACTTAAAATAGGAACGAAAATCACCAATCGCACAGGCGAAGCACTTGACAAGTATCTCGTTGAAATCGGCCGTGTGCCAATGATTAGCGTTGAAGAGGAAATCGAACTTGCGCAAAAAATCAAAAAAGGTGGTCGCGAGGGCGAACGAGCAAAAGACAAGTTGGTGAAAGCTAATTTGCGTTTTGTGGTCTCTGTGGCAAAGCAGTACCAGCATCAGGGACTCGGCTTGACAGACCTTATTGACGAAGGTAATATCGGCTTGGTTAAAGCCGCTGAAAAATTTGACGAGACACGAGGATTTAAGTTCATTTCATATGCAGTATGGTGGATTCGACAAAGCATCCTGCAAGCCATTGCCGAGCAAAGCCGCATAGTCCGATTGCCACTAAACCAAGTGGGCGCGCTATCGAAAATCAACGCCGAAATTGCCAAGTTTGAGCAGCAGAACCATCGACGCCCGTCGGTTCACGAGCTCTCAGACTTGACCAACATCGATGAAACCAAAATCGAACAAACCATCAAGGCCGACAACCACCACATGAGCATTGACGCACCGTTTCAAGAAGACGACGACAACAGCATGGCCGACGTGTTGGCTTCAGGCGAAGATAGCCGTGCCGACAAGCATGTCGACTATGAAAGTATGTCGCATGAGCTGGATTCCGTACTACGCAATGTGCTGAAAGATAGAGAGATTACTATTGTTAGAGAATGCTTTGGTATAGGATGTAACGAAAAAGGGCTTGAGGAGATTGGCGACCAATTAGGCTTGACTCGCGAACGTGTGCGGCAAATACGAGAGAAAAGTATCGTTAAGCTCAGAGAGAGCGGCCATTCTAAATTGCTCATCAAGTATTTGGGATAGATTTCCTTCACAAAAAAGAAGGGAATAAAAGCATAGAGGTCAAAGGGGCACGAGGCAACAATTTAAAGAATAATTGTGTTTGCGCTAAATTAAACAAATTGTTACCTTTGCATGCCTTTTTATCAAATGTGAGATCATTAGGGTAAATATTAACGGCATTAGAATCAGTTCAAAACAAAAACATGCGTCAACTTAAAATTCAAAAGAGCATCACCAATCGCGCAGGCGAAGCACTTGACAAGTATCTCGTTGAAATCGGCCGTGTGCCAATGATTAGCGTTGAAGAGGAAATCGAACTTGCGCAAAAAATCAAAAAAGGTGGTCGCGAGGGCGAACGAGCAAAAGACAAGTTGGTGAAAGCTAATTTGCGTTTTGTGGTCTCTGTGGCAAAGCAGTACCAGCATCAGGGACTCGGCTTGACAGACCTTATTGACGAAGGTAATATCGGCTTGGTTAAAGCCGCTGAAAAATTTGACGAGACACGAGGATTTAAGTTCATTTCATATGCAGTATGGTGGATTCGACAAAGCATCCTGCAAGCCATTGCCGAGCAAAGCCGCATAGTCCGATTGCCACTAAACCAAGTGGGCGCGCTATCGAAAATCAACGCCGAAATTGCCAAGTTTGAGCAGCAGAACCATCGACGCCCGTCGGTTCACGAGCTCTCAGACTTGACCAACATCGATGAAACCAAAATCGAACAAACCATCAAGGCCGACAACCACCACATGAGCATTGACGCACCGTTTCAAGAAGACGACGACAACAGCATGGCCGACGTGTTGGCTTCAGGCGAAGATAGCCGTGCCGACAAGCATGTCGACTATGAAAGTATGTCGCATGAGCTGGATTCCGTACTACGCAATGTGCTGAAAGATAGAGAGATTACTATTGTTAGAGAATGCTTTGGTATAGGATGTAACGAAAAAGGGCTTGAGGAGATTGGCGACCAATTAGGCTTGACTCGCGAACGTGTGCGACAAATACGAGAGAAAAGCATCGTCAAACTCAGAGAGAGCGGCTATTCTAAATTGCTCATCAAATATTTAGGATAAACAATCCTTGATAAGATAAGATGGAAAATAAAAGCATAGAGGTCAAAGGGGCTCGGGTCAACAACTTAAAGAATATCAGCCTTAACATTCCGCGAAACAAATTCATTACCATCACGGGAGTATCAGGCTCTGGTAAGTCTTCATTGGCTTTCGACACACTCTATGCTGAAGGCCAGCGGCGGTATGTAGAGAGCTTGTCCAGTTACGCTCGCCAGTTTTTGGGACGGATGAACAAGCCCGAATGCGATTTTATTAAAGGCTTGCCGCCCGCTATAGCCATCGAACAGAAAGTAATATCACGTAATCCCCGGTCGACAGTCGGTACGTCAACCGAAATCTACGAATATCTCAAACTGCTCTTTGCCAGAATAGGTCATACCTATTCACCCGTTTCGGGACAAGAAGTAAAGAAACATTCTATTGACGATATTGTAAACCATACTTTCAATTTTGCAGACGGTACACGTTTTATGGTTCTTGCACCTTTGCACTTGACAGATGGAAAGACGGTTGAACAACAACTCGAAATCTACATTCAACAGGGCTACACACGCATGATGGCAAATGGCAATGTGGTTCGAATAGAAGAGTTTCTCTGTACTGATGATAACGAGAAGATAGCTACTGGCATCTATTACCTTGTGATTGACCGCACGAGCGTTTCACACGAAAAAGACGCCTTAGCCCGTCTCACCGACTCGTTGGAAACGGCCATGTATGAAGGAAACGACTCGTGCAGGCTGTTATTTTTACCATCGGGCATATCTTACGATTTTTCATCGCGTTTCGAAGCCGATCAAATTAAGTTTGAAGAACCCAACGAGAATATGTTCTCGTTCAATTCGCCTTTGGGCGCTTGCCCCACATGCGAAGGTTTTGGAAGCATCGTAGGCATAGACGAAAAACTAGTTATCCCCAACACAACCCTATCGGTCTATAATGGTTGCGTGCAGTGTTGGCATGGCGACAAAATGCAAGTTTGGAAAAATGAATTCTGTAAGCGAGCTCAAAAAGACCATTTCCCAATATTTAGACCCTACTTGGATTTGACCAGCGAAGAAAAAGATTGGCTATGGCATGGACTACCCTCAGAACGTAAAGCGAACGGAACGCTTCGCGATGATGCGGTTTGTCTGGATACATTTTTCCAGTCGGTGAAGATGAACCAGCATAAAATACAATATCGTGTCATGCTTAGCCGCTATCGGGGAAAGACCATTTGCCCCGACTGTCATGGAACCAGGTTGAAGAAAGAGGCATCATGGGTGAAAATCGACGGCCGCAGCATTACCGACTTAGTACAAATGCCGATTGATAGTCTCTATCAATGGTTCATACACTTGTCGCTCTCCGAACATGAGCAGAAAGTAGCGAAGAGACTCTTGACCGAAATCACCTCTAGACTAAAATACTTGAAAGAAGTAGGGCTCGGCTATCTTACGCTTAACCGTAAGAGCAATACGCTTTCGGGGGGTGAAAGCCAACGCATCAACCTTACGACATCGCTTGGATCATCGTTAGTGGGTAGCCTGTATATTCTTGATGAGCCAAGTATAGGACTTCATAGCCGAGACACGGACAGATTAATTGGCGTCTTAAAAGAACTACAGTCTATAGGCAACACCGTTATAGTGGTAGAGCATGATGAGGACATCATGCGTGCTGCTGATTGGCTTATCGATATTGGTCCCGATGCCGGCGAACAAGGTGGAGAGATTGTATATGAAGGACTTGTTCCTGATGAACTTTGCAGCAATGACAACCCTCAGGCAAGCCAGCATTTGATAGAACAATTCCCAAAGAGTTATACGGTCAAATATTTAGCCGGCATAGATCACATTGCTACGCCGACATCCCGACGTAGCTGGAATCGCTCTATAAGGCTAAACGGATGTCGCATGAACAATCTGCGAGGCATTAATGTCGAATTCCCCCTAAATGTGCTAACTGTTGTTACTGGAGTATCCGGGTCAGGTAAATCGAGCTTAGTAAAGGGAATTCTTTACCCGACATTGAAAAGACACATGGACGAGGTGGCTGACATGCCTGGGGAATATCAATCAATAGAAGGCGACTGGCGTGAACTCAGTCACGTAGAGTTCGTTGACCAAAACCCCATCGGAAAAAGCACGCGCTCTAATCCGGCCACTTATCTTAAGGCTTATGATGCCATTCGTGACTTATATGCCAGCCAGCCATTGGCCAAACAAATGGGTTTCGCGGCTCAATACTTTTCGTTCAATACCGAAGGTGGACGATGCGAAGAATGTAAGGGTGCCGGTGAAATAACTGTCGAAATGCAGTTCATGGCCGATTTGACTTTAGAATGTGAAGCCTGTCATGGCAAACGGTTCAAGCAGGATATACTTGACGTTCGCTATGAAGGAAAGAATATCAACGATGTACTGAACATGACCGTCAGCGAAGCAATCGATTTTTTTGGAACACATAATCAAAAAAACATTGTTAACAGATTAAAGCCGTTGGCCGATGTTGGCTTAGGCTATATCAGACTTGGGCAAAGTTCATCGACGTTATCGGGCGGCGAAAACCAACGTGTGAAATTGGCGTATTATATTGGTCAAGAACGGCAAGACCCTACCCTTTTCATATTTGACGAACCCACAACAGGACTTCATTTCCATGATATCGATCGTCTGTTGCACGCTTTCAGCGCACTCATAGAGCGCGGCCATAGTATTCTTGTCATAGAGCACAACCTGGATGTTATTAAAGAAGCAGACTGGGTAATTGATCTCGGGCCAGACGGTGGAGACAAAGGCGGGCAGCTGGTCTGTGCAGGAACGCCCGAAGATATTGTGAAATGCGATCAAAGCGTCACAGGAAAGTATTTGAAAGACAAACTGTCATAACTGGAAGATAATCAGTTGTAAAACCGCCATAACTACTTTATATGCTTTCCATTCTTATTCCTACATTTAATGACGAATGCTTTGACTTAGTAAAGTCGCTTTCTTCTCAAGCAACAAATATGGATATGCTTGACTGGGAAATAATTGTGGCAGATGACGGATCGACGGATGCAGATGTCATAAATCGCAATCAAAGCATAGAAGATATAGAGCGGTGCAGATTCATCAGAAGAACGGAAAACATTGGTAGGGCCGCCATCCGCAATTTTCTCGTTACTCAAGCACATGGAGATTGGTTGTTGTTTATTGATGCCGACATGAGTGTTGTCGCCCCCAATTATCTTGAAAATTATGTGAAAGCCCAGTCTTTGGCTCATGTAGTTTATGGAGGTTATGTGGTGAAAGGCGGTAATCGGTTCAATTTGAGATACGTATGCGAGTCATGTGCTATTGCGAACCATACGGCCGAACTACGTAATCGACACCCATATTTGAATTTCCACACGTCGAACTTTATGATTACCCGCCAATTGATGTCTACGTTTCCTTACGATGAGCGTTTCCGTTTTTATGGGTATGAAGATGTTTTGTTTGGCAAACAACTGGGTGAGCATGGTGTAGATATTTTGCATATCGACAATCCTGTGGGTTTTTGCACCTTTGAGGATAATGCTGGCTTTCTCAGAAAGACGGAGGAAGGGCTACGCACTTTACGTCAGTTCCGCAACGAGCTAAGGGGCTATTCGCCTATACTTTCCGTAGCCGAGATGGTTGAGAAACTATGGTTAAGGCGGCCGGCGGTTATTGTTTTCCGTGTGTTGAAGAAATGTTTTTTGAAAACGCTCACGTCAAATCATCCCCGAACATGGCTGTTTAAACTTTATAAACTTGGCTATTATTTGTCTCTTGCCTGATTCATTCTTCTCCCTTGAGCACAGGAAGTGAGATGTGGTATTTCACTGCCAAGAAACGGACAGACACAATAAATATAAAGGTGGCAATAACCGTTATGGCAACATTGACGTTAAGACTTACCATAATCCAATAAAGTAGTCCGCCCACAATGGATGCCATGGCATAAATTTCCTTTTGGAAAATCACGGGAGTCTTGTTGAGAAGTACGTCGCGTATCACGCCTCCGGCTGCTCCTGTAATACATCCCATGATGATAGCCACCCAGAAGGGATGGCCGAAGTCGATGGTTTTCTGCATGCCGGCAATGGTAAACGAAGCAAGGCCAAGTGTGTCGAAAGCGAACCACGCATTGTCGAGCCGTTTCAGGTATTTGGCGAAAACGATAACGATGAACTGTGCCATCAATGTGCAAAGTATGTACATGGGCGATGTCATCCAGAACGGTGTGGCACCAAGCATTACGTCGCGCACTGTTCCTCCGCCGATGGCCACCGCTATGCCGCAGACAAAACCGCCAAACCAATCGTAGTGCTTGGCGGCAGCATGGCGGATGCCGGATATGGCGAATGCCAATGTTCCTAAAATCTCTATGACTTGTTGAATGGTGTGAACCACAATGGGGTCAGTACTAATCATCGGTTGTCGATTGATAAGAAAGTAACAAATGTTGTGTGGAAAAACTGCTATGTGCCCTATTATACTACATTTTGTGGATGTCCTTCGACAAAAGCTTTGATATTGTCAATACAGATATTCATCAGCCGTTGGCGTGCTTCTTTTGTTGCCCATGCAATGTGGGGCGTCAGGTAAGCGTGTGGTTGTGAAAACAATGGGCTGTCTTGTCGCGGCGGTTCGTCCTCCATGACGTCAGCTCCGTAGGCGGCCAGTTGTCCGGATGCCAAGGCATCAGCAACCGCCTGCTCGTCGACGAGCGCACCTCGTGCAGTATTGATAAGTACCGCACCCTGCCTCATCCGACTTATCTTTTCAGCATTGATTAGATGATAGTTGTCTTTAGTCAGGGGGCAATGCAGCGAAACAAAGTCGGATGTGCCCAAGAGACCGTCAAGCGTGGTCTTTTGGATGCCGTCTGGCAATGTCGCCGCGTCTTTGGATGTGACTGCAAAAACATCCATTCCGAATTGCCGGGCGATGGTAGCCACCCGTAATCCGATATGGCCCAACCCGATGATTCCCAATGTCTTGCCAGCCAATTCTATTAGCGGCGTGTCCCAATAACAGAAAGTGGGATTGCGGCTCCATCGTCCTGCTGCGGAGGCCTGCGCATAATGCCCCACTTGATTAGCAATGTTCAATATGTGGGCGAAAGTCATTTGGGCTACCGAGTCGGTGCTATACGAAGGTATATTTGTCACAACAACGCCATGCCTGTGTGCAGCCTCCACATCTACCACGTTATAACCTGTAGCGAAAACGCCTATGTATTTCAATTTGGGCAATTGGCGGAGAATATCTTCTGTGATACAGATTTTGTTGATTATAATGGCATCGGCATCCTTTGCCCGTTCCACGACCTGCTCGGGGGCTGTTTGGGGATAGAGCGTGAGTGTGCCCCACTCTTTCAGCCCGTCCCACGACAGGTCTCCCGGGTTGGCAGCCAGGCTGTCTAGTTCTACTATGTTCATTTCTTGTTGTTTTTATCGTTATATCGCTCCCCCCAACAGTTCAGCATTCGTTGGTAGAGCTTGTCTTCGGCTTGATTGTGTTGCGCATGCCAAAAACGATTTTCGCTTAAATCATCGGGCAAATATTGTTGTTCCGTAAAATTGCCCGGGTAATCATGCGGATACTTGTAACCGTCGTGGTATCCGAGGTTGGCCATGAGTGCGGTAGGCGCATTGCGTATGTGTAACGGAACAGGCTGATTTCCACTTTTTCGCACTTCGGCCAGGGCTTTGTCGATAGCCAGATAGGCAGAATTGCTTTTGGGACTTGTGGCCAGGTAAACGGCCGCTTCGGCCAAAGGTATGCGTCCCTCTGGCCATCCTATTTTCATCACGGCATCGAATGCGGCATTGGCCAACAGCAAAGCGTTGGGGTTGGCAAGCCCGATGTCCTCGGAGGCGCTGATAACCAGCCGGCGTGCTATGAACTGAGGGTCTTCCCCACCCTCTATCATGCGGGCCATCCAGTATAGAGCAGCATCGGGATCCGACCCCCGTATGCTCTTGATGAAAGCCGAGATGATGTCGTAGTGCATGTCGCCTTTCTTGTCGTAAGCCAATGGGTTCTGTTGGAGTATTTTCTCCACCCCTTTGTCGGTAATGACGATGGGATCGCTGTCGGAAGCCTCAACGACAAGCTGCAGTATGTTGAGCAGCTTACGTGCGTCGCCGCCGCTGTATCGCATCATGGCCGCCGTCTCGCGCAATTCGATAGACTTGCGTTGCAATTCTATATCGGTTGTGATGGCGCGTTGCAACAGCTTCTGCAAATCGTCAACGTCAAGCGGTTTCAGCACATAGAGCTGACAACGCGACAACAGGGGTCGTATAACCTCGAACGACGGGTTCTCCGTGGTGGCGCCTATCAGCGTAACCACACCTTTCTCAACGGCACCCAGCAACGAGTCTTGCTGCGACTTGGAGAAACGGTGTATTTCGTCGATGAAGAGGATGGGCGACTCGGAATTGAAAAAACGCCCGCTTTTAGCCTTTTCAATCACCTCGCGCACATCTTTTACACCGCTCGTAACTGCACTTAGCGTATAAAAAGGCACCTTTAGCGTATGGGCTACAATCTGTGCCAGCGTGGTTTTTCCAACGCCGGGAGGCCCCCAAAGGATGAAAGACGTGGCATGGCCGCTCTCTATCATTTTCCTCAGCACCGCACCCTTGCCAACAAGATGTTCTTGTCCTACATAGTCGTCGAGCGTGTGGGGGCGCAAACGCTCTGCTAAAGGTTCACTCATATAGTACAAAGTTACAAAAATATACTTATGTTGCACGTATTTGCCGCGTTAAAGATTATGAAATTAACGTTTGCCGTGATTTGAGTATGCTGCAAACAGCTGTCACCCACGCATTTTGCGCTATCAAGCAAACATACAGCAATAAGACTTGTAGGCGGTGTGGTATATGGCTGGCACAAACTGGCAGCAGTTGAAGTTTAAGGTATGTACCACGAATGATTTGTGTTTACATTGTAAAGAAAAGAGCATCAAAAACACGCTCTGCTACCGATGGCTTTTAGCGCACGCATTGCTATAAAGCGACCATTGTTCTTTGCAAAATGTGTGTTTCCGCAGAACGTCCGCAATAGAAGCATTTGCCATAGCTATGCTTTGGCATTGCGCCAAACCGCTTATGACGGTGCGGTTTATCCTTTCTATCCATGCGGTTTAATACTTTTCGCCATCCGAAAGAATAGCTTTCGGAGTTACAGAATAAGCTTCTTGACCAACTATTTTTGAAGGTCTTGTGTAATTCATTAAGCATCAGAAGGTTGCGTGCAAGTCAAAATTTTCGCGTTTTTAAAGCCAAGGCGTTGATGGTTTGTAAATAAGCCAGTTTTCAGGCATTATTTGTCGCATTATTTCTGATGTATTTTGCATATTCATATTGTATATTGGTTTTCATTCATTGAAAGTCATTACTAAAGTTTCAGATTTGCCATTTGCCAGATGTCCCCAAAGGGAGCCAACTCTGCATAACCGCTGGTGGAGTGAGCGTAGCGAGCGGAACCTGCGGACTTGAAACGGCAACTCCGTGGGCGTTCTCGAAGAGGGCGAACGCTCTCACTGAAAATCTTTCTATGGAAGGTTCGCCCTCTTCGAGTACGATTTTACGCCCTGCTACTCAATCCGCAGGTTCCCTTCGGTCACCAGCGGTTATGCAGAGTTTGCCCCCTTCGGGGACTTATATTCAATCATAAATACCTAAATCCGAAACTTGAG
>CAVKHW010000046.1:0-19788 GCA_963656105.1 Eggerthellaceae bacterium
CGTCAGCGAGTAAGGGAGTAATGCGGGCATTACGACCGAGCGAGGTGGCGATATGAACCGAAAAGAGGCCAAAAGACAACAAAACGTAAACCATATTGTTTTGTTGTTTGTTATATGGTGGTAATTTATAGAACCCACCTTAAGAGTTGCCGCCTTTGCTTATTCGATGACGACGGTAGTCCAACCGTGCTTGTCTTCTACTGTGCCATACTGAATGCCGCGTAATGTCTCGTAGAGCTTTGTGGACCAAGGACCTGGCTTGTCGCCAAATACGTATTTCTTGCCCGTATCGAGGTCGTCGAGTTCCGAGATGGGCGATATGACTGCGGCTGTTCCGCAGGCTCCAGCCTCTTCGAAAGTGTCGAGCTCTTCCACGGGGACAGGACGCCGTTCCACCTTCAGGCCGAGGTCTTCCGCAATTTGGATAAGACTCTTGTTGGTGATAGAGGGTAGTATGGAGGTGGATTTCGGGGTGACGTACGTGTTGTTCTTGATACCGAAGAAATTGGCGGCTCCGCACTCGTCGACATACTTTTTCTCTTTGGCATCGAGATAGAATTCCGATCCGTAGCCCTTACCAGCTGCAAACATGTGGGCTTTGAGGGATGCGGCGTAGTTACCGCCAACCTTATAGACGCCTGTTCCTAAAGGAGCCGAACGATCCCAATCGCGCACGATGGCGTACTTGTTCGACTGGAATCCGCCCTTGAAATAAGGGCCGACGGGGGTGACGAAAATCATGAACAGATAATCTTTTGCAGGATGTACACCTACCTGAGGCGTGATGCCTATCAGCAACGGACGGATGTAGAGCGTGGCTCCGCTCTCGTATGTCGGTATGTATTCTTGGTTTAGTCTGACCACTTTCTTAACCATTTCGACGAACATCTCGGTTGAAACCTTCGGCATGACGATACCGTCGCATGTGCTCTGCAGACGCTTTGCGTTTTCCTCCACACGGAATATGCGCACCTTGCCGTCGGGGCACCGGTAAGCCTTGAGACCCTCGAATGCTTCTTGTCCGTAGTGCAGACAGGTGGCGGCCATGTGCATGTTGATGTATTCGTCGGAGCATATTTCAATCTCGCCCCACTTGCCGTCATGGTAGTAACAACGTACGTTGTAATCGGTCTTGCGATAGCCGAATGTCAAATTAGCCCAATCAAAATCTTTCATATTATCTAATATTTTAAGCTTTTCGTTATAAACAAATGCAAAAGTACAAATAATAATTATTGTTTGCAACTTTTGGTGGATGTATTTCTATACAAAAATCAGTTCTTTCCGTTGTCGAGGATTTTCTGAATTTCCGCATCAGTCTTGGTTAATCGGTCTTTGCAGAGCTTGATGAGTTGCTGTGCTTTTTTTAGTTCTGTTGTCATTTCGTCTATTCCGAGCTGATCGTTTTCCAATCTTTCGACGATATTTTCGAGCTTGCTAACGGCGTCTTCGTATTTTGTTTCTTTTGCCATGGTTCTTTGTTTTGTAATTAGGATGAATGGGGTATGGTTGTTTTGACAGCAGCTGTGAATGTACCTTTCTGCAGGCGGGTTTCCACTATGTCGCCTACTTGTAGGCAAGCGGCATCGCGTACCACGTTCCCGTTGACGAGCGTGATGCTATAGCCGCGCTTCAGCAGCAATGCCGGATCTAAACCATTGACCCTTAAAGTCAGTTGTTGCAGCTGTTGTCGTTCTGCAGTTAGGCGTTTGTCTACTAATGGAGTGATGCTTGTTGCCAGTCGTTCGATGCGATAACGCTCAGCGGTCAACCGTTCGTGTATGCGGTGTGATAGGTTAGTTGCCAGCCGTTCGATGCGTGTTTCCTGCCGTGTCCGGGCTAGATGTACGAGAGTGGGGATGCGCGCCAAAATCTTTTCCAGACACGCATGTTCTAGCGTGAGTCGCTGGCTGACATGCTGGCTGATGGTTTCCTGCCAGTAGTCGATACGCTGGCTTGTTTCCATAAGATTGTCGATGAGGAAGGTGGCGGCAGCTGTCGGCGTTTTCACACGTTGGAAAGCCACCATATCGATCACGCTCTCGTCGCGTTCATGTCCGATACCTGTAATGATAGGTAGCGGAAAGTTGGCTACGTTTTCCGCCAAGCGCAAAGTGTCGAAGCCACTGAGGTCGGCAGTGGCGCCGCCTCCACGGATGATGACCACTACCTCGTAGCGGTCGGCAGTGGCATAGATGTCGTTGAGGGCGGCGATGACGGAGGCTTCCACCTGATCGCCTTGCATGATAGCGGGGAACAAAGTCGTTTCAAAGTGCAAACCGTAATTGTTGTTGAGCAATTGGTTGCAGAAATCACCGTAGCCTGCCGCATTGGCCGAGGAAATGACTGCCACATGTTGCGTGAACAAGGGTAGGCGCAATTCTTTTTGCAGGTCGAACACCCCTTCCTCCTTCAGCTGTCGGATGATCTCCATTCGCTTGCGAGCCATGTCGCCCAACGTGTATGTGGGGTCGAGGTCTTGCACGATCCATGAGAAGCCGTACGCCTCGTGGAAACTGGCCGTCACCCAAAGCAATACCTTCAGGCCTACATGTAGTGGTTGGCCTGTGGTGCGCTCAAACTTGGGGCGCAGTGCGCTCCAACGGTTTTTCCAACATTTGGCCGAGGCGCGCGCTACTGGTGTGGCCGAGAAGGGATCTTTTTGGACAAGTTCCATGTAGCAGTGCCCCCTCACCTCACGAACCTCCGACAATTCGGCTTCCACCCAATATCCATTAGAGAACGAGTCCTCAACTATTTCCCGCACGAGCGAGTTGAGCTCATATAAAGTCAATGGTTTGTGTTCCATGCTGTGTGTATAGGCCGATTATTTCTCTAATCCCATTTGGTATGCTTTCCAAAAATCGGGAATGCCGTATCCGAAAATGTTTTCGGGATAACTAGCGCGGTCGGCCGACTGTCTGACAAGTTCCATGATCTCTGAGGCCGACTTGCTGGGCAACGCCTGCCACAGGCATGCCACCATGCCGCAGGTGATGGGCGATGAGAACGACGTGCCGTTGGCGGTCGTTATGACTCCCTCGCCGCTGATGATGGTGGCACGCGAGCCCACAGCCATTACGTCGGGCTTGACCCTGCCGTCGTAGGATGGGCCGATGCTGCTGAAGGGTGTGTTGATACTGTCGTTACCGACGGCTCCCACAGTGAGCACGTTGCGTGCGTCGCTGGGGAAACCGATGCGTTTCCAGCTGAGTGCGCCCTCATTGCCGGCACTATTGACGAGAATCATACCTTTGCCAGCCATCATCGATGCAGTGCGTGAGACCAGAGCGGTTATGCCGTCTTGTTCGCTGTATTTGTGGCTGGCCGCCTTGTCATCAAACTGTGTGTAGCTCAGTGAAGAGTTTACGATGTCGGCACCCATCGAATCGGCATATTCCACGGCTTGTGCCCAAAAATCTTCTTCTACTAAATTTTCTAATGGGCCATATTCGCTCCGCACCAGCAGAAACGAAGCCCCCGGAGCAGTGCCGACGAATAGACTGTCGCTATTGGCGGCCATAGTGGAAAGCACCATCGTGCCGTGGTCAAGCTCGTCGTAGATGTTGGATGTGTATGGATAGACGCAATTGCGTATACCCTGTATGTCTACTTTATTAAGATAACCTATTTTGTCGGCGTTCATGAAACCGCCGTCGACCACGGCGATAAGTTTTCCTTCGCCGTGAAAGCCGGCTTCGTGGAGCTTCTGCCCATTAAAGAAAAGTATTTGACTTTCGCTATGGCCATAATGCGTTTTAGCATTGTAGTGGGCTTGTGCCGTATCAGGCTTGACCTTGTCTGGCTCGCTGACCATCACCGAGTCTACTCCGGAGAAGACTCTTACTACAGATGTTACGAAAGGTAATGCGCCAAGACGCAGGCTTGCTGTGGCACAGGTGTCTTTCACCAGCACGGTGTTGTTCCATTTGCTGCCTCCGATAATAGTAAACCCTTCGGCTGCCATCTTTTTCAGGTATTTGCGCGAAAGGGGCAGGTCGGTAGAGTCAACCGATAGGTCTTGTTTGTTGCGCCGGTTAAGAGCCTTCTCCGACAGGAAACGTTCTGGGTGCTTCAGCGAGTAGTCACTGCCTCGTTTGTCTTGCAGAGCCACACGATAAATTTGGTATTTGCCTCCAGGGAAAGCCGTGCGGTGATAGCTTGACTGAGCCATTGCGCATTGGAAGAAAAACGTCAGCGCCAAGGCTGTGAGAAGGGTTTTCATACGATGTCTCTTTATATAATATGGTGGAAGATGTTTCGAAATGTTGCTTCCGCCGAATGCCGTTGTCTCATGCAAAGGTAATGTTTTTTTGCTGAACCGCACGCCTTTTTGCGCTAAAATTCGCTTGTCGCAATTGTGGTCGTACTATGTCTCGCAAAAGTACACCTTGTATCGGATTATTTTTGTAACTTTGCGGTTACAATGGATAATTCTAATAAGAAAGCGACCCTGGAATTGGGTACCAAGCCTGTAGGCTCCTTGCTCTTGCAGTACGCATTGCCGGCCATCATCGCCATGACTGCTGCGTCGCTCTACAACATCATAGACCGTGTGTTTATCGGTCAAGTGGTAGGAGCAGAGGCTATTTCGGGTCTTGCCATCACATTCCCGTTCATGAACCTTGCTGGGGCTTTCGGCGCGGCTGTGGGGGTCGGGTCGGCAACGGCCATATCAGTGAAATTGGGGCAAAAGGACTACCAGACAGCTGAAAACTTACTGGGTAACACCGTAACGCTCAACTTGATAATTGGTATAAGCTTTACCCTCGTGTGTCTGGTGTTCCTCAATCCAATCTTGCGCTTTTTTGGTGCCAGCGATTCAACTCTGCCTTATGCACGCGACTTTATGCAGGTCATTCTTGCCGGCAATGTATTTTCGCACATGTATTTTGGCATGAATGCCGTGCTTCGAGCGGCCAGCAAACCGCGGCAGGCCATGATGGCCACTATCTTTACGGTGATTATGAACATCCTGCTCGATGTGGTATTCATTCTTTGGTGGCACTGGGGCATACGGGGTGCTGCCTTCGCCACTGTCATCAGCCAGACGTTGGCCCTGTGCTATCAGATGCGTCTGTTCTCCAATAAGCATGAGTTGCTCCACTTGAAACGCGGCATTTACCTTCTGAAAGGCGCGTTGGTTAAGAATATCATCGCTATCGGCGTGTCGCCTTTCCTGATGAACGTTTGTACATGCGTGGTGGTCATCTTCGTCAACAACCAGTTGGTGCGCTACGGTGGCGATATGGCCGTGGGCGGTTTTGGTATCTCCAACTCGGTGGCCACAGTGTTCATCATGTTTGTATTGGGCCTGAACCAAGGCATGCAGCCCATAGCGGGTTACAACTATGGCGCCCAGAATATCGATCGGTTGTTGCGGGTGCTCAAGCTGGCGGTTATTGCTGCCACTTGCATCATGACAGTGGGGTGGGGTGTGGGTATGTTCTGCCCACAGGTCATTGCGCACCTGTTCACCAGCGACGACAAGTTGGTTGGCATGGCTATCACGGCCATCCGTTTCAACCTGTTGGTCTATCCTATAGTGGGTTTCCAGATGGTTACCTCCAATTTTTTCCAGTGCATCGGTAAGGTGCGCATCAGTATTTTCCTCAGCCTGTCGCGACAACTGCTCATACTGGTTCCCTTGTTGGCCGTGTTGCCACAGTTGTTTCAGCTCAATGGAGTATGGTATGCCTTGCCGGCTTCCGACATGCTGGCATCGCTCATTGCACTTACTATACTGGTGACTTATATGAGAAAATTCAAGGCGCAGGTCAAAAAAAGCCAACAATAATCAACCTATTGAAAACAATCGCCTTTTATGAACGATAAGAAAATCATTATTAACGTAGGCCGTCAGATAGGCTCGGGGGGTCGAATCGTGGCGCAACAGCTGGCCAATGACTTTGGCTGCAAGCTTTACGACAAGGAACTGCTTAACTTGGCTGCCAAGGAGAGTGGTTTCAGCGAGAAATTCTTTGAGCAGAACGACGAGCAGAAGGGGTTCCTTAAGTCGCTCTTTCACATCCATGTGCCTCTCATGGGTGCCAATAGTTTCTATAAGAACGATTTCTCGCAGGAAAGCCTTTATCAGTTTCAGAGCGATGCCATCCGTAAGGCTGCCAGTCAAGACAATTGTGTCTTTGTGGGACGCACTGCCGACTATGTGTTGCGCGATGAGCCCAACATGGTGTCGGTATTCATCACGGCCAATATAGACCAGCGCATCCAACGTGTGTGCAAACGCCATGGTTTCGATCGTGCCACCGCACGCAAATATATTCGTAGCCATGAAGAGGAGCGTGCTTCCTATTATAATTATTACACCGGCAAGCAATGGGGACACAGCGAGAGCTACGACCTCTGCATCAACTCCTCGCTGCTGGGTATTGACGAAACCGAGAAGTTTGTGGCCGAATTCATCCGCAAACGGTTGGGATTGTAAGCTGATTTAAAGCTGAACGGATATGAAGATTGGCATCATATCGGACACCCACGGCTTTTGGGATGACAAGTACGCTACCTACTTTGCCGACTGCGATGAGGTGTGGCACGCGGGTGACATCGGAAGCATGGAGTTAGCCGACAAGTTCGAGGCGTTAGGACATCGTTTCCGTGCCGTCTACGGCAATGTCGACGATTACGACCTGCGGTCGCGCTATAGCGAGATGCTCCGCTTTAAGGTTGGCGGCATCGATGTATTGATAAAGCACATAGGCGGATACCCTGGCCGCTATGACCGTTCGGTGGGAAACATCATGCGCACACATCCGCCGCAGTTGTTTGTTTCTGGTCATTCGCACATTCTCAAGATTATGCCCGACAAACAATTGAACCTGCTTCATATCAACCCAGGAGCAGCTGGATTGTCCGGTTGGCATACACAACGTACAATCGTGAGGTTGACCATAGACAACGCAGTCTTTTCCGACTGCGAGGTGATAACATTGGGAGGACGATGAATGGACAAGTACGCTAAACAAGTGGAGCAATATCTGGAGTTGGCAAGCCGATCGTCACTTCTTGTGACAGAGGGCGATCGTCAGAACATAAAGGTTCTGCTAACAATGCTCGGGTCAATCGATGAACAGATTATAGAGGCACGCTACGGCCTGTTCGCACAACATCGGATACCTCTTGATACTATAGCCAAACGTTATGGGCTGACTACAGACAGTCTGACAGAGATTATTGCCAAAGACCTTAGGAGACTGGCTATTACACCCGAATGGCAAATGTTGCTTAGGCAGTTCTCCCCCTTGGTAAGGCACCGCATCGGAGTCGAAGACTGATGAAAGGGTAATGTGCAAACATAAAAAAGAGAATAATAAAACATAGGGAATGATGAAAAAAATATTGTTGCTTGGCTCAGGCGAACTGGGCAAGGAGTTTACGATTGCCGCCAAAAGGGCAGGCCAGTATGTCATCGCTTGCGACCGTTACGACAACGCGCCAGCCATGCAGGTGGCCGACGAGCGCGAGGTGTTCTCGATGCTCGACGGTGAGGCGCTCACTGCTGTGGTGGAGAAGCATCACCCCGATATCATCGTACCTGAGATAGAGGCCATCCGCACCGAACGTCTCTTTGATTTCGAACAGTCGGGCATACAAGTTGTTCCGTCAGCACGCGCGGTCAATTATACCATGAATCGACGCGCTATCCGTGACTTGGCTGCCAAGGAGCTAGGCTTGCGTACGGCCAAATATTTCTATGCCAAGTCGTTTGATGAATTCAAGATTGCTGCCGACGAGATTGGTTTCCCATGTGTGGTAAAGCCCCTCATGTCTTCCTCAGGTCATGGTCAGAGTTATGTGCATAATGACGCAGAGTTGCGTGAGGCCTTCCGTGAGGCCATGGAGGACGGCCGGGGTGATGTGAAGGAGGTAATTATCGAGGAGTTTATTGACTTCGAATCTGAGTTCACTCTGCTCACAGTTACCCAAAAAGAAGGCCCCACAATCTTTTGCCCACCTATCGGACATGTACAGAAGGGGGGCGATTACCGGGAAAGCTGGATGCCTTGCACACTATCCGATGATGCACTCCGCCAAGCCGAACATATCGCTGGAGAGGTGACGCGCGCCTTGACGGGTTATGGTCTTTGGGGCGTAGAGTTCTTTCTCACCAAGCAGGGCGAGGTCATCTTTTCCGAGTTGAGCCCGCGTCCCCATGACACGGGAATGGTAACCCTGAGCCATTGTATCAATCTCAGCGAGTTTGAACTTCATTTCCGTGCTGTCATGGGCTTGCCCATACCTGCTATCCATTTGGAACATTATGGTGCATCAGCCGTCGTGCTATCCCCTGTAGAAAGCAACCAACCGCTCGATTACAATCTTCTTGACGTATGTGCAGAGGATTGTTCGCGTGTGCGCATCTTCGGAAAGCAAGACGCCCATGTAGGGCGTCGCATGGGGGTGACCCTCTGCTACGATGAGGTGGGCAGCGACATCAATGTTCTGCGTGACAAGACCAAGCGGTTGGCCAAGACCGTGCTGGGTACTGACCCTTATATGAAAAAATAAACTCAGTACATGGAAAAGACTATGGGACACGTCATCGACTTGCCCAAAATGGTGGATCCGCGAGGCAACCTGACGGTGGCCGAGCAGATGAAATCGGTACCGTTCGAAATCAGAAGGGTCTACTGGGTCTACGATGTGCCGTCGGGGGAACATCGCGGCGGTCATGCACACCGCCATTGTCGTGAGTTCATTATCGCTGTGAGCGGTTCGTTCACCGTTACGCTCGACAACGGACAGGCAAAAAAGTCGTTTCTCCTCAACCATCCCTTTCAAGGGCTACTGGTAGAAACGGGTGTATGGCGTACCCTTGAGGATTTTTCGTCTGGTGCTGTTTGTCTGGTGCTGGCTGAAGATTATTTTGATGAAGACGACTACATCCGTAACTATGATGACTATCTGCAGATATACCAGCGATAAAGCTCAGCAATGGGATGATTTCGTTCGCCAAAGCCGTCAAGGGACATTTCTCTTTGAAAGAGGCTATATGGACTATCATCAAAACCGCTTCTCCGACCATTCGCTTATGGTCTTTCGCAAGGGCCGTCTATTTGCTCTCTTGCCAGCCAATGAGGTTAACGGTGTCTTGTGGAGCCATCAGGGACTAACCTATGGTGGGCTGATTACTTCCCAAAGGGCTAGCGTCGTTGATGTGTGCGATGCCTTTCGAACCATCAACGACAATCTTCGTCAGGCAGGTTTTGTTAAGGTTGTCTACAAGGCTATTCCGTGGATTTACCATCGTTTGCCTGCCGATGAAGACCTGTATGCGCTGACCAATGTGTGCGGTGCGCATCTTTCCGCCCGCCACATATCTTCGACGTTGGTGTCTGGCGAGCGGTTGCAATTCACCGAGTCGAGACGAACAGGTCTGCGAAAAGCTCTGCGCAATGGCATCGTAGCGTGTGAGAGTGATGATTTGGAAGCATTTTGGAATATCCTCAACAATAACTTGCATTTCAAGTATGGCGTTCACCCCGTTCACTCTTTGTCCGAATTGCAATTACTGAAAACACGTTTTCCTCAGCAGATACGTCTCTTTATGGCTTATCGAAATGAGCAACCATTGGGCGGAACACTCATATATGAGACTTCGCAAGTGGTTCATACGCAGTATATATCCGCTTCGCCAGAAGGAAAGCAGAGTGGCGCATTGGATGCCCTTTTCGATTATCTCTTGAATAAGGTGTATCGCCAAGTGCCTTTCTTCGACTTTGGCAAGTCGAGTAATGGCGATGGACACGACCTCAATGAATCGCTTGTTTTCCAGAAAGAGGGATTTGGTGGGCGTGGTGTCTGCTACGACTGGTATGAGTATTCGCTCTGAACGCCAAGTGGAGATGCTACGTTATACAGTTACCACCAGTTTTAGTGGAACTATTGTTTATCATATCCATGTTGCTGAATATTGGTCTGATTGAGGCTCGTTGCTCTCAGCCTTTCGATACATTCTTAATCGTTAATTATTTCTTACGCAAACAGTGAACATTCCATATCTATCCTTACAACAAGTGAACCGTCAACACCTTGATGTCATTGAACCTGCTGTTCGACGTGTTATCGAGAGCGGATGGTATCTTCAGGGCGATGCCACACGTCTGTTTGAAGGTCTTTACGCCGATTATCTTGGTACAAAACATTGTGTAGGGTGTGGCAACGGGCTTGATGCGCTGACACTTATTTTTCGTGCGTACAAGGAGATGGGCGTACTCAAGGAGGGTGACGAGGTTATAGTTCCAGCCAATACCTATATTGCTTCCATTATTTCCGTCACCGAGAATGGACTGAAGGCTGTGTTGGTGGAACCGCGCATTGATACGCTTCAACTCGATGACCAGCTGGTCGACGCAGCTATCACCGCACGTACTAAGGCCATTCTGTTGGTGCATCTTTATGGCCGATGCGCTTATACGAAGCGCATTGCTGAACTGTGTCGGCTGCATTGTCTGCTACTGGTGGAAGACAATGCACAGGCACACGGATGTCGTTTCGTGACCGATGAAGACATGGCCAGGACAGGCGCATTGGGTGATGCCGCAGCACATAGCTTCTATCCGGGTAAGAATATGGGAGCCTTGGGCGATGCGGGTGCCGTAACGACGAATAATGATGAACTTGCTTCCTGCGTCCGATCATTAGGCAACTATGGTTCGTCACGCAAGTATGTGTTCCCTTACCGAGGCCTCAATTCACGCATGGACGAGGTGCAGGCAGCTGTGCTTACTGCCAAATTGAAATACCTCGACGATGATAACGACTGCCGTCGTCAAGTAGCCGATTATTATTATCACCATATCCACAATCCTCATGTGACGTTGCCCGGTTGTGAAGAATGGATAACCGCATCCCATCAGAAGTCGCTACATCAAGACAATGTCTTCCATATCTTTCCTGTCTTGACACCTTATCGTACCGAGCTCCAGCAATATCTCAATGATAGGGGCATCGGAACGATGATTCATTATCCCATTCCGCCCCACCGTCAACAATGCTACTCAGAGTGGAAGCACCTGTCGCTTCCAGTCACCGAGAAGATTCACCGTATGGAGTTGAGCCTGCCCTGCAACCAAGTAATGACGCATGACGAAGTGGATTATGTGGTGCAATGTGTCAACTCGTTTGTGCCGCACAAGTGAAATTAGAAAGTAGATAGAATTCATGATTGTTTGTATTGCCGAGAAACCGAGCGTTGCTCGTGACATTGCACGCATATTGGGTGCCACTGCTCAGCGTGATGGTTACATGGAAGGTAACGGCTACCAAGTGACGTGGACTTTCGGACATCTCTGTGAGCTGAAAGAACCCAACGACTATTTGGTCAACTGGCGATTCTGGACGCTGGCTGCCCTGCCGATGATCCCGCCACGCTTTGGCATTAAGCTCATACCAGACCGCGGCATTGAGAAACAGTTTCAGACCATCGCCAAACTCTATGCCGAGGCCGATGAGATAATCAACTGCGGCGATGCTGGTCAGGAAGGTGAGTTGATACAGCGCTGGGTGATGCAGTTGGCGAAGGTCAAGTGTCCCGTGAAACGGCTATGGATATCTTCCATGACGGATGAGGCTATCAAGGAGGGTTTTGCCAATCTTAAGGACCAACAACAGTATGAGAGTCTTTATCTCGCAGGATTGAGCCGAGCCGTGGGCGACTGGCTGCTGGGCATGAACTGTACGCGCCTTTACACCCTCATGTATCGCCAACAGCGCGGACAGGTGTTGTCCATCGGCCGTGTACAGACACCGACGCTCGCACTCATCGTGCAGCGGCAGAAAGAGATCGACAATTTTAAGCCAGAACCTTACTGGGTGCTGTCCACCATCTATCGCGACACATTGTTTACAGCCACCTCTGGCAAGTTCGTTTCGGAAGAAAAAGGCCGAGAAGCCTTCTCCGTCATTGAAGGAAAACCTTTCGTTATTACCGATGTAAAGAAGAAACAAGGTAAGGAACCGCCAAAACAACTTTACGATTTAACATCCCTTCAGGTAGATCTCAACAGAAAGTATGGTTTCTCCTCACAGATATCGCTTAACATTATACAAGGACTGTACGAAAAAAAACTCACTACTTATCCCCGTGTCGACACGCAATATCTCTCGGACGACATCTATCCCAAATGTCCTGCGATACTCAATGGTGTCAGCCAATATGTCGAACAGGGGTGCAAGCCCTATTTGAACATCATACAGAACCTTGCAGCCGTCAGCAAAAGTCTACCCAAATCGAAACGTGTTTTCGATACCTCCAAGGTCACCGACCACCACGCCATAATTCCTACGGGTGTCGTACCTTCGGCACTTACCGATATGGAGCGGAAAGTATTCGATCTGATTGCAAGACGTTTTGTGGCTGCGTTCTATCCCGACTGCAAGTTTGCCACGACTACCGTGAGCGGTAAGGTCGATAGCGTGGAGTTCAAGGCATCGGGCAAGGAAATTCTTTACCCGGGTTGGAGAAACGTCTATTCTAAGGAGGAACAAGCACTGGATGATGCTGGAAAGAAAGAATCTATGGAGAGTTTGCTGCCCACATTTGAAAAAGGAGAGACCGGACCGCACAAACCAACCTTAACCAAAAAGATGACGGTTCCGCCCAAGCACTACACCGAGGCTTCGTTGCTGAGAGCCATGGAGACTGCTGGAAAGCTTGTGGATGATGAAGAATTGTCTGCGGCGATGAAGGAAAACGGCATCGGAAGACCCTCCTCGCGGGCAGGTATCATAGAGACATTGTTTAAGCGTAACTATATCCGTCGCGAAAGAAAGAACCTCGTGGCAACGCCCACTGGCATTCAACTGATTGATACAATCCACGAAAAATTGCTCACAAGCGTGGAATTGACCGGTAGATGGGAGAAAAAGTTGCGCGACATCGAGCACCATCAATATGATGCGGCCACGTTTGTCAATGAACTAAAGGAACAGGTTACACGCATCGTCACTGATGTGCTGCGCGACAACTCAGGCCGTAGCATAGAGAGTGGCGGCAGTCCTTCGCAGCCTTCACCTGTAGCTCCTGTGCGACCATCGGGAGGGAAACGCGCGACGAACGCTCAGAAGAAACGCGCTGATACCGCCGCAAAATCTGCCCGAAGCACTACAAATGTTGCACCGTTGGCACAGACGGAAGCGCCTCAGCTTTCCACGCTCCGCGAGGGAGATACCTGTCCGTTGTGTCACCAAGGTCGTATCGTCAAAGGAAAGACGGCCTACGGATGCTCGCGTTGGAAACAAGGCTGCACCTTTAGGGAGCCATTGCCGTAAGAGAAATCAATAGTGTCCGGTAAAAACTTAGCAACTGACAAGTCCCTACGGGACTTTCCTGTTGCTAAGTTTTTACCGGACACCAATAAATCCGAAACTTTGTTCAATTAAGCGTCTCGTTCTCCGTCAGTTTTTTTTGCTTGGCATTTACCGCCTTTTCCTTTAGTCGCTGCATGTGTTCAAACGCTCTGCGGCGTGTGGCAATGATCTGATAGCGGTAGACCAGGCAAGTGGCAAAGAAATAGACCAACACTTGAATCCACAATGCTTCGTATTCTGTTTGTATGTCTTGCAGTGTTCCGCCCATCGATGATATTCTCAGAAATCCCCTTACTCCGAATGTGGACGGTATGATGCATGAAACGCCTTGCCAAAAGCCTGGTATGTTCGACTGCGGCCAACTGACACCTGTCATAAACAAGAATGGCACGGAGGTAAACACCACAAGCAACATTACGTTTTCGCGGTAACGCACCAGACACGAAAGCATCATGCCGAAAAAGATACAAGCAAGTATGTAGGGAACAAGCAAACCTATGATGGCCTGTGCGGAAACCAACGATGTGAAATGGAAAATACACGGAATAACAAGTGCAAGATAAGCACCCATGACCATGTAAATCATGAAATAACACGATGATTTGCCAAGCACAATGCGGAAGATTCCGTTGTAATGTTTCGAGATGGGTACCAAATCTTTGTATCGGTTATTCTCGCGGGCTGTACCTGCAGCCAGTCCTATGCCCAGCAGCAAGGTCTGCTGCAAGATGAGCATTAGCACTCCCGGCAGGATGGCGTTGCCATATCCGCCTGTAGTGTTGAATATCGGCACTTCGTCGAAATCGAGCGGCTTGGTCGTTACCTCATTGTCGCGTTTGGTGAAATCCACGCCTTGCGCCACTTGTATGTGTGCGTTCATTTCCGATGCCACGGCTTGTGCGGTCTGGTAGATGGCCTTGTACGTCAGCATCAGGCTCATGTCGCAATACACGCTCACCATCGATTGTTCGCCACGGTAGAGGCGGCGCTCGAAATCCTCGGGGAAGTAAAGTGTTCCGTGAACCTGTTGTTTCGCGGTAAGATTCTTGGCTTCTTCCAGCGAAACGCAATAGTAAGCCACCTTAGTATCGGAGCCGGCATCGAAATGTCTGATAAATTCGCGCGACGCATGGGAATGGGATAGGTCGACGACAGCCACCGGAACATCGCGCACCACCTCGTTGTTGTAGATCCACGAGTAAAGCAGGGGATAGAGCAACGGCACGATGACACAGAAAATAAGCACACCCTCATCGGTAATAGTGCCGCGCATCTCACGCACGCAGATGTAACAGGTGTCGGCAATGCCTTCCTTTATCCTATGAAGCAGACTGTCTTTTTCCATGCTTTTAGGGTATGTAAGTGTAGACGAGCATCGCCTTTTTGATGTTCCATGCCGTAAACAACGGGAGCACTATGATGACGCCCAGCGCCAGAATATGGAACCAAGTGTCAATGAGCGGGAAACCGTTAAAGATGCTCATTTGGTAAATCATGTAGTAATGTCGCAATGGGAACAACTGTGCTATCGACTGTATGATGGAATCCATGGCAAACAGGGGGTATGTGGCTCCGCATACCGAGATGCTGACCACCGACCACAATGAGCATATCGACATCGACATACGCAGCGACGGCATCAGTCCAAAAGCGAATACGCCAAAGCCTTGACAGGACAACACGGCCAATAGTCCTAACAGCAATATTGGGACGATGCCTCCCGGATGGGGGAACCCTAATCCGTAAAACACATAGAATTCGAAGGCATATATCATTGTAAGGAACAAGATGGTCTGTGGCAGAAGTTTTCCGATGAGTGCCACATGAATGTTGCCGTCGGCCATCTTGATCCATTGCCGAGAGCGTCTGAATTTCAGTTCGGTGCCGATAGAGTAGGGCGTCAGCAGGAATATGAATATCATGATGGCTCCTGGCACCATGGTGGTGCTGAGATAGATGTTGTAGTTTGCCCATGGGTTGTTCACCATGTGCAGATCGATGGCGATAGGTTGCAAGAAAGTCCGTATTTCCTTGCTGGTCTTTCCGATGGCCGAGAGCTTTTTCATCCCTACGGCTGCCGATCCCAGAGAGGACACGGTCTTCAGGTCGCGGTATAGCATTGAGCCGGCCACCATGGTCACGTTGCTGTAGTAAAACGACACCTTGGGCTGCTTACTCGCCATCAGTCCGGCCGTTGTGCCTTTTGGTATCAGCAGAAAGGCGTAGATTTTGTTGCGTTGTATGTCATGCCGCGCCTCGTTCACATTGGGATAGTGTGCTACGACGTGTGTGGTCTGGAAGGCGTCGAGCTGGCGGATCATTTGTCTTGAGGTCGCCGTGTTGTCCAGATCCACCACGCCCACGGGCATTTTGGCGGGCATACCCTCGCTCATCAGCGAGGTGAAGAACAGGATGACCGCAATGGGGAAAACAATGGTGCAAAATCCATAAATGGGATTTTTGCACATATTGCCCACCTCTCGATAGGATATGTGCAAGATGCGTTTCAGCACTCCTTTGTCCGAAGTGTTTCTCGCAGAGCCGTTATGTGGCATTGTGTTGGTCAAGGTGTGACTCCTATTTTTTTAAGCCTTCTTTTTTCACCACGAGCGACATGCCTGGCCGTAATCCCTCGAAGGGAGTAGCAAAGTGTGCTTTCACTTCAAAAGTCTTCAGGTCGTATTGTCCTGTGCTTTTCGTGGCTTTCCATACGGCATACGATCCTTCGTCCTTTATGGCAAAGACTTTCATC
Source organism: Eggerthellaceae bacterium (assembly GCA_963656105.1). Taxonomy (GTDB): domain Bacteria; phylum Bacteroidota; class Bacteroidia; order Bacteroidales; family Bacteroidaceae; genus Prevotella. The sequence goes on from CAVKHW010000046.1 coordinate 16,085, forward strand.
TTCACATCTTTGTTGAATGCTGGCGAGAAAGCGGTGAATGTGTCGCCCACCTTCAAGCCGTTGAGCATATCTTCCCTTACGTTGAATGTTCCCCACTTATCGCTCATGATGGAGATGCTCATGATGGGCGATCCCATGCCGACCAGCTCTCCCACCTTCGGGTAGATGGAGCTTACTTCGCCTTCTACGTTCGACACCTGCACTGTTTCGCGCAGCACCGACTTGACCACGTTTACGGCATTCTTGGCGGCCTCCGCATTTTTCTTGGCAGCCTCCTTTTCTTGTTCACGCGCACCGTTGCGTGCAATGTCATATTGGCTTTGCGCCACCTTCACTTGTGCTTCCGCAGCCTTGTAAGCGGCAAAGGCCTCATCGCGTTTCTGTGCGCTCACCACGCCCTCGTTGAAGAGGTTTTGCATGCGGTTATAAGTCTTTTGTGTTATTTCGGCCGCAGCTTGTGCCTGTTGCAATAGTTGGTAAGCGCCTTGCATCTGTTCTTTTCTTGCTCCGGCTTCGGTCAGGTTGCTCAGCGCCTCTGTCGCACCCTCGGTGGCTTCGGCTACCTTTTGTTGTGCGTTGGCCTCGGGCACGTCGAGTATGGCGAGCGTGTCGCCCACATGTACGTAGTCGCCCTCTTTTACACGGAGTTCCAGCACGCGGCTGGGCAGTTTGCAACTCACCCTGAATTCCGATACTTCCACTTCGCCCTGTATGATTTCATCGGTTTTCCCTAAGGTAAAGAATCCTATCAATCCTACCACAACGACCGCGGTGGTGAAGCCGATGATGGCGAGGAGAATATTGTTGTGTTGTGCTTTTGCTGACATAAATTAAATGTTTGTTCTTTTGCTTTTGGTGTGATTGCTCTGTGGTTATTCTAACAAGCCCAAGGCTTTTTGCAGGTTCACTTGGCTCAGTCGCACGTCCACTTCTGCGTCTATTTTCCGACTTTGTGCCTGTTGCCAAGCGGTTTGTGCGGCCAGCACATCGCTCGATTCTATTACTCCTTCTCTGAAGCCCACTTGTGCGCATCGCAGGTTTTCTTCTGCACTTTTTATGTTTTTCTCTGCCATGGCCATGCGTTTGTAGGCTTCTTTCACCTTGTAGCGGCTTTGCGACACTTGCAGGTTTATCTTCTCCTGTGTGTCGTCCAGCTCCATTTGTGCCATGGTGGTAGCGGTCTTGGCTGCATTCACTTTGTATTTGCCTTCAAACCAGTTCCATACGGGCACCTGCACCAGCACTCCGATGTTCCATGCGCCTGAGAAATTGCGTTGGAATCCGTTGTAGAGGTTGGGGTTTGTAATGGTGTATCCTGCCGTGAGCGCCACGTGTGGCAAGTAGGCCGACCGCACCAGTTTGGTGGTCTGGCGGCTCATATCCACTGCGTTTTGCAACAGTCTTATTTCGGGTCTGTCTGCGCTTGTCGAGTCGTTGCATCCTGTCAGGGCGTATGCCGATCCATTGAGATGCTCCTTGTCTTCGTCGGCCAGCTTGATGTCTGCATCCATGGGCAGGCCGCATAGTTGGCAGAGCAACATCCGAGCCAGCGACAGTCCGTCTTCCACTTGGGTGATCTGCATATCGGCCTCGTTCACCTTTACGTCCACCTTCAGACCGTCGGCGCGCGTGGCCACGCCTTCCTTTATCATCTTGTGTACGTCGTCGTCGAGCTTTTTCACGAGGTCGCGGTAGCTCACGGCCAGTTTCTGTTTTTGCTTCAGCGACACCACTGTCCAGTAGGTCTGGTCGATGTTGTAGAGGGTGGCTTGTTTTTTCAGTTCCAAGTCGTTGTCGGCCATGCGCTCCGTGATGTCGGCCATGTTGTTGGCCGCCGTGATGGCTCCGCCCATATACACGGGTTGCCGCAACATGACGGCTCCGCCGAACAGGTGTTGCGTCTTCGTCTGCAGGGCGTTTACCAGCTCCTGCCCCAGGGCGTTGCCGAATGCTCCTATGTACTGGGCTATCGGGCCGTTGCCCATTTGCTGCATCAGCGTGCCGAGTTGTTGTGCCTGATCGGCCGATATCACTCCTTGGTTCACCATCTCGGTGATGTATCCCGATGCGGTGTTTCCCAAGTCGCCTGTAATCTTGTTCACACCGCTTGTTCCGATGCTCCCGAGTTGTTTTTTTTGCGATTTGCTTAGCAGGTTGATGTCGCGGCTGACAAACTGGTATCCGGCCACCACATCGACCTTGGGCAGACTCTTTGTGCGTGCTGCTTTGCGTGTGTTGAGGGCTACGTCCTTACTGAGTCGTGCCACGTTCACTTGTTTGTTGTTGCGCAACGCCAGTGCGCGGCAACTGTCAAGATTCAGTATGCGTTGTCCTTGCACGGAGAGGAATGTGCCAAACAAGCAGATGATGAAAGCGAACTTTCTCATGTTTCTTTGTTTTAGGGCTTCTGTCAATTAGCTTGCCGATGCGATCTGAAGAGACCGTTGTAGGGCGAAGCGTAATTCATGATATACTTTTTGAGGGGTTTGCGGTAATTGTGGTTGAACCGTTCTTTAGTCCAGTGTGAAGCTCTTGTTGCCAATCATGTTTCCGTCGGCAAAGATGCTTACCCGGTAGGTTCCTCCCTCCAGTGCTTGGTTGATGTTATAATATAAGGTCATGGGCGTTTCTTTGCCGCCATATTCCACCGTCTTTTTCATCGTGCTCTGCAGCGACCGGTTTTCGTATTGGAAATTGTCGCCGCCGCCCAGCAAGGCTCCTGTTGGTGTGTTGATTCTCACATACACTGTCTTCATGCCGCTTGTGGCCGTCACGTTTTTGGCCAGCGCAAAACTCAGTTGCAGGGTCTTGGCCTTCTTCAGTTTCTTGGTGGCTTTCTGGTGCTTGTCCAGTTGTGTCAGGCTGATGTTGATGGCATCCAGCTGCGCAGCGATGGCTACCTGCTCCGACAGACTCTGTTTCTCCGAGCTGAGTCCCTCAATCTGCTTGTTGGCTTGTTCGTATTGTCCTTTGATGCGTGTGTTTTCCTCTGTCAGGTTCTGGTTCAGTCTGTTCAGCGAGTCGATCTGCAACACGTAGCTGCGCAGCACGGCTCTGACGGTGGCCAGCTCCTTTTTCAGACGGGCTATCTCGCGTGCGTCCGAGCTCTTGGTCTCTTTCAGTTCTTTCAGCAGTTGCTGGGTGCGAAGCTGCTCCTGTGTCAGTTGGGCCACGATTGAGTCGTTGTTGATCTGCGTCTTCATCTCGCTGTATTGGTCGGCAAACTGCTGGTATTCGTTTTCCATTTCTTTCTTGTCGAGCACTGCCAACTCCTGCATGGCCTTGTTTTCTTCCTTCTGTTGGTTCAAACTGACATATAGCCATACCACGCCTCCTGCCAACAGCAGCATGACGATAATGATGGGGATAAGTATTTTCTTGTTCATGACAAAATGTGTGTAATAGCCGATGAGCCGTGTCGGTCTTTCGCCTTCCGCTCATGCGTCATGCAAAATTAAATCATTTCCACGGAAAGGCAAAATATTTGGCCTTTCAAATGTAAATAGACTGAAAAATTAATAATTTTGTGCAATTTTAGACCTTTTTTTAATTCTTATTTCGTAATTTTACCATCAGTTACGTAGGCATCCGTCGGTCAGCGCACCGCTTGCCGACAATCTTTATAGGTGGGTTCTATAAATTACCACCATATAACAAACAACAAAACAATATGGGTTACGTTTTGCCGTCTTTTGGACTCTTTT
>CAVKHW010000047.1:0-19670 GCA_963656105.1 Eggerthellaceae bacterium
ATGACTGAAAACCAAATACTTACAAAACAATGAAAAAGATTACGATAGCCATTGACGGCTTTTCCTCATGCGGAAAGAGCACTATGGCCAAGCAACTGGCTCGCCGCATAGGCTATATCTATGTGGACACCGGGGCCATGTATCGGTCGGTGACACTCTTTGCCCTTGACCATCACCTCTTCAACGAAGACGGATCGGTGAAAACCGATGATTTGCGCGAGCTGATGCCACAGGTTAACATATCGTTCAAGATGAACACCGCCACGGGCCGTCCCGACACCTATCTCAACGGCACGTGTGTGGAAAAGGATATCCGCGGCATGGAAGTCAGCTCGCACGTCAGTCCCATTGCGGCCATACCCTTTGTGCGCGAAGCACTTGTGGCACAGCAACAACTCATGGGACGCGACAAGGGCATAGTGATGGACGGACGCGACATCGGCACCACCGTCTTTCCCGATGCCGAGCTTAAGATTTTCGTCACGGCCTCGGCAGAGGTGCGTGCGCAGCGCCGTTACGACGAGTTGGTGGCCAAGGGTGTCGCTGCCAACTACGAGGACATTTTGAAGAACGTGCAGGAGCGCGACTACATCGACACCCACCGCGAAGTGTCGCCTCTGCGCAAAGCCGACGATGCCATAGAGCTCGACAACTCGCACATGACCCTCGAAGAGCAAGACGCATGGCTCATGCAGCTATACGAAAAAGCCACATTGTAAACCACACATTACCAAGAAATTACAAATCGCCCAATGTCTGCTGCGCGATAAGTGTCTTATCGCATGGCGAAAGATGCCAAACGGGAGGCCGATAGATAAGCTATCGGCCTCCCGTTTGGCATATATCGCAGAACGATGTAGCACCTATCGCAAACCGACACGAAAAGATGCCCATCGGCAGCAGCTGCGGCATAGAAAAAGTTAGCGTTTCGCTGATTTAATAAAACTTGAAATATCGCCGTGCATTGTTATAGGAAATGTCCTCTACCATACGGGCCAACGTCTCCTGATCGTTGGGCAATAATCCCTTCTCTACGTCATTTCCCAGCAGGTTGCAGAGCAAACGGCGGAAATACTCATGACGGGGATAGCTGAGGAAAGAACGGCTGTCGGTGAGCATTCCTACAAATCTCGAGAGCAGTCCCAGCACCGACAGGGCGTTGATTTGGCGCGTCATGCCATCGAGTTGGTCGTTGAACCACCAACCCGAACCGAACTGTATTTTGCCGGGTGTGCCGCCATCCTGAAAGTTTCCGAGCATAGTGGCTATCATCTCGTTGGCGCACGGATTGAGGGTATATAATATTGTGCGTGTCAATTTTCCTTCCTCGTTGAGTTCATTGAGAAAATGACTCATGGCACGGGCTGTGTTGAACTCGCCTATAGAGTCGAATCCTGTGTCGGGGCCAAGCTGTCGGTACATCTGCGCATTGTTGTCGCGAATGGCACCATAGTGATATTGTTGCGTCCAGTCGGCATCAGCATCCATCTCACCACACACTTTGAGGAAAGCGTGTTTATACTGTCTGATCTCGAGTTCGGACAATTGTTGCCCACGCAATGCTTTCTCAAAGATGGTTTCTATTTGCGAGTCGGTGTAAGTCTCGTCGTAGAATTCCTCTATTCCATGGTCTGACAACCTGCAGCCATTGTCAGCGAAGAAATCGTGACGTTTCTGCAATGCGTCCACCATGTGGGCAAACGAATTGATGTCTACACCGCTCACCTCGGCAAGCGTGCCCATGTAGTCGGCAAAGTCGGGCTTGTCGATGTTCATGGCTTTGTCGGGCCGCCATGCCGGTATCATCCTGATTTCAAACCCACTTTCGCGTGTGGCTTTGTGCCACCGCAAGTCGTCCACAGGGTCATCGGTCGTGCAGACACACTCCACGTGGTAGCGGCGCATCAAGCCACGGGCACTGTATTCGGGCATTTTCAACTTTTCGTTGCACTCGTCGAATATCTCGCGAGCCGTTGTCGGGCTCAGAAGCTTGGTGATGCCAAAGGCCGTCTTGAGCTCAAGATGAGTCCAGTGGTAGAGCGGATTACGAAATGTGTAGGGCACTGTTTCTGCCCATTTCTGAAACTTCTCCCAGTCGGTAGTGTCGTTCCCCGTGCAATATTTCTCGGGAATACCGTTCGTGCGCATAGCCCGCCACTTGTAATGGTCGCCACCCAACCACAACTCGGTGATGCTGCGAAACTGATGGTCTTCGGCTACCATCTGCGGAACCAAATGGCAATGATAGTCGATGATGGGCATCTTGGCTGCATGATTGTGAAACAGATCCTGCGCCGTCGTGGTCTCGAGCAGGAAATTATCATCCATAAACGCTTTCATGTACTAAATTAGTTTTTGTTTGTTTTTTTGATTTGTTATGGCAAAAATAACATAAATCTTTGAAGTATCATAGCTTTTAACTAATTTTGCACAAAATTAAATAAGCTGATGAATAAAGTATTACTGATATATACCGGCGGCACGATAGGCATGGGACACAATCCCCAGACAGGAGCTCTCGAACCACTTGATTTCAACCATCTTGTGGAGTCGATGCCCGAGTTTCGACAGATCAAAACTCAGATAGATGTCTACCAGTTTACACCGCCTATCGACTCAAGCGACATCAGCCCAGACCGGTGGGCCTATCTGGTGCGCATCATCTCGCGCAACTACAACAATTACGATGGTTTCGTCATTCTGCACGGCACAGACACAATGGCCTTTACCGCTTCGGCCTTATCGTTCATGTTGGGCAACCTCACCAAGCCGGTCATTCTTACCGGTTCGCAATTGCCTATCGGCCAGTTGCGCACCGACGGCAAGGAAAATCTGGTAACCAGTATCGAACTGGCAGCAATGAAAACTGCCGACGGCCGCGCCATGATACCCGAGGTGTGCGTTTACTTTAGCGGACGACTACTGCGGGGCAACCGCACAACCAAAATCAATGCCGATGGTTTCTATGCGTTCGAGTCGTTCAATTATCCCCACCTATGCGATGCCGGCGTGAATTTCACGTTTCATTCTCATCATGTGCTGACACCCAGTTTCGACAAGCCGCTGTCGCCCCACTTGGCCATGGACAGCAATGTGGTGGTGCTGAGTCTGTTTCCCGGACTTCAGGAAAACATCATCAGGGGGGTGTTGGGTATCGATCATCTGCGAAGCATAGTCATGCGCACGTTTGGCAGTGGCAATGCGCCTCAGCAGCCATGGTTCCTCAGACTGCTGAAAAAAGCATCGGAACGTGGCATCGTAATCGTGAACATCAGCCAGTGTGTAGCCGGAATGGTAGAAATGAAACGTTATGGAGCCGGTTACCAGCTGCAGGACATAGGGGTTGTGTCGGGGCACGACTCTACTGTTGAGGCGGCCGTAACCAAGTTGATGTATCTACAGGCATGCTATAACGACACCAACATTATCAGAAAGATGATGAACGACTCGATTGCCGGCGAAATAACCGTCTAAGCCAGACGGGGAAACAGAATTATCTCCGATTGTTCACCATTAACCAAGCGGAGCGTATCGGAGCACCACCATACAGTCCAGTCCCCGGATACATCCATGCGGATGTATCCGGGGACTGGACTGTATGGTCGGCCACCGTCTGCGAGAACGGCAGCCGACATCATTTAGGATATTATTTCTTGATGCGGGTTGCCTTCACAAAATAGGCCATCAGCATGACATAGGCCAACAACGACACGGCCTCTGACAGAGGATTCTGCCACCAAGTGTCGGCAACGGAGCACTCTATGCCGCCAAACTTCATCAGTGCCGATACCACGCCCATCAGCGCACCGCCAGCTATGAAACCACTGGCAATGAGCGTGCCCTTGTCCACGCGCGCCTTGTTTTCAGCTGCGTTGGCCGAACGGCTTCCAACATACCAGTTGAGCGCACCGCCTATCAGCAACGGCAGGTTGAGCTGAATGGGAATGAACATGCCCAAAGCAAACGCCAAAGCCGACACCTTGCAGCGGTCGAGCACCAAGGCTATGACAGCACCGATGCCATAGAGCAACCAGGGGGCACCCTGTCCGCTCATCAACGGCGAGATAACAGCAGCCATGGCGTGAGCCTGCGGCGCAGCCAGCGCATCGCTCTTGAAGCCATAGGTCTCGTTGAGCAGTATCATCACGCCTGCCACAGTAGCAGCCGACACCACTGTGCCCAAAAACTTCCAACCCTCCTGTTTCTTCGGCGTAGTGCCCAACCAATAGCCTATTTTCAGGTCGGTAACAAACGAGCCAGCCATCGACAAAGCAGTGCATACCACACCACCCATCAGTAGGGCTGCCAACATTCCGGCATTGCCTTTCAGTCCCACAGCCACCATAACCACAGAAGCAAGGATGAGCGTCATGAGCGTCATGCCCGACACAGGGTTGCTGCCCACTATGGCTATGGCATTGGCAGCCACGGTGGTGAAGAGGAATGCAATGACCGCAACCAGCAACACAGCCACAGTGGCATGAAGCAGGTTGAAATTCATAACACCCAAGAAGAAGAAGGCATAGATAACCAGCAACGTAAGCACACTGCCGATGGCTATGACTTTGAAAGATATGTCGCGCTGCGTGCGCTGCACCTCAGCCGAATCGGGACTCTTGCCCTTCATCTCGCGAGCAGCCAACGATACGGCACTCTTGATGATACCCCAGCTCTTTACAATGCCGATGATTCCGGCCATGGCAATGGAACCGATGCCCATGCTACGTGCATAGTTGGTGAAGATATCCTCCGGACTCATGTCGCCCACTGCGGTCGATATGGACGGATCCCACTGGTTGAGTACCATATCGGGGAAGATGACGGCCATCAGTGGCACCGCTATCCACCACACAAATACCGAACCGGCACAAATGATGGCGGCATACTTCAAGCCTATGATATACCCCAGACCAAGTACGGCTGCACCGGTATTGACCTTCACCACCAGCTTTGCCTTGTCGGCCAGGTCTTGTCCGAGACCTATCATGCGCGAAGTGACATTCTCGTTCCACCAACCGAAACTTGCCACGATAAAGTCGTAGAGACCACCGACCAAACCGGCCACAAGCAACGGCTTGGCCTGCGAACTGCCCTCACCGCCCGACACCAGCACCTGTGTGGTGGCTGTGGCTTCGGGGAAAGGATACTTGCCATGCTGATCCTTCACGAAATATTTGCGGAAGGGTATGAGAAATAGTATGCCCAAGATGCCTCCAAGTGCGGCGGCTATAAATATTTTCAGAAAATCGGCCTCAAGGTCGAGCATATAGATGGCCGGCATAACGAAGATGCCACCGGCTACAACAGCTCCCGAACAGGCTCCGATGCTCTGAATAATAACATTCTCGCCCAACGCATTCTTGCGGTGTGTGGCAGTAGAAAGACCAATGGCGATGATAGCAATGGGGATGGCGGCCTCGAACACTTGACCTACCTTCAGACCCAGATAAGCAGCGGCGGCCGAGAACAACACCACCATGACCAAACCCCATGTGACCGACCAGGGTGTTACCTCGCGGTAAGTCTTGCCAGAACTCATAATCGGCTCGTAGGTTTCGCCGTCTTTCAACTCGCGGAACGCATTTTCAGGTAGCTTAACTACCTCTTTCTCTTTTTCGTTGTCCATTTCTGATAGATTTGATATCTGTGAATTGTTTTGTGTGCAAAGTTAATCAAAAACCGACGAATGGGGCAGATATTTAATCTGTTTGTTACAATATGAGACGAAAAAAGGATATCCAACATGCGTTTTGCACATCAGATACCCTTAATTGTTATAGGGGGGAGAACGGCTTTAGCCGTTCGCAACCATTAGTTTCTGAAACTCAGTCTACCCTCTTCCGCATCCACTATGACAGGCTTTTCACGCACCACCTGCTCAGCCAACAGCTTCTTACTCAGCTCATTGAGCACGTTGTCCTGTATGGCGCGCTTTACGGGACGGGCTCCGAACTCCGGATCGTAGCCCACGTCGGCCAGCCAGTCGATAGCTGCAGGAGTCCACTGCAAGTCGAATCTCTGCGGGGCAAGCATAGCTTTCACGCGGTTCATCTGCAAGACAACCACCTCGGCTATCTGCGGCTTGGTGAGGGGAAGGAACATGATTATGTCATCGATACGGTTGAGGAATTCTGGGCGGATGGTCTTCTTCAACATTTCCATGACATGCTGGCGCGTCTCACCAACGACCTGATCGCGGTTGCCTTCGTCAAGGGCGGCAAAACGCTCCTGTATATATTGGCTTCCGAGGTTTGAGGTCATAATGATGATGGTGTTCTTAAAGTTGACCGTACGCCCCTTGTTGTCGGTAAGCCTACCATCGTCGAGCACCTGTAACAGGATATTGAACACATCAGGATGAGCCTTTTCTATCTCGTCGAAGAGCACCACACTATATGGTTTACGCCTCACGGCCTCAGTGAGTTGACCGCCCTCGTCATAGCCCACATATCCCGGAGGCGCTCCGATAAGTCTTGACACACTGAATTTCTCCTGATATTCGCTCATGTCTATACGGGTCATCATATTCTCGTCATTGAAGAGATATTCGGCCAAAGCCTTTGCCAGTTCGGTCTTTCCTGTGCCCGTAGTGCCCAAGAATATAAACGAGGCTATAGGCTTTTTGGGATCTTGCAGTCCCGCTCTGCTGCGGCGAACCGCATCGCTTACAGCTTGAATGGCTTCGTCCTGACCAATGACACGCTTGTGAAGTTCAGCCTCAAGATGGAGCAGTTTTTCACGTTCGCTCTGCATCATTCTCGTGACTGGTATGCCCGTCCAGCGACTCACCACCTCGGCAATATCGTCAGCCGTCACTTCCTCGCGCACCATGGTCTCAGCGCCCTGGGCTGCCTTCAGTTGTTGTTGTATATTATCAATGTCGTCCTGCAGTTGTTTCAGCTTGCCGTAGCGTATTTCGGCTACTCGTCCGTAATTGCCCTCACGCTCGGCTCGCTCGGCTTCAAACTTCAGAGTCTCCATCTGCTGCTTGTCCTGCTGTATCTTGTTGACAAGACCTCGCTCAGCTTCCCACTTGGCACGGAACTGATGTTCCTTGTCTTTGAGATCGGCTATCTCCTTATCAAGTTGCTTGATCTTGTCCTCATCGTTCTCGCGTTTGATTGCCTCGCGCTCTATCTCCAATTGTTTGAGATGGCGGGTGGTCTCGTCGAGTTCCTCGGGCACGGAGTCGCGCTCCATGCGAAGCTTCGCAGCTGCCTCGTCCATGAGATCAATGGCTTTGTCGGGCAGGAAACGGTCTGAGATATAACGTTCGGACAATTTCACGGCGGCAATGCACGCATCGTCTTGAATACGCACCTTATGGTGGTTTTCATAACGTTCCTTCAGACCACGGAGTATGGATATGGCATCCACCTCATCGGGTTCATCCACCATCACCATTTGGAACCGTCGTTCCAAAGCTTTGTCCTTCTCGAAATATTTCTGGTACTCATTGAGGGTCGTAGCACCGATAGCTCTCAGCTCTCCACGTGCCAAAGCCGGCTTAAGAATGTTGGCAGCATCCATGGCGCCTTCTCCTCCACCGGCTCCAACGAGCGTATGGATTTCGTCTATGAAGAGGATAATGTCGCCATTGGCATGGGTCACCTCTTTGATGACGCTCTTGAGTCGCTCCTCAAACTCACCCTTATACTTGGCTCCAGCCACAAGGGCACCCATGTCGAGCGAGTAGAGCTGTTTGTTTTTCAGGTTCTCTGGAACATCACCCCGCACGATGCGCTCAGCCAGTCCTTCTACGATTGCCGTCTTGCCCGTACCTGGCTCGCCTATAAGAATGGGGTTATTCTTGGTACGACGCGATAGGATTTGCAGCACACGACGAATCTCATCATCACGACCTATTACTGGATCAAGCTTGCCTTGGCGGGCAGCATCAATAAGATTTGTGGCATACTTGCTGAGCGCTTGGTAGTTCTCGTCACCACTGGCGCTTTGCACTTTCTGACCTTGACGGAGTTCGTTGACGGCCGTCTGCATATCAGACTCACTGCAACCAGCATCCTTCAAGATACGGCTCGCAGTGGAATCGACCTGCAGGAGAGCCAACAAAATTGGTTCTACGGAAACAAACTCATCACCCATTTTCTGCGAGTTGCTCACGGCACATTGCAACACTTTATTCGTGTCATTTGAAAAATAGGGTTGTCCGCCATCCACTCTTGGCAGATGTTTGAGTTCCTGTTGCACCAAATTCTCCACCTGCACGGCGTTAACTCCCAACTTCTGAAATATAAAATTGGATACGTCACGCCCCTTCTGCAGAACACCTTGCAACAAATGCATCGGCTCTACAGCCTGTTGTCGTCCTTGCTGAGCTGTATTGACAGCTTCTTGCACGACCTCTTGCGCTTTGATTGTAAACTTGTCGAATGTCATATTATGGTTCTTCCTTTCTTTCGGTTTAATTTATATTCGGATTTCTAATGCAGCTCCCTCAAAAGACATTCCAATGAACATCTTATGTCAAAAAGGCAGTATTAAAGACAAAATGTCAGAAACCAAAAAACAATCAAACCGAAAGAAATCAAAGTTTTTTAGTTTAGAATATTTTGAATAATCGATTTTTTTATTTATCTTTGTCAAAAACAAACCTAAAAATCCTCCATCATGAACAACTACACACTACTGATTCTAATTGCAGTTGCACTTTGCGTAGCTGTCGTCATCTTCGAGTACATCCACAAGAAGCATCGCCGCTTCCATGCGGAAAACCTAAAGTCTGCCGTACAAAAAATTTTCAGTGGGAAAGAAACGGGACAAATGTCTCAAAAAGAGTTTCTAAAAGCATTGAGCAATCACTTTCACTGCTCGCCCAAGGAATCTCTCTACCTGTCGGGGCTGGCACGCAAACAAGGATTGATTCTACAAGACGAATCGCATATTTCGCTCGCTTGAAAACAACAAAGGCTACCAAACCGGAAATACCGCAGGTAGCCTTATTTTTCTGCGTTACGCACTATGAGGCGCATTTATCCTATCGAAGACGATTAAGGATTTGGTCACGACAATCTTCCATCAACCATTTCGGGGTGCTCGTTGCACCACAAATACCAATAGTTTGAACCCCTTTCACCCACTGCATATCTATTTCCTCAGCACGCTCCACTTGGTGACTGTTGGCGTTAACGCTACGGCACTCGTTGAAAAGAACCTTTCCGTTACTGCTTTTTCGACCGCAAACAAAAAGGATAAGATCATGACGCGACGCAAAGTCGGCTATGTTAGGCATGCGGTTGGCTACCTGGCGACAAATGGTGTCGAAACTTCTAAAAGTGGCCAAAGGCGATATATGCTGCTGGATGTAGTCTATAACACGATGAAACTCGTCAAGGCTCTTTGTTGTCTGTGAGTACAAATATATATCGCGTTCAAAGTTCAAGCCTTTAACATCCTCTACACATTCCACCACAATAGCTTGCGAATGCGTCTGCCCAACGAGTCCAAGAACCTCAGCATGGCCATTCTTTCCAAAGATAACAATCTGTGCTTGCTGATTACTATCAAACTGCCGCTTGATGCGTCTTTGCAATGCCAACACTACAGGACAGGTTGCATCGATTATCTCAATATGGTTTTTACGGGCAAGTTCATAAGTTTCGGGGGGTTCTCCATGAGCCCGCAGAAGTACTTTTACATCGTGAAGACGAGCAAGTTCAGCATGATTGATGGTAACAAGCCCACGTGAATGGAGACGAGCCACCTCCATACTGTTGTGCACAATATCACCCAAACAATAAAGCGTCTTTCCCATCGACAATTCTTCCTCAGCCTTACGAATGGCCGTAGTGACACCAAAGCAGAAGCCACTACCTTGGTCTATTTCTATGACAGGACACATAGCAACGTCACTGTCAGCACTATACACCGCGTCTTCGTTAACCAATGTTTTCATCACATCGCTTTAATATTAAACCAACAACAACCAAAACTTTGCACAACATGCCACCCGAGTCAGATCCAGATCATGCATTTATCCATTCCGTCACTGCAAAACATTGACATTAACGATAACTTTTGTATTCTCAGGATCATTGGTAATCAACAATATACGCGGCTTTGCCTTGGTTTTTCCCAGCATGTCGGCAATAGCCGTCACCTTCAGTTCGGCTTTCTGGCCGGGAGCTATCGTCTTATTACTCAACGATACTTCAAGCCCAGCCGTAAACATCTGCAAAGAGCGTATTTCAAGAGGAGTCCTACCTTCGTTTGCAATAATTATCTTGCCTTTCTTCTGTTTCTTACCCGCAAAACGTCCCAACTCAATACTTCCCGACGACAACCTCAACTTTGGTGCGTCGGCCTTTTGCTGCGAGGTCATATTTTCGAAATCGGGAAGCAAGATGGCCGACACCATAATTTCCTTCTCAGTGGAAACCTTATCACCAGCAAACATGCCAAGATAGACTGACGTTTGCGTCAATCCCAAATCACGCAGAGACTGGGATTCCAACTGTAGGAACACCTTTCCTGTACGACCAGGCACTATACGCGATGGTCGTACCTCAGCGCGGAGATAGGCAGGCAGGTGCATCAACACTGGCTCAACAGTCTCGTCCGTATTGTTCTTGATGTTGATAACTTGCACTGGTTCATCGCCGCGACTCACGTCATCAAACTCAACATTATTCTTATCAGCATCCACTTTGCCCAACTTACAATTAAAATCTATAGCCGGTGCATCTTTCTCTTCAACGACCACCCCCTTTATCGAAAGCACAAGCGGTGTATCAGAAGCATTGCTGTATATCCCGATTTTCTTGTTGAAATGCCCCATGGTCTTGGCATCGTAAACGGCGCTTATAACAAACGACTGCCCGGCAGCAATAGGAGCCTCGGGAAAAGACACTGTAGTGCAACCACAACTAGTACGCACCTCGCGTATAGAAAGGGGCGAAGTGCCACTGTTCTTCATAACGTATTGGGCGGTAACGGGATGCTTAAACACCACTTGTCCACAATCAATGTCTTTGTTTTGAATAGCAATCCCCTGTGCACCAGCACTCATGGCAGCAAGCAGAAGCCCCCACACAATTGTTCGTTTTTTGTTCATACCGATATCTATCAGCGTATTATAATAAAATGTTTAGCTCCCTCACGACCGGCAAACTCTGGACTATACGCACATTGAACAGTACAAATGCCCGAAGCATATTCGCCTTGGCGATCCATGTAATAATCCGTCTCGACTATATGTTCGCCTTTGGCCATAAGGTCAAAATAATAATTTGTCACATTGTCTTTTGGCGCACAATAACACCCCCAACGGTAACCACTTTGCTGACTGACAGGTTCTAGACAAGCAGCGCGTTTGTCCTGCACCTGAACAAAATCGTAATCGCGGTCGGCAACAATTGTGATTCGCTCCTTTACCTTGTCGCCCACTTTCAATCTTACCACTTTACCATCAACAACTTTGCCGTCGAGGAAGATTTCGCGTTTGATTTTCAAGCCCGACGACTGTGCTTCCACATCGCCAGCTTTCTGCCAATACTGTGCATATAGCGCGCCCCACGACGTACCCTCCGTAGTTTTCTCAGCAGTAAACATCAAAGGGGACAGATGGTCAACCACGGTCTTTACATACCCCATTCCTACCGTAGCATTGGGCAGTTCGATCCGTTTTCCATCAACTTTCAGCATGTCCGCTTGTGCCGTTGACAACTCACCCATATCAATTTTTCCTTGTTCGTTGGTGAGGAAAGCGAAGACTGCATCAACCGTATTAACTGGTGTATCCCATGCTTGGGTGCGTTTTTCCTGCAAAAGCCAACTTTGCAGCCCTTCAATAGTCTTCGTATCGCGAGGGGACAATCGTTTCACGGCTTCAATGGCAGCCACTTGTGTGGGTATACGATAGTCTTTCCAACTATAGTTGGCACGACGCGTATCATAATAAAGTCCCATTCCTTCCTTATAAACGGCATACTCGTTCAGACTCTGCAAGAATTCCTTCGCACGCACCGTATAGCCATATTGAGCAAGTAATACAGCAGAACGTGCCTTACCATAGATAGAAAGGTTGGCCGTTTGCTTAGCCAGAAGGTTCAGCAAATAGCGCATATCGGCCGTTAGTTTACGTTGCATCAATGCACTTGAATATAAATAATCGCAAACAAATTCAGAAGGATATGAAATCCGTGGCTTCTTTTTCGTGGCTTCATTCTTCAATTCAGCCACCTCCTCGGCTACGCGCCTATCAAGGTATCCGAAAGCTTCAGTGAGCAGGCTTTCATCCTCTAACGAGCCAGTCAGTGCGCAGAGGCGAGCCAATATGCCAGCAACCTCCATCGTCATATACTTGTTGCCCGACATTCCTGGCCACCAACTGAAGCTGCCGTCTGGATTTTGCAGACCGGATAATTTATCAAAGAATGTAGACAAACGGTAATTCACCGCCGACTCATCAAGATAATTCGCCAACAATTGCATCTGTTCCGTCTCGCGATTGGCATCAGTTATCCAAGGCGTTTCGGAGAGAAGCATCGACTTCAGTTCACCATTCTTCTGCAGATTGCTCACCAATGTCTTTTCAGTTCCTTGTTCCATCTGCCACAATTTGACAGTTTGCCCGACTGAAGGGTCAGTATTCAGCAACCAACGAGCTATTTTATTAGAGTAAAGAGCTGCTGCCAAAGACGCGGCATTACCTTCTGTCGGATTGGCAATGGTAGGCAACGCCTGTATCATAATCCATGCAGGATTATTGGTATACTCCACCGTCAACTTATTTTGCTTGTCGGACGACGGGAATACGCCACTTAAATCTATCGACTTTACGCCTGCTCCTGTTTGAGTAAAAGGAATGGTTGTCGTAACAAATTCCCTGTCGGGAAGCAACGGCAGATAGTGTTGTTCACCATCGCTGAACCCTTTTCCTTCGGCCACAAAGCGAACAATAAAGAGCGTGGCACCGTCTGACAGGTCAGCCAACCGATTGCCTTCGACCATAAACTCAGCTGTAGTGTTTTGTCTGGCCATAACCTCAAACGGAACAGAGAACTCTTCCACTATCTTGTCGTCTGCAGGATTGATAAACACCAGACGCGCTTTCCCCTTCACATCCTTATCAGAAGTATTCGCAATACGACATGTCATAGCCGTTCGGTCACCTTGCCGGATAAAGCGCGGCATATTGGGTTGTATCATGACGGCTTTCTTAGCCACTGCCTCTGCCATGATGTAGCCATAATCCAAGGTAGCATCATGAGCTAAGCCCATAAACTTCCATGTAGTGACACTCTCTGGAAGAGTAAACGAGATGTTCACATTTCCATCACCATCGGTTGTCAGAGCAGGATAGAAGAATGCTGTTTCGTTGAGATTCTCGCGCACCTGCGCCACGGATGCAGCTTGTCCGTCTTCTATAGATTCTTTATATTGGTTGCCCAGTCCGGCTATCCGTCCTTGAAGCATCGTTTTCCCAGCAGAAGCCATGCGCACGCCACTCATTTTTTTCGCCGACACATTGGCTATACCGTTGGCAGCGTCATCGGTTGCCGCCATGGCACGTTCCTCTCGAGCCATGAGCAACATCGGAGAATTGTAGCGGAACGTATAGGGATTGACAAAGTCAAACATCCCATTGTCGAAATGCGAGAAATCAAGTGCATGCGTATTGAGCGGATGGCTGCTCTCGAAACCATACAGCCCTACCGCCTTACGGTTCCCTCCATACCAAGAGGCCACGGGTACAGACGCGGTATACTGGATATCAAAGTTCCAACGGTGAGTTGCAATAGCGTCGAGACTCTTGTCGTACATCGTTGCCAGCAATTGGGCTGCGGCAGGTTTCCCTTGCGGTGTTTCCACATGCAGTATCCACTGTTCCTTTTGTCCCGGTGTCAGATTGTCGCGGAAGGTCTTCCATGATAATTTCAGTTGCTTATCAGGCAAGGGTCGGGCAACACTTACTTGATGTTGATACATCTTTCCATCTTTCACCCAAGCCAAAGCAATCGTGATGCCACCCCCATACTCCTCTTTATAATGCAGCTTGCGGGTGACGACCTCATCGCTGAGCCGCCCCACTCCACTGGCCAACATTTTATCGGCCGTAAACACCGAGTAATAGATATGGGCGTCCTTATCGGATGTGCCCAGTTGCAGATACACCGGGCTGCCATCGTTCGGAAATTGCTTGTGCGACACATAAAACCAGTCGTGGGTATGGATTACGGGTTTCTTGTCGTTGTAGGAGAACACCACAACACTCTTCTTCACGGTATCTTGCCCACATATCACTTCCAATTCGTGCTTCCCCGACGTCAGTTTTTCATTCAGCGCGATAGGCTTATTGGCAGCCGCTATCTTCCATGCGCTGTCGTCAAAACGATAATTGACAGATCCATCCAACTCTTCGCCCACAAGGTTCGTGCGCTTTACGGTAAACATTTTCAAGCTATCGCGCAACGACTGTGCCGGCAAGTCGACCGTCAGTACAGCCGACCGATTGGTCAACATCAGTGACGTTTGCGCCTCATGCGTCTCTCCTGCGTTATCTGTCACTTTGGCGTTGGCAATGATTTTAAAGAAAGCAGCGTGGTCGAGGTCGGCTGTTTCAGGATAGACCATTGGCATTTTCAACGTGAACGACCCGTCGTCGGCTGTTACCGTTGAGTCAGATACAAGTTGTTTTACGCTATTGTCAATACGCTTGCTCCACCAAAGAGCTGTTCTTCTGTTCACCTCATAACTGACCTTCGCCCCCCGCACGGGCACTCCCGAATAACTTTTAGCCCATCCGCGCATCCTCACGGTGTCGCCCGGCTGGTAATGGTCTTTGTAGGGTTCGAAGGTTACCTCGAACGCAGGCCGTTTATATTCCTCCACTCTGAATTTCACTATGCCGCCTTCCTGAGCAACCACATCACAGTAACCCGTAAGTCCCGTTTGCGGTAGCGTAAATTCGGCCGATGCCGTTCCATAGCTATCCGTGGTAACATTCTTCTTGGCCTGTTCTCTGCCATTGGCATCGTACAGCGTCAGCTCTAACTGATGGCCGGCCTGCGGTTTGGCGGTCAGAGCCGCATCGTCTTTCTCATAAGCGATGACCGCCACACGAACCTGTTGTCCAGTTCTGTATACGGAGCGGTCGGTGAAAAGGCTAATGTATTTCCTTGCCCGTTCGTTTTTCCAATAACGGTAGTTGGCATAGATACCCGTTTCGTTGAGAGCCTTATCGTTGTCCGTGTAGACGTAGACCTTACCCGGAGCCCTTTTGTCGTATTTGTAGTAAGCCTCGCCATTCTTATTGGTAGTAAGGCTAACCGTTTGCTCCGTCTCATTGTCGTATCGGGCCTCCGTCTTCAGGCGTAGCCGGGCACCTTGCACAGCATTGCCCGTGGTGGCATTGACCACCACAAAGCGCAATTGCTTGTCGGGAAGGGCCTGTGTCATCACAAAAAGATTGCTCACAGACAACAATGCACGTTGTGGCTGCACCTTACTGTTATCGGTCGTAGCCTCAAGTACATACATGCCGACCGGCAGTCCGTTGACTATGATGGAATCGGAGTTTTCTTTCCATGCCGGTTGTCCGACATAGCGTCTCACCAATGTTTGCACTGGCTCGGGTGCGATTTTCTTCTGCAGTTCAGCCCATCCGTCATCCTCATTGGGATCGAGCGAGCAGTCGCCCGCCACATCGACAGGGTAGACTTTGACTGTCAGGGTGCCAATGTTGCGTATGGAATTGATGCGCAACAGACGGGCGGTCTGTGGCAACATGACGTAATCGCCCACATTGATGTTGAAGGTGGGCTGCCGCAGGTTGCTCATGGCGTTGCGCAGGATATTCATCCGTGGCCACTCGCCCCACTTGTTGAGTGCGTAGTTGATATAGTTCACCTTGTCTTCGGTGCTCACATCGGTAGCCTCCTCCATAAACTGATAGTGCCCGATGGCCAGTTCGCCCGCCTCACGCAAATCGCCATAGACCGAAATAAGCGAGTCGATGGCCTGCAGGTATTTTGATTTCCGCACCTCATGGTTATCGATCACTCTTCCCTGTGTTATCTGCAGACAAGCGCACAGGCAGGCTGCCGACCGGTTGCCCTTGCTCTCGTAGTAGTCGTGAAGGGTTGCATAAGCCTTCGCCTCCATGCCCACCACGTGCAACAAGTCGTCGCCAAAGATCTTACTATCTACGCCTTCCACTACCGCCGGTTCATACTCCACACACTTATGCTGCGCCAACAACGCTGGTTGCTGCATGGCCACAGCAAACCACCGTTTGCTTTTGGCTCCACTGCCATCCTTGTCGAAACGTTGTTCGTAGAGCTTGCCCAGCACCAAGGCATAGACGGCCCGGCTGACAGGATTTTTCACTTTGTCAACAGTCTGCTCAAGCCGTTCAATCTCCGACATGGCCGAGTCGGGGGCAATCTGCGTTTGCGCTGCCGACCTGTATAGCTGTGCCTTGAGCAACTGTCCGTAATCGGAGGCGGCTTGCGCCTTGACTATTATCTTGTCAAGCCACTCCATTTGTGTTTTTGGAAGATCTTTGGCCTGCGCCTCGGTCACTTTCTTCCATAATGCGGGATAGGTTTCCGCCATGAGCGCGAGCGGCATGAGCGCAACCAAAATGATGCCAAAAATCTTTTTCATATCTTCCTGCTTGTGGGTTGATGATTATGCAAAGATAATCAATTTGATGCATTATTTCAAATGGGCATGGCCGATTTATAAAAAATTTACGTCTGTCAACGGTGTCGCTTTCATATTTAACGAATATTTGGCGGGTATGAAAAGGAAGCGGTGCAAAGATTCAAGTATCAAGGAAACATATCGCTGACCGGTTGCATAAATCTCGACAACCGCCGCTCGTGCGCACCGTATTCCGACACTCTGAACCGGCTCCACCACACCACAAGACGGTGCTTGGCACGCGACATGGCAACATAGAGTTTGCGTGCATCCTCGGCCAGCTGCGCCGGCTTGTTCTCGCTATAATAGTTGGGTATACGGCCGTCAACCACATCAAACACCACCACATTGTCGAACTCCAGTCCCTTGGCCTTATGGATAGTCGACACGAAGACACGGTCGGGTATGGAAGCCGAGCCGCAGAGGTCGGCTTCCTTGAACGTGTTGAGTTCCATGATATGCCTATCGAGCTGTTCCTTGAGCGACGGCGTGGTTCGCACATCAATAATGTCGCCCTCGAGAAAACGATAAACATAGTGGATTTTGGGCAGGTCTTTCCACCATCCGCTCTCGGCAAGCATCTCGGCCATGCGTCTCATCTCGTCGACCAGTGCTGGCGGTGCGTCCACGGCCTGGCGCACATAGAGGCGGCTCACGGCCTGTTCGTAGAACGACTGGTAGGCCTGGCGCAAGCGTTCGACGCGCTGGCGCACCGACGGTATGGCCAGATAGGCGCGCTGGCTGTCGCGCAACGCTTGTCCGCACTGGTAACAATAGGCAACGAGCGACACAGTGGCGTTGACATCATCATCGGCCAGATGCGAGTTTTCGCCCTCAAGATGCAAGTCACGCAACAGCAGTTTCAGCTTATAGGCTTTCAGGTCGGGACGCAGCAGACGGATGAGTTTCAGCGAGTCGAAACAGCGCGGATGCTCGCGCTGCCAGTCCACACCGGGCAAATAGCGCCGCAGGTTATAGTCCATGATGTGATAGTCGTACTCGGCATTGTGTCCCAGCAGCACGTCGCCGCCCACAAAGTCGAGAAACATCCGAAGTGCTTCGCTATGTGTATAGAGTTGCTGGTGCTTGCGCTCCTCTACAATGGGGTTGACAATGTCGCCCAGCCGTTCGGGTATGGGGCGGTCGGTTGCTATGTGCACCGAGAACTTTGCCACGCTCCTGCCCTGCCTTATTTTCTCCGCAGCTATCTGTATGACATCATCCTCAAAGACATTGAGTCCCGTGGTCTCCGTGTCGAACACCACAATCTCTTCTTGCTCGTAGGCTTTGAGAAAGACTTGCAAATAGGTTTCACTGGCGGAACTGAGCAAGTCGGTGGGGCTGATGGCCCGCATCCGCAACTGGTGCACCCATTGGCGTGCGGCGGCTTCGGTATCGCATACATGCATGCCATGCATGAGGCGCGACCAGGCTATGAAGTTATGCTCGTTCGCCAATACGCTGAGGTGCGCCAACAGCAGTTTCACTTGCGGAGCGGCAAAGATATCAGTGCCCGACACCTTGAAGTGGCTGATGCCGGCACGTCTTAGCTCTTCGCTCACCCGGTCAGCATCGTCGTTCGAATTGACAATCACCGCCGTTGTCTCGCCGGGTGTTCCTTGCTGCAGTCTGTTCTGCACATAACGGGCCACGTCGCCGTATTCGCTACCAATGTCTTCACTGTCGCGTATCTGCATATCGCCTGCTTGCGCCACCATGTTGTTGTCGGGTCGGGGCAGAAGGTCGGGATGGGTGCGCAGCAACGATGCCGCATAGGTATTGAGCATATCCACCAGATATTTCGGCGACCGGTGGTTGATGTCGAGATGATGCACATTGCCTCGACACTGCCGCCTTATCTCTTCAAGTGTTTCCATTTTGGCTCCCATAAACGAGAATATAGCCTGTTGCTCATCGCCCAGATACATCAGCGTTGCGCCAGGCATACCATCCGATGCCGATGCGTCATCGTTTCCTGTCCACAAGGCATTGATAATGGCCAACTGCAGGCGGTTCAGATCCTGCACCTCGTCCACTTGTATCCAGGGATAGTGTCTGTGGTTTGCATCGTTGCGTAGAGACACATAGGTGAGAATAAGCAAATCCTCGAAATCGAGCAAATTGTTCTGATTCTTGTATGCCCGGTAAGCATGGGCATATTTCATCTTGTTCAAAGTGTTACAAGCAGCCTGCCGCTTGCCCCAGTCGAAACGGTCGGACTGTGCCACCTCCATATAGAAGTCGTTGTGCTCGTAGATATCTATCATCTTGTCGGCCGTAAACTCAGCGCCCATTGCTTTGCACAGGGATCGGAGAACCTCCACATCACTGGATTTCACGCAGTCGGGGTGTTGCCGTAACCCTTGTGGAAGACCATAGCCTATCTCTTCCATAAGGTGCGAGAAGAACATGATCTCGTTGTAGATGCGGCGGCGGTCGTGACTGCCAAGCACTTTTGCCTCATCCTCCTGCAGATACATGGCCAAAATGCTCAGCATGGTGTCGTCATCGATAACGGCACTCTCGGCCGGCACCACATGGTTTTCGAACAGATAGTGCGAACAGAAACGGTGCACATTGCCAACGAAGACGTTTTGGGAGGCAGCCTCGTCCAGATGTTGCTGTATGCGGTCGTGCATGCCCCGAGCCGCACGGTTGGTGAAAGTCAGGCAGAGCATATCGCCATAGTCTACGCCACGGGCATGCGCATGGCGTATGCGTTCGGCCAGAATCTGGGTCTTGCCACAACCCGGCGGTGCCAACACCAAGTGGCGGCCTTCCTGTTTGCCTATCACTGCCTGCTGACTCTCGTCGGGAGTCCAGATATTTATCGATGTGTCGGTCATAATGAGAGCGTATATAACCTGAATAATTCATAGAGATAAAAAAGAAGCGTTGTTTTTTTTGTCACATTGACAAAAAATGAGTACCTTTATACTGCTGAAAAACAAGGCATTAACAACGCTTCATATGTGCAAAGTAACTACAAAAAACTCAGATAT
>CAVKHW010000048.1:0-19666 GCA_963656105.1 Eggerthellaceae bacterium
TAGCAATAAACAAAAGTAACTAAATGGGCTGAATTCCAAGCGAGGAATCCAGCCCAATCTTTTTCATGCTCAAAAAGTTTTAGCGGACAGCAATAATTTTTTATTTTCACTTTCGCTGCCACCGTGCTTGCGATAGGTGGTTTATGGACATGCGAAAGGTGGTCGATGGTCTATCCGTTCACATGCTTTTTGATGGTGAAAGATAACACCTCGTGACCTCAAAGCATACCAATGATAACGCGGAAGAAGGCACAGCAGAGGCTTTTTTCTCGAATATCGGTATTCGAATTGGGCAAACCTACACTTTCTGAACGCTAGAACGGTGAGTCGAAACAACCGTTATTTTCAGAATATTTATGACACGCCCAATCAAGGGGCA
Source organism: Eggerthellaceae bacterium (assembly GCA_963656105.1). Taxonomy (GTDB): domain Bacteria; phylum Bacteroidota; class Bacteroidia; order Bacteroidales; family Bacteroidaceae; genus Prevotella. The sequence continues at coordinate 380 of CAVKHW010000048.1, forward strand.
ACTCCAGCAACTGTGCTTTGGCTTAACAACGATCAGCCCAAGTATTGGATTTACACCTCAACTTTCGGATTTGTCAATTAGCAGGTATCCCTGAAGGTGGATAGCTGATAAGTTCGATCTTGCAAAGAGCAATCGGTAATGACAATCAAGGCAGGGTATGCTACTTGATTTGGGATGTATTTCAAATAGCATCCCAAATGGGAAACCGCCGTATGCAGAACCGTGCGTATGGTGGTGTGAAAGTCGGTAAATGAAAAAATAGGAGATAAACACCTACGATTAGTGTTTACCTCCTATTCGATGGTCAGTCGGCAATCGTGAAGTCGAGTTGCCGTTTCTCCAGATTAGCGTGTGCCACCTTGATGCGGATGGCGTCGCCGAGCTGGTACTTGTGGTGGTGACGGCGTCCGCGAAGGAGGAAATTCTTTTCGTCGAAGTCGTAGTAGTCGTCGTTGAGGTCGCGCATGGGCACCATGCCCTCGCAGTGATTCTCGTCGATTTCGGCGTAGATGCCATACGAGGTGATGCCACTGATGTGGGCGTCGTAGACCTCTCCGATCTTGTCGCCCATGTATTCCACCATCTTGTATTTGATGGACTCGCGCTCGGCGTTGAGCGCTACTTGCTCCATGTCGGAACAGTGCTCGCACAGCTCTTCGTAGTGTTTGGCATTGGCCGAACGGCCTCCTTGCTGGTAGCGTGTCAGCAGACGGTGTACCAGAGTGTCAGGATAGCGGCGGATGGGCGAGGTGAAATGGGTATAGTAGTCGAACGCCAGTCCGAAGTGTCCGATGTTGTGGACGGAGTATTTGGCTTTCATCATGGCGCGCAGGGCGATGGCCTGGATGAGCTTCTGTTCGCGTTTGCCCTCGCAGTCGTCCATGAGCTTATTGATGTTGCGGGCGATGGCTCCCTTGGTGCCCTCGGTCTTCACCTTGTAGCCAAACTTGGCGGTGAACTCGCGGAGCGTCTCCATCTTCTGCGGGTCGGGGTTGTCGTGAACGCGGTAGGGCAGCACCTTGGCCTTCTTGCCTTTTGGAACGCGCCCCACGCTCTCGGCCACCGTCCGGTTGGCCAGCAGCATGAACTCCTCGATGAGCTTGTTGGCATCTTTCGACCGCTTGTAGTAGCAGCCTGTGGGATGGCCTTTCTCATCGACGGTGAAGTGGAGCTCCTCGGAATCGAATTTCACTGCGCCGTTCTTGAAGCGCTTCTCGCGCAGTTTCTTGGCAAGGCGGTCGAGGGTGCAGATTTCCCATCCGTACTCATCCTTGTAACCTTTTTTCCCGGGGTCGGGAGCCGGTTGTCCGGTGCCGTCCTTCACGCCGTTGTTCTCCAGCACCTGCTGTGCTTCCTCGTAGGCATAGCGGCGGTTGGAGCGTATGATGGTGTGCACGATGCGGAAGCTCTTCACGCAGGCCTCGTCGTCGAGGTTGAAGATGACCGAGAAGGCCAGCTTGTCCTCGTCGGGGCGGAGCGAGCAGATGAAGTTGCAGAGCCGCTCAGGCAGCATGGGGATGGTGCGGTCGACGAGATAGATGGATGTGGCACGTTTCACGGCCTCCTTGTCGATGACGCTGCCCTCGGTGACGTAGTGTGACACGTCGGCGATGTGTACGCCCACCTGATAGAGACCCTTGTCGAGCTCCTTGATGGAGAGGGCGTCGTCGAAGTCCTTGGCGTCTGCGGGGTCAATGGTGCAGGTCCAGGTGTCGCGGAAATCCTCGCGCTCGGCCACGTCCTGCGGCGTTATTTCGCCTGTGATGGCGTTGGCTGCATCTTCTACGTTCTTAGGATACTTGTAGGGTAACCCGTACTTAGCCAGTATGGTGTTCATCTCCACGTTGTTGTCGCCGCTCTCTCCGAGCACGTCGACCACCTCGCCGATAATGTTTTTATGTTCTTCGTCTGGCCATTGGATGATTTTCACCACAACCTTGTCGTCGGTCTTGCCCCCTTTGAGCTTCTTTTTCGGTATGATGATGTCGTGGGCGAAGGAGCTGTCCTGCGGCACGCAGAAGGCAATGTCCTTGTCGGCACGGAGACGGCCCACAAACTGGTCTTTGGCACGTTGTAGAATTTCGATAACCTGTGCTTCCTTGATGTGTTTCTGGCGTCGGGCCATGAACGACACCTTCACGCGGTCGCCGTTGAGTGCCGACATCGAGTTGCGCTCGGCCACGAATATGGGCTTTTCGCCCCCGTCGGGGATAAACGAGTTCTTGCCGTTGGCTTTGCGCACGAAGGTGCCTTCCTGCACCTGTCCCTTGGTGTTAAGCTGGTAGGTAGTGTCAGAAACTTTCGTAAGAAAATCGTCCCATGCCATTTCCTCCATGATGTCGATGGACAGCATCTTGGCAGGATGCGTATTAAGGTGTAGTGATTTGAATATTTCTTTGAACGACAACGTCTTTCCCGGTTGTGTGGTGAAGAAATCGGCCAACTGTTTTGTAAGCTGTTTCTTAGTGATATGCTTGCCGCCTTTTTTCCCTTTTCCCATATAATCTTAGTTTTAAGATGAGTCAATATATATGTGCAAATTAACTAAAAAGAAATGAAACATCCTAATTTCGTATAGATTATTTTGCAAGATTTTTAAAATGTCGTAACTTTGTAACCTATTAGCGATGAAGATATTAATTACAGGTGCCAGTGGTTTCATTGGCAGTTTCATAGTGGAAGAGGCGTTGCGCCGCGGATTCGATACGTGGGCCGGTGTGCGCAAGTCGAGTTCGAGGAGCTATCTGAGCGACCCTCGCATCCATTTCATAGACCTTGATTTTTCGTCGGAAGACCAGTTGCTGCATGCGCTCGACAGTCATAATTTCGACTATGTGGTACATGCCGCTGGTGTGACCAAGTGCCTTTTGGCATCCGATTTCATGCGTGTGAACTATCAGGGCACGGTGAATCTTGTAAACGCCATACTGAAACTGAAGATGCCCATGAAACGGTTTGTCTACCTGAGCAGCTTGAGCATCTTCGGGGCTATACGCGAGGAACAGCCCTATCAGGAGATAACGGAGCATGATACGCCTCGCCCCAACACCGCCTATGGCCGCAGCAAGCTCAAGGCCGAGCAGTATCTCGACTCCATCGGCAATGAGTTCAACTACATAGTATTGCGTCCGACCGGTGTTTACGGCCCGCGCGAAAAGGATTATTTCCTCATGGCCAAGAGCATCAAGCAACATATGGATTTCAGTGTGGGGTTCCAGCGTCAGGACATCACGTTCGTCTATGTGAAGGATGTGGTGCAAGCCGTCTTTCTTGCGCTTGACCATGGCATGTCGGGTCGCAAATATTTCCTCTCCGATGGCAATGTCTATCAGTCGTCGACTTTCAGCAACTGCCTGCACCAGGAGTTGGGGCGTCCATGGTGGATACGCATTAAGGCACCCATCTGGCTGTTGCGTGCCGTTACCTTTTGCGGTGAGCACATTGGCCGCATGACCCACCAAATGACGGCTCTCAACAACGACAAGTTCAACATTCTGAAGCAACGCAACTGGCGGTGCGACATTGAACCGGCGTGCGACGAGCTGGGCTATCATCCCCATTATGAGCTTAGCCGAGGCGTGGCCGAGGCGGTGGCTTGGTACAAAGAAAACCATTGGTTGTGATGCGGCTATCCAAATATATCGAAATAGAGCGCAAACCCCATCGCGGACTGATGGGATTGGAGTGGGCAACACTGGCATATATGGTGCTTACCCTGCTCATCGTGTTGTTTGCATCGACCAAGCTCGACAATCCGCAGGCTATGGTGTGGGGGCGTGTCAGGCTGGGAGCCATCACCATTGCCATGTGGGTGGTCTATCGGTTGTTGCCCTGCCGCATTACCCGTCTGCTGCGTGTGTTGCTGCAGATGTCACTGCTCGGCACATGGTATGCCGACACCTACGAGCTCAACAAGCTCTTTCCTAATCTCGATCCCTTCTTTGCCTCGATCGAACAATCGGTGTTCGGTTGCCAGCCGGCGTTGTTGTTCTCGCAACATTTTCCGCAGATGTTCTTCAGCGAACTGATGAATATGGCCTACGCCAGTTATTTCCCGATCATCGCTGCAACGGTCCTGTTCTATTTCTTCAGCCGTTATGAGCAGTTCGAGCGGGCAGCGTTCATTGTCCTCGCTTCGTTTTTCGCTTTCTATGTCATCTACGATGTGGTGCCCGTAACAGGGCCTATGTACTACTATAAAGCCATTGGCATAGACCAAGTGGTGAGGGGTGTTTTTCCCAGTGTGGGCGACTATTTTCTGACCCACACCGACATGATGACCTCGCCAGGATGTACTGACGGACTGTTCTATCAGGTGGTGACCGACCTCCACACTTCGGGCGAGCGGCCCACGGCGGCTTTTCCCTCCTCGCACGTGGGCATATCTGTGGTCTGCATGTTGCTGGCTTGGCGCACAGGCAACCGGAAACTCTTCTTCGTTCTGTTGCCCTTTGCCCTGCTCATCTGTTTTGCCACGGTCTATATACGCGCCCATTACGCAATCGATGTGTTGGGCGGACTTGTCGCCGGAATAGCATTCTATCTGCTTTGGGGACGTGTCTACGACAAGACTTGTTAGCGACAAGCCAACCATCGGTTTCGGAGCGGTTTGCCGCAGTGCTTCTACACCCTGTTATACGCAATATTATTTTCCAAGAATTTCAAGAAAACCATGAATAAGAAATTATACATCGAGACTTACGGTTGCCAGATGAATGTGGCCGATTCGGAAGTTGTGGCATCCATCATGAAGATGGCTGGCTACGACACCACTGATGTGGAAGCCGATGCCGACGCAGTGTTTCTCAACACCTGTTCGGTGCGCGAGAACGCAGAGAACAAGATTTACCACCGCCTCGACACGCTCCATGCCGAGCAGAAGAAAGGTCGCCGGCTTATCCTTGGCGTGCTGGGTTGCATGGCCGAACGGGTGAAGGACGACCTTATCAGCAATCACCACGCTAACCTGGTGTGTGGCCCCGATGCCTATCTTAGTTTGCCCGAGATGATTGCCGCGGTGGAGGTGGGCGAGAAAGCTATCGATGTGAACCTCTCCACTACAGAAACTTACCGCAACGTGTTGCCTCAGCGCATTGGTGGCAACCGTGTGTCGGGATTTGTGAGCATCATGCGCGGATGCAACAATTTTTGCCATTACTGCATCGTGCCCTATACACGCGGACGCGAACGGTCGCGCGACGTGGAGAGCATCCTTGCCGAAGTGCGCGACCTGCGCGACAAAGGTTTCAAAGAGGTGACGCTGCTCGGACAAAATGTGAACAGCTATGGACTGCTGCCCAACGGCAAACGCCCCGAAAACGGAATAATCGTTGAGCAAGAGGGCGGACAGGTGTTGCATGTGTGCAGTTTTGCCGAGCTGCTGCGAAAGGTGGCCCGCGAGGTGCCCACCATGCGTGTGCGGTTCACCACGAGCAATCCCGAGGACATGACCGAGGACATACTCCATGCCATCGCCGACGAGCCGAATCTTTGTCACCACATACACTTCCCCGCGCAAAGCGGCTCCGATAAGACGCTGAAACTCATGAACCGCAAGTACACCCGCGAGGATTATCTCGACAAGATTGCGGCCATCAGGCGCATCATACCCGACTGCGGTATCACTACCGATATCTTTGTGGGCTACCACAAAGAAACGGAAGAAGATCACCGGCAGACGCTGTCGCTCGTAAGGGAAGTGGGCTTCGACGCTGCGTTCATGTTCAAGTACAGCGAGCGCCCGGGCACCTACGCTGCCAAGCACTTGCCCGACAATGTGCCCGAGGAGGAGAAGATACGGCGTCTCAATGAGCTGATACACCTGCAGACAGAGGTGTCGGCCGAGCAGAACCGCAAGGACGAGGGAAAAGTATTTGAGGTGTTGCTGGAGCGTTTTGCCAAACGAAGCCACAGCCAACTCATGGGACGCACGCCACAGAACAAGGCGGTGGTCATCGACAAGGGCAACCATCACATCGGAGAGACCGTGCGCGTGAGGATTACCGGAAGTTCGTCGGCTACACTATTGGGCGAAGAGATAGCAGAACAATAGCACATCGCTTCGTCGGAAACACACATAACAACCCTCTTCCATGAAAGAATTTCTGCAAGTACTAAGACGGTTCGTACCGCCATACAAGAAATACTTGGTACTCTCGGTGCTGTTCAACATTCTGTCGGCAGTGCTCAATATCTTTTCTTTTGCCACACTCATACCCCTGCTGCAAATCCTGTTCAAGACAGGCGACACGCAGACGGCAACACGCATCATGCCATGGGCACTCGACAAGAAGGTTCTGATGAACAACATGAACTACTATGTCAATGAACTCATTGCCGCCGTGGGACCCACCACTACGTTGCTTTTCATCGGACTGACGTTGGCGTTCATGACATTCCTGAAGACGGGAGCCTATTTTCTGTCGTCGGCAACCATCATCCCCATCCGCACGGGTGTGGTGCGCGATATCCGCAACCAGCTCTACCAAAAAATCACATCGCTATCGCTGGGCTTCTTCAGCGAGGAGCGGAAGGGCGACATCATTGCCCGCATGAGCGGCGACGTGCAGGAGATAGAGTCGTCGATCATGTCATCGCTCGACATGATCTTCAAAAACCCTATACTCATCATAGTCTATTTCACCACGCTGCTCGTCATATCATGGCAGCTCACGCTTTTCACCATTATCTTTGTGCCTGTTTTCGGATGGTTCATGGGCTATGTGGGGCGTAAGCTGAAAGCCAAGTCGATCAAGGCTCAGGCACTCTGGAGCGACACCATGAGCCAGGTGGAGGAAACGCTGGGCGGACTGCGCATCATCAAGGCCTTCTGTGCAGAGGAGAAGATGAACAAACGTTTCGACAAGGTCAATTCGGCCTACCGGAACGACATAATGATGGTCAATATACGCCAACAGATGGCTCACCCGATGAGCGAATTTCTCGGCACGGTGATGATTGTCATCGTGCTTTGGTTCGGCGGCATACTGGTGCTCAACAACCAGACAATCACCGGTCCGACGTTCATCTATTACATGGTGGTGCTCTACTCTATCCTGCAACCGCTGAAAGATTTCTCGCGTGCGAGCTACAACATACCCAAGGGTCTGGCCTCCATGGAGCGTATAGACAAGATACTGAAGGCCGAGGTAAGCATCAAGGAAAAGGAAGCCCCGGTGCATATAGCCTCGTTTGAGCACGACATCGAGTTCCGCCACGTCGGGTTCAAGTACGACCAGCAATGGGTATTGCGCGACATCAACCTCACCATTAAAAAAGGAAAGACCGTGGCTTTGGTGGGACAGAGCGGCGGTGGGAAATCGACCTTGGTCGACCTCATTCCAAGGTACTATGACGTGCAGGAGGGCGAGGTGCTCATCGATGGAGTGAACGTGAAAGACTTGGGCATCCATGACCTCAGGCAGCTCATAGGAAACGTCAACCAGGAGGCAATACTCTTCAACGACACATTCCTGAACAACATTACCTTTGGTGTGGAGAACGCCACAAACGACGATGTGGTACGTGCGGCGAAGATAGCCAATGCCTACGATTTCATCATGGAGTCGGAACACGGTTTCGACACCAATATTGGCGACCGGGGCGGACGACTGTCGGGCGGCCAACGCCAGCGCGTCAGCATAGCGCGGGCCATCCTTAAGAACCCGCCTATCCTCATTCTTGACGAGGCTACCTCGGCACTCGACACCGAGAGCGAGCGACTGGTGCAAGACGCGCTCTACAAACTCATGAAGACCCGCACCACAATAGCCATCGCTCACCGACTTTCCACCATCAAGAATGCCGATGAGATATGTGTCATCCATGAGGGACGCATCGTGGAGCGGGGCACACACGCCTCTCTGCTGGCGGCCGACGGCTACTACAAGAAATTGCACGACATGCAGCAATAATCTCTGGAGCAGTTAACGGATCTGTTAACTGCTCTTTTTGACTCAAGTTTCGGATTTGTCATTAAGCCAAGTGTCCCCTTCGGGGGCGTACATCCAACATAGTTCTTAAAACCGAAAGTTGAAACACTAATAATAAAAACGCGGTAAACAAATATTGACAAAATATTTTCGTGTACCGAAAAATTTGCGATTGTTTTTCCTACAGCCCTTAAATTTGACGATAACGATAGATTATCTTAATCTGCAGACAATCAGGCAGATACATTCTGTAAACGTTGTTTTTGGATGCTTTGTCATTCGCGTTGCTTGCGATAGGTGCTCAATCGGATAGCGAAAGAACACCAATCGCAGAATGATTCTTGCTGAATGGCGTGCGGATAGACGTTGAAACGCAGCGGGGAATGGCATCTATCGCAAGACGATAGTTGGCTCAAGGGCGCGTTTCTTGTGTGTCGCGTTGTCATGTTTGGGGTTTAAACCGATTTTGGGTGCGCTAAAACGAGGAGCATAGAGCAATGTTTTTTTCAGAATATACACGACATATATTTTGAACTGATGCTTAATATGCGCTTACGGCCTATCCCCAAGTCATAGTTTGAGGCGCACTTGTACGTCGAGGTCTGTCATAGAGCTGGCATCGACTTGTTGCAATCCCGTACCGATGGTCGAGCGGTCGAAGTAGTGCGTGTGTCCCAGTTTTGCTATAACCATCCATTTCTCTGACAGGTCGGCGCGTGCTTGCAGGGCTAAACGGATGCCTTCGCCGAAGAAAGAAGGAAAGGAGAAGGTGTAACGCACGCTGCGCTCATAGGAATAGATGCGCGAGTCGTAGTCGTCGGTGTGGAAATAGGCAGCGGTAGAGGCAAGGCTGAGCCAGCGCCACTGGCTGCTGCCACTGGCTGCGACCATCCATCCGAAACTGTTTTTGTTGGCCAACTGGCAATGCGCCATGTCGGCTTGTAGCTGCAGGTTGCTGCTATTGTTGGCATAGGCTACCGAAAATCGGGCGCGTTGCTCGGTTTTCATAGTCAGCGTCTTATTCGTTTCGTTGCCATTGCTTTCGCTTTCCGACGAGGGACGGTCTTTTTCTCTCATCTTGATGCGGTAGCGAGCCATCCACGACCAGTGGCCTGCGGTGTAGGTGGCTTGTGCGAAATTGTCGTAGCTGTGCGAGGCGGCGCTGGCTTGGTATTTGGGCCATGCAAAATAGGCCATGTCGGTGTAGGCTTTCACCGACAGGCTACGCATGGGTGTCCAGTTTATGCCAATAAAGACCCCACTCTCGTTCTGCACGCTGCCTCCCTCGGCGAAACTGCTGCTGTATGTAGCGTGGTATTGGTAAGGATAATAGCGTTGCAGGGCCAAAATGGCCAGGCTGCTCCATAGCTGATAGCTCAGGCTATTGATGGTGGCCACCTGCTTGCAGTTGCCTGTGGCGGTTTCGCCCGACAGGTTGAGTCGGTGCGACACGTAGCCATAGTCGACGCTGGCGTTCCAGAAATGGCGGCCCGCAGGATACCAGCGGCGGTAAGTCTGAGCGGTGTTGGGACTGAGGGGTTTGTCGAATGTAGCGCTATAGGTCGTTGCGCCTATGTGCCAGCCGTTGTTGAACCAGCTGAGATGGCCGCCCCACATCGTCGTAGAGGCGTTGCGGCGGCGTTGCATTTCGCTTTCGGTGCGATGGTATCCGCTATTGAGAACGGTGACAATCGATGCCGAATCGTTGTCCAATGTGGCATCGATCTTGCGCCATGAGGAAAAGGCCGTGAGATCCAAATGCTTGGTTAGGCGCATTGTGGCGGCAACGCCTTGCAGATAGTTGCTTTCCATTCTGCTGCTATGGGTATAGATATGGTTGGTTGATCGTCCCAGTGTGGAAAGTGTGTAGAGTTTGCCCATGCCAAACGAATTGTTGAGAATGAGACCCATGCCGAAGCGCAGCCGGTAACGGCCCGCAACGGCTGTTTTAAGCCGCCCCCATCGGTTTATCAGCACATAGGCGGAATAGAAATCGTAGCCCGTGGCATTCTTGCCCGAGAAAAAAGGCTCGCCAGCGTCTTGCGAAGCTATAAAGCCTGCCTTGACGTGTCCCGATGAACTGTAAGTGTAGCGCAACCAGTGTTTGTAAGGATAGCCGAGATAGTCGTTGCTGTCGCCTTTGCGTCGGTAGAACGGTACCCGTAGTGTTCCCACCAACTCGTGACGGCTGCGGCTCATCAGCTGGCTCCATGTGGGGAAACGGTCGAGCGTGCTATCTGGATGAATGACGACAAACCGCTCCAATAGGTCGGCCGTCAGCTTGTCGAGGCTCGGAATAAGGCGGAGCTCCAAAGGCGTTTCTATCCGTCGAGCCTTGTCGCGGTATTCCATGATGTCCATAATCTGCTGGGAGGACAGAAAAGGCAACCGGCTGAGGTCTTCGCGTGTGCAGCTGTTGAGGTCCATTTTGTTGGTGGCTATGTCGCTCAGCTCCTCATAGGTCTGTTCCCAAAGGTCGGTTTCGGTGTCTTCCAGCTGTCCCGTTTGGTTGAAGAGATTGTTCCACGTATCGTCGTTTTGTGCAAAGGCAGTAAGACACAGAAAGGCGAGAAATAGGGGCAGGCAGAAGCGAAAGGCCTGCACTGCAGATGCGGAAAACGGTTTCGGTGTGTGTATGATGCTGGCGTGAGGTTTCATGCTGATGGTTAGAGTTGTCCGGCTTCAACCTGTCGGACTATGCGTTCGGTAAGCCGGTCCACGCCTTCTGCATCGTATTTCTTGTTGAGCGACGCTCCGAAAACCCAGGCAAAGGCTTGGTAGAACCCGGCTTTCACAGGGCCCAGGAAAGCCTGAATGAGTTGGTAGCTGGAACTGTTGCACTCGCGGTAAACCAGTTTGATGAGTAGTTTGCCTTGCGAGTACGTCAATTTCTTCATGCGCGGTGTGTATTCCTTTTTGATGCTGGCCTCCACGAGTTTCATGTGCTCGTCGCGCGCTTTCTTGTTGGGTAGCGTGTTGAGGTAGTCGCCCGTTTCGATGATAATCTTATTGACTTCTTTGGCGATGGGCAACACTTTCTTTATGTTGTAGACCAAACGGTTGTAAGCGTCGCGTTGTTTTGCGTTCTTGAATGTCGGTTCAGGATAAACCCACACGTCGTTCATCTCTACATACTGTATGCTATCTTTTCCCATCAGCACTTTTCCTACTTTTACCATAGGTACAAACGTAGGATTGTCCATATCGACTTCCAAATCCTCGGGATTGATGTGGGTATGCTGGTCGTCTTGCGCCCACAGAGTGGTGGGCAACAGACCAATCATGATGATTATGAGAAACGGCTTCATCTTAATCGCAAATTTACTATGTATTTTTTCAACGACAAAGTGATTGGCTTTAAAATTAGTAAAGAGAAAGTGAAATAGTGATCAACAATAGGGAAATAAAGACTTTTCCGTTGCTCTGCCAAACGCTTTGATGATAGGAATATTCTTAGCCTTTTCCTTTGCAGATTGGATAAATTCCGCTATCTTTGCAAAACAAACCTATGGGCTTCTATAGTTCAATGGATAGAACGGAGGTTTCCTAAACCTTTGATCCGGGTTCGATTCCCGGTGGAAGTACACAGCTTTTAATATAATACCTTATAAAAGCAGATTTGCTCTGAAAACGTATTACCTTAGATACAACTAACCATCTTATCTTTTTTTTTTATTTTATATGATTGGAGCTATTATAGGAGACATTGTTGGCTCGCGCTTCGAATTCGACGAGACACCGCACGACGGATTTGAACTATTCCGTTGCAAACCCCAATGTGACTACACCGACGACACGGTGATGACCGTGGCCGTGGCCGACGCTATACTCAACGGGAAACCCTATCAGGACAAGCTTCATGAGTGGGGTAGACGCTATCCCAACCCTAAGGGAGCATACGGAAGTATGTTTGCGCAATGGCTGCACGACGACCATCCTAAACCGCAAAACTCATGGGGTAATGGCGCGGCTATGCGCATAGCTCCTGTGGGATGGCTCTTCGATGACTATGATGAGGTGATGCGACAGGCGCAGCTCTGCACCATCGGCAGCCACATGCACAAGGAGGCCATTCGCGGCGCGCAGTGTGTGGCGGCGGTAATCTATTGGCTGCGTACGGGACGCATCACCAAAGAGGAACTGGAGAGCGCTGTCAAGCGAAGTTTCGGCTATGAGCTGCCGCCGCTTCGCGACATCTACAAGATAGGATCGGAAGGGCATTTTGACTCGTCGTGCCAGGAGACGGTGCCATGGGCATTGCGCTGTTTTCTCGATAGCGACAGTTTTGAGGATGCCATCCGTAAGGCTGTCATGGCACGTGGCGACACCGACACCAAAGCCTGCATTTGTGGGGCTATAGCCGAGGCTTATTATGACATCCCTGAATATTTTTACGATAGGGCGTGTGCCTATCTGGAACAGGATATGCTCGATATCGTCGTTCAGTTCTGCGAATATGTGCAAAACGAGGTAAACAACTGACCCATCTCCACTACCCTATTCTACCCTACCCTGACTATGGAACCAAACGACGGCAAGATACAAACCATCACACGCCAACAACTGGAAAAGGCTTTGGCCGAGGCTCAGCAATATCCTGAAGAGACGCAATGGACGATATACCGCTATCTCAAGGCAAACTATGCCAAACTGGGGTCTATTGAGACCCGTACTTTATTGGCGGCTTATATCAAGTTGCACCAGCGTCGGCCGTCGCTTATCAATTCATGTATGTTGGGGCTCGCCTTAAAGATTGCAGAGGCATATCCCGATTTCCGCCTGCCGCAATTTTTGCAGGTTTGGGGCTACGAAGATTGTCTGCGCGAAGAGGATCGCCAACCATCGACGGCAAAGGACGGACGACGGTATCTGTCGCTCGGCGAGCGGGTGGAACGAGCCCGAGCATCCTATCTCTTGCACCATCCGCAGGAGCCGCATGACAACTGTGCGGCTATCGCCCACATGTTTGCCGTGAAAGTGTTTGAGAAAGAACGTCAGGGGCGTAAACGCCGCTTTGTGAAATTGGTGGCTTCCGATGGCCTGTCGATGATAGCGGACAGCCATCAGTTTCCTTGCAAACCGTGGGAAATAGTAGGGCGCATGTTTGATGTGTTGACGCGTGTGTCAAAACAGGGTAATGAGCGTGCAGTTGAAATAGTGGCTTCCGTAAAGACGGTAAGCGAGGTCTTTGCCGTGGAGACAGGGTATGTGGATGGCATAGACATGCAGCATGGACATATCCACGTGTTCGACATACAGTCGCGCCACTTTGTTGCCGATCGAACGGCTTTGCAGCTGAAGGGCGTGGAAAAAGGATGTTTCGTGCGTTTCTATCCCATCATCGCACAAGATGACCCATTCAAGTGTGCTGCAATTGTTGAGGTGTTGCCAAAAGAGATAGGACGCGAGGCTTTTGGAATCTACGATGCTAACGTGTTGTTTGTCAACCGTGCCGAGCGTTACTGGAAATATGCTCTGACATCGCGTATTCCTTCCGTCTCATCTTTATCAATGTCTTCTTCAACCGTTGATTCGGTTCCTAATCAACTAACGGGGCAAGGAGAGCTTCAGTCCGTTACGACTACAACCAAGGCAGATGTGACAATAGCGACTGAAGGATTTGCCAAGCTCGACCTCTTGCCCGAATCCCGAAGGGAAACTTTGGCTTCAGGTCAGCACATCCGGCTCATTCTCTTCCTCAAGCGGAGCAAGGATGGTGTTAAACGCAACTATATGGCCGAGGCCTTTTAGCCGAACTATTCTTGTCTATACTGTAAAACAAAAGGCTGCATCACGTGGTGTCTGTTAGAATACAACCCTAACGCAAAGAAGCCATCTTTGTCCAACACCGGACAAAGATGGCTTCTTTGCGTTAGGGTGAGCCTCACAAGGAGGCTTTTCCTTTGGATAGTGTTGTGTTATGCTTGTTCTGCAACAGCGGTGGAATGTTGCTTGATCGAACGCCCCATCACAAGATAAGCGATAGGTGATGCGAGGAAGATGGAACTAAGCGTACCGAAGACGACACCTGCAGTCATTGCAAAGGCGAATGGCTGGATGCTCTTTCCACCGAGGAAGAGAATGCAAAGCAACACGACAAGCGTGGTCAACGATGTATTGATGGTACGAGCCAATGTCTGATTGATAGAATCGTTGAACAATTTCTGTAGGTCTTCTTTCGGGTGAAGTTTCAAGTTCTCGCGGATACGGTCGAATACCACAACCTTATCGTTGATAGAGTAGCCTATAACTGTCAGCACAGCGCCGATGAATGTTTGGTCAACCTCCAATGAGAAAGGCAACAAGCCTTGCAGCAAAGAGAAAAGACCAATGACAGTGACGGCATCGAAGGTAAGTGCTATAGTTGAGCCTAATGAGAAGGCCACGTTGTGGAAACGCAGCAGGATGTAAAGGAAGATGGCCACCAAAGCAATCACTACGCTGACAATGGCACCACGTGTCACGTCCTTGGCTACAGACGGTCCCACCTTTGAGGAACTGATGATGGAGCCACCCTGACGGATGTCGGGGTTCTTGAACGTATTGACATCCTTTTGGCTTACAAGGCCCGCATCCTTCAAACCGTTGAAAAGCATCGTTTCAACCTGACCGTCAATCTTGGTATCGGTCGATTCAATCTTATAGTTGGTAGAGATGCGAATGGTGCGTCCGTCGTTACCCAACGAAATGGCACTTGTGGTGTAGCCAGGGAAAGTCTTCTCCAGTACCACGCGCACCTGTTCAGGCTCTGTGGCTTTTTCAAACTGCACCACGTAGTTGCGTCCGCCCGTAAAGTCGATGCTTTGGGCAAGATGACGGGTGAAGAAACTGACGACGAAGATTACAAGTGCTATACCAGCGAAGGTGAAGCTCTTTTTGTAAGAGGACATAAACTTGAAGTTGGTGCCCTGCATGAGGTTTTTCGAAACACCCGTCCATAGTCTGAGGTGCATCCATTTACCATGGTTGATCTTGTAGTCGTAGACCAAACGTGTCAAATAGACTGCTGTGAAGAACGAGCAAACAATACCGATAATCCATGTGGTGGCAAAGCCACGGATGGGGCCTGTTCCGAAGAGATAGAGAATAACACCAGTGATGACAGATGTCAAGTTGGAGTCGAAGATGGCTGAAAATGCATTGCTATAACCGGCGTTGATGGCTTGCCGCATGTCTTTACCGCCACGCAATTCTTCTTTAATACGTTCGTAAATCAGCACATTGGCATCAACGGCCGTTCCGAGCGAGAGCACCATACCGGCAATACCACTCATCGTGAGAGCCGCTTGAAACGAGGTCAAAATGCCTAGCGTGAAGAACACGTTGAGCAAGAGAGCCAAGATGGCCAGCGAGCCGGGGATGATGTTATAGACTACAAGCATGTAGACAATAAGGAGTGCGAAGGCAATGGCGAACGATATGATACCCTGTTGGATGGATTGTGCGCCGAGTGTTGGACCAACCACTTCCTCCTGCACGATATGTGCAGGTGCGGGCATACGACCTGACTTCAAGGTGTTGGCCAAATCTTTAGTGTCTTCGATAGTGAAGTTACCAGTGATAGAACTTTGTCCGCCGTCAATCTGCGAGAGAATACGAGGTGAGGTGTAGACAACACCGTCAAGTACGATGGCGATGGCTTTTCCAATGTTGGATTTGGTCAGCTCCGACCAGCGGCGAGCTCCTTCAGAGTTCATCGACATAGAAACTTCGGGTGCACCCGAGAGGTGGTTGAACTGGTCGCTGGCATCGGTGATGACATCGCCCTCAAGTGGGGCGCGACCATTGGTTGTTGTAACCTTTAAGGCATGCAACTCATAGATGTTCTTTGCCTGTACGTGATCGGCAGGCTTGGCACTCCACATCAGTCGAAGGTCGGCAGGAAGCACTTGCTTGGCCACTTGCCCGTAGATAACTTTGTTGATTGCAGCCGTGTCGCGAGCGCTGGCGTAGCCTACAAGGCTTAGGCTTCCCGAACCAGTAGTCTGCAGGAAAGCAAGCAACGGATGTTGCTTCTTGGCTTGCTCCAACTCATTGTCGGGAGTGGTCTTGATGTTAGCGTCTTTCTTGCCATTGTTGATCTTGAACTTGGGCTGTGCTTGTTTTTTGACGGGTGTAGCCACAGTATCTGCTTTTTCTTCGGCTTTTGCAGTGTCCTGCTTAGTGGCTTCTTCAGCGTTGGCAAGTCGTTGGTCGAGTTGTTGCAGATAAGGTATGATCTCTTCAGCGTTGTAGGTTTCCCAAAATTCGAGGTTGGCGCTACCTTGCAGAAGCTTGCGCATGCGCTCAGGTTCCTGTATACCTGGCATCTCTACCATAATGCGTCCCTCAGCACCCTGTATGCGTTGAATGTTGGGTTGAACCACGCCAAATTGGTCAATACGTGTACGAACTACGTTGAAGGAGTTGTCGATGGCCGAGCTCACTTCTGCACGCAGGGTTTTCTCAACTTCCTTATCGGTGCTTGTAGGCGACACTTTGCCTTGCAGTTGCTGCGTGGCAAATACCTCGGCGAGGTTGTGTCCAGGTGCATTCTTGTGGTAAGCATCGATGAAAAGTCCGATAAAGTCTTCCTTTCCAGCTTCCATTTGCTGACGAGCTTCATTCATCGACTTGACGAATGCTGGCTCCGTCTTGTGGTCGGCGAGCATGTCGACTACATCGGGCACAGAGATTTCCAATACCACGTTCATACCGCCTTTCAAGTCGAGGCCAAGCCCAATCTGCGTTTGCAGACACTTCTGATAGTCGTATATTCCAAGGTACTTCACGGAATCCTTATAGTTCTGTTGGTCTATGGGATCCTTGAGCTTGGCTGCCTGATTGTCGTAGTAGTTTGTGGCAATCGGGAACGACAAATAGAATAGGCATGTAAGCGTCAATAAGACGGCCGTTACAATTACAATTCCTTTGTTTCGCATTTTGTTAGTTATTTATTGTTTGTTGTTTCAAACTAATTAACACTATAAGATGTGCAAAGATACTAATTTTCCCTCTTTTTGAAAAATTTATAGGTGTTTATTATTCATTTTTAGATTTTATGCCTTTACTTGGGTAGTTATTCAGTAATAGCAACAGGCATTCATCAGCACCATCCTATCATTGTAGGATGGATATGACGCATGCCTGTTGCTATTGCTGAATAGTTACGCCAATGTAAAAAGAGTCTTAAAAAGTGTTGTGTGCGCACACAAACTCTTGATTTATATCAAGAATAACATAAAAATTGTATCTTTCTATTCTTAAAGTATTGTAGAAATTTGAAAATCGTACTACCTTTGCAGCGTCAAAAGGAAATAAGTAACCTCGTGATGAAGTGAATTCCATGACATTCGATTCAATAGGTTTAAGGTTAGTAGATTGTTTCATATAGGTTTTTAGTTTTTAGGTTTTTAGATTAAAGTTTTTAGGTTATTTCATTAGGTTGTTAGTAACTTTTAGGTAATTAGAAGATTGAATTCAGGTATGACAAACCCCTGTCTCTGTTTGAAGAGACAGGGGTTTGTCATTGGTATGCTTGGCATGAGCAAAGTCTAATGGGTGGAAATTATGAATAATCCCTAATAGTGGGAATTACATAGCCAAGAGCAAGGGTGTTAATCGTGAGGTGAAATCTGAAAGAAAGTGGCGGCAAACATCCGGCCTAACGTACAAAAAATTCATATATGGCATATGAGTGTGGGTGAGGATGCACGTCAAATCAAAGTCCTATAGCTATTCAAATGATAGTCTGTTGTTGTGATTTACAGAGTAGCATTGTTTTCGTAGTAGCAGAACAATATTTGTTGTGGTTGGTGTATTACGGTTATAAAAGTTGTATCAATAGTTGTCAACAGAAACGCCCTCCCCTTGAAGTGCAAGGAAGAGGGCGTTGGCTTTGCTATATGATGGCGATATTAGCCGTATTTATCGTTTGAATTTTTCGCTTTGCTCGCGTATAAGGTCGGCATCTTCGAAATAGTCGATGCGCATGGCTTTTCTGACTTCGTCCATGGTGTGTGCTGCCGTTTCGCGTGCGTTGTCCGAACCTTTTTTGAGGATGTTGAAAATCTCGGGTATATCTTTTTCGTATTCGGCGCGTCGCTGACGTATGGGGTCGAGCATTCGGTTGATGACATTGTTGAGCAGTTTCTTGCACTTCATGTCACCGATGCCTCCATGTGTGTAGGCAGCTTTCAGTTCTTCGAGGTTCTTGAACTCAGGCCAGAAGTCTGCAAAGTCCTCGTCGGTTGCGAAAGCGTCGAGATAGGTGAATACTGCGTTGCCTTCTACATGGCCGGGATCCGATACGTTGAGATGAGTGGGGTCGGTGTACATTCCTTTGACCTTAGTCCACACGGTATCAGCATCGTCGGAGAGGTAGATGCAGTTGCCGAGACTTTTCGACATTTTTTCTTTTCCGTCGGTTCCGGGCAGCCGTCGTGCCGTAGCGTTTTCAGGCAGCAGAATGTTGGGTTCCACGAGTACGGGAGCATATGTTTGGTTGAACCTGTTCACCAGTTCGCGTGTCAGCTCAATCATGGGTTCCTGATCTTCTCCTGCGGGGACGGTGGTAGCTTTGAAAGCGGCTATGTCGGCAGCTTGCGACACTGGATAGCAGAAGAATCCCAGTGGTACCGAGTTGCTTTCGAAGCCGCGCATCTTGACTTCGGTTTTCACTGTGGGATTGCGTTGTACGCGCGCTACGCTGACGATGTTCATGAGATAAGTGGTGAGCTCTGCCAACTCGGGTATGCGGCTCTGTATGTAGAGTGTGCATTTGTTGGGGTCGAGACCTGCCGACAGATAGTCGAGAGCCACTTCCACGATGTTTTGGCGTATCTTCTCGGGATTGCTGGCGTTGTCGGTCAGTGCCTGCACGTCGGCCATGAACACGAACATGCGGTCGTAGTTGCCTTCATTCTGCAGTTGCACGCGGCGGCGCAGACTTCCTACGTAATGGCCTAAATGGAGCTTTCCGGTGGGTCGGTCGCCTGTCAAAATAATCTTTCCCATATAGTTATGTTGTCTTGTTGTCGGGTTGTTTGGTTGTGGTATATCTTGTGCCACTTAATGTTGTGCAAAAATAGTGTTTTTTTTTCGATTATGGAAACAATCGTCATTTTTTGTGGATGTCGTTACAAGAAATCCATATAGTGTAGCATAGGTGTGAGTAACATGTGTAGCACTGATTGTCCTTTATAGTGGATAAGTGTAGCGCAAATGAAGAACGTTATAAGCCTGAATAATTCATAGAGATAAAAAAGAAGCGTTGTTTTTTGCCACATTGACAAATAATGAGTACCTTTATACTGTTGAAATACAAGGCATTAACAACGCTTCATATGTGCAAAGTAACTACAAAAAACTCAGATAT
>CAVKHW010000049.1:0-19495 GCA_963656105.1 Eggerthellaceae bacterium
TTATGCGCCCCCTACAGGGGCAATAATCCTGTTGCATACGAACATCCGTAGGGGTGAACCCCTACGCTGTAATATGTCGTCCCAACGGGACTTGCAGTTGTAACGTCTTTACCGGACACCAATATTTCAAATTTCCTTTTCTGCCTTTTGTCGGCAATTACTCGGCGACGGCGAAGATGCGCACTTCGGGATCGGCCTGGAAGTAGGGCGACAGGCCAGTCACCACATCCTGGGTGAACATTGGCGACTGCAGGTAGGCGGCTGCATGCTCCACGCTGTCGAAACCGTGAAGCACCTGCACATCCTCTGCGCGCACCAGCAGATCCTTGCTCACAGCACCCTCGATGGTGTCGAGGAAAGGCTTGCGGTAGTCGTAGTAAACCTTAGCGGCACTGGGACGGTCGTTCTCGTTGATCTTCATCGTAATCTGAAGATAGGCTTTTGCTTTTTCCATTTTCTTTTTCTGTTTTATGTTGGTCATTGGTTATGAATGTGTCGTAACCGTTTCGTTTAACGCTTGCAAAATTAGTAAAAAGCATACATTTCCCTCTTGTAAATTCATGCCTTCGGATAGTAAATTTGCGAAAAACGTTTCGCCGTTCAAAAAAGATGTTGTAAATTTACCATCTGAAATACGTAATCTACCATCCGCGAACGTGAAAAGAGATACCGTCGATACCTACAAGATAGCTGAGAACCGGCAGTCGGGTCTCGAGCTGGAGCTGCATTTCATGCCCAAGTTTTTCCACGAAAACGGGTGCGGCACCATGCCGCCCCATGCCCACGAGTTCTATCAGATTATCTGGTTTCGTCGCGGCAGGGGCACCCATCGCGTCGATTTCACCGACTATCCCGTGACCGACAACACCATCTTCTTTGTTGCGCCGGGGCAGATTCATGCCTTCGACGGCAACGAGACGATGGAAGGCGTGATCATCCTCTTCAACGCCGGATTTCTCGTTGACGAGGAGTCGAGCGAAAGCATCTTCCTTAAATACAATGTGTTCAATGCCTACGACTCGCTGCCCTACTGCAAGGTTACGGACGACGAGGCCGCAAGGCTCATGCAGCTGGTCAACGAGATGAACCGCGAGTATTCGCAGACGCAGGCCTTTGCACACAAAGACTATATGCAGTATCTGGTGCGCCTGTTCCTCGTGAGGGTGCAGCGCAGCGGCCAGCGCAGCAACTTGCCCGCGCTCAGCGTCTCGAGCATCGCCAACCGCACCTTTGTGCGTTTCCGGCAGATGCTCGAACAGCATTTCCACAGCGTGCACACCGTGCAGGCCTATGCCGACATGCTCCACGTGTCGTCGCGCACGCTGACCAACTATGTGGCCCAAAGCACCCGTCGCACGCCGCTCCAGATGATCAACGACCGCGTGGCGCTCGAGGCCAAACGCCTGCTGCTCCACACCCCCGAAACCATCAAGGAGATAGGCTTTCGGCTTGGTTTCGACGACCCTTCCTACTTTGTGAAATTCTTCAAACGCATGACAGGGCAGATGCCCGGCGAGTTTCGCACCAACCCCTGATGGCGCACCGCACCGTGCGCGTCCATTTGCATCGTCGCTCCGTGCCGTCGGTCATAGTTGCCCTATGGCGCAGCGATATTTGCCCAACGGCGGCGCGATAGCTGTCTAATGGCACATCGATAGTTGCACAACGGCGGTGCGATAGCTATCGCACGGCACAGAGCGAGTAACGCACGGCGGTGCGATAGACCGTTTGCCGCCGAACGGCAACGCCACGCCCTGCAAGGGCGACACAACCCCAGCCCAGGGTGAGGACGGAGCGCAGCGACGGACGTAACCCTGGGTTTAAGTCCAAGCAGAGAGCAGCTGGCCTGTAAGGTCAGCACAACAATAATGGCATAACGATGACAATTGAAACCAATGACAATTGCATTACATTGCATTGCCAAATAGATTACAACAACAATGCTAATTGGTGCCAATGCCAAACCGGACGCCCTCCGTTGGGCAAACCATCACTGCGATTGTGCTGACCTTACAGGCCAGCTCCCTCCGACCGTCAACAAACCCAGGGTTACGCGTCGCGGCTGGCACCGCTCCGCTCACCCTGGGCTGATTTGTGTCGCCCCTTCAGGGCTTGACGCTCACTCTGGGCTGATTTGTGAAGCTCCTGCAAGGGCGTGAGGTGCGCATGACCCTAAAAGGGGCACGATGTATGCCCCTAAAAGAGATGCACATTTGATGTGCGCTCCCACGGGATTTGCCGGTTACAAACGTTTATCGTGCAACATTTTTCCTTGATATAAATCAAAAAGACGCGGTTTGCTGGCACTTTTTATCTGAAAGGCACCGTCGGGCGACAAAAAGGGCGTACCTTTGCAAGGTTGGCCTCTGAAGAAACGCTGCGCATCGTCGGTCTGCTGTCGTCAGCTGATGGTGGACGGCGGTGGCCGGGAGCCGACATCCATTTATTAATCATATTGATAAGAAAGGAACGAAAAATGATGATTTATGTAGGATTCACCGCCGTTGTCGTGGCACTGATGTGCGCCACGGGCATATTGTGCGGCAAGATTGATCTCGGCGAATAGGCCGATTTCAATCTTTTTGGTTTCCCGTCGTCCGTCACGTTCTTTTGTTGCATTGTTATTTTCAGTTATTCCCGTCGGCCTTTTCTTGCCGACATTATCCAGCCTTTCCTTCCTATGGATTACCTTCCCCACGACCCCGCCATCTTGGTATCGAGCGTCAACCTCTACCTGCGCGATGAGATCTACGACACCCTCGAGTCGCTGTGCTATGCCTACGGGCGCGACCCCGAGGATCTGAAAGCCTATCTGCGCCACAACGGCTACCGCTATGATGCCGTTCAACGACAGTTCAAGGCCATCTGACCGGACTCTCCCTACCCACCGCCGACGGTTGACGGCCGACCTTGTGCGCAAGGCGGCGAGCAAGGCCATTGGTGCTTACAGAGTGACATGTTTGTAACAAAAATTAAAGCATTTTGTTGTTGACAATCATTTACTTTTTGTAATTTTGCCGTCAAAAATACAACAACAATGTGTGGAATAGTAGGATACATCGGGCATCGCAATGCCTATGATATATTGGTGAAGGGTCTTCACCGTCTGGAATACAGAGGATACGACTCGGCTGGTGTGGCACTGATCAACGCCGCCGACGAGCTGCATGTCTACAAGGCCAAGGGCAAGGTGAGCGACCTCGAGACTGCCGCCGCCGACAAGGACTGCTCGGGCAATGTGGGCATAGCCCACACCCGATGGGCCACCCACGGCGAACCGTCGGTGCGCAACGCCCATCCCCATGTGTCGGAGTCGGGCAACCTGGTGCTTGTGCACAACGGCATCATCGAGAACTTTGCCCTGCTGCGCGACCAGCTCAGCGCGCGCGGCTTCCATTTCCATAGCGACACCGACACCGAGGTGCTGGTCTACCTCATCGAGTATGCGCAGCAGACCCATCAGTGCACGCTCGCCGAGGCTGTGCGCCAGGCGTTGCAGAAGTGCATCGGCGCATACGCCATAGCCGTGCTCGACCGCCGCGACCCGCAGGCGCTGGTGGCCGCCCGCAAGGGATCGCCCATGGTGATAGGCATCGGACAGGACAACGGCGAGTTTTTCATCGCCTCCGACGCCACGCCCATTGCCGAGTACACCAAGAACGTGGTGTACGTTGACGACGAGCAGATTGCCGTTTGTCAGCCCGGCCACGAGCTGGCCATCACCGACCTGAGAAACCAGCCGGTCGACGTGTCGGTGAAGCAGATCGACATGGATCTCGACATGCTCGACAAGGGCGGCTTCCCCCACTACATGCTGAAAGAGATTTTCGACCAGCCCCACTGTCTGCGCGATTGTATGCGCGGACGCCTCTTCGCCGAGGACGACATGGGCGGCAATGCGGCCTACGACCCCACGTCGGGCTACGCCGACCCCAATGTGCACAACGATGTGGTGCTGAGCGCCGTGCGCAACAACCGCGACCGCCTGCTCGCCGCCACCCGTTTCATCATCGTGGCCTGCGGCACGTCGTGGCACGCCGGCCTTATCGCCAAGCAGCTCATCGAGCACTATTGCAAGATTCCCGTAGAGGTCGACTACGCCTCCGAGTTCCGCTACCGCGACCCGGTGATCTATCCCACCGACGTGGTGATAGCCATCTCGCAGAGCGGTGAGACCGCCGACACGCTGGCGGCCATCAAACTGGCCAAGGAACGTGGCGCCTGCATCTTCGGCATCGTCAACGCCGTGGGATCGAGCATCGCACGCGAAACCGACACGGGCATCTACATCCATGTGGGACCCGAGATTGGCGTGGCCTCCACCAAAGCATTCACCGGACAGCTCACCTGCCTCATCCTGCTGGCCATGGCCCTCGGACACACACGCGGCACCATCGACCAGAAGGAATATGTGGACATGATACACGAGCTGAACGCCATTCCCGAGAAAATAGAAGAGGTGCTCAAGCAGAACGAGGCCATACGCCTGCTGGCGAAGACTTATACCTACGCCACCAACTTCCTCTACCTCGGACGCGGATGGAACTATCCCGTGGCGCTCGAGGGCGCACTCAAACTGAAGGAAATCTCCTACATACATGCCGAGGGATACCCGGCGGCCGAGATGAAGCACGGCCCCATCGCCCTGGTCGACAACATGATGCCCTGCCTCTTTGTGGCCACGCATCACAAGGGATACGAGAAGATCCTGTCGAACATGCAGGAGGTGAAGGCGCGTGGCGGACGCATCATCGCCATCGTGTCGGCCGGCGACGACGAGGTGAGCAAGATTGCCGATGCTGTCATCGAGATTCCCGACACGCTGGCTCCGCTGGCTCCGCTGCTCTCAGTCATACCCCTGCAGCTGCTGGCCTACCACATCGCCGTGGAGAAAGGACTGAACGTGGATATGCCGCGCAACCTCGCCAAGAGTGTCACGGTGGAATAAAAACTGGAAGGTTATGAACTATTTTATCATTGTGAACGATGCCCAGCAGGGACCGTTCTCCGTTGCCGAACTGCAACAACGGGGCATCAGCTCCGACACGCTCGTGTGGACTGAGGGCATGGCCGAGTGGACACCCGCTTGGCAGGTAGAGGAACTGCGCCCCATCTTCTACAAACAGTCGGCCGCAACGTCCGTGCCGCCACCGCTGCCCGTCAACCCTGCGGCCGCTGCGCCGACCACCGACCAGTCGCCACTGGCCGCCGCGCCCGACCGTAGCACCAAGCGCAGTCATCGCGGACGTTGGCTACTGCTGGCCGTGGCTGTGCTGCTGGCCGTACTGGCGTTTACCAACCCCTCGGAAGAAAAACACCGGCAGGTGATATGCGACAACATAACCAGCGGCATCAGCAAGGCCGTGGGAGGCGATAGCGACGACCTGCTTTCGCAAGGCTTGGGACTTTTCAGCAACATCATCGGCGGGTCAGTAGTGGAGATGGCACTCAACCAAAGTCTGGAGTACCACAACTATATCTTCTTCTCCACCACCACGCTGCGTGTGGGCAAAAAGGATGTGCCGGCCTCTACTGGCTTCCTCGGCAAGGTGTTCACCGCCGACGAGGATCAGGTGGCCAAGGGCATCGAGAAAGGCATGATGCAGGGCGCATCGGACGGCGATGAGGCCGACGACACCTCGGCGGCCAGCGATGCCAACAGCGGTCAGGACGTGCAGGTGCAGCGCAGCGAGCGCGACACCACCTTCACCGACGAGGCTGGCCGCGCCATCGGCCGCGCTGTGGTGCGCCAGGTGACCAAGACCGTCAAGCAGCAGGTGCGCGAAAACACCGACAGCGCCACGTCGAGCGGCATCGGAAAGATAATCGACGAAGTGGAAAAGCTCATCGGAGCGCAATAGAAAAAGCAATTGCGCAGCATAATGGGCATAATGGGCATAGTAGGCCTATTATGCCCATTATGCCCATTATGCATAATATGCCCACTATGCCCACTATGCCCCCTTCTACCTCTCTGCCACAAAGTCGCCCTCTATCTCCACATCGCCGATGAGGCATGCGGCGGGCAGGGTGCACGTGTCGCCCTCGAAACGGCTGCTATCTATATAGCTTTCTTGCCACATCTGCTTGCCGCCCACCATTTGTGGCCCGGCCAGCTGGTTGCCGTAGCGTAGGCGCAGCCCCTTGCAGCCGAAGCCGGGCGCAGGCACAATCTTCACTTTTAATGGCTCCTGCGCAGGAGCGGCATAGCGGTTGAGCGTCTGCCCGGCGGCGGTCAGCACCGTGCCGTTGCGGCTGGCCGCCGTGACATAGGCCGTCGGTTGCACCGTCTGGTTGTGGGGATCAGCTGCTATGGTGGCCGATTCGCCGCTGATGCGTGGCGTGGCATCGTCGTTCACCACGATGTCGCCGACATAAGCCACCCAGTCGGCCGTCAGACGGTGGGGCGACTCAGCGTCGGGCACCACCACCAGACTGTGTATCTCCACTCCGTTGGCACTCTTCACACCGAACACCGCATCCACCCATTGGCCGTGTGGCACATCGGAGGTGCTATAGATCCAAAACTGTTCCACATCGGCACGCTGCCCCTGCCGGTCGCTGCGCTTGCCCAGTCCGACAAGCATCACCCGTCCGCCCTGCGGCCGGTGGATGAGCACATGTATCTTCTTGCCTTGTGGCGTGAGGGCAAAGGGTTCCAGCAGGTCGACGCGAAGCCCGTAGATGTTCGACGCCCACCGCGACCGGCGGAAGGCCACCACCGTGTCGGCGGCGTTGCCTTCAGGGAAGGGGTTGGCTGTCAGGGCGGCGCCGCCTGCGAGGCGGCCGTCGCGGAAGGGCGACTGCTCCCAACGGTCGTAGACATCGATGGCGCGGTAGTCGTGATGTTCAAAACCGATGTGCTGGGCCCAGACAGGCAGGATGCCCAGACATAAAAGGAAAAAGAGAATGAGTTTCTTCATGACGAGTGGTGTGGAGTGGGATGAGGCGTGAGGGCGTGGAGGGTCTAATAGACGGCTACCTTCTGCAGCAGCGGACACGCCCGGCTGTCGTCGATGACGATGCGCAGGGCTTTGGCCACGATGCCCGGGCCATAGCTGTGGGCGGTGCTGCCGTTGAGCGGCACGATGCGGCGGTAGCCGATGGTGGTGGTCTGACAACCGTCGGCCGCACGTTGCCACGACTGTCCGTCGGTCGAGATCTCGATATGGAACCGTCTGACGCGCTGGCCGCGGCGTATGTGCTCCATCAGGTCGACGTAGCGCACCACTTGCGGCCGTGCCCACGTCAGGGTAATGGTGACTGTGGCGAGGCTGTCGTCGGTGGCCCAGTAGGTCAGCGGTTTGCCGTCGGTCAGGTGGCGCACATCATAGTTGCGGTGGCGTCCGGCCTGCCGCGTGTTGGAGGCGGTGATGGTGGCCTTGCGTGCCAAGTCGCGTCGCAACCGCTGGCGCAGCAGGGTGCCCAGCTGGCTGAGTGTGCTGACATCGGCTTCGGGCAGCAGTCCGTCGCGATCCGGCGGACAGTTGAGGATGAGGGTGGCGTTGCGCCCCACGGTCTCGAGGTACATCTGGAAGAGCCGTTCGGCTGACAGCGGTGTCTCGCCCTCGTGCCAGAACCAGCCGCGGTCGGTGAGCTTGGCATCGCTCTCACCGGCCTCCCAGGCCCATCCGTCCTCGGTGCCGTACATGCCGTTGTTCTCGGGAGCGTAGCCCGTCTCTTCGGTCGACCAGTTGGTCTGTCCGGCCCATCCCTCCTCGTTGCCTATCCACCGGGCCTCGCCGCCCACGCCCCACAGGATGATGTCGGGGCATACCTTGTGGATGGAGTCGCGCAGGTTGGGTATGTCGTAATAGGTGGCGCGGTCCACGGTGACCGTGGTGTTGCGGCCGCCGTAGTAGCCGTCGCCGCCGTTGGCACCGTCGAACCACATCTCAAACTGGTCGCGTCCGTAGTGGGCCAGCTCTGCACATTGGCGCAGAAACACGTCGTTCACATAGCGGTCGGTGCCGTAGTGTGGGTTGTTGCGGTCCCAGGGCGACACGTAGAAACCGTATTTCATGCCCAGCTGGCGAGCCGCGCGGGCAAAGTCGCGCGGTATGTTGGTTTGGCGCCCGTTGTCGTTGCCGGCGCGCACCACTGAGTGGGTGGTGGTGGCCGTGGGCCAGAGGCAGAAGCCATCGTGATGCTTCACCACGGCTATGCCACCGCGCATGCCGGCGGCCTTAGCGGCCTTGAGCCACTGCTTGGGACGGGGCGGTAGGGTGGGGGCGAAGAGGCGTTCGTCCTCGCTGCCCAGTCCCCATTCGCGGTCGGTGTAGGTGTTCATGCCGTAGTGCAAGAAGGCGTAGAACTCGGTCTGCTGCCAGCGCATCTGCCGCTCGCTGGGCACGGGGAACACGCAGGCCGGCTCGTTGTCGGGGTTGGCCAGCTGTTGTGGCGTCATGTCGAAGGGCTGCGGTTGTGCGTGTGCGGCGGTGGCCAGCAACAGGCAGGCAGCGAGGGTCATCATGTAGTGAGGCATAGGTCGTAGGTTGGGTTGTTGTGGTGGTGTCGGTGGCAAGGACGCATCGGATGGCAGTCGGTGGCGCTGCGCTTACGATGCACCTTCGTCGGTAGCGTCCTCGATGAAGATGCTCTCGTCCATCTCGTCGATCGGCTTTTTCTTCTTGTTCTCCTTGGCACCGGCCGTAATCAGCTTCTTGGCGGCCGTGATGATGCTGGGTCCGCTGTCGGCGGTGGTAATCTTCAGTTTGCCTATTTTCTTGACGGTGTCGTTCACGCTGGTCTCCACATCGATAAAGCGCATGCCGAAATCCTGCACACGGTCCACGATGATGGTGGCGGCATCGATCATGGCTTGTTGGTTTTTCAGCTGCCGCACCTGTGTCCACATCATCTCGAGCACGCGCAGGTTCATATACATGGTTTGCGGGCCGAGGATGAGCACGCCTTCGTCGTAGGCCTCGCGCCAGAGCGTGCCGTCGTTGAGCAGGGCGAGGTTGAGCGCACCCTCGATGGGCACATACATGATGGCGAAGTTCAGACGGTTGTAGCCGCTGGGCAGGTATTTGGTGTATTCCTTGCGGGCCAGCCTTTTCACCTGTGCCCTGACGCTGGCTATGTGAGCCTTGAGGTAGTCGGCTTTCTCGGTGCTGCCGTCCTCGGCGTTCATGTAGCGTTCGTAGTCGGTGAGCGACATCTTCGAGTCGACCACCACATGGCGGTTGTTGGGGAAATGGAGGATGAAGTCGGGTATGAGTCCTTTGCCGTCGTCGCCCTTTGCCGACCGTCCGGCCTTGTCGCGCAGTGTCGCCTGCGTGTCGAACTGTTCGCCTTCCCTGAGATCCATGTCTTCGAGGAGCTGTTTCAGTTTCAGTTCGCCGAAGTTGCCTTGCACTTTCACCTGCCCTGTCAGCGCACGTGTCAGCCGGTCGGCCGTCTCGCCCAGTTGCGCACTCTTCTGCATGTTGATCTTGATGGTCTCGTCGAGCCGCGTCAGTGCCTCGCTCTGCTGGCTCTTCGACAGGTTGAACGCCTCTTGCATCTCCTTGAGGCTCTGCTGCAGGGGGTCGATGATTTTCGACACCTGTTCTTTGTTGCGCTCGCCCAGCTCGTCCTGCCGCCGTTTCAGCACCTCCTCGGAGGTGGTCTGCATCTGCTCGCGGATGAGTTTCATCTGGCTGTCCACTTGCTCTTTATTCATCAGTTTCAGCGTCTCGATCTGTTTCTCGGTGCTCTCTTTGGTCTGCAGGAGCTGCTTCTCGTGCGCCGCCTTCAGTTCGGCTATCTGTGTCTCGTAGGCGTGCCGCATGCTGGCCTGAGCATCGGCGTTGCGTTGCTGCTCGGCTCGCTGGTAGGCATCGGCGTCGGCTTGTTGCTTTTTGGCGCGGTTGTCGTTCTCCTGCCGCAGGTCGGCCAGTTGTTTCTCGTAGGCATCGCGCTGCTCGTCGCGCAGCCGCTGCTGCTCGTCGCGCTCGTTGCGGAGGGCGGCCTCGCTCTCGGCCTTGGCGTTGCGCAGGCGCTGCTCGTAGTCGTCTTTCTGCGCAGCCAGCTGTTGCTGGTAGTTGTCGGCTTGTGCCTGTTGCACATCGCGGTCGGCGGTGAGCCGCTTTACGAGGTCGGCCTGTTCGGCGAGCGTTTGTTCTTGTTGCTTTGTCTTTTCGCCCAGCTCGGCCAGTTGGGCGCGCAGGTTGTCGGTAAGCGCAGCGGTTGCCGTGGTCTGCGACTGCTTGCCGTGATTGGCAAGCACGAAACCGACAGCCACCATGATGATGGCTGTAAGGAGGATGGTGATGAGATATGTGGTCATAATGTTACAAATGTACGCAGATTTCTTGAAAGATGTGCCTTGCTGCGCCGGTTATTTTTCGGTCGGCTTGTCTTTTTCCCCAGCTTGTTTATTTGCTTCGGGGACACTTGGCAAATGGCAAATCAGAAACTTGAGTGACCGTTTTTTTTACGAGGCTTACAAAATAATCGGTTTGTCGGTGGCGTTATTCTTGTGGTGGCTATAGTTATCCACCGTGAAACAGACAATCGTGTGAAAGACAACTTGATACCTACCTTGCAACCCTCACGCCCGGCTGGCCAACGTTCGGTGGAGGGATTGGCATTGCCGCCCATGGAGTGTGTGCGCGTTGGTTTCGTCGGCCTGGGACAGCGCGGCCTGGAGGCTGTGAAACGCTGGTGCCACATCGACCGTACGGAGATAGTGGCCGTGTGCGACCTTTCTGCCGACCGCGTGGCTGCTGCCAATGGGTTGCTACGCGACCATGGCCGTCCTACTGCCCGCGCCTTTGCGTCGGCCGAAGCGTTGTGCGCCTGTCAAGGCGTTGACCTTGTTTATGTCTGCACCGACTGGGCCACACATTTCCCCATTGCCTGCTGCGCCCTGGAGTGCGGACATCATGTGGCGGTGGAGGTGCCGGCGGTGATGACCGTCAGCGAGGCGTGGCAACTCGTAGACTTGGCCGAACGACAGCAGTTGCACTGCATGATGCTCGAGAATTGTTGTTACGATTATTTTGAAATGGCTACAGCGGCCATGGCACGGAGCGGCCTGTTGGGAACGGTGCTGCATGGCGAGGGTGGCTACTGCCATGAGCTTGGCGAGAAATGGGAACCGTGGCGGCTGCGTTACAACGCTGCGCACCGTGGCGACGTGTATCCCACCCACGGGCTGGGACCGGTCTGCATGGCTATGAACATTAATCGTGGCGACCGCCTGCGCACCTTGGTCAGCATCGACACCATGGCTTCGGCCGAGGTGGCCGACCGCTATGCGCGGATGGCTGGCAATGATGGCCGACCGCAGGACGCGGCTTCAGGCTTTGCCAATGGTGCCGTCACCACCACACTCATGCGCACCGATCGGGGGCATACCATCCAGCTCAGCCACGACGTGCAGACACCACGACCTTATAGTCGCGGCTACCGATTGGTGGGTACGCAGGGGTTTGCCGATAAGTATCCGGTGGAACAGTTGTGGATGGAGGGCCGTGAGGTGGCGCAGACTGACATTGCCGTTGTTGTGGACTGCTGGCTGCCCGACGATGTGAGGCGGATGCGCGCCGTGGCGGCGCAGTACGACAATCGTGGCGGTATATCCTACGTCATGGACAGCCGTCTGGTGGGTTGTCTGCTTGATGGCCGTCCGCTCGACATGGATGTCTACGACATGGCCGCGTGGTGCTCGGTGGTCGAACTGTCCGAACGGTCGGTCAGCGAGGGCTTTGCGCCAGTGCGTGTGCCCGATTTCTGCCGCGGTTAGCAGGGTGCGTGGATTTATGTCACAATGAATTATGCGTCATTTGTCTTCTTATGGTAGCTCCACTGGCCTGGAGTTACCCCCCCCCCCCGATATTGTTGCGGTACTCGGCGGGAGTCATGCCGAACTTCTTGGCAAACAGGCGGTGGAACGTCTGGCGGATGGGCACACCACACTCTGTGGCTATGGCTTCGATGGTGTAGTTGGATTTTTCCTTCAGCAGTTTGGCGGCATACTCCATGCGGAGGTCGTTGATAAAGTTGTTGAAGGTCTGTTCGGAGAATTTCGCAAAAAGGGCGTTGAAGCGTGAGATGGAGATGCCGGTCTCGTGTGCCACATCCGAACGTTCCAACTTAGGCTGCAGGAAGAGTTTCTTGTCGATAATCTGTTTTTCTATATTCAGGAAATCCTCGTATTTCTGTTGGTTTTCTTCCCTTTCTTGTTCTGTCTCCGTGCCGTCTTTCTTGTCGTTGGCAAGGTGTTCCATGAGTTGCCGTTTATAGAGCAGCAATTCGCTGATGAGCTTGGAGGCGGCTTGGTTTCTGTTTTTCAGTTTCCGGTTCACGCGGAACACGTAGCAGGTCAGGCCGATGAATACAACGATCAGCAACACCATTGCGATGATGGTTATGGTGTTTGTCTTCAGTATCCGCTCTTGTCTGCCTACATATTTTATAAGGAAGTCGTTGCCCAGCTTCTCCGACAGCCAGATGGCGTTCTGGTTTTTCAGATGGCGCGACAGCGAGTCGCTCAGCTCATAGGCGCGCATGCCTGTCTCTATGGCTTCCTTGTAGCGGCCGAGTCCTTGCAGCGCGCGTGCCTTGTGCATGAGGATATGGTTCGAGTAGTCGAAATCGACCGAGTCCTTGCCGCTGCGTCGCCACACGTCTTCCTCCTCTTCCACACGCTTCAGCGCTTCTTTGTACTGCTTGCGCAGCAGCAGGTAGGCCACGACAAACGTGGCACCCTCGGGCGTGCTGGCCGTGCGGGTAGAGGTCAGCTTGTCGTACATGGCGCTGGCCGCCGTGTGGTTGCCGCTTTCCTCGTAGCCTATGCTGTAGAGGCTATAGAAGGTGGCGTTGGCCTGGTCGTTGATGCCGTTGATGCCTTCGGGCAGTGCGGTGAGCTTGCTAAGCGCGCGCTCGTAGTCCTTTTGCATGCCGAGCAGGTCGGCGTAGTTCTTCATGTCGAGCAGTGCGTTGGCTTTCAGTGCGTTGGCGGTTGTGAGGTCGTAGTAGGTGTTCCAGTCGTTGGTTTTCTTCGTCTCTTTGCTGAGAATGCCGATCACGCGGTCGAAGCAGCTCACGGAGTGCCTGAGGTTGCCTACCACGCTGTGGCATTGGCCCATGGTGGTCAGCACCTGCGCCAGCACCCTGTTGTTGTTGTGTTTGTACGCCTCGTCGATGGCTTGGGCCGACAGGTCCAAACTGCGGGCGTAGTTGCCGCTGTAGTAATATTCTATCGAGGCCATGTTGAGCAGGTTCATCAGCTGCTCGGGGTGATTCTTGAGGTCGGGGTCTTTGAGGGCGGCCTCCGCATACTGGGTGGCTTTGGTGTAGTCGAGCGCGGAGTTGTAGTAGACCACGCTCCTCAGCATGTTGATGTCGAGACTGGACATCAACCCCTTGTCCTCGGCTGTTTGCAGCAGGCTGAGCGCTTTTTCGGGTTGCGTGACGCAGATTTTCCTCACGTATTCGTACGAATATGTGTTTTCCTTGCTCTTCTGCTCTGTGTCGTGGGCAGGCTGATTGCCGCTACACGCTGCTATGGCCAGCGTCAAGGTAGCGAGAAGAATTGTGAGTTTGATGTAACGTTTCATGTGTTTCACCTTATCCTTTTTTTGACGTTTGCCTTCGTCCCCAGCGAAGGCGGTTAGGATGGTTTTAGTGTTTGTGCATGTCTTATGCTCGCATTTCGTGCGTTTATCCGCCATCGCGTACAAAGGTAAGGCTTTTGTAACAAAAATGCGTCTCATATTCGGTTATTTTTCTTTTAAAATGTTACAAACACGCTTTTCTTACTTTGTTTTTGTGCGTCTGCGAGTGTAGCAGCCGCTTGTCGGCGGCGTGGTTACGGGCGGTTAACCGCCTGATACAACGCACGGTGGACGATTTCGGTCGGCGAGCGTTTCGTTGTTGGTTTCGGATTGTTAGTCGGTTGCATAGTAGCATTTGCCGATTTAGGGGAAATGAAACACCTTGGCCATGGAATGAAACATTTTTATGCGACCCGAGGTGTTACATTGTAACATTTAAGATGTTACATCTATGATTAAAATATCCTATATGCTGCCAGCCGTTATGACTAACTTTGCATCGAGAAAAAGAGCACGTTGTGCGCCCATCGAAATAAGAGTGCGTTGTGCGCTGTATGCTATAGAATAATGTTTAACTGTTGGGTTGTTGGTCGAGGCTTCCCAAATAAAAAACTACGTGATATGGAAAAATTGAAAAGTTTAATCGCCAATAGCGGCGCCCGATTGCGATGCGTCGTCTTGGCCATCTGCTCGCTGCTTGCCGCGGTAGTTTCCGCCCAAACAGTGAGCATCAGTCCGCAGACAGGTAACGTTATTTCGGCTGCGAGTTACAGCGGCGAGAGCCATCTCTCCGGTTTCGGCGGCGTGTGGGTGCACAACCAATTGCCCATGACGCTCGTCTCCTCCGACAAGTCGGGGATTACCGATAATGGCCTCATGAGCGAACATGCCAACAACATCCTTGCGTCGGGCAATAACCTCGTATTCGCGTCGGGGGAAGGAGCAAGCGTCATCAATCATATGTCGCTGTCGTTGCCCAAGGGTTATCGCTTCACAAGTTACAAGATTGTGATGGACTATGATACTGAGGGCTCGCAAGCAAGCACGTTCAAAGAGATGGATGCAAATTTCAGCACCAAATACGAGAGTGTTGTCGTGTCAAGCGGCAGTAAGGGCAAGGTCTTGCAGCGCACGTCGATGTCAGACACTGACATGGGCAACATCCTGTATTTCCGTCAGGAGCACTCTGCTGGTATGGCACGCGTCAAGGTGACCTCGTTTGTTATCACCTTCGAGTGTACCGAACCTTTCACCGAAGTGCTTGCCCCGGGTGTCAGCGCTACCTACGGCACCGACTGCGTGGCTCTGCCTTTCGCCACTCAGCGCGTAGACCTCGGACCAATCACAAAGCAGACATCGTCTATGAGTGGTTACACCTCTTATAAGTACACCTACACCAACGTGAAGGATCTGCACGCCAACTTCATGCTCTACGACAATAGCGGCATCACCGCTGGCACAGCCACCGAGGGACAGGTAGGTGACGGACACATCGTCTCGGCAGCCACCGAGGGTAGCAAGACCTATATTGGCCTTGCCAACGACACCTATTGGCTCGAAGTGCCAACCGACGCCCTCTCGCAAGACGGCAAGACCCTCATCCCAGTGGGCTACCGCATCGTGGGCGCACGCCTCCACTGCGCTGCCAGCATCTCGTCTTATGCCGCTCCCGCCCTCGGCAATGACATCTACATCATGGACAACAATGGCCGCTACCTCAACGCATCGCTCAACTATACCGCCACTCCTGTGGCATGGAGTACCGATACCGAGGGACGCGTGTGGACTACGTCGGGAGGAAAAACTTACTATCTGACGCACGATAGAAAATGGAATGATAAAGATACTCGTAATTCCGACCTAAAAACAACCACACGTAAAACCGACTCACGCGAATATAAACTCGATGCCCGTGGTCTGTATTGGAACACCGACTACGTAGGCTATTCCACCACTGGAACGGGTACCTACTCTGGCACAACAGCCACCATCACCGGCACCACAACAGTTGCAGGCGAAGCCTCCGCCTACACCGTGAAACTCTACGACAAGACGGGCAACACCGTCGCCGCCACGGCTACCATTAACGAAAGCAATCCCACTGAGGAAATCAGCGTCGACGGCATGAACAACGACGCCGTGAAGTTCGCCGTTGAGGGTCTCTCCGACGGAAAGACCGCACACGTCAGCCTCGAGGTAGTACTCGAAGCCCTCAACCCCTATGTTGACAAGGTGGATGTGGTCTGCCGACAGGAAGACGGCAGCAGCACGTCGCTTTCCAACCAGTATCTGGCCGACGACTTCTCTGTCGGTTCCGACGGAAAGATCGAATTCGCAGTGCCTACCAACCTTGCTGCCGACAAGATGCAGTTCTCCTTCGACAATCTCCACAGCAAGAGTGCCGACAATACGTATGGTCCGCTCTCCGAAAGCGGCAACGCCCGTTACCACTTTGCAAAGTCGGCCTACTACGACCTCATCGGCGAGAACCTGCAGGCTCATCGCACCGAGGCCGCCGACTACGACTACACCACCAAGGTATCGGTAGCCGTGGCCGGAAACAAAGCCTTCCGTTGCAACAACTCCGACAACTACAGCGCAGGCACCAGCGGTTCGTCGACCTTCGTCTACGAGGAATACCGCTACGCCAACTCCACCTACGCCTCGCAAGGCGGCACATGGAGCGCTGTAGAACTGGCATCGGGCGACAGCCGTGACTGCTACCTCGTCACCTCCGACGAGACACGCTACAACATCGCGCCGACCACCACGCCGCGCCATGCCTACTACGCTTACTACCACACGAACATCACGCTCAAGACCGAGAACTACAAGCCTGAACTCACCTACACCACCGTCTACAACAACGCTACACTCAGCAGCGGTCTTGACAGCAAGAAGTGGGTGGGCGTGAGTGTCGCCCTGCGCAACACCACCACCGACGCGCTTCTCAACAAGGGTGAGGGCTACGCCTATGCCAAGCAGATTCTTGACCAGATCAATACCGATATCGCCAACGGCAAGACGGGCGCTCCAGCCGATGCGAAGCACATACTCTATCTCGACGCCAGCGGCATCAACTCAGTGCTCTACAGTGCCGACGACGCTACGCTTGGCACGATAGACGACATCCGCGACGCACTTGCAACCAATGCCATGATCTACCTGCCTAAGGGTGTGTCCTACAAGGCCAACAATGTGGCCACGCTCTCCATGTCGGGCGACGACTATGTGGCCGACAACGACATTGTGCTGACCGACCAGCAACCCTTCTTCGCTCCGTTCGACATTCGTGTCAACGCTGCCAACGAGGTGCGCTACACCCGTCAGTACACCCTCAACCACAGCAGTGCTCAGTGGCTCTCGCTCGCATTGCCGTTCACCGTGGCAGTGGATGCCGACGGACAGTATGCCAACGATGACGACCAGTGCGCCTTCACCTTCTACAAGATGAACGAGAACAATGCACTCGACAACATGACCATGGCCAATAGTTATGACTACAAGGTCGACGGACACTTCTCGCCCCTCACCTCAGCCGTCACAACCGAGGCCAACACGCCTTACCTCGTGGGCATAGACAAGGCACAGACCAGCGACGCATCGAAGACGGTCTTCACCGTGCGCCAGAAGGGATCGACCATCGCCAAGACACCCGTCACGGCCGACAGTCCGCTCGTCACCGGCGAGACTGCCAATGCTACCGTGGGTGGCACAGCCTCTACGCTCACCGCACACGCCTCGTTCTGCGGAGTGACCGTGCCCAAGACCGACGGCATCTTCTACTTCAACAAGAGCCTCTTCGCCTCCTCACTCAATCTCGACGACCGCTATTCGAACGTCTACGTCATGCCGTTCCGCGGCTATTACAATGTGTCGGGTCTGAACGCAGCTGTGCGCTACATCGCCATCTCGCTTGAGCCGGGCACCGATCCCACAGGCATCGACGCGCTGACCGACAACACAACCAACACTGGCTTCCAGTATTCAGTCAACGCAGGCCAGCTCACCGTAAAGGCCAACAAGGCAGTAAGCGTCAGTGTGCGCACGATCAACGGACAAACCGTCGATGTCAGCAACCTGAAGGCTGGCGACTCCCACTCAGTGGCACTGCCCGGCGGCATCTACCTCGTCAACGGAACGAAGGTCGTGGTTCGCTAACGTGGCTTGATAGGATGAATAATGAAGACGGTTTACACGAATGTTAATAGGATGAACATGTAAATTCAACGGAGCAAATTTTACTTTTTTCTGAGGGAACATGGCGGGGGGGCTGTGTTCCTGACGAAAAAAGTAAAAGAAGCCCGATAAACTCCAACGACACGATGTGCCATCCGTCGAAAGAAGAAGTTTAATAGGGCGTGACATCTCAACACGCTGCAAGATAAAAAGCATACACCATGAAGAAACGCAAATATACAAGCCCCACCACTGAGGTGGTGAACATCGGAACCGAATGCTCTATGCTCGCAGGATCGCAAGACCCATGGGCCGATGCCAAGCATAACGACAAAGGCTCTGTGGACTGGGATGATGAGGAAGAGTACGACCAAAACGACGATGTCAATTGGGCCGGCTACCAGAAGGACATGAGCATTTGGTAAACATTTGCGCATAGCGCAATGCCGATAGCTAAGACTGATTACATGAACTATAACTTGATGGACTTATGAATTAAACGAGCATATTTTACTTTTTTCTGAAGGAGCATAGCCCGGGGGGGGGCTGTGTTCCCGACGAAAAAAGTAAAAGTAGCCCGATTAAAACCCTACACCTTATATTAATAGTCCATTGCACAGTTCGAAAGTCATTGCCCCGCAGAGGGCACGTATCATGAGGATAGGGAGCCCCCCTATCCTTTTTTAAATATGTGCCCCCTTTAGGGGCATTCTGTGTTTACACCATCCATGGCGCGGCCATTGCATGGGTATAACGCGCTTGGAAATTTCCGCTTTGTACTACGTGCCACAGCGATGCGTTTCGCATTTTTATGGCGCAACGTCACGTTGTCCGCGTTTTTATTGTTATCTTTGCAAAATGCCCGTAGAGGCTATGTCCTCGTGCCGTAAGAGAGATAACCGTGAGAAAGTTGTTGAGCAACCATAGTAAAACCCTTTATGCCGTCATTACAGCGTTTTGGCTGACAGTGACGGTATTGGCCGCGCGCGCTGCCGATGCGCCGGCCGGCTCCAATCTGGAGTCGGTGCCGAGCGCCAAGTTGCTCGATAGAGCCTACGACATGCTGAGCAACGAAGAGCTTCGCGACAGTGCGCTGCTCTACTATTCGGTTGTGGCCAACCGCTATTACGACAAGAGTGCCACGGCCGACGACCGCCGCCGTGCCCTGAGTGCCATGGACGACATGGGGTACATGTATTTCTTCTATTACCTCGATTATCAGAAGGCTTACTTCTACATGAACCGCGCGCTCAAGCTCTCGCTTAAGGAGCATGCCACCACTGTCACGCCGTTTATCTATCTGAACCTGGCCAATCTCTTTCGTACCTACTCCGATGTGAACAACGACCGGGGCTTCGATGCGCTTGTCATCGACTACTACCGGCGCGCGTTCCACGGCATGGTGAAGGTGGAGAAGTGGCGAGCGTCGCAGGTGGCCTTCTTTGGGCTGGCCCATCAGGCCTACCGCCGCGGCATGATCGACTCTATCATGCCTGAGGTGCGCCTCCTGCGCACGGCGAAGATTCCTGCGGCCACGCCGTTGCTGCAGGTCAACCGCCATTTCTGCGACATGCTCGACCGCTACCGTCAGCGCGACTACCATGGTGCGCTTGCCTCGCTGCGCCTCATGGTGCAACGCAACGATGCGCAGGACAATCCCTTCCGCTTCGAAATCATTGCTGTCCGCTAAAACTTTTTGAGCATGAAAAAGATTGGGCTGGATTCCTCGCTTGGAATTCAGCCCATTTAGTTACTTTTGTTTATTGCTA
>CAVKHW010000050.1:0-19101 GCA_963656105.1 Eggerthellaceae bacterium
GAACCCCTATGCCAAGATTGAGAATCTTGTATCCTAACCATTAGATGAATCCACCTTCTTTAAAACTTTTAATTAGCTGTACTCGGTAAGAGAATCGAACTCTTATGCCAAGATTGAGAATCTTGTATCCTAACCGTTAGATGAACCGAGCATCATTTGAAAAACCTTTTAAGTTCACAATCCTTTGCGGAAGCTGGGGGATTCGAACCCCCGGTACGCTAATCGCGCACGGCAGTTTAGCAAACTGCTGGTTTCAGCCACTCACCCAAACTTCCTTGGCTTCGTAAAGTTTTATGCACCATTTCTCAAATGCGATGCAAAGGTAATGCTTTTATTTTAAACTTCCAAATATTCGGTATGTTTTTTTGTATAAAACATATCATTCGTGTATTTGTTAATCAACATTCTATCCACTCTAAGCTAGCAGAGAATTGTTATTTGGTATCTTTTCTCTGCTAACTTAGAGAGGTTGGAATGCATTTCTTTAGGTTTTTATTCTAAGATACATAATCACTTCACCCGTATGTATTTCTTTCCTCCTTGTATATAGATGCCGTGCGTA
The DNA here is from genome assembly GCA_963656105.1 of Eggerthellaceae bacterium. Lineage (GTDB taxonomy): Bacteria > Bacteroidota > Bacteroidia > Bacteroidales > Bacteroidaceae > Prevotella. Next base: position 563 of record CAVKHW010000050.1, read on the forward strand.
GGATGTGCAAGCTGCTGCCCCAACACATTATATATAGCATCGGATGTGTTGTTGTTTTCACTATGCACCACACCAGCAACCCCATTGGTTGTCTTTTCCAACAGGCGGACATGGTCAATATATAATAAGGTATTGTTGGCCGCACCAACAGCCTTGCTGCTTTGATATCCGATGCTTACCACAACATCAGTTGGTTCGTTCAGTTCGAAGTCGAATGGCATTACAGTCCAAGTATTGGATGTGCTCGGATAGGCATAATGAATATCGTTTCCTATGACCAAGCCAGTCAAACTGGTGTTGATATTTCCTCCGCTGGTGCTAACCATTTTGCCGTTGTTGTCGGTTTGATTAGCACACTCATACTTCATGTCGACCAATAGTCGGTAACTACCTTTTGGCAGTGTCACCGTCTGTTTAATGGCGTTTGCACCAGCATCCCACGAGTTCAGCACCGTCAGGCACCTTACTCCACAACTGTCGTCGGCTACAGGCCGTGCTGTGCGGGCAGCGTAATTGCCTACCGATGATGGACTTACGCAATAGAGGGTTGTGCCATAGGGCATGGAATACATGCGGCAATATTTACTGCCAGCGGTGAGCTGGCCGGCATCGGCCCATCCTTTTACCGTGAGTACATTGGGCCATTTGGCGTTAGGTGCGGCAACCGTGTTAGTATAACACTGAGCATAGCTTACTCCGTTTGCCGTTACATTTTCGCTTAAAGTGCTGTAGGTTTCGTCTTGTTCGAAGTTAGGATTATTCAGATAGCGGTCGGTAACGTCGGTGAATCCTGCCGTGAGAGTGTCGCCGACCGCTTCGGGGAAAGGGGTGCTTTCAACCACAAGTTCGCCATTTGACCAACCCACTTTAATATCAGAGGTCAAGGTAATAGTTTTTTCCACCACTTTTCCGTCCACAGTCGCCTTCACAACGATAATATGTTCTGAATCAACATCGTTACGTACGTTTATGGCAATGTGAGTAGAATCTTGTACTGCCGTGACATGGTCGCCTGTGATGAAGAAACGTATGGGGCACGCCACACTATTGTTTTGCTCGGCGCTGAAAGTGGCTTCTCTCACCACAGATTTGTTGATGGTTGTCGGAACCGTGAATACAGGAGCACCAAGCGAAGTTTCGATGCCTGTCAATGTAGCTTTCGTTTCACTGCAGAAATTGCTCAGGAGCAAATATCTTACAGAATCGGGATCGGCAGCAATGACTCCATTCCATCCTTGAGGAAGAGCATCGCGCAAAGAAACCAGACCTTCATTCATCTTACGTGTGGTAATAGCATCCACATTGCTATAATATACAATATTGCGTCGGTCTACTACCGTTCCATTATCGAACGAGCGGTTTTGCGTGTCAAAGGCGGAATAAATCTTGGAAGTAAGCACCGAGTTGTTGTTGGCTCTGTCGCCAAACGCCATGCTCTTTCCATTGGGAGCCACGATACCCAAGGCATTGTCTATGTTCACCCATTCTGTCTCCAGAGAAGTTAGTTGGGTTCCTTCAAGATTTTTAACGCCTTCTTCTGAGTAGAGTGTGCGGCATGTGCGGGTCAAAGTGTCAGTGGATATGGCCATAAGCCCCCCTTGTTCGCGTGTAATGGTTCCTGAAGCTAAGCCTGTAACGTAGTCGAGATAAATGACAGCGTTGCCTGGCGTGGAGTAAATTGCAAAGCGGTTGTCGAGCGTGGCGTCATTGGTGGCCAGTTCTCCGTTCATGACCCAAGCCTCTCCTTTAAGTTGGTAGATTCCGTTGACCACGGGAGTTGCATTGGTGTTTTTCCCGTTTACCGTGTACCAACCGAGGAAGTTGCCCGTGTTGTTGGCTTTGAAAGGCACCACAATCTTGTTCTTATCTACCGAGTTGGCGGCGATATAGCCCGTATAGCTGCTTATGCCTGGCGCCCACGAGAACGTAGTGAAACGGTCTTGCGTATATCCTCGCACAATGTTTTGCGAGGCGAACACTTTGGCTGTTCCGTAGCGCTCACGGAAGTCGTCGAAGGTGGATGGTGTGAGATGGGCGGTTGACTGGGCTTCGTGCATTAGCCATGTCATCATCACGCGGTGCGCCTCCACACCCATACGTCGTGCGCCAATATCTGACCGCAACAACCAAGACCCGTCGTCAGTGGTCTGTTGTCGGGCTTTTATCATTTTGTAGGCCAGATTTTCGAGCATCAAGGCATCGGCATCGCCCAAGAAACAGGCGTTGGTTGTATAGCTCGTGATTTGGTCGTAGAGAAACAGGCTCCAGTCGTTTCCGTTTGGCATGGCCAGCTCGCCATCGGCCAGAGCCAACCAATTGAGCACTTCTTTCTGCACAGCATCGTTGTTATGCATCAGTGCATTGGTTTTCCAGGTCTCTTTTCCGTAAAGCGTGTTTTGGAAGAGTTTCAAGGCCAACGCAGCCTCACCCAGTTCCTGAATTACCACATTTTGGTAGGAGGTATGGAAATAGTTGTGATTCTGCAGCGTGTAGTCGTCATACAGATTCTGCCCCTTATAAAGATCGGCCACAGTCGTGTCGTCGTAATCGGGGTCGATAACGGTCTGGTCGCTGGCATCATTGCGGTGACTATAACTGTTGATGGCGAACTCGCGCAAGCGTGCAAACCATTTCGGTGCCAACTCGTCGTCGGGGAAAAGGCCGAGCGTTACGGCAAGCACATCAGCCTCCCATCCGTTTTCTTCGGCTTTGGTATCGCCGGCATAGCCTGTCGGTATGGTGCGCTGGAGCTCGTAGTTGCATTCAGCTTTCAGCAGCGCCTTCACATAGCCTTTTTGCGTATCGCTCAAGCTGTCCCACTGGAAGAAAGCCGAATAGGCCACCGACATAGCCCACAGCGAACTTTCCCAGGTATGGTCGCCTGTGCTTGTGGATCCCCAATAGCTATTGCCCGAACATTGTTTCAGTTTGTTGGCCTTGTGGGTGGAATAGGCAAATATAAGGCTCTTGCGTGCCATGTTTTCGAGGTCGGCCCATGTCACTCCCTCGGGCAGTGCCACTTTGTCCTTGCCGTATTTCACGAGAAATGCAGCAATCATGCCCAGATCGGCGTTCGACCGCACCCCGTCCTCATTGGCTTGCATGGTGCTGTTGCTCTTGAAACATCCGCAGGCTTCGCCGATGCTGTTGGTTGCCACACAATCCTGAAAATCGTTCTTCAGATATTGGGCGAAACGGGCAAGCATCTGTAGCAAATCGCCTTTCATGGTTGCCTCGTTTACAAAGTCGGCTGTAATAACGCCCTCGGTTATGCTTTTCACGGAGTCTTGTTGCTCGGACGGATCCACGTATCCTTTGGGCAGTTGAGTAAGGCGAACGTTGTCAATCATGAGACAACTTCCCCCAGACAACCAGTCAACTTGTATGCCGATATTGACGTCGGCCGTGTCAGCCATAGTGAATGTTACGCCTACATTCTGCCATGGCATAGAAGTGAAACATGAGGTTTCTCCGGCATTGAATGTTAGCGAAGTGCCTTTGCCGGCAGCAAAGAGCCGGAGCGACGACGCGGCATTATTGGCATAGGCCGACCGCACATCGGCGGTCAATTTGTAAGTACCGGCGGGTAGACTTGACAATGTCTGTTGCAGCGTTGTAGCATTGGCACTCCACCCCATGCGCAAATAATATGCCTGTTGACCATCGGGAATAGTGGTTACTTTACCGAAATTGTTATCCGTAAAACAGTCTGCAGTGACAAGAAGCGATGCCCCCAACTCACTGGTGCTGCTGACAGTCCATCCTATGGGCGACGACAGGCGGTAGCCTCTGAGACCATCGGCGTTGTTGGTGATGGCGGACAACGAAGCTATGTCATCGTTCTCAAACGAAGCGTTGCGGACATAACTGGTTGTCACATCAGTCTGTGCCGACGCTGAAGCCGACAAGATCAATGTCAATAATAAAAAAGGTATCTTCATATAAGCTGATGATTGGTTTCTTTTGCAAAGATATGCTTTTTTCCCCGTAAATTATTCGTTGACATACAAAAACCGACTTTCGAACATGACCTTTTCAGTTTTTCTATATAACTTTGCAGTATAAAAATACCATCATACCCCGATAAAGACTTTATCAATTATGCATCATTTGATAGATTGTTTCCTGCCTTGCGGAACGGAGGAGGAAACCCAGCGCAACCGCGAGTGCCTGCAACAAGACCTTGTGGGCAACGTGACCTTTTTGCCTACTGGCATGACCGAGAGTGACACATGGAAAGTCATTGCAGCCAAAGCCACCGCCCCTTATACCCTTGTTTATCTGAGTCACCAGTACATACAACTGGGCTATTTGGCCTTGGATCGCATGTTGTCAGTGGCCGAAATGACAGGCGCCGGCATGATTTACGCCGACCATTACAAGCTTACCGCTGACGGACATCGTGTTGAGGCGCCAACCATCGATTATCAGCTGGGTAGCCTGCGCGATGATTTCAACTTTGGAAGTGTGATTCTTCTGCGCACGCAAGCATTGCAGCAAACCGCCTGTCGCTTAACCAACGACTATAGAGCGGCCGGATTCTACGATTTCCGGCTGAAGCTTTCACAGAGCTATCCAATAGTGCATATCAACGAATATTTGTATTCGGAGGTGGAACTTGATAACCGTAAGACTGGCGAACGCCTCTTCGACTATGTCGATCCCAAGAACCGCAACTCACAGATAGAGATGGAGCAGGCTTGTACCGAGCATCTCAAGGCTGTGGGCGGCTATCTTGCACCAGGCGATTTCAAGCAGACACAAGTCGATCAAGGGTACTTTCCCGTCGAAGCCAGCATCATGATTCCTGTGCGTAATCGTATCCGCACCATCAAAGATGCCTTACAAAGCGCACTCAATCAAAAGACCAGTTTCGACTACAATGTTTTTGTTGTTGAAAACGGGCCAGAATGTCACTCAACCGACGGCACCACCGAACTGGTGGACGAAATGGCACAGGCCGACCCTCGCATTATCCACCTTGTGACCGACCGACGCGACCTCGGCGTGGGTGGAAGCTGGAACCTCGCAGCGCACGATGCCCGTTGCGGACGTTTCATAGCCCAGCTCGACTCTGATGATGTTTATGCCGACGAGCACACGCTGCAGAAAATAGTAGATGCGTTCTATGCCCAACAGTGTGCTATGCTCATCGGTGCCTATACGCTTACAGACATCAATCTCAACGTGTTGCCTCCTGGCGTGATCGACCATAAGGAATGGACCCCCGAAAACGGGCGCAACAATGCGTTGCGCATCAACGGACTGGGCGCGCCAAGGTCGTTCTACACGCCCGTGCTGCGCGAGATCAATCTGCCCAACGTGAACTATGGTGAAGATTACGCCCTGGGGCTGGCCATTAGCCGCAACTACGGGATTGGACGTATCTATGAGCCGATTTACAACTGCCGCCGCTGGGATGACAACTCTGACGGCGACTTGAGCATCGAGAAGGAAAACCGCAACAATACCTATAAAGACCGCATGCGCACATGGGAACTCATGGCACGCATTGCCAAGAACAACAAACAACAAGCATGAAGAAACAACACAGCACATCGCCCTGGGCCTGGATACCCACCCTCTATTTTGCAGAAGGATTGCCCAATATCCTGGTAATGGTCGTATCGGTTACCATGTATATGCAGATGGGGCTTACCGATACCGAGATCGGCCTCTACACCGGATGGCTGCAATTGCCATGGGTGCTCAAGTTTATTTGGAGTCCCTTTGTCGACCTTTACCGCACCAAGCGCTGGTGGGTAACGCTCATGCAACTGTTGCTCGGAGCATCGCTGGCTGGCGTGGCTTTCACGCTCAACACTTCTCTTTGGTTTCAGGGCACCATGTGTTGCTTCTTCATCATGGCTTTCCTCAGTGCCACGCACGATGTGGCGGCTGATGGCTATTACATGCTTGAACTCGACGAACACAAACAAAGTCTATTTGTGGGTATCCGCAACACGTTCTATCGCATTGCCGTCATCTTCGGACAAGGAGTGCTAATCTCTTTGGCGGGATTGCTGCAGCGTTATCTGCGTGATGACAAGGCGTTCACCTGGAGTCTCGTCTTTTATGGTTTAGCAGCTTTGTTCATCATGCTGTGGCTATGGCACCATTACATTCTGCCTCATGCCAAGGCCGATACCAACCGCCCATCGAGTGCGCATGAAGTGATAGCGGGTCTCAAGGACACGCTGGTTTCATTTGTTACCAAGGTATCCTGGCGCTCCTTTGCCTTTGTGGTATTGTTCCTCTTGTTCTACCGTTTTCCCGAAGCGTTGCTGAGCAAGATGACTGCCACATTCCTGCAACGGCCGGCCAGCGAAGGCGGACTGGGTCTTACTCCCATCGAATATGGCATAGCCAATGGAACAGTGGGACTCATCGGACTATTGGGAGGCGGTATCGTTGGCGGTTGGCTTGCCTCGCGCGATGGTCTGAAAAAGTGGTTGTGGCCTTTCGTGTGTGCCCTTACCCTACCCGACGTGGTCTACGTCTACATGAGCTACGCATTGCCATCCAACCTGATACTGATCAGCGCTTGCCTCTTTGTGGAACAGTTTGGATACGGCATGGGATTCACGGCACTCACCCTCTATATGCTCTATTATTCGCAAGGCAAGTACAAGACCTCACACTATGCACTTTGCACAGCCATCACGTTCCTCGGACTGATGCTGCCCGGCATGGCCAGTGGCTGGCTGAAAGACCTGATGGGATACCAACACTTCTTTGTGGCCGTCATGGGCTTCTGTGTCATCACATTTATCGTTACGGCATTCATCAAAATCGACCCGGCTTTCGGAAAGAAGGATTGAATAAAACAACAAACATTACTTACACCCAAGTACATAAATAATAATCACCGACCATCATGATATTAATAGCAGACAGTGGTTCCACAAAAACCGACTGGGCGTTGGTGGACAACCACTGTGCCATAAAAGAAATAAAGACCAAAGGGCTGAATCCATTTCAGGTAAGCAACGAGCAGATGGCAGCCGAATTGCGTACAAACCTGTTGCCCATGTTGCCTACGGCCTCGGTCGATGCGGTATTCTTCTTTGGCGCAGGCTGCACACTCGAGAAACAACCCTTCGTGGAACAGGTATTGCGTTCGGAGCTTAACATCGCTGGCCGTTGTATGGTAGCCTCCGACATGCTGGGGGCGGCCATTGCCGTTTGCGGCCATGAGCCAGGCATCGCTTGCATCCTCGGAACAGGCAGCAACTCGTGTGCTTACGACGGCAAGCACATTGTGAAAAACGTGTCGCCCTTGGGATTCATCCTCGGCGACGAGGGTAGCGGCGCATCAATGGGTAAGTATTTGTTGGGCAACTTGCTGAAGCATCAGTGGCCAGAGAACATTATTGCCCGTTTCAACGAAAAGTACGGACTGACAGCAGCCGATATCATAGACCGCGTCTATCGCCAGCCGTGTCCCAATACGTTTTTAGCCTCATTCATGCCATTTGTTGAGGAGAACATCCACGAACCTGTGGTCTACGAGTTTGTAAAGCAACACTTCCGGTCGTTCCTGCAACGCAACGTGAAACAATATGAGGGATGGGATCGTCTGCCCGTCGGCTTCAATGGAAGCATAGCCCAAATCTACCGCAAACCTCTGGAAGAGGTGATGCACGAAGAAGGTATGCACCTTGGACGTATAGTAAAGGCACCCATGGAAGGTCTGGTGCAATGGCTTTGATTAGCAAGAGAACATAAAAGGCGAAAAATAATAGCTTAAATTTTAAAAATTTAAGCTATTATTTTTGCTCGTTCGGCACCAATTGTCTAATGGGCGCAAATTCCGAGCAAGTCCTAACAGCAGGAATTACATAACCAAAGGAAAGGGCGTTCATCGTGAGGTGAAATCTGAAGCAAGCAAGCGGCAAACATCTGGCTCAACGGGCAGAAATTTCATACAGGGCATGTGAGCATGTGCGTGAAGTCGGCAAACACGAAAAAAGGAGATAAACACCACAGAGATTAGTGTTTACCCCCTACTCGATGATTGAAAGTGCTGTTTACGTTGGGAGGGTCATTGCAGATACTGCATAATGAAGTGTTCTGCAATAGGTAAGAAACGGTCGTGCCCCTTGTTGTTTAGATGGGCATGGTCGCGTTTTCCTCCTTGAAAATAGATTTGTCTGAAAGCATCGCTACGGGCAAAGATGTTGCTGTCGTGGTAAGCATCGAAGACAGGAATGCCCATAGAACCACAGATATCCTTGGTGGTGTTGACAATAACCTCGAAATTGGGGTTATCGTTAGTCCAAGGCGTAAACCAGAAAATATGCGCGTTAGGATATTTGTCAATTAATCCTTGGCATAGCTTTTCACATTGTACTTTGTAGTTGTCCAAGGTGGTTGTGGAGTCGCTTACGGCATCGGAGAGGCGTCCGGCATCGTTGTGGCCCGCAATGACAACAACAATGTCCAATGAGTCGTTCATATTCTGAAAGCGGTTGACCACTGCGGGCCCCCAGATTTTCATGTCTATCGACACACAGCTTCCATTACGGCCATAGTTGTAATATTTCATGCCGTATTTCTTGGCCAGTTTGTAGTGCCAACTGTATTCCACGGAATCCCGGTGATTTTTAACATAGCTATCTCCGATGAAACCGATGCGCTTGCCCTCGAGAGAGACGTTTTGCGCAATAGCTGGTGGGCATGCCATGATAAGGGCAGCCAATAGGGAAAATATTTTTTTCATTGTATCTGAAGATTGGTTTTAAGTTGTGTGGGCAACGCGTGAGAGAAAACGGCAAGAGCCAGTTTTCCAATACTCTTGTTCTGCCCATTGGTTACAAAGGTAATAAAAGGAAGATAAAATCCGTTTGCTTTGGTCTATTTTTTGTAACTTTGCATAACATATTTGTAGTTGGGAAGATGATTTCTGTAGAAAACCTTAAGGTAGAGTTTGGCGTACGTCCACTCTTCCATGATGTAAGTTTTGTTGTCAACGACCATGACCGCATTGCTCTGGTAGGCAAGAATGGTGCTGGCAAGTCCACTATGCTCAAGATTCTGTGCAGCTTGCAGCAACCCACATCGGGAGTGGTGGCCATACCTAACGATACTACTATCGGGTATCTGCCGCAGGTTATGAAACTCTCCGACGACACTACCGTGCGCGAGGAAACGCGCAAGGCTTTTGCCGACCACATAAAAATGAAAGTACGGCTCGAACGTATGCAGCAGGAAATGGCCGACCGAACCGACTATGAAAGTTCCGAATACATGGCTCTCGTGGATTGTTTTACACTTGAACACGACCGCTTCATGATGACGGGAGGCGAGAACTATGAGGCCGAAATGGAACGCACCTTAGTGGGATTAGGATTTGAACGCACCGACTTTGACCGTCCTACACGCGAGTTCTCTGGAGGATGGCGCATGCGTATTGAACTAGCCAAGATATTGTTGCGGCATCCAGATGTGTTGCTTCTCGATGAGCCCACCAATCATCTCGACATAGAGAGCATTCATTGGTTGGAAACATTCCTTGCACAAAGTAGCAGTGCTGTGGTGCTTGTTAGCCACGACCGTGCATTCATCAACAATGTGACCAACCGCACCATAGAGATCACTTGCGGTCACATAGAAGACTATAGGGTAAAGTATGACCAGTATCTCGTACTGCGCAAGGAAAGGCGCGAACAGCAACTGAGAGCATACGAGAACCAACAAAAGGAAATAGCCGACATAAAAGCATTCATTGATCGTTTCCGCTATCAGGCTACAAAGGCCGTACAGGTGCAGCAACGCATCAAACAATTGGAAAAAATAGTGCCCATCGAAGTAGATGAAGTGGACCGAAAGGTTATGCATCTCAAATTCCCACCGTGCTTGCGGTCAGGCGACTATCCTGTCATCTGTCACAATGCGCGAAAGGACTATGGAGAACATACCGTCTTTGACCATGTTGACCTAACCATCAAACGTGGAGAAAAAGTGGCATTCGTCGGTAAGAATGGAGAAGGCAAGTCTACACTTGTGAAATGTATTATGGGCGAGATATCCCATACGGGAACATTGAAGATAGGACATAATGTGCAGATAGGCTACTTTGCGCAAAACCAAGCCCAGTTGCTCGACGAAAACCTTACCGTCTATGACACCATAGACCAAGTGGCAACGGGCGAGATGCGGCTGAAAATCAACGATTTGTTAGGTGCTTTTATGTTCGGAGGAGAAAATTCGGAGAAAAAAGTCAAAATGCTTTCGGGTGGTGAACGGTCGCGCCTTGCCATGATTCGTCTGCTGCTCGAACCCGTAAATCTCTTGATACTTGACGAGCCAACCAACCATCTCGACATGCCTTCAAAAGACGTGTTGAAGGAAGCCATCAAAGCCTTCGATGGTACGGCCATTATCGTCTCCCACGACCGTGAGTTCCTCGACGGACTGGTAACGAAAGTGTATGAGTTTGGCGGAGCAAAGGTTGTGGAACATCTTGGAGGTATCTACGACTATTTAAGAGCGCATAATGCCGATAGCATACATGAGGCTCTGCATAATCAGCCCCAATGCCAGAACCCGACCGCAGAAGAACAGACAACAACGGGTAAGACAAATGGGAAGCAAAGCTATTTGAACCACAAAGAACAACAAAAGATAATCAGAAAGGCAAGCCGAGAGGTGGAAGAAGCTGAAAAGAACATAGCTAAGATGGAAGCACGCATTAAAGAATTGGATCAGCTTTTCATTTCGCCAGAGAATGCATCGAACATGGAACTCGTTACAGAATACACGAGCACAAAAAACGCTTTGGACAAAGAGAACGACCGCTGGCTTGAATTGTCGGAAAAGCTTGAACAATTGCAAGCTGGCGAATAACTCTTCCAATGCATCCCATTGATTCACCGAGCAGTCATGCTTCATTGCCCGTGGCATTATAACATGAATCTTATGCCCCGAAACTAAGTTATCATTCAAATACAAAACAATGAAAATGAAACAATTATTTCCCATTCTTCTGTTTGCAGCGGCTCCTTTAAGTGGTGTCGTTGCCCAGAACAAGTCGGGACTTGTCATGTCGGATTTCGATAAAACAGTGAGTCCTGCAACCGATTTCTATCAGTTTGCAACTGGGGGCTGGCAGAAGAGCCATCCTCTTCCTGCTGCTTATAGTCGGTATGGAAGTTTTGATATGCTTCAGGAAAATGTCAACAAACAGATTAACGTTATCCTGACCGATTTGTCTAAAAAGAAGTATCAAGCAGGAACCAACGAGCGCAAAATAAGCGATTTCTATAAGTTGGCCGTCGATTCAGCGCGTCGTAATCAGGAAGGAATTGCGCCGGTCAAACATCTGCTCGATGAAATGGAAGCTGCAAAGACTACCGATGACCTGCGTCATGTGCAACTGAAATATGCCAAGATGGGCTATGGTGTGCCTTTTGGCACCTACTTTGGCGCTGACGACAAGAACGTCACCATGAATATCATGAACTTGGGACAAGGTGGGCTCACACTTGGACAGAAAGATTGGTATGTCAATACTGACAAGGCAACGCAGGACGTTCGGGAGGCATTCAAAAAGCATATCGTGCGAATGTTCGAGTTGTACGGCTTCAACCATGCAGAAGCACAGAATAAGATGCAGGCTGTTTTCCGTTTCGAGACTGAGTTAGCCTTGATTTCCAAGAGCAACGTTGAGTTGCGCGATCCGCAAGCTAACTACAATAAGATGACGCTGAATCAGTTTGAAGAGAACTATCCAAATATATTTTTGAAGGCTTTCACGCAGGCCAAGGGAATCGACGCCAAGTACATACAGACGATGAATGTGCGGCAGCCCGCTTTCTTTGCCGGCCTCGACAAGCTATTGCCCTTGCTCACAACTGCTGATTTGCGTGCTATCATGGAGTGGGATGTGATTTTGGCAAGTGCCTCTTATCTTAGCGACGATATTCGTGAAGCCAACTTCGAATTCTTTGGAAAGACCATAAGTGGCCGAAAGGAGGACTATCCACTATGGAAACGAGCCACAAATCAAGTGCAAAATGCCATGGGCGAGGCACTTGGCAAGATGTATTGCGAACGTTATTTCCCCGCACAGTCGAAGAAAATGATGGAAGAGTTAGTTCGTAACTTGCAGGTTAGCTTAGGAGAGCGTATCGATGCCCAAACATGGATGGGCGATTCTACCAAGGCCAACGCACACAAGAAATTGGACAAGTTCTATGTGAAAATCGGATATCCCAACAAGTGGACCGACTACAGCAACCTAACCATTGATCCCAGCAAGAGCTTCTACGAGAATGTGATGGCAGCCCGTATTTTTGCACACGACAAGCGCATTGCCGACAAGGCCGGCAAACCCGTTGACCGCGACGAATGGCACATGACACCACAGACAGTCAATGCCTACTACAATCCGACCACCAATGAAATCTGCTTCCCTGCCGGTATACTGCAACGACCATTTTTTGACCCCAAGGCCGATGCTGCCTTCAATTATGGTGCCATCGGGGTGGTGATTGGCCATGAAATGACCCACGGATTTGACGATCAGGGACGTCAGTACGATGCCGACGGTAATCTACATGATTGGTGGACGGCCAACGATGCTAAAGGATTTGAGCAGCGCGCTAAACTCTATTCCGACTTCTTTGATGCCATAGAGGTGTTGCCGGGGCTGCATTCAAATGGCAAATTTACTTTGGGTGAGAATTTGGCTGACCATGGAGGTTTGCAAGTTGCCTTCAATGCTTTCAAAAATGTCATGGCAAAATCTCCGCTGAAAACAAAGGATGGCTTTACTCCCGAGCAACGTTTCTTCCTCGCTTATGCAGGTGTCTGGGGACAGAATATTACTGATCAGGAAATACGCAATCGGGTGAAGAGTGATCCCCATGCACTTGGCGAATGGCGTGTGAATGGTGCTTTGCCCCATATTAATGCCTGGTACGAGGCATTTGGCGTGAAGGAAAATGACAAAATGTTTATTCCGGAGAGTAATCGTTTACAGCTTTGGTAGAATAAATGCCATGGGATAGAAGAGAGAGGACTTTACTTTTCCCCAAACCTCTCTCCTACTCCAAAGTAATGACAAAAAGACTTGAGGGTGCTATTTTGTCACTAAAGTTTCCCACTTTTGGATGTATTATCCAAGTGGGAAATTTTAGTTATGTATTACTATTTGTGGGCAATCTCCAATAAATACAAGTGTAATTTTAGGTATATTTCATATCTTTTTTATACTTTTGCAAATCGTTACGCAGTGAAGATGAAGAAGACCCTATACAACAAGTTCGACAAAAAGGCCATTACCGGCTTACCACAAGTCACGTTCCCTGGCCGGATTATTAGTATCATTTCGCCTGGCGAAACCCAAAAAGCAGTTGACTATCTCTTGTCGAGCGACATTCTTGGCGTAGACACTGAGACGAAACCTGCGTTTCACAAGGGGGAACACCATAAGGTTTCGTTGCTTCAAGTGTCGAACCGCACCACTTGTTTTCTTTTTCGTCTAAACCTTACTGGTATCACGCCTGCTATCAAGCAACTGTTGGAAGACACGACCGTCAAGAAGATTGGCCTGTCGTGGCATGATGACATTCGCGGCCTCGAAGAGCGCGAAACCTTCAAACCCGGTCTTTTCATCGATTTGCAAGATGTTGTGCCATCGTTGGGAATAGAAGATCTTAGTTTGCAAAAACTCTATGCAAACATTTTTGGCCAAAAGATATCCAAGCGCCAGCGACTGTCAAACTGGGAAGCACCTCTCCTCGACAACAAACAACGCCAGTATGCTGCTATCGATGCTTGGAGTTGTATTTTGCTTTATGAGGAGATTTTGCGTTTGAAAACAACCCACGAATATGAATTGATAAAGGTTCCAGAACTAAAGCAAACGGATACAAAGCCATCGGGAAATAATGAATTTCTCAATGATCCTATCGGAAGGGCGGCAAAAGGATGATACGAGAAGGAAGAACAAAACAATAGTCAAGAAATATAATACATCATGTACAAATGCATATACCTGAAACGAGGAAAAGACGAGTCGTTGCTACGTTTTCATCCGTGGGTTTTCTCTGGAGCCATTCAACGTGCTGACAAAGGCATCCAAGAGGGGGAGATTGTTCGTGTTATCACTCATTCTGGCGACTTCATTGCCGTTGGCCACTATCAGGTAGGTAGCATCGCCGTGCGCGTATTGTCGTTCGACGACATCCAAATCGACCAAGTCTTTTGGCGTGATCGGCTTTCTGCTGCACTTGCAATGCGCCAACATATCGGCATAGCCGACAATTCCCAAAACAACACATATCGGTTGGTGCATGGTGAAGGCGACTGGCTACCAGGATTGATTGTTGATTGTTATGGTAAAACGGCCGTTATGCAGGCTCATAGTGTGGGTATGCACCTTAACCGCATGGATATCTGCCAAGCCCTAACGGACACAATGAGCGACCGTATAGATCAAGTCTACTATAAAAGTGAAACGACACTTCCCTACAAGGCTCATCTGGATGAAGAAGACGGTTTTATATTTGGCCATACCGATGACAATGTGGCAGTAGAGAATGGACTTAAGTTCCATGTGGATTGGCTTCGTGGCCAAAAGACGGGATTTTTTGTAGACCAGCGCGAAAATCGGTCATTGCTCGAACATTATTCGCAAGGCAAATCAGTTCTTAACATGTTTTGCTATACGGGCGGTTTCTCAGTATATGCTATGAGAGGGGGTGCTAAGTGCGTCCATTCGGTAGACAGCAGTGCTAAAGCTATTGAGATTACCAATAGTAACGTTTCCCTCAATTTCCCCGGCGACACGCGTCATCAGGCCTTCTGCGAAGATGCATTCCGCTATTTGGAAAATAAGGGCGAAGGATATGATATTGTTGTACTTGACCCACCAGCATTTGCCAAACACCGTGCTGCTCTTCATAATGCCTTGAAAGGTTATATCCGGCTAAACACAAAGGGATTTCGCCTTGTTAATAAGGGAGGCTTGTTGTTTACTTTCAGTTGTTCGCAGGCTGTAAGCAAAGACCAATTTCGCAGTGCGGTGTTCACGGCCGCTGCACAGACAGGGCGTAAAGTGCGAATTCTGCACCAGCTTCACCAACCAGCAGATCATCCCATCAACATTTACCATCCGGAGGGTGAATACCTTAAAGGACTGGTACTTTATGTGGAATGAAGAACAGCCATCATGATATGGCTTAGAAATAACAGTATGGAAAACGACTTCCTAAAAAAAATTTCAGACGACATAAGCCGTCACGACCTATTGTGTCGTGACGGCTTTTATATCGTGGCATTATCGGGTGGCCCTGATAGCGTAGCTTTGTTGCGTGCACTCATAGCCTTGGGCTACCATGTTCATGCTGCCCATTGTAACTTTCATCTTAGAGGCGAGGAAAGCAATCGGGATGAACAATTCTGTGTACAGCTATGCGAAAGTTACGGAATTGAATTGCATAAAATTCATTTTGACACAGCAGATTATG
Source organism: Eggerthellaceae bacterium (assembly GCA_963656105.1). Classification (GTDB taxonomy): domain Bacteria; phylum Bacteroidota; class Bacteroidia; order Bacteroidales; family Bacteroidaceae; genus Prevotella. The sequence goes on from CAVKHW010000050.1 coordinate 16,039, forward strand.
CCCATTTGCATAAAGTGTCTATTGAGATGGCTGCCCGAACACTTCGTTACCATTATTTCGATCAGTTGTGTCATGATATTCAGGCTGACGGCATCTGTGTAGCCCATCATTGCGACGATCAGGTCGAAACCATACTACTCAATATGGTTAGAGGAACGGGCTTGCGTGGTTTGCAAGGAATGAGATGGAAAAACAATAATATATTCCGTCCGATGTTGGGTGTTTCGCGTCAAGATGTGATTCAATTTCTGACGGATCTTAATCAAGATTTCGTTGTGGATCGAACAAATCTCGAGGATGATGTGCAACGCAACAAAATTCGGCTGAATGTCATGCCAGTCTTGGAAAATATCAATCCTGCCGTTAGAGACAATATTCTTCGCATGGCTGATCATCTTGGCGAAGTGGAGACCATTGTTTACCATTCGCTAAACGAGCAAGCTCGCAATGTATGTGTTAAGCCCCAACAATATGTTTTACTCGATATAGACCTTTCTGCACTCATGCGGTTGCCTACTCCAAAAAGTCTTCTTTGGCATCTGTTGAAAACTTACGGATTTGGTCGAACGCAAGTGGAAGAAATAACTGTAAATCAGAAGAATGGCAACTTGTGGTCAACCCATGATACGATTGGAACTATTGATCGAGGGCATTTATGTGTCATTGATAAAAAGGAATGGGAAAGCGATGGAGTCAATCTGTGTGTTCCAGAATGTGGAACTTATATTATTCGACAAGGAACACACGAAATGCGTATTACGTTTAGCGAAGAAATAAACTACCTTACCCCGTCGCGCCAAGCACACATGGCTACTATCGACGCTGATAAATTATTATTTCCGTTGGTCATACGTAACGTACAACTTGGCGACCGTTTTGTGCCCTATGGTATGAAAGGATCGAAACTTGTGTCCGATTTCCTGACAGATCAAAAGGTTACGGCTTTAGAAAGGCGACATCAGTTAGTATTGACCGATCGAACAGGGATCGTATGGCTTTTGGGACGACGTGTAGACGGCAGAGTAGCCATCAGCCCCGAAACAACAAAGAAGGTGCTAATTGTTAAATTGGCATGAAATTACACTAAGTTTGTTGAAAAACGGCATTAGTCAGCACAAGTGACAAAATAAATATGTATTTTTGCAAAAATAAGAATCAACATTATATTAATTGCATTATGTTCACAGAAGCAGACAAGAAACAAATTGAAAGCCGCGGCATGACCGTGGAACAGGTGGAACACCAACTTGTTCAACATCGAGAAGGCTTCCCCTTTCTGAAGATACAGGCTGCAGCAGCTGTTGGCAAGGGTATTGTGGTTCCCGATGAAACAACATGTAAAGAAGCCGTACAGGAGTGGGATACCTATAAACGTGAAGGTCATAAGGTGGTTAAGTTTGTTCCAGCATCAGGTGCTGCCAGCCGTATGTTCAAGAACGTGTTTGCCTTCCTTAACGCCAGCTATAATGCTCCCGAAACCGATTTTGAAAAGGATTTTTTCAACCACATTAAAAAGTTTGCCTTCTATGAGGCTCTGTGCAAAAAGTGTAATGCCAACAATGGTAAGAGCGTGGAACAACTCATGGCCGATGGTAATTACAAAGCTGTAGTGGCGAATTTGCTGGATGTAGAAGGTCTCAACTACGGACAACTACCCAAAGGCCTGTTGCTTTTTCATAAGTATGAAAATGGGTCACGCACGCCAATGGAAGAACATTTGGTAGAGGCCGCACTTTATGCAAAAAGCAATGGTGAAGCCAATGTGCATTTTACAGTAAGTCACGACCATCTGCATCTCTTCGAGCAGCGAGTTTCCGAATGCAAACATTATTATGAGGAGAAATTCGGTGTAAAGTACAATATCACGTTCTCTGAGCAGAAACCGAGTACCGATACGATTGCTGCTAATCCCGATAACACACCATTCCGCAATGAGGATGGAAGCCTACTCTTCCGTCCAGGAGGTCACGGCGCACTCATCGAGAATCTCAATGACATAGATGCCGACATCATCTTTGTGAAAAACATCGACAACGTGGTTCCCGATCGTCTGAAGAGTGACACGGTGCGGTGGAAGCAGATTATTGCTGGCGTGCTCGTAGCAATGCAGCGAAAGGCATTTAATTACTTGGAGACCATAGATTCTGGGCAATACAATCACGAAAAACTTGAAGAGATTATTCGTTTTGTTCAACGCGATTTGGGGTGCCGGAAGGCTGATATCAAGGTATTGGAAGATGCTGAATTAGTGTGTTATCTGAAGAGTAAGCTCAACCGCCCCATGCGGGTATGTGGTGTAGTGAAGAATGTTGGCGAGCCTGGCGGTGGCCCATTCTTGGCTTATAACCAAGACGGAACGGTAAGCCTGCAAATCTTGGAGAGTAGTCAGATTGATACAAACAACGCTGAATACATGAAGATGTTTGCCGGAGGCACTCATTTCAATCCCGTAGATTTGGTGTGTGCCACTAAAGATTATCGCGGAAAAGCTTTCGATCTCCCTCAATATGTAGACCACCAGACAGGTTTCATCAGTTCAAAAAGCAAGAATGGTCGTGAACTGAAAGCACTTGAATTGCCTGGATTATGGAATGGAGCGATGAGCGATTGGAACACCATCTTCGTGGAAGTGCCACTATCAACGTTCAACCCCGTCAAAACTGTCAACGACTTGTTGCGCGACACTCACCAAGGGTAGCCAGCTCTAGCGATTGTCAGGAAAACACTGACGTTCTGAAGATAATAAAAATAGTAGGGGGTAAATGCGGATTATGAAGGCATTCACCCCCTTATTTTTTTGATTAAGGCGTGTTGTAAAAATGCACAGCTAAATTAATTTTGGGTGTTCGAAGGATTGCTCATTTTGCAATTTTTCAGCTATGTTTCCTTCCCTATTTGACCATCAGAAATAAGCTACCTTGTAGCAATTTCCTCTGATCCCGAAAATTGCATCAATTGCAATGAAATACAGTCGATAACATTCAATTGAAAAGCCCTAACTAGGGTTCACTAATTAAATGTAATTAACTGAAATTCAATAAATTATCATTCAATATATTTGCG
>CAVKHW010000051.1:0-19098 GCA_963656105.1 Eggerthellaceae bacterium
AGCACCGAAAAGGATCATTATTGATGCCGATGATACCAATGCGAATACTTTCGGAGCACAGCAACTGACTTTGTTCAATGCCTACTACAAAGAATACTGTTATATGGGCTCAATGGGGATTGTCCGTGGATGCATAGAGCAAAAACTATCCAAAGACCATCATAGACCGGTAGAAGAAATAAGGTATATCTCTTACCCCTCTTAAGCTTGAGCGGAAGCCCTTCATTCTGGAATTTAGCGACTCAGCCGACGCATTTGTTTCCCTCTTGTCGAAATAGTTTAGTATCTCATCCTCATAGTGTCTGATGGAGTTCTTGACAGATTTGATTTCACGTAAAGTTGATTTTGTCACCTTCTTGTACCACCCAGCCAATTTGTCCTTAGCAGTATTTGGAGTCAGATTTTTGTTGCGGAAAATAGTGCGCAAGTCGTCTACGAGATTGTATGCCTCCTTCAGTTTGGGGTATTTCTCAAGGAGGACATTGGCTCGCTTCTCTTCCTTCTCGGTCCATTTGTTGCGACTTTTGGATAGTTGCGTTCTGCATCTGGTGAGGGTGTCCACAGTAGTTTCCCCGTTTCCCAGTTTGATAGGTTCAAACCTTGTGCTCAGCCGTTTAGGTTTTGGGTCACGCTTCTTGCCCTTACATGGCTTTTTGCCTTGTTTTTTCCGTCGTTCACGGTATTGCTTGCGTTTCTTTGCCAACCCTTCGAGATATTTCTTAAACTCGGCCTTTTCTCTATTCACGTCCTTGACCGCATCTCGTTTGAAACGAAGCCGTAGTTTCTCTATGCCCTCCCTGACTCGCTTGATTACATGAAAACAGTCACGAACGACGGTCGCCTCTGGGAATGCAATCCTGACAATGGAGCGCATATTGTCGGAAAGATCCATCGTGGCAGTGCTCACCTTTTTGCGCTGTTCTTCAGGAATCTGCAGCAGCACCGATGCCACTTTCTGGGGACGTACCCCCTTGACGATGGCTATGATAGAGCCTTTCTTACCGTGGGCATCCTTGTTGTGCACGATGGTTTATAGCTCATGGTAGAAAGAGGTCTCGTCTATGCCGAAACGTGGCCCAATGTTCTCTGGATTCAACACCCACTGCTTGGTATGGTCTCTGTGCTCCCAAGTGGAGTATCCACTCAAGGTGTCCTTGTAGGCACGCTCAAAGGTATTGGCATTGACCATGTAGGTCCAACTCAAACTCTTGGCTGTCACAACTTCACTGTCCATCCGCCAGGTTTAAAAAAAGCGCCAACTCTTTCGAGTATGACGTTCCTTCACAGGCTATCTTTGCTGCGTCAGCCAATGGTACGATGACGCTCTTTCCGTCTGATGTTAGCCAGCGACGACGTCGTACATGTAGAACCGAGCGTCGGTTGCGGATGGGGAAGTCGAGAATCTGCTTCTCCTCCGTAAAGCCATTGGACTTTATGCCTGAAAACCCTTCGGGACGATTGTCACGCTCGTCAAGATACAAGTGCAACTCCTTTTTGTAAGGTTGGTCGCTCTTATGTGCAGGCTCCTCGCAGAAGTCCACCAAGTCAAAATATTTTGTTACGCCTTCGGGCAAAAAGTATATGGCCAAGCCCTTATAAAAATCTATCTGTTCACAATTCATGCAGCAAAGATACAACCATTCTCCGATAGTCTTTAAGATAGTTTTGCTCTATGCATCCACGGACAATCTCCGTTGAGCCAAGACTACGGCACAAGGGTATCACCAAATTCCATAATGAGGAATGATATACTGCAGAGCGTTAGATCCGAGTCGAAACCATATCGATAAATCAAAAGGAAACGTTGAATCAACTGAACGAAAGTTCATCCCGAGACTCGAGCTTATCTATCTTTATCGTAGCTCCTTCTTTCAATTCGCCAGAAAGAATACGCTCGCAGACTCCATCTTCTATGTATGTCTGTATGGCACGTTTAAGCGGTCGAGCGCCGAATTGCACGTCATATCCTTTTGTAGCGACGAACTCTTTTGCGCTTTCAGTGATTTCCATGTTGTAACCCAACTCATTTATTCGCTTTAACAAACCAACCAATTCAATGTTGATGATGCTCTTTATTGCATCAAGGTCGAGCTGATCAAACGTGATAATTTCGTCGAGTCGGTTCAGAAATTCAGGCGCAAATTGTTTGCTAAGGCTTTTCTGTATGATGGAACGTGCATAAAGCTTGTCTTTCTCGTTCAAGTTAGAAACACTCGACAAACCTCCGGCATTAAAACCAACGCCATGACTAAACTCCTTGAGTTGGCGTGTGCCAGCATTGGATGTCATGATGATTATGGTATTGCGAAAATCTATTAGTCGACCATTCCCATCCGTTAAGCGTCCCTCATCGAGTACTTGTAGCAGCATATTGAAAACGTTTCCATGTGCTTTCTCTATCTCGTCGAGCAACACAATAGAGTAGGGGTGACGACGCACTTGCTCCGTGAGCTGTCCGCCCTCTTCATATCCCACATATCCCGGTGGCGCTCCGATAAGCCTCGACACATTGAAACTTTCTGTATATTCGCTCATATCTATTCGTATCAATGCGTCGCGTGTTCCAAACATCTGCTCCGCCAGTTGTTTAGCCAAATAGGTCTTTCCAACTCCAGTGGGGCCTAAGAACATAAACACGCCTATTGGATGATTGGCTTCCTTCAATCCAACACGATTACGCTGGATGGCTTTTACCATCTTGTCTATAGCGGGGTCTTGTGCGATGACACTCTTTTTCAGTTCGGAAGCCATACTTCTCAGTTTTTTCCCTTCTGATTCTGCCATTCGCTGTACAGGGATACCTGTCATGCTTGAAACAACATCGGCAACATCGACATCGGTAACATTATGTCGTGTTGAGACATCGCCCTCTTGCCATTTACGTTGCATTTCAGCATATTCGTGTTCCAAAGAAGTCTGTTTATCTCGAAAACTTGCAGCCAATTCAAAGTTCTGGTTACTAACAGCCAGTTCTTTTTTATGCTTAATTTCACTTATTTCCTTTTCCTTGTCAGTAAGTTCTGCAGGTACTTCTGTATGCAATAAGTGTGTGCGTGAGCCCACTTCATCGAGCACATCTATAGCCTTGTCTGGAAAGAAGCGATCAGCCACATAGCGATCGGTTAACTTAACACATGCTTGTAGTGCCTCATCACTGTAAGTTACATGATGATGGTATTCATATCTTTCTTTGATATTCTGTAAGATTTGCAATGTTTCATCCGTAGTGGTGGGTTCAACAATTACCTTTTGGAAACGGCGTTCTAAAGCCCCGTCTTTCTCTATCGAATTACGATATTCGTCCAAAGTTGTCGCTCCGATGCACTGTATGACTCCCCTTGCCAATGCTGGTTTCATAATGTTGGCGGCATCCATGCTACCAGGTGTTGATCCCGCACCAATGATTGTATGTATCTCGTCGATAAAAACAATAATGTTGTTGTTGGCTTCGAGCTCTTTCAGTAAAGCCCTAATGCGTTCTTCAAATTGTCCCCGATACTTGGTTCCTGCTACAATGGCCGTCATGTCTAGACTGACTACACGGCGATTGAACAACAAAGGCGATGTCTTGTGTGCAGCTATAAGCTGAGCCAGGCCTTCAACGATGGCACTTTTTCCCACCCCAGGCTCACCTATTAAAATAGGATTATTTTTTTTCCGGCGGCACAATATCTCCACTACACGTTGAATTTCTTTCTCGCGTCCCACTACAGGATCGAGTTTCCCCTCCGTTGCCGCATTTGTTAAATCAACTGAAAAATTGTCGAGAACGGGGGTCTTTGATGCGCTCTGCCTTTTGGTTGTGGTAGCCGAATTGGAAGAATTTCCATTTTGCTGCCTTGCCATATCTTCTTCATCAAAGTCCTCGTCTTCATCAGGTAGCCCAAGGCCGTCCGTTGTCGGTTTTTTCTGAAGCATTTGCAATGCAGTTTCATAATCAAGACTATTTGCCCCGAGTACTTCCTTTGCACCATTCGCTATTTGATCATGCAGTATGGCCAACAACAAGTGTTGCACATCTACCAACTGTGTGTGTTGTATACGAGCTTCCAGCACGGCTAGCTTCAATATATTGTTAGCTCTTTCATTCAATATAAGTTCGCTTGCATGGATTGGCGTGGAAGCTACTTCTTCTTTTACGCGTTGCTCCAGTTCAGCTTTAACATATTGAATATTGATATCCAACCGATGAAACAATTCTATTACGGGTCCGCTTTTCCCTCTCAGAATTCCCAGCAACAGATGCTCTGGGCCAACATTGTTGCTGGCCAAGCGTATTGCCTCTTCCCTGCTGAAAGCAAGGATTTCTGACACTTTAGGCGAAAACTGACTGGTCATAATCTTCTTACCTTTCTTTAAATGATTAAATGCAAAATTAATGCTTTTTATTTCATTCAGCAAGTAATGTGCCAAGTTTTGTTTACACTCCACAAATTTTGTTATAAGGGCATACTTGGCATCGTTTAATCTGTTGCGTGGGGATAAAAGGCATTTCCGGATTGAATATTTCGGCAAGCAAGTTCTTCAATCCATCAATAAATTCATTAAGATACGTGTCTATATCTACCACCAGCTGTCGTGTTCCTCTCTTTTCCCCAGTAAAGGACAATATGGGATTGTAGTCTTTCTTTTGTGTCTGTCGGATGAAAAGTAGCGCTGGCGCAACGGGTAGTTTTTCCTGATTTGCCACCTTTGACGACATTTCGCCTTGTCTGATGATTGACGCATAGAGAAAGGCTTGCAAATAGTAGTCGGTGTGTTTGCTTTCCATCAGCGACGAGTCAAACAAGTCGCTCACTGCCGACGGAGGAGTGTTCAATGGCATTCCTGTTTTATAGTCAATAACTCTTAAATGTCTTGAACCAGCCTCAATGCGATCCAACCTGTCTATCTGGCCACCAATCATAAGCGTACGTTGTTTGCCATTGACCGCAAATGTCATTTTATCATAGAAGTCTTTCTCAAGTGCAACGATAGCAAAAGGAGCCGTCTTGATATCCAATTCGAGCAGTCGTCGTATGTAGATGAAGATAACCTTACGGTTAAGCAGTTGCAATCCATTGTAGTGAGGCTTGAAATTAATGTCGTTTATCTTGAACAGCTTTTCTCTAAACGCATTGTCAATAAGAGCATAAATGGCATCAGGATCGTTGTAAATGTCTCTGATTTCATCTGCAGTTATGATACGGTCTGTATCTTTTGACAGTCTGTGATAAATGAGTTCGGCCGTTCGATGAAAGATATTTCCAAACGTCATGTTGTTTATTTCGTTTTCGTCATCATTATCATCTTCATAAAGCTTGCATACAGTATGATAATAGAACTGCAATGGGCACCGCAGATATCGATATATGGCCGTGGGTGACAAGCGTTCCAACGCATCCAAACGTTGTAGTACACGAGTATCTTTATCTATTCTTTTTCGTTGAATAATGGTGGCACTTTGTCCGGATTTTAGGGCTAGACGATGCAATGCGTGTCTGTTGCTGTTCTCTACCATAAACTGAAGCATAAACCGGCTCATTTCTCCCTTTTGTCCGTCATCGGTAGCATTGTTGTAAGTTAACGTCACATCCTTTGCCCGTTGCAGCAGAGTATAGAAGTAGTAAGCATAAATTGCGACCTTGTTTTCGACCGTAGTCAACTCATAGGCCGCACGAAGTGAATGTGGAATGAACGATGCATCGTTGATACCTTTGGGCAGTTTCCCCTCATTGCACGACAACACAAGGACATGATCGAAATCAAGATTTCGCGTTTCAAGCACTCCCATAATCTGCACACCTTTTGCCGGTTCGCCATGAAACGGAATGGTGGCAGCCTGCAATAGCTGACTCATCAACTTTTGCAATATGGAAACATTAACTATTTGGCGCCCTGTTTGAGGGTCAACATGTTGCATTAATACGTTATCTGTCGTTACTACCGAAAGCATCGAGATGGCATCCAGGCGATTGACAAGCGTGTACATTCGATAAATAGATTCGTGCATCAATGGGTCGTCAATGTGTGCCGAACCTATTCCTACCCGTTTAAGCATCCGGGCTATCCATGCGAGCAATGGTAGGTAACCATTCTCTTCTGCAATATCTTCGAAGAGTTCGCCCACAGCTTCGTCATGCCCTTCGGTAAGGATAGTTCTTTTAGGAAAGAACTGTTTGTGCTCGTTGAGCTCTTTGCAAATAATCGGACATTCGGGTGATATGTATTTTGCGAAGGGATGACGAAGCACCTGGTTGATTTGCTTAAGCCTGAAACGGTCTCCGTTCTGTTTGCCGTTCAATTGCAGGTCAATAAGGCTACCGACAAACGTACTTGCTTGACTGGCAGCCAAAGGAAATCCTGTCGTAATGTTAACCTCCTTGATTTCTTCCGGCAAACAGTGTACGACGGTTTGCAATAAACTTTCATCGGATAGAACGATAGCTGTTTTACAGTCATCCAAATATCTACTATTCTCTTTTAGCCAATGACTTACATAGCGAGCCTGGATATTTTCGGTAGGAGCAGAAATGTAGGTTACATCCTTTTCTTTTGCCAAATTGTTGTAGATCTCATCAGCATCCAAACCATTAGAGATCTTTTCAGCCGAGAGTTCGTTGGGGAATTTTTCCAAATAACGGGCAATGTAGCGTCCGGCTTCCTGTTGCGATGGCGGCATATAGTAATTATCATAGTCCCAATAGAATTCAGCTTTACCTATTTCTTTCAGCTGGCCAAATAGTTTTTGCTCGACTTTTTGCAACAGGTTGAATCCCACAAAAATATAATGTTTGTACCTGAATTCGATGTTTCTTTTCCTGACGACATCACGATACAGCATGCCTTCATAAGCTATACCTTCCTGCCGTAGTGTTGTCTTGTATGTATGATATATGTCGGCCAGATGTTGCCATATTTTCCTAAATTGGTTTTGCAGCAATGTGTCATCAATAACATGTCCGAAAAAACTTTCCAGTCCTTTTCTTTGCTGTTCAGTAAGAAATGAAAAGTCATCCAAATCCTTCAGGGCTTCCAGATTTACAAAGAGTTTATCGGCGTCTGCTAAATTTTTATCCAGGTCATCGAAGTCGGAGAGCAACAGTTGGCCCCATCCGTAGAAATGGTCGAGAGTCTCGTCCGTCTGTACCAAGTCGCAATAAACGTTATATAATTTAAATGTCAGCAGAATGTTGTCAGGCACCTGCAGTTCGGAATGCTTGCGGAAGAGGTCACTAATGGTTAGGTAGGCTGGACTCCACACGGGATGGCCGGCCTCCTCGTAAAGAGCTCGGTTGAGAAATATCGATGCACGTTTGTTTGGGAAAACCACGGCCACGTCAGTAAGTTCATGGCCATGTTTGGCCAATAAGTCTTTGGCCACATATTGCAGGAATGTCATGTTGGTTCTATTTTACAGGTAAGACGTGATTTGCGAGTATGTACCACAGGTAGCCGGAAACATTGGGATATCCCATGTTGCGTAGCAGCGTCATATACTCGCTCACTTGCTGCAGGTGCTGCGGACGTTCCGCTCCGGTTTTGAAATCGATTACAAGTGTTTGTTTCCCGTCAAAAACAACTCTGTCGGGTCGTCTTTCGATATGGCACTGCCGCTCTTCGTCGTATGTTATGATGGAACATTCGTTGAAAACTTTCCAGTGAGAATCGAACCATTGACGCACCGTGGGGTTGCTCAGACGGTTGGCAATGGTTGTGCGCAAGGCTTCGCGAGTAATGGTTTTGTCGTACAGCACACCGTCAAACTCGAGTTGGTTGATTGCCTGTTCCATATCGTCGAGGGTGTAAATGGAAGCAAACAATGCGTGCAATACATTTCCTGCATCGATATACGAACGTCGGTTGTCGGCTTGCTGGCGTTCTTCCTCGCTCAGAATGAAGTTGCTGCTATCATAGCTTTGTACAAAATGGGCACACGTGTCGTAGTTGCGTATAACAATAGACAACCCTTCTTCCTGTTGCTCAAAAAGGTTTTCCGATTGAGTCTTCTCCTTCATTTCAGATGGGCAGAACACGCCATAGCTGAACGTCATATTCCCCTTGTCATCTTCTTCCTTGCTGATTTCATCTTTCAAAAGAAGTTGTCCGTCATTTGTTTTTGTATCACAGAGCCTTCCAAGCACATCGTTCAGAAGTTGCGAGGGGTATTGCGCCTTTTCTCCCCGGCCTATTATATACAGGTTTTTCGAGGCTCGTGTGAAAGCCACGTAGAGCACATTGAGGTTGTCTACAATGTTTTTTATGTGTTCGCTTTGGTACTCCTTTTTATATATAGAGCACAGGAGCTTTTTCCTCGACATACTAAGGGGCACTATGGGCAAGTCGTCGTATGGGTTTTGTTGTGGTTCTACCCATAATGTGTCTTCGCTATTTTCGATTTCCCAGTCACACCAGGGCATGATCACATGATCAAACTCTAGTCCCTTACTCTTGTGGATGGTGAGTAGACGTATTCCGTTTTGTTCGTCGCTATGTATCGTTTTGCTACAGATGACGCTGTCCCATTCGTCGAGAAAATCTTTGATGCCAGCAACATGCCGCTGCAAATATTTGGCCAACTGGTCGAAGAAGGCACACAGATAAGCACTTTGTCCGTCGAGCCGCGAAAGGTCGAACGCCTTGTAGAGCCGCTCAGCCAAGTCGATTATCGGCATAGAGAGTAGCTCGTCCCAATTTTCGTTCATGTCGGCAGGCAAGCAAGACCGGAGGTCGTCGGTTTCGACAAACAGTTCGGCATCTGTCAGCAGACGGTTGTCCAGACATACTTTGCGGTATGCTTTAACGAGTGTGGCCATGGCTAAAGTGTCGGTAGGATAAACCAGTACGTACATAGCGTTGACAATGGTGTTTACCGCAAGCGATGCGTCAAGCCGAAAGGCTTGATCCGAAACCATTGGAGCCATGAATTCCCGGCCATTGACATTGATGGGATGTTGCTGAAACCACTCGGCCAAAAGTGTTATATGTTTGTTTTTTCTGACCAGAATAGCAATTTTTCTGGGTGGCGTGCCATCCGCCAACAAGTGTTCAACCGTGGTTTTCACTTGTTCGATCATTTGTTCTTCATAGTCGTTGCTGGGCAACAACTTCGTACTTATCAATCCTTGTTTGCCCCGTTTTTCGGGCACTTTCTGCCGTACATCCCCATAAGCCGTCTTCACATCGGCTGCTTCGTCCAACAGTTCGGGTGTCGCTCCCTGTTGTTGCAGTTCGTCGAAAATATTTTGAGCGGTAATTCTCGAAGCTATATCGAAGAAGGCATTGTTGAAGTCCACGATGTTGCGTTGCGACCGATAGTTTGTTTCGAGCGATTTCACTTCAATCAGGTTGTTTTCCTTCTTGCATAGATCTTGCAGCAGGTGCCAGTCGCCATTGCGCCATCTGTAGATGCTTTGTTTCACATCGCCCACTATCAGACTGCCGTTGTCGTGTGCCATGCAATCGTCGAGCAGCACTTTGAAGTTTTCCCATTGCACGATGCTAGTGTCTTGAAACTCGTCGATCATGATATAGCGCACTTGTCCGCCAATTTTCTCATATATGAACGGCGAGTCTTGATCATCGATGAGCTGGTGAAGCAACTGCTGGGTGTTGCTCAGCAAGAAATTGTTGGTAGCTTCATTGATGGCATTTACCTCCTGTTCGATGCGTCCAAGCAGGCGCAGCTCGTTGACTTTCCCTAAAGTGAGATCCACCGAATTGATTGTCACCAGCGAAGCAATGCGTTGTGTCTCAGCCTTGTGAAGCAATGGCACGATGCGTTGTTCTATGGCAGCAGCCTGACTGGGCGTCGCCGCCTTTCCTACCAACGACGTTGGATCGTTAAGTGCTGCAATCACCGTGTTATTGGGCGCTTTGCCGTCGAGGAAAGCTACGCTTTCTATCTTTTTGAAATAAGCCGGTGCACCCTTGCTGCAATTACTGAAGCATTTGTCGGTGAGCCCTTCCTCTTGCATGATGGCGTGGTATTCGGCAACCAGGTTTTTCATAGCTTCCATTGCATCGGCACGTTTGCGTGCCAACCCCGATTTATAGACTGTGAAAAAATGCGAATCGTCCATCAGCTGCCGCATACGGTCTTGATGGGTCTTGTAAAACTCGGTAAAGACCGACATGCCAAATTCCTTTATTTTTCCAATGACGTTCCAACTTTTGTTATCCTGTATTTTTTCGTTTATGAAACTCATGATCCAATTGAGCAACGGATCTTCATCGTGCCGGATATTTGCAATGATGTTGTCGACCGCCTGTGTCTCCACTTCGCTGTTGTTAAGACCAACGTTGAGGTTGGCTGCCAGCCCCAGCTCGCGTGCCAAGTTGCGCAAAACGCTTTGAAAGAAACTATCGATGGTCTCCACACGAAAATAATGATAGTTGTGGATAAGCAATTGTAGAGCCAAATCAGCGGTAGAACGTATCAGATGATCGCTTTTGTCGGGAAAAGCCATTCTTATCTGCTGCATGTAGTCCTCGGCGTCGGGCAAGCTATGAGCTATGCCATAGAGCTTACCGAGGATTCGTGTCTTCATCTCCTCGGTAGCCTTGTTGGTGAACGTTACGGCCAGGATATAGCGATAGTTCTGAGGATCGCGAATGAGCAGTTTGATATACTCCACTGCGAGCGTGAAGGTCTTTCCGCTGCCCGCGCTTGCCTTGTAGATTGTCAGAGGGCGGGGTGCTGTCGTTGTCTGTGCCATAGATGATTATTTTAGTGCAAATATACAAAAAATGATTCAGCAGTTGTCAATAGGCACCCAATAATTTTCTTGTGTTTTAGCCTTCCTGTAATGTCAAATGGAGCGTAGCCGACACACCGCCTTGCGAAAGGTGCCAAATGGCGGTGCGGTTTGTACCGTATCGCACTGCCGTTTGGCACAAACCGCAGCCTCGTTTGGCACAAACCGCTGTGCCATATATGGTTTATCGCAAAACAAAACTATAAAGTTGTTTGTAATGTCGCATAATAACATTACCTTTGTATTGAAATTCTTAAAAGATGATGGTATCCCCGTTCAAGACACTATTGCTGGCTCTTTGTTTGTCGCTCCCATCTTTGGCCATCGCTCAGGGAATAGGCAAGGTAAAGTTTGGAGCCTCATACGACGAGACTTTGGAGAACGTAAAGGAGGCGTTTGGCACACCCATGCAAGCCACGTTTGACGAAATAGTCTTTACCGACAAACAGTTCGAAGGATTCGTATGGAACAAGATAACGTTCAGATTTCGCAACGGCCAACTCAACGAGGCGCGGTTCTATATGCGCCACAAAAGCAAGACGAAAGCCAAAAGCGAACTCGAAGCCATAGCCAAGAATTTAGCGCAAAAACATGTGCTGTCGCTCGACTATGAGGAGGATGGTACACGCTTTTATGCGGGCGGATTGTCGCCTTTGGGCATAGGTCGCCTGTTTACGGTTTTTGTTTCGCCATACAAGGGCCAGTGGTCAGACCAATTGCGTTTTGGCCCATTCAAGTTTAAAAATAGTAGATTATGATCAAACGACTGATTTACACGTTTATAGCTTTAGTTTTTTCGATTAATGCTTCAGCCAAGTCGATGGAAGAAATCTGGAATAGCATTCCCGATTCGATTATCCCATATATAGACCGCAACCATCGACTGGAGATGACCGAGTTTATCAAGATGGGGCTCACCGGAGATGTAGACAACATGCTGTCTGGGAAAAGCATTATGGACACCATCACCACCGATTATATTCACCTTACGCTCAACGGGTCTACAACCATGGAACTAAAGCGTCTACCATATATTGACGGCGATTCTATGATATGCGTAGTTACCACTTGGAGCGGACCTGAGAAAGAGAGCGACGTAAGGTTTTATACACAGCTATGGCAGCATGTAGACTTGCCTCTGGCTTTCGATGGCAGCGGCTTTGCCGATTTGACAAACAGGCTTACAGCTCGTCCAGACACCATGTCGCAGACGCACTACGAAGAACTGGTTTCGCTGCTCGATCCTATCATGGTATATGCAACATTGTCTCCCGAAAACAATGAACTTCGGGTGAATTTATCTGCACCTTTACTCCAGTCCGACCAACGGAAAGAGGTGGCGGCCATCGCCAGGGAAACCATCATGACATGGAATGGAAATATGTTCGAAAGCAAGTAAGAACCTCTGCAAATGGATGTTGTCTGTATATAGTAGAGCTGGCAGATAAGTTAACTGAATTTTCGGATTTAGGTATTTATGCTTGAATATACGTCCCCGAAGGGGGCAAACTCTGCATAACCGCTGGTGACCGAAGGGAACCTGCGGATTCAGTAGCAGGGCGTAAATCGTCCTCGAAGAGGGCGAACCTTCCATAGAAAGAATCTCGGTGACAGCGTTCGCCCTCTTCGAGGACGCTCGCGGAGTTGTCGTTTCAAGTCCGCAGGTTCCACTCGCTACGCTCGCTCCACCTGCGGTTATGCAGAGTTTGCCCCCTTCGGGGACACCTATTAAATAACAAATACGAAACTTAAGCAAGTTAATCGCACCCTATAGTTGCCTGCATGCAGCCCGTATGCGCTGACAATAAACAACAGGCACTCATGTGCAAGCTATTTTTTTTGACCACGTATCTATTGTTTCGCATAAAATTGCTATCTTTGCCGAAAATTTTAATACGACAAAGATGAATTTGAAAGTACGTTTGTCACTGATGAACTTCCTGCAATTTGCTGTGTGGGGAGCCTACTTGACTTCAATGGGTCGCTATTTGGGCAATATCGGAATATCATCAGACATCGGCTGGTTCTATTCCATGCAAGGCATCGTGTCGATCTTCATGCCAGCCTTGATGGGTATAGTTGCCGACCGATGGGTACCCGCCCAAAGATTGTTGGGGTTCTGCCATTTGCTGGCAGGCTTATTCATGTTTGCTACCGCTTACTATGGAATGAGCGCAGGCACACACGTATCTTTCACCGTCATATTCACGCTCTACTCTGTTTCTGTGGCTTTCTACATGCCCACTTTGGCTTTGAGCAACTCGGTGGCCTACTCGGCGCTTAACCAAGCCAATATGGACACTGTGAAAGATTTTCCGCCCATACGGGTTTTTGGAACAATAGGATTCATCCTTACTATGTGGCTGGTTGACTTGATGGGGTTCCAGTCCAATCAAAACCAGTTTGTCACCTCGGGTGTAATGAGCATTATTCTGTTCGTCTATACCTTCTCATTGCCACATTGCAGCATCAGCGACAAGCGTGATCAAAAGAGTATTGTAGATGCGTTGGGACTTAGAGCATTTGCACTGTTCAAACAAAAGAGAATGGCTATTTTCTTCGTATTCTCCATGCTTCTGGGTGTAAGCCTACAAATAACCAACAGTTTTGCAAACCCCTTCCTTTTCAGTTTTAAGGCAATTCCCGAATACGCAAGTTCTTTTGGCGTGCAGCATGCCAATATCCTTATATCTCTTTCGCAGATTAGTGAAACATGCTGCATACTCCTCATACCTTTCTTCATGAAACGGTATGGCATCAAAAACGTGATGCTGATAGCCATGTGTGCATGGGTGTTGCGTTTCGGACTCTTCGGTTTCGGCAATCCAGGCATGCCCGGCGTGTTGCTCTTTGTGCTTTCCATGATAGTGTACGGTGTGGCATTCGACTTTTTCAACATATCGGGCTCGTTGTTCGTTGACCAAAGCACCGACTCCGACATTCGGTCTTCTGCACAGGGACTTTTCATGTTGATGACCAATGGTATTGGTGCCACTATCGGAACGTTAGCAGCACAAGCCATCGTCAACCATTACACACACGCAATGCCTCTTGACGGTGACATACTTACCGTTGGCGACTGGCAGTCGTGCTGGTTTGTATTCGCTGGTTATGCGCTCGTGGTTGGTCTTTCGTTTGCATTGATTTTCCGTCCCAAGAAAAGCAAGTCCAACTAACCAACAACAAGGATTTGCCAACACTTAGCAACATATCGGAGATCGTGGGCTGCACAAAAAAATAATACGGATAAGATGCTCTATGCGTTTTTGCACAATGCCTTCAGTTGTGAAAACCACAAGATGGCAAACCATTTGGGCAACGCGATTGAGCGACACCACAGTCTATGCAACCCAACAACAAAACATTGACTGACCCATGAAGGAAATTAGATTTTTCTACGCACCCGAAGCAGACAAAACGCAGGAACTTCCCGTCGAGGAAGCAAAGCATGCACTAAGGGTTCTGCGCATGAATGCAGGTGACGAAATGTACTTGATGGATGGTCGAGGCACATTCTATCACGCCGAAGTTGGCATGACGACCAGTAAAAAATGCCTGTACCACATAAACGAAACACTCCCGCAAGAAAAGACATGGAACGGCCACATTCATCTCACCATTGCACCTACAAAGATGATGGATCGGATGGAATGGATGGCTGAAAAAGCTACCGAAGTGGGTTTGGATGAACTAAGTTTCATAGACTGCAAATTCTCTGAAAGACAACACATCAGAGTAGACCGCATAGAGAAAATCGTTGTGTCGGCAATGAAACAAAGCAGAAAGGCTTGGAAACCGCAAGTAAACGATATGCTCGCATTCAACGAATTCATAAGCACACCTAGAAAAGGGGCTAAGTTTATAGCCCATTGTTATCCGGAAATTGAGCGTAAGGACTTGTTTGGCGAATTAACCGAATTGCAAGGCGATGAAGAGGTTACCATTATGGTAGGGCCGGAGGGCGACTTTTCTGTTGATGAAGTGAAAGCTGCAATGGACAAAGGTTTTGTTTCAGTATCACTCGGAAATAGCCGACTGCGCACCGAGACCGCTGGAATGATGGCTGTAGCGATGGCACAGATAACAAAGCGAAAATAATGAGAAAAATAGCTTATTTTATCATATTGTTGTGCATAGGTTTCACAACGTCGTGTTCAAACAATGATTATTTGAACGCTATACCAGAGGAGAGCACTTTGCTCATTTCCATGAATACCGCCAAAATGACAGGGGCTGGCAGTCAAACTTTGTTCAAAGCGTTTCTGCATGTCACCAACCTCAACAACACTGGAATAGACATTGCTAAACCTGTGATGCTTTTTGAGGATGCCCAAGGCAATTTGGGCGTTTGCGCCAAGACTGACGACACCGACAAGATTGAAGCACTGCTTAAAAAGATAGGCGTATCCGTTCAGGAAAGACAGGGATTTCATTTCGCTATGCTACCCAACCAGTGGATGATAGGATACTCTGAGCAAGCCACGCTGTTGATGGGGCCGGTGGTGCCAGCAGCACAAGCTGAAATGACACAACTAATGACCAGATATTTAAAAGCCAAGTCGGAAGACGGTATCGTGGGCACGCCCATGTACGACAAGCTGGACTCCATCAATGCACCAATGGCCATGGTGTGTCAGGCTAAGGCATTACCCGAATATCTCGTGGCTCCTTTTACGTTAGGCACGCCTCAAGACACGGATCCGGCGCAAGTGCTTATTGCTGCCAATATGGAAATCCATGAGGGATGTTTATGGATAAACGGACAAACCTTCTCGTTCTCAAAGCGCATCAACCAAGCATTGAAACAAGCACAGAAGACGTACCGACCCATTGAAGGTAGTTACTTGCCGTCGATGTCTACTGAAGATGCGGCTGGACTATTCGTGAATGTGGACGGATCGCAATTTATAAAGTTAATGACCGGCAACCGGGGCATACAAGCATTGCTTTCGGGTATCAACACGGCCATTGACATGAATGGCATCATTCAGGGAGTAAATGGAGATATGGCAATCATTACTCCAACCTTGGGCAATTCATCCTTGCAAATTAAAATGGCTGCTAAATTGAAAAACGCTGATTGGTTGGGGGATGTAGACTATTGGCGTCAGAGCGTACCTGCTGGCGGACAAATAGGAGACTGGGGACGTGACTGCTATTTTTACCGCGACGCTAAAACGGCCTATTATTTTGGCGTTACAAACGATTGGCAATATATGAGTGGAGGTAGTGAGCAGGCTGCTTTGCAAAGCATCAAACCATCATCATCTCCTGTCGGCAAAGCTATACAGAATAAAATTAAGGGCGAGAAAATGGCTTTGGTTGTAAATCTTTCATTGATAGACAATGCCTCTGGAATAACCAGTTTCCTTAAACCTTTGTTTGGCGATGTTAACACACTGGTCTATACTCTGAAAGACAATTGACTAAAAATACAACAACAAAATAATAAGGATAATACGTAGTTCGGTGCACTCTGTCGTATATTCAATGCGTTTTATGTCATAACAATGACAAGCAATGCGACGAATGACTATAAAAAGTAAATCATGAACTCGATACAATTCAACAACGTCTTGCCACAAGTGTTCGCACATCGCCAAGACTTAAATTCGGATGTATGGAAACAGGACGTTGTCTTTGAGAAAGGACACTTGTATTTAGTAGAAGCTGCATCGGGTATGGGTAAAAGCACCTTCTGTAGCTATCTTCTAGGATACCGCCACGATTACAGCGGAATGATAAAATTTGACCAAGATAATATAACCAGCTACAAAATTGGTAATTGGATAAACATACGCCGCGAGCACATCAGCCATCTGTTTCAAGAGTTAAGGTTGTTTCCCGAATTATCGGCAATGGAAAATGTGAAAATTAAAAACGACCTCACTAAATTTAAGACTGAACATCAAATCAAACAATGGTTTGAGATGTTGGGAATAAGCGATAAACTGAATGCCAAGATAGGGCAGATGTCGTTTGGGCAGCAACAGCGTGTAGCGATGATACGGGCTTTGGTGCAACCGTTCGACTTTATCATTGTGGATGAACCCATTTCGCACCTTGACGACAAAAACTCCAGAATTATGGGTGAAATCATGATGGAGGAGGCTAACGCACAAGGAGCAGGGGTTATCGTGACAAGCATCGGTAAACACATGAACTTAGATTACGAAAAAACTTTGATGCTATGAATTTGGTGTGGAAATTATTGCGGCAGCATATAAGCATACCTCAATTTGCCGGCTTCTTCTTTGCCAATCTTTTTGGTATGCTTATTGTACTCTTGGGATTTCAGTTTTATAAAGATGTATTGCCAGTCTTTACGTCGGAAGATTCATTTATGAAAGCCGACTATGTCATTGTCAGCAAGAAAATTGGACTTGGAAATACAATTTCCGGACGTTCAAACGCTTTCGACAGGACGGAAATAGATGACATTACAGAACAACCTTTTACATCGAAAGTTGGTGCATTTACAACAACGGAGTATAAAGTTTCAGGAAGTATGGGTGTTAATGGTACTAGTGTACTCAACTCCGAACTGTTCTTTGAAAGTATTCCTGATAGTTTTGTAGACGTACCGCTTGCATTGTGGAAATATAAATTGGGAGCTAAAGAGGTGCCAGTTATATTGCCCAGAAGTTATATTGCTATGTACAACTTTGGGTTTGCACAAAGTCATTCTCTACCTCGAATAAGTGACGGTTTAGTCAGTATGATCGACTTGAGAATCTTTATTCAGGGTAATGGCCACAAGGATGAATTCAAAGGAAAAGTTATCGGATTCTCAAGCCGCCTTAACACACTTCTTGTACCACAATCCTTTATGGATTGGAGCAACGACTATTATGCACCGGGACAACACTCTGACCCTACCAGACTTATCATGGAACTGGATAACCCAGCAAACGAACAGTTTACGCATTATATAGAAAAGAAAGGAATAGAAATAGAGAACGATAAAATCAATGCTCAAAAGACAACTTATTTCCTACGAATGATGGTGACTATGGTAATGATTGTTGGACTGATCATCTCTCTTCTTAGTTTCTATATCCTGATGCTCAGCATCTATCTGTTGGTGCAGAAAAACTCCTCAAAATTAGAAAACCTATTGCTTATCGGATACGGGCCTGGAAATGTAGCTAAACCCTACCAGATGCTTACCATTATTCTGAATGCAGGCGTTCTTGTTATCGCATGGGCAGTTCTTCTTGTTGTGCGAAATTACTATATGGGATTTTTGGAAACACTTTTCCCCGACATAAATAAAGGTAATCTTTTACCTTCAATAAGCTTAGGTATAGGCCTCTTCTTTGTGGTCAGTATTTTTAATCTGATGGCCATATACAGAAAAGTTATTCATATTTGGAAGCACGAAGAATGAACGTAAACGATTTTATGGAAACAAATAACAAATACGACAGATTTATAGTCAATGAGAATGCGCAATTATTGGATTGGCTTATTGCAAATCTCAAACTCAGTCGTACTAAAATCAAAGATATACTGCACGGACAAGGCATTAAAGTGAATGGGAAAGTGGTTACAAAATTCGACTACCCAATTCTTCCAGGCATGAAAATAACGGTTAGTAAATCGAAACGAAACAATGCTTTACATAGCCGATATGTCAAGATCGTTTATGAAGACCAATACATTGTTGTGGTCGAAAAAAACATAGGCATTCTTTCAATGCCAGCCGGGCATAGTTCTCTCAACGTGAAAGCTGTATTAGATGATTACTTTCACACAACCAAACAACATTGCCAAGCTCATGTAGTGCATCGCTTAGATCGCGATACCAGCGGACTAATGATTTATGCAAAAGACAAACAAACCGAATTGGCCTTAGAACGCGATTGGCATCACACCGTATTCGATCGCCGTTATATTGCTGTACTGTCGGGCGAGATCGAACAGAACGAAGGGACTATTGAGAGTTGGCTAAAAGACAATAAAGCTTTCTTTACATTTAGCAGTCACATAGACAACGGCGGCAAATATGCTGTAACACATTTCTATACCCATAATCGACGAAACGGATACTCACTGGTTGAGTTTAAATTAGAAACTGGACGCAAAAACCAAATTCGCGTACATGCGGCTGATATGGGACATCCTGTTTGCGGTGACGTGAAATATGGAAATGGCGATGATCCTATTGGAAGATTATGTCTACATGCTTTTGTTCTTTGTTTCTATCATCCAGTAACTCACAAGCCAATGGAATTTACGACAAATATTCCTTTATCGTTTCGATCGTTATTCTAGTCCGTTGTCTTCAACCATTAATTAGGGTCTACTAATTAAATGTAATTAACTGAAATTCAATAAATTATCATTCAATATATTTGCG
>CAVKHW010000052.1:0-18801 GCA_963656105.1 Eggerthellaceae bacterium
AGTTCTTCGCGTTCCTCAACTGCCCGTTGTCAATCATGCGGTTGATGTGCAGGTGTGCATAGTCCGAAAAGCACAAGTCCTCGTCCTCCTTGGTCACATACTCGATTATCTGCCTGACCGTCCACTTGGAACTATCCACACGGTTGAGCAGTTCCGTGAAACGGAGTATGCGCCTCATGCAATACTCGTTCACGAAAGGGTCGGTGATGTCGTTGTTCTTGTCGAGATAGTCTTTCGTTACAACCTTGTCGGTCTTGATGTATCCGGGCTTGCGGTTCTGCATCACTCGGATATACACTTGAAAGAAGCCGTCCTTACGCGGTCTTCTGATTACTGGTTTGAACAATGTCATTGTCTCTGTATTTTTTAGTCATTCAAAAATCATGTGTAAGCATTGGTAAGCGCATCATGCCGATTTGGTGTAAGTTTTGGTAAGCAAACCCTGCATATTCTGCATGATTATCGTGCAGAATGTGCAGACCCTCTAAAAACAACTTAGGCGGCAAGCCTCTTTGTTATCAGAGACTTACCGCCTAACTCGTTAGTTACGAGGGCTTATCGTGTTATTCTTCCACAGCAGCCTGCGCCGCTGCCAAGCGTGCAATGGGCACTCGGAAAGGTGAACAACTAGCGTAGTTCATGCCTATCTTGGCGCAGAACTTCACAGAACTTGGTTCACCACCATGTTCGCCACAGATACCGCAACGCAATTGTGGACGAACTGAACGTCCTTTCTCCACGGCCATCTCTATCAATTGGCCTACACCATTTTGATCAAGAACCTGGAATGGATCGACCTTAAGAATCTTTTTCTCCAAATATACAGGCAAGAAGCTGGCGATATCGTCACGAGAATAGCCGAATGTCATCTGGGTGAGGTCGTTGGTACCGAATGAGAAATATTCTGCCTCGGTCGCAATCTTGTCGGCAGTGAGGGCTGCACGTGGAATTTCAATCATTGTTCCGATTTCGAATTCAATCTCGACACCGTACTCCTCAAATACTTCCTTGGCAGTCTTCTGAATAATCTCTTTCTGCTGCTTAAGCTCGTAGAGGATACCGATGAGCGGCACCATAATCTCTGGCTTGGGATCCTTGCCTTCTTTCTTCAGTTCGCAAGCGGCCGAGAGAATGGCGCGGGTCTGCATGGCGGTAATCTCTGGGAATGTGATCCCCAAGCGGCAACCACGATGCCCGAGCATTGGGTTGTTTTCTGCCAATGATGCCACACGGCGCTGTATTGTAGCTACGTCTACACCCATCTCCTTGGCCATAGTCTCTTGACCGGCGATATCATGAGGCACAAACTCATGCAAGGGAGGATCGAGCAAACGGATATTAACTGGGCAACCATCCATAGCCTCAAGAATACCTTTGAAATCGGCCTTTTGGTAAGGCAACAACTTAGCAAGAGCCTTTTCGCGACCTTCCACAGTGTCAGAAAGAATCATCTCGCGCATAGCGATAATCTTCTTATCTTCAAAGAACATGTGCTCTGTACGTGTAAGGCCAATACCCTTGGCGCCGAAAGCGCGAGCCACTTGTGCGTCATGTGGTGTGTCGGCATTGGTGCGTACCTGAAGTTTGGTGTACTTGTCGCAGAGATCCATCAACTCTTTGAAATCGCCGCTGAGTTCGGCTGCCTTGGTGGGCACTTCACCAGCGTAAACCTGACCAGTAGAGCCGTTGAGAGAGATGTAGTCACCTTCTTTGTATACTACGCCATCGATTTCTACAGTCTTTTTCTTGTAGTCTACATTGATGGAACCAGCACCAGAGACGCAACACTTACCCATACCGCGAGCAACAACGGCCGCATGAGATGTCATTCCACCACGAGCCGTAAGGATACCTTCGGCAGAAGCCATACCAGCCAAGTCTTCTGGGCTAGTCTCAATGCGAACCATCACCACCTTGTGACCATCAGCATGCCATGCCTGAGCATCGTCTGCATGGAACACAATCTGTCCGCAGGCGGCACCAGGAGAAGCGGGCAGACCCTGAGTTATTACCTTAGCTGAAAGCAACGCCTTCTTGTCGAATACGGGGTGAAGAAGTTCGTCGAGTTTTTGGGGCTCACAACGCATAATGGCAGTCTTCTCGTCAATCATGCCTTCGTGTAGCAGGTCCATGGCTATTTTCACCATGGCAGTACCCGTACGCTTACCATTACGAGTTTGAAGGAACCAAAGTTTACCTTCTTGAACGGTAAACTCCATATCCTGCATGTCGTGGTAGTGGTGTTCTAGTTTGTCTTGAAGTTCATCAAGTTGCTTGTAGATTTCGGGCATTGCTTCTTCCATGGAGGGGTATTTGGCCACACGCTCTTCCTCACTGATACCTGCACGCTTAGCCCAACGCTGTGACCCAATCTTGGTGATCTGTTGCGGTGTACGGATACCGGCTACAACATCTTCGCCTTGTGCATTTACTAGATATTCACCATTAAATAGGTTTTCGCCGTTACCAGCATCACGGCTGAAGCAAACACCAGTAGCTGATGTATCTCCCATATTGCCGAATACCATAGCCATGACACTCACTGCAGTACCCCACTCATCGGGTATACCTTCCATCTTACGGTAGAGAATAGCGCGCTCGTTCATCCAGCTGCGGAATACGGCACAGATTGCTCCCCAAAGTTGTTCGATTGGATCAGTGGGGAAATCTTTGCCTGTGCGCTCCTTGATAGCGGTTTTAAAGAGAGAGACAAGTTTCTTGAGTTCATCGACCGAGAGATCCTTGTCGAGTTTCACTCCACGCTCAGCCTTCACACCTTCGATAATCTCCTCGAACGGATCGATATCTTCCTTGTTGACTGGTTTCATTTCGAGAACAACATCGCCATACATTTGAACAAAACGACGATATGAATCGTATACGAAATGAGGATTGCCAGTCTTTGCAACAAGTCCTTCGGCCACTTCATCGTTAAGACCAAGGTTAAGAATGGTATCCATCATACCAGGCATAGAGGCGCGTGCACCCGAACGCACACTGACGAGAAGAGGATTCTTCACATCTCCAAACTTTGAATTCATCAATGACTCAGTGTGAGCCACTGCTGCCTTCACCTCTTCCTGCAGAATTTCCTTTATTTTATCCTGTCCTACTTTATAATATTCATTACAACAACTTGTTGTAATGGTAAATCCCGGAGGGACAGGCACTCCAATAAGATTCATCTCAGCAAGGTTTGCACCCTTGCCGCCAAGTTCTTCACGCATTTTTGCGTTACCCTCAGCCTTGCCATTGCCGAAGAGATAGACTCTTTTTTCACTCATAGTTGATCAGGTATAACTTATGTTTAAAATTAATGTCAGTAAATTAAAAGTATTTAGTTTTTGTTTTTGCAAAGATAATATTTTTTATCATTTATGCAAAACATTCAATAAAAAAAATGCCATGCTGACATGACAAATATAATTGTTAGCGCAAACAACATGAATTATCGATTTCAAACATAATATATTCAGAAATATTTCACTAACTTTGCAAAAAAGATAGTTGAATGAGCAGAAATCGCAAGCCATTGCCTGTATTAGAAAATGTGACCATCGAATCGGTGGCAGCAGAAGGAAAGTGCCTTTTCCATCAAGGCGAACAGGTAGTTTTTGTACCATTTTGTGTGCCGGGCGATGTGGCCGACGTGCAAATCGTAAAAAAGAAGCACCGCTATTGCGAAGGGCGCATTGTGCGCTTAGTAACGCCTAGTCCCGTTAGAGTTGCTCCCCAATGCGAGCATTTCGGCATATGCGGCGGTTGCAAATGGCAGAATCTTCCATATGAGGAACAGCTTAAGGCCAAACAACAGCAGGTATACGACCAACTCTCACGCATAGGAAAAGTTGAGTTGCCGCCCTTCCTACCAATACTTGGTTCAGTAAAGGTATGGGAATACCGCAACAAGCTGGAGTTCGGATGTTGTGACAAACGTTGGTTCACCAAGGAAGAGCTGCAAGACGAAACGCTTAACCTCAAAGGAGAAGAACATTCAGCTATCGGCTTTCATATTTCCGGAGCCTTCGACAAGATTTATCCCATTAGAAAATGTTGGCTCATGGACGACCTGCATAACCAGATACGCAACGAGACGGAGCGTTATGCCAAAGAAATCGGCATGACATTCTATGATGTGCGAGCGCAACATGGGTTACTGCGCAATTTAATGTTGCGCACATCCAACACTGGCGAATGGATGTTGCTCATCCAATTCCACTACGACGAAGTTGGAGATGCCGAAAAAGCTGAAATGTTGCTCAGTCATTTATCCGATAGTTTCCCGCAAATCACATCGCTTATTTATGTAGACAACCAAAAGGGAAACGACACTATCGGCGATTTGGAACTGACTACTTTCAAAGGCACCGACTTCATCTATGAAACAATGGAAGGGTTGCGTTTTAAGGTTGGTCCCAAGAGTTTTTACCAAACCAACACCGAACAGGCTTATCATCTCTATAGCGTAGCGCGGAAGTTTGCCACGCTAACAGGCAACGAGCTGGTGTACGACCTCTACACGGGTACGGGCACCATTGCCAATTTCGTAGCTTGTCAAGCTCGCTATGTCATCGGTATTGAATATGTGCCCGAAGCCATCGAGGATGCCAAAGAAAACAGCCGCATCAACCATATAGACAACACCGAGTTCTATGCTGGCGACATGAAAGATATACTTACCGACGAGTTTGTCAAAACACATGGACGCCCTGATGTTATCATTACCGACCCTCCCCGTGCAGGAATGCACAACGACGTGATTAACGTCATCTTGAACGCAGCACCAAAACGCATTGTCTACGTAAGTTGCAACCCTGCCACACAAGCGCGCGACCTTGCGCTGCTCGACGGGCACTACCAAGTTGCAGCAGTGCAACCAGTGGATATGTTCCCCCACACGCCTCATGTAGAAAACGTTGTCCTGCTTGAGGCCAGAAAAGGCTGAGCCATTTAGAGCCCTGCATTATTATTTGCAAAACAATGTAGTAAACATTAAAAACTGACGCCTATGAAGCTATTCATTATTGCGTTAGACTATATCTTCGCATTTGCCATACTCATATTGTTTTTGGTCTTCACAAGTTTTGGAGACCAATGGGCATCATTTACCATTCGCCTTTTCTTCGTGTCGTGTTTTCTAGGCATGACCATCGCACAAATGATCTTTCCGCCCAAACTGAGCCGTATGGCTAACGACTCAGGGATGCTTTTCCGAAATGCATTGGGAATATCGGCTACATTTATCATCAGCACCTACTTGACCATGCGTGTCATTGACCGTCCGGGAATTGATACCGGACGATGGCTGATCATCATTGGCATGGTCTTTTTCTTTTGCTTTCTCATTTACCGCTGGATCCAAAAACTTATCATGGTACACCTGTGGTCAAAAGGTGTTAATGTGGTACGCATTGTAGCCTTAGGAACAGGGAAACATTTCTGCCATGTGATGAAAAGCCTTCAGCAAGCTCCAGGTTTAGGTTTTCGCGTAATCGGTTGTTATTCCGACGACCCTCAGCCCGACAACTTGCCGCTTTATGGTACTTTGGCCGATGGGATGAACATCATAAATTCAGGAAATACTTTCCCGGGAACCATTGATGCGGTGCTATGCGGATTGCCCATGAGCGACGCCGCCTCTATCAATGCCTGTTCCAACTATTGCAACAACCACATTCTGCGTTTCTATTATACACCGAGCAACGACCACATCGGCATACATTTCAAACCGATGATGATTGGTAGCGAGGAGTTGTTCACCACTTTCCGCCTGCCATTGTCCATGCAAACCAAGCGATTTATAAAACGAATGTTTGACATTGTATTCTCCATTTGTGTACTCATTCCGCTTGGCATTTTCATTCCCATTATCGCCTACATTATCAAGCGTCAGAGTCCTGGCCCTATTTTCTTCAAGCAGGCTCGCACTGGCATGGACGGCCGCACCTTCATGTGCTACAAGTTTCGTTCAATGCATGTCAACAAAGAAGCCGACAACATGCAGGCCACCAAAGACGACCCGCGCAAATTTCCATTTGGCAACTTCATACGCAAATGCAACATCGACGAGCTGCCACAATTTTGGAATGTGCTGAAAAATGATATGAGCATTGTAGGACCTCGCCCCCATATGCTGAAACACACAGAGATATACAGCAGTTTGCTCGACAAATACATGGTTCGCCATTTCGTGAAACCAGGCATTACAGGCTGGGCACAAGTGTCGGGGTACAGAGGAGAGACCAAGGAACTCTGGCAGATGGAAGGCCGTGTTAAATGCGACATTTGGTATATTGAGCATTGGACGGTATGGCTTGACATACGTATCATCTTGCTGACCATCAAGTCGGTTTTCATACACGACAAGCACGCCTATTAAGTAATGTCAAAACAGGCTGGTACGCTACGGTTGATGTCATTGATATGTTTGCCGCTCGCAAGGGGGGGGGGAGTGTGCTATACGACCGACGAGAGAGGAATAAAGAATGTGCCGAACGCACATATTCTTCGCATAGTTCAAAATCACGCCCATTCGTTATTTACTCAAGTTTCGGATTTGCTGTTTAGCAGGTGTCCCCTTCGGGGACGTATTTTCAAGCATAAGTCCCAAATCCGAAACTTGAACTATTTATTGTCAATTAAGACTAATGCAGAGCCTGCATGGGCCACTCGTCAATATTCACCTTTTGCTCCACAACATTTTCCACGCTATCGGGCAATTCGGCAAAAAAGTCGAATCCTGTGATACGTTCCACTTCATCAATACTATTTACATAATCGCCCCAAGGATGCCGCTTGTCATTATTGCGGTAGACAAAGCCGATGGCCTGAGGCGAGTTGCCAGTGCGCAACAAAACCTTAAAGAAAGCCTCAGGCACCACCACCTTGTGTTTTCCTATTGTCTTATGCTTTCCTTTATAAAGAATAGGTCCGCACACAATATAGAGGTCGCCATACTGCACAGCCCATTGCCGACATTGGGTTTCAAGATTATTCCAGTCTCCAATGTTCAGCACATGGTCTTGCGGACAAACATTGGTCATCAGAAACGATTGTTCCATAGCCAACGCATCCCATTTGTTGTCGGCCGCCGGACACATATGCCCCCGGTCATAGCCTGACCGCGCATAGTCGTAAGTGTTAACCCTCGGCTCAGGCACGTCTTCATCCTCATGAAACGCCATGCCTTTGCGCTGATTAGTGCCCGACACATGTTCCGCAGTCAAATGCCATGCCACCCAATTGGGCAATTTGGTCGATGGATTATACGATACCGTATATCCTTTACGTCTCAATATTATTTCATCCGAATTTTCACGAAGGCAAGGCAGCTCATAATCATTCTGAATCGAATCATTATCTATATTTGCCTTTTGCTCGTTTGTATCGGCTTGATAAGCAAGAGCTTTTTTTGAAACGGGAACACACGAAACGACAAAAAATCCTAAGAGCATCGCTCCCAACAATTGTTTCCTACTCATTCTTCGTTAAGAATTATATTGTTATATCGGCCTAAAATTACGAAATATTCTCCAAACCTTTTCAAATCTGAAACTTGAGTCATTCACTATAATTTCTTGTAGAGCCTTTCCATCTTGAGTATGCCATTGGTTTTGTCTGCCAATGACATGCTCAAGCGGATTGCCACTTCGAATTATCTTATTTTGTGTGCGTTTCCCACACAACTGTTTGGCATTTGTATGTGTAGCATTTCACAGATGGTCGGTGCGATGTCAACAATATAAGAAGGTTCACTGCTTTCACCATGCTGCACATTCCAGCCAAACAACACGAAGGGAATGTGCGCATCGTATGGATTCCACTGTCCATGAGTTGTTCCCACATATTCGGGCGAGTTGCTGACATTTTCCCATCCTGCCTTGGCCACATATATCAAATCTCCGCTGCGCTTCTTGTTATAACCATTCACTATCCGTTCTCGTATCGGACTAGGCACCGAGCTCGTAAGCGCTTTGTCATAATCGACGACATAAAGGATGTTGTCGTCTTTTTCCAATTCGCGTGCCACTACTTCCTTTACTTCATTTATTGTCTTTCCGCTTTTCTCTATCAGTTCGTGGTCTAAATAGATACGGCAGGCATCTTCATCCTTAATGACATTGCCTTCGATGTCCAACAGTTGGCTTAGCCGTTGCTTCAGAGGTTTCCATGCGTTCCAAGTTTCTAGTCCGCCCGAAGGTATCTTGTGAGCCTTCATCACATTCGGATTGTGGGCAGCGCCATGGTCGGCCGACAGGAAGAGCAAATAGTTACCTCGGCCCACTCGTTCATCGAGCACATTAAGGAAATGAGCCAATTGACGGTCCAGCTCCATGAACACCTCGCGGTTTTCCTTCCCTCGTGTACCATAGGTGTGGCCAACAAGGTCGGTTGACGAAATACTGATGGCGAGCAGATCCGTGATACTGTCCTCTCCCAAATGCTCATTGTTGAGTGTTGCCTCGGCCATTTGGAATGTTTTAGTCACACCTTGTGCCGATGTCTTAATATCGGTGCCGGGAGTTACTCCCAGTTGCTTGTTGGTCTTTTTCACCCACTGAGGCAAATCGTCCATATAGTAGGTCGATGTCACGAAATGGCCGGCCGAAGTGTCCCACCAATAGGCGGCGTCAGCTGCATGCCCTGCAGGCAATATGGCAGCGCGATCCTTGAGTGCCACGCCGAATACTTTGGCTTGGTAGTCGGTGGCTATCTTCAGCACATCTCCAATGCCAGTGGCTATAAGGTTGCGGGGCGACATCTTGCCTTCTTTACTGTTCGACCCCACACTTCGCACTGTAGAATCGGCGCAACAATAGGTTTTGTTTCCATCCTTCCAAAAATAGTTGCCGGCAATACCAGTCAAAGCAGGAACCGATCCAGTGTAAATACTCGAATGGCCAATAGCTGTTACGGTGGGCAGATAGTTGATCATAGTATTTTCAAAACTATAACCTTCGTCAACCAACCGGCGCAGCCCCCCGTCTTGATATTGGTCATAATAATAATAAAGGTAATCCCATCGCATTTGGTCTACCACTAAACCGACAACCAGTTTCGGCCGTTGAATGGCGGAAAGCCCCGGAAATGCCATGGCCACCGCTAAGAGAATAGAAACAATTCTTTTCATTGATGCTCATTAATATAATGTGTTCCTTTGAAATGCAAATTTACACAACTTTTTGCAATTATCCGACGGGCATCTATTGCGATTTTGTTGCAATAGCTACTGTAACTACTCAGTCTTCTTGCAACGACTACGCGATGTCGCCATTTACCATTTCTTCAACGGATGCCGTTAATAAATTATAAACTTGTTTTGAGCCGTTTCCACATTCTCTCACAAAGTCAAGAATTCTGTATAGGCGATTGAAGCAGACGATACTTGCCGCCGTATTGGCATTATAGGACGCGCATTATCTTTCGATTTGAACACGGATACATCTTTTGAGGCGTCGTGTCCAATAACGGCTTGTGCGAGAAATGCGCTTTTTGCTATTTCCAAAAACCCTATTAACAGATGTATTTGGGCATTTTTGCATTTGGAATACTGTAAAGAATATCCTGAAGAAGAACAAGGACAAGGCGACCCCAATATACGACAGCATCCTTACGTATATAGAGAAGGCCAAAGCGGCCGGAATGGACGAAACGGGAGTATACGTCAACAAGAAACTCAGTTGGTTCTGGTGCCTCCAATGCCCGAAGTTCTGCTATGTGTTCGCTGACGAATCGCGCGGAATCAAAGCTTTGGAAAACCACGATATAATCAGCCATCTTACAGGGCTAATCCTGTACACAGACCGCCACGGCACATATTTCAAGTTGCAAGTGGCAGGACATCAGGTATGCCTTGTCCACCTGTTGAGAAACTTGCAGTATCTGAACGACCTGAACCCCGACCAAAAGTGGGCGTCAAGCATCCAAGACCTTCTCAGGGAAGCGATACACAAGAGCAAGACATTGCCGCTGGAACAGATTGACAAGGAATATTACAGAGACAAACTCCACAAACTACTTGAAGAGGATGTCTCCTCGTATGAGAGAAAAGGAGCGAACGATTTCCAAGCCTTGCAAAACGGACTGATAAACTGCGAAGAATACATCTTCACATTCCTGGAACATGAAGAAGTCCCACACCACAACAATTCAAGCGAAGCGTCAATCAGAGTATTGAAAGTGAAGACAAAAGTTTCAGGAGGATTCCGAACGGATGATGGCGCAGATGAATTCGCATGCTTCCATTCCATTGCCGAAACGGCCAAGAGAAACGGTGTCTCAAAATTTACGGCGTTATATCAGTTGATATCAGATATGGCTCCATCCGGCAACTTTATCGAGAAAATGTTTTCAAAGGAGAACTGATTTTTTCGGTTCTCCTTTGAAAACGTATCCACATTTATAAGACTGAGTAGTTACGGCTATGAGCGTAATGATCGGCAAGGAACATTACACCGACGGTGAACTTGCTCACGCGATGGCAAGCCAGGTAAGCCAGATGTTGCCGCTTGACTTCATGGAAGGAGGTGGAGGCTTCAAGACCTTTATACCGAGTGCAATCAAGCCTTTTGCAGAGGCGTTTACCAACGAGAGTTGGACGGGCATGCCGATATACAAGGATAACGACTACAACAAGGACGACCCCGAATGGACGAAGGCTTACAAGAGTGCCAACAAATATCTGGTTGGTCTGTCAAAGGCCATGAACGAGGCCACAGGAGGCGATGCCTACACCAGCGGCAAGATCGACATCAACCCTGCACAGGTGGAATACTTGTTGAACGGTGTATTCGGCGGTATGTTTTCAACTGTTGACAAACTCACGAAAATGGGCGAGACAGTTGTTGGCGAGCGTGAGTACGACTCTCGCAATTTCCTGTTGCTGAACCGCGTTGTGAAGAGCGGCGACGAACGTACGGAGTACCGTGCGGTTGAACAACTCCTACTTCTAGATAAAGGAGGAGGGCGAGAAGTTGCGCAAGCGGTTGAACCACTACGAGAACGACACGGCAGACGGCATATTCGACTATGCCGAGAAGATAGCATGGCTGAATGCTTCGCCGGAGTACAGAGTGCTGGAGACCTACGAGGAGTATTCGGGCGACATCGACGACATCAACGAAGAGTTGAAAGACCCGACGCTGCGAGATGACGAGCGCAAGGAGCTGGAAGCCGAACTCAACCATAAGAAGAAAGAGTTGGTTGACGCGGTGAATGCCGTGCGCAATGGCAAACGGTAAGTTCCTGATTGACGAGTAGAAAAAGGGCAAGCGATGAAAAGTGTCGCTTGCCCTTTTATAGTTTAGAAATTCACGTTCATAAGTGATTGCCCTATTGAGTGAATGGCATTGAGTATTTGTGCTTTCCGCTCATTAGAAGGTTTTTTAGTTCCCTTGATATAACTTGCCAACAGGCTTTGTCTTATTCCTATCCTACGTGCAACGGCAGACACGTTCAGTTCCGGGTTGGTGAGGAATGCTGTCTGCAAGCCCGGTGCAGGTTCCTTTGTTTCGGGATAGCGGAAACTTTCAAAGCTAATGTCCTCATCCAAAGTATCCCAATGAATGCCGTCATCCCACAACTCGCAATCAGCAAGTTGCTCCGGCGTGGCGTGTAGCAGACGCGGATAGAAATAGAGAGACTGGTAGAGTTCCTCGCCCTCCGTTGTCTGAATATAGATGCGGTTATCCCCAAACCAAAGTTTTCTGATGTTCATAGCAAACCCTCCATTGTTTTTATTCACCGTGAATATTGTACCACTCTTGCAAGAATTCCTCGCGTTTTTCCTGTATCACCTCTTTAGCCCTTTTAAGGTCTTTCGGTTTCAACGTGCTCTCTTCCATCATTGTACCGTCAAGCAGATTGAACTTCGCCTTGCCATCGGCACTTCGCACATGTATGTGTGGCGGCAGATGCTCGTTGGTGAAGAAAAAGAACCTCAAACCGAAATAGAAGAATATTGTAGGCATATTTTGTTTTTAATATATCTCACAACAAAGGTAGGTAATAAAATTATACCCTCAAAATATTTAGGGTGATAAATTTCACACTACAACAGTTAAAGCGTTCTGGGGCATACGGCAAGCTAACTTTGCATTATCCAAATTACACAATGAATATGGCAACAAAGAAACTACATAGAATGAGCCGCGTGATGCCACAGGAGGGCATGGACAGCGTGAAGGAGGCGCACCGTAAGTTGGGCGAGAGCCGTGCCTTCGAGGTGTTGTGGCAAGCGCAGCAGTATTGGCTGTCGATGGATACCTTCCGCAGGGACCGCGAGCGGAACAAGAACTACACCTACGGTAGACAATGGGAGGACGTAGTGTGCGTTGACGGCAAGATTATGAAGGAAGAGGAACTCATCAAGAAGCAGGGCAACGTGCCTCTGAAGAACAACCTCATCCGTCGCATGGTGCAAGCCGTGCTTGGCGTGTATCGCAGCCAGAGCAAAGAGCCGACCTGTACGGCACGAGACCGTGATGAGCAGAGGTATGGCGAGACCATGAGTACCGTGCTGCAATGCAACATGCAGCTGAACCGCATGACCGAGATAAACGCAAGGTGCATGGAGGAGTTCCTCATATCGGGCTTTGTGGTGCAGCGCAAGTGGTACGGTTGGCGCGAGAACAAACTTGACTGTTGGACCGACTATGTGCAGCCCAACAATTTCTTCATCGACAACAACATGAGGGACTTCCGCGGTTGGGACTGCGGTTGTGTGGGTGAGATACACGACATCTCGTTTGAAGACCTGTGCGGCCGTTTTGCCCATGACGCAGAAGACTATGCCAAGTTGGCCGACATATACAAGTACGCCCAATACCGCACCTACTTGCGTGCCGCCTATAACGACTTCGGTTATCCGTTGCAGGACAACTACGATTTCCTTGTGCCCTATGACCAAAGCCGAAGCCGCGTTATCGAGGTGTGGCGCAAGGAGAGCAAGCCGAGAGTGCGTTGTCATGACGTGAACAACGGCGACGTGTTCAAGGTGGACTTGGAAGATTTCCAGGAACTTG
Source organism: Eggerthellaceae bacterium (assembly GCA_963656105.1). Lineage (GTDB taxonomy): Bacteria > Bacteroidota > Bacteroidia > Bacteroidales > Bacteroidaceae > Prevotella. Next base: position 13,023 of record CAVKHW010000052.1, read on the forward strand.
TGCTTAACGAGAACAAGAAGCGACTGCAACAAGCCATGGAGTTGGGCATGAGCAACGCAGCTGATACCGAGGTGATGCGGAGAAAAACAGGGTTTGGTGAGACGAAGTTCAGTGATGGTGCAATCAAGAATGAACGTGCCGAAGAACTCAACAAAGTAAATGAGCGGTTCAATGAGCAGCTTGGAACACTGACAGAGAAAAATGCTGATAACGTAGTATTCTCGTTAGGCCGTCCGTCTGTGGTGTAGCAATCAGCCGGTGTAAAGAACAAGCCAATGAAATTGTATGGTAACAAGGTGATGAAGAAAATGCGCAAGCACGGCTTCGCATTGGAGGAACTGCGCGACCTGCCTCGTGCGGTGGCAGACCCTATTGCCGAATTCAATAACTTTGGCGAGGACGGCAACCGCTCTGTTCTTACAGAGTTGAGAACACAGCAGGGCAACTTCCTTGTAACTGTGAATATTGGTAAGGACGCAGATATTGACTTCAATATAGTGCGCTCAGTGTTTGGTAAAGGTGACGAGAATGTAGTGGATTGGATAAACAAAGACTTGGCTACCTATATAAATAAAGAAAAAGCCCTGTCGTTCCTGTCCCATCAATCCGCACCAATTGCGGCAACAGCAGCAAACGCAGGGCAATCAGAAAGTCTCTCCTCAGCGTCCCAACCGGGTCAGCAGGAAATAGACAAACTTGATACTGCGACAAAGGTAGTCAAAGATTTTGCAAATCCGATTATTTCAGACAAAAATGTTTCAGACGAGGGTATTATGTTCCGCGACATTGAGCAGCGCAAGAACGACATTATGCGCGAGCTGAAGAAGATGAGCGGCAAGTTGCCAGTCAGGAAAGCGTGGGGCCTGCTGGGTGAGCGTCTCGACGAATACAACCGTGCAGCGGAACTCTGCGCGTTTGCCGCCTCTTTATGACCTCACGCGAGATGGATAGACTGCAGTATTTTACATCCAGCAGACTATCTGGTGCACTTTTGTTTGAAAATTGTTTGAAAAATTGTAACTTTGTATTGAATATACTATAGAAATATGAAAATTAAACTTTATTCGAGGCATCATTTTGCCTTTGACAGTCGTGCCCTACTGCATTGGGTGATGCTTTTCTTTCTTTCATTTTTGCTGTTGCTTCTGCTTTCGCCAGACTCTTATTTTGCGGACATTTATGCATTGCGTTGTGATTCGGCGTGGTTTTTCACTTGTGGTAAGGCTTGGATGGAAGGGCTGACACCCTATGTCGATTTTGCCGACTCGAAAGGCCCGTTGCTTTGGCTCATTTATGGTTTGGGCTATCTGTTCTCTCCCGTATCCTACCATGGCGTGTTTTGGCTCAGTGTCGTAGCCTACATGATAACACTTCATTTCGTATGGCTTACGGCTCGCTTATTTTTGAAACCGAAAGAAGCGGCGTTTGTGTTGGTGTCGATACCATTCTTTCTGTTTTTTAAAACCTATCATAATGAGGTGCGTGCCGAAGATTTTTGTATGCCTGCAATTTGTGGAGGTATCCTGTTCACATGCCGGGAATTGTTAAGTGACCCCCACACCTATAGGGGGGGGTAAAAATTGCCTTGTAATAGGTTTATGCATGGCCTATTGCCTTCTTGTCAAATGGACCTGTTTTTTAACGATGGGCGGCATGGCACTCGTTGTAGCGGTTTTGGCAGTCAAGCGCAAACATTATGGCAATATTCTTTGGGGCTTGGCGGGAATTGGTGTTGTGCTGCTACCTTTTATAGTTTATTTTTTGTGCGTAGGAAATTTCGTGAATTTCGTAAACGAGTATTTTATCAGCACATTTCAAATTACCAATAATCCAGACGACATTTTTTATAGAGACAAGTTCGTTCTCACCTTTCTGTTAGCATTTATTGCGTATTTCTGTTACCGGATGCATTTGGGCTTCTGGCTATTGTTTACCTTTCTTCCTTTCTATGTTTTTCTTGTAATGCGCTCTATGGCTCTGCACTATTTTGCAGTAGCCATGCCTTTCTTTGCATTTGTTCTTATTTATTTAGCTAAACAAATCTTCCGTCATATCAATCGATTAGGTTCTTGTGTCTATGTCGCTTTGCTAATAGGCATATTTATTGTCGGTACAGTTATCAACTTGCGTGTGTCTTATTTTACGCCGTTTTCAAATACCGATGATATGAGAGTTGCAACGATGCAATATTTGGCGCAGGTCAATCAACCCAAAATTATGTTTTCAAAATACGAACTTGGTCATGGTTTGTTGGCACGTGCGTTGCCGGCTTGCAAATATTGGGCGCAACAAAAAGATGCTTCGGCAGAAATGATAAAGGAACGGGAAATGGCTGTGGTTGACAGAAAGGCCGACTTCATAATAATATCCAACGGCAAAGAAGCACAGAAGAATATTATTCCACTTGCCATAAAAGCCGGCTACCACCAATGTTATGTCCAAGTGACAAAGAACGGGAAAACTGAGATGAATCCACTGCCGCTCTTTGAGAAATAATTACTGTCGGGTAAGATTCAAGATTATTGGTGTCCGATAAAAAATATTCCAACGAGTGAGTCTCCAAAGAGGGCGAACATTCATAAAATAATTGTATTATGAGAATGTTCACCCTCTTCGAGGACGATTTTACGCCCTGCTTCTGAATCCGCAGATTCCCTTCGGTCACCAGCGGTTATGCAGAGTTTGCCCCCTTCGGGGACGTATATTCAAGTATAAATACCTAAATCCGAAACTTCAGTTAATTAGCTTAGAATTCTCGCTCATCTGCGTTGGCATTAATAGGGGGGCAACAAATTCTATACGGTCGCTGTTCTCTTCAACTTTTCCACAAATGCATGGAATAGGTGGTTTGCGGCAAAATTGATAAGTCAATTGCTTTATCTCTTCGTGAAATGCTATGTTATTGGGATATTATTTATATCTTTGCATACGGTTGGAGCTGTAAACGCTTTCATGTTTGCTACTCTAAACTCATTGTCAGGAGAACTGACTCTACTGGGGCTTAATCGCCTTCTTTTTAGTTTTTGAAGGCCAACAATGAGATAAAAAGAGCATTTAAATTTAATGAGGATTACTTGGTATGTAAGCAAAGGAACAAAAGGCAGAAAATCTTACGCACCGCTGTGTTCTGCGGTCTGACAACAACTCGAATGCGAAGAACGCTTCTTCGAACTCGAACACGAACTACGGTTGGACTTTCCAAAACGCACATTAAAGCTGGTTATCAACAATATTCAATGGTGATGAAACTACAATTTAAAATTACCCCCCCCCGGCAGAAAATCACAAGCTGGTTACTGCTGATTTTATTCTCATTTATTTTACTTTTGTGGCTGTCGCCTGACTCTTGGCTGGCCAGTCTATGCGGACCACGGTTTGACCCTGCGTGGTTTTTCACTTGTGGTAAGGCTTGGATGGAAGGGCTGACACCCTATGTCGATTTTGCCGACTCAAAAGGCCCTGTTTTGTGGCTTATTTACGCCGTCGGTTATATTATCTCACCCACCACCTACATCGGAATATTCTGCCAAAGTGTGGTTTATTTCACGGTTTCTTTTTATTTTGTATGGCTCACAGCTCGCCTGTTTGTAAGTCGCAGAGAGTCGCTTGTGGTATTGTTTCTCATGCCAGCAATGCTGTTTTTCAGAGCTTATCTCATAGAAACGCGTGCCGAAGATTTCACCTTGCCATGGGTTTTCATGGGTCTTTATATCACGTGCCGCAGCCTCATGCAACCCTCGCTTGTGTTTATACGCAGTGGCGCGTTTTGGCTTGGCTTCGGAATGATGTTCTGCATGCTCATAAAGTGGAATATTTTCTTCATGATGGGCGGAATGGCCCTCGTTGTCACTGGCGTTTCGTTCAATCATAAATCAGCCGCTGCACTTGTCTACGGAATACTTGGAATGATTGTTTCGGCGTTGCCTTTCGTCGTATATTTTGTGTGTGCGGGAAATTTCATGGCTTTCATAAACGAATATTTCATCAACACTTACCTCATTACAGACACCGACACAACTGCCCAAATGTTCAACCGTTTCTTCACGAACCTTTTTGCCAACCGGCTTGAAACATTGAAAACCATTGTTCTGGCAACACCGTTTGTCGGAACATGGTTGTTCTGCCGCCGTTACGACATTTCTTATTGGCTGATTTTTGCCTATGTGCCGTTCTACATATTCCTTGCCTTCAAGGCTCCGTTCTTTCACTATTGCTGCACGGCAGTCCCGTTTTACTTGTTCTTGCTCATATTTCTCGCACGTTGTTGCCGTCACATCATTTTCAAGGCTGCGCCTTGTGCTTTCTGCACAACATTGGCTACAATATACATTGCAACAATAGTATTGTGCGGTATTAATGCCAACTTATGGTTCAAACATAACGGATATTGGCCCGAATGGAATGCCATGCAGAAGGTAATGAGCAAAAAGCACAAGCCTACATTCATGTTCTCGGGCAACGACATGGGGCAAGGTCTGCTTTCGAGAGCCATTCCCGGATGCCGTTATTGGGCATTGCAGAGCGGAGCAACATCCGAAATGGTGAAAGAGCGTATGGACGCCATAAAGTCGGGAAAACTCGATTTCATCGTTATCACACAAATTCCGTCAGAAGATTTCATTCCATTCGTCGAGAAATGCGGCTACCGCCAATGCTATGCGCAGGTATGCATCAATGGAAAAAACGAGATGAAAGCTTTGCCTCTGTATAAAAAGACAAGCCCACCCACGCCTACACGTTCTCGGGAAATCCCACGTCGTGTCCGACTCGATAAACACATGTCATCCATGCTCGACTCCACATCGATGAAGCGCACACCGAAGGTCTGCAGACGTTCCGCACGGTGATGGCAGCATCCATCATGGTCTGCTGCTTTTTGAGTTGTTTCACCAAAATGAACCATGTTTTCTGGTTATTATAAGGTCTAATGGCATATTTTTTGCATATCGTAGAATAAATAATAAAGAAAATGGAGGTTTTGTATGGCATTTATCGATTACTATAAAATTTTAGGAGTAGACAAAAGTATTCCACAGAAGGATGTTCGTGCGGCTTATTTGAAGCGAACGAAGCAATTTCATCCAGATCTTCACCCTGATGACCCTAAGGCCAAAGCGAAGTTTCAAGCTTTAACTGAGGCATACGAAGTGCTCAGCGATCCTGAGAAACGTAAGAAATATGACAGATATGGTCAAAATTGGAAATCTGCTGATATGTTTAATCAGCAGGGGGGGGGACAAGGAGGTTGTCATTGGGGAAATGCAAACGGTAGTTCACCCTTCGACGGGTTCGATTTCTCGGGATTTGGCAACGGAGGATTTTCTAGTTTCTTTCAGGATCTTTTCGGAACTATGGGAGAAAGACATCGCTCACAAGCTGGCACGCAACAAAACTTTGGCGATATGAATGCCAATATTACGATAGATCTTTATACGGCATTGTTGGGCGGACAAGTCGTTGTTCAGTTGAGCAATGGAAGCAAAATAAAACTCAACGTGAAACCGGAGACTCAAAATGGAACTAAAGTACGTGTGCGTGGAAAAGGCTACGCTCATGGGGACGGAACATTTGGTGACTTGATTATCACGTATAATGTGGTATTGCCTACCAATCTTTCGCAACGGCAAAAAGAACTCCTCCGTGAAATGAAATTTGCTTAAAGTGGGTTCTATAAATTACCATCATAACAAACAACAAAACAATATGGGTTACGTTTTGCCGTCTATTGGACTCTTTTCGGTTCCTATCGCCACCTCGCTCGGTCGTAATGCCCGCATTA
>CAVKHW010000053.1:0-18454 GCA_963656105.1 Eggerthellaceae bacterium
TGAGAAGAACCGAGGCTAAAGACGGAGACCAATGGTTCTCTATGAATTATTCAGGATAAAACGAAAAAACTTGCCCGAGGCAAGATTTTAAAAAAGAAGGCAGGCGAAAGGCCATGGCTGCTCCATGACTGTTCGCCTGCCTACGATAGTGAAAACAATTACTGTTGCTTAAGGATGATGCCACCCATGGGCTGCAGCGTAACCTTGGCCTTACCATCCTTGCCCACCTTGAGCGTGCGTAGCTCGGCATCGGGCCAACGCTGTCCTTTCTTCAACTTGCTGTCCACATAGTAGTCGACGGTCTTACCGGCCAGCATAGGCAAATCGAGCGTCAGGGTCATGGACTGTTGTGTGCCATTGATGCCGCCCACCAACCACTTGTCGGCGTGCCGGCGTGCAACGACTGCATACTTGGTGGGATAGCCGTCGACGAAACGGGTCTCGTCCCATGTGGTGGGGATGGTCTTGAGGAATTCCTTTTCAAAGTCAGGCAGCTGGTCGACCACGTTAGGCGTCACCATCACACAGTTCACCGAGCACTGGTTGGTGATGGCTGTGGCCATCTCGAACACGTCGGTGGTGAAACGCTGATGCCGGCTCTTATTGTCCTTGCTCATCATGCGGTTCATCATGACACCGCCCCAGTCGAAACTGCCCACGGCATTGCGGCCGAAGGGGTGCATGGTCATGTCGTAGCCTTCGCGGCTTGCTGCCTCCTGAGTGAAGTACACGTTCTCTGAGGCCAGCGCCGCCTCCGACCCTACATAATTGGGATAGAGACGTTCCCAGCCGCGTGGCAGCGTGCAGCCATGGAAGATGACCTGCAGGCCGTAGTCGTTGGCGTCGCTGAGGATGTCTTCGTAAAGTTGCATGGTATGCTGCTTGTCGCCGGCAAAGAAGTCGACCTTGATACCCTTTACTCCGATCTTCTGCATCCATGCCATGGCCTTCTTGCGGGCTATGGGACGGTTCATTACATTGCGCGGCCCCTGCGGAGCGTTGTTCTCAAAGCCGTTCGAGTTGTACCACAACAGCAGGTTCACGCCCTTGCTTTGGGCATAACGGCTGAGCTGTTCCATGCGGTCGTAGCCTATCTGGGTGTCCCAGAAACCGTCCACGAGTACATACTCGTAGCCCATCTTGGCGGCGAGGTCGATGAACTGCACCTGATCGTCATAGTTGACACTGTTGTCTTGCCAGATGAGCCAGCTCCAAGTGTAGCGGCCAGGCTTGTAATCGACAGACGGTTCATAAAGTGGGTCGAGCACATCAAAGGGGACAGTGGTTTCAACGATGGGCTTGAGTGTCTGACCTACGGTGATGGTGCGCCAGGGGGTGGAGCCGGGCAGACTGATGCCGGGATAGGCCGATCCCCACCCGTTGTTCTCGCCCTCCTGCGGATAGGCGATGGTGTAGCCCTCGCCAGCCTTGTACTCCGAGAGCCTGCCACCGCAATAGTCGCCGGTCACACCCGTCTCAGACACCAGGGCCCACGCCTTCTTGCCAGCCGCCTGCTTCTCATTGTCAGCGCCGCCGATATGGAACAGGCAGGGGAAGGTGTAGCCCACTCCATACTGCGACGGTTGGGTCATGGGGGCATCGGAGGTGAACACTTCCTCGTAGCTGGGCTTGGTGGTCTCCCATCCGGTCATGGGTTGTATCTGCGGAGAGATGAATGTGGTGGTAAGGTCGGGGAAATTGAACGACGAGGCTTCCTCGTAAATCAGCGCTTGCTTGGGATCGCCGCTCTTGGGCATAGGCAGCGTGTAGCGATAGGCCACGTCGTTGTCCGACACGTTGAGCGTGATCACCATCTCCAGCTTTTTGGCATTGGCAAACGTCAGCACAGCCTGGTTGGCCTCATAGTGGATGTCTGCAGCCTTGGTGCGTGTCATGGCGTAATGTTTGTCCACCTTGCCCGTCTTGGCATCGGTCAGTGTGAGACCTGCGGTAAAGTCGCCGATATTGGTTTTCAGGCCGAGGCGCGAGGTGCGCAGAATGGTCTGGCCGTCGTAGGTCACGGTATAGTTGGCATGTCCGCCGTTGTCGTCGACGGTCACCACGAGTTTGCCGTCGGGCGAACTGACGGTGCTTTCCTTGGCTCCTGCGGGCAGTGCGGCAAGCAACGCCAAGGCTGAAACGATTAAGGAGTGTCGCATGGTTGTTGTATAGATTGCTTTAAAATTGACTTTCATGGCAGATTACAGATTGTCTTTCTCTATGTCCTTAAAATAGCGGTAGGTCCCCACCTTCAGTTCGTCGGCAGCCGCCTCGTCGGCCACAATAATGCTATGGGCATGCTGCTGCAGGGCCGAGATTGTCCAAGCCTGCGTGACAGGGCCTTCTACGGCAGCCTGCAAGGCACGGGCCTTGTGGTGGCCATTGACCAATATCATTACCTCGCGGGCGTCCATAACGGTGCCCACGCCCACGGTAAGGGCGTGTTTCGGAACCTTGTTGACATCGTTGTCGAAGAAACGCGAGTTGGCGATGATGGTGTCGGTGGTCAATGTCTTCACACGCGTGCGGCTCACCAGACTTGAGAAAGGCTCATTGAAAGCGATATGACCGTCGGGGCCGATACCGCCAATGAAGAGGTCAATGCCTCCGGCTTCCTTGATCTTCCGCTCATAACTGGCACATTCTGCCTCGAGGTCGGCAGCGTTGCCGTTGAGAATATGCACGTTCTCGCGCGGTATGTCGATATGGTCGAAAAGGTTGCGAGCCATGAAACTGTGATAACTCTCGGGATGATTTTCCGGAAGACCCACATATTCGTCCATATTGAAAGTCAAGACATGGCGGAAACTGACGAGTCCCTCCTTATTGGCTTTTACCAACGCAGCATACATGCCCTCGGGCGAACTGCCGGTGGGCAAGCCGAGCACAAAGGGACGCTCGGCGGTGGGTTGAAACTGATTGATGCGCTCAACTACATGGCTGGCTGCCCACTGCGAAAGGCGGTCATAATCCGGCTCAATAATAAGTCTCATAACATTTTGGGGTTTATAGGGTTGTTAGTTTTTTGCAAAAATAGCATTTTTCTTTGGAAAACCATCATGTTTGCACATAAAAAATAACATGCACGCACACTGACGTATCCAAAAGGAACGGATTGGCTATAATACGAATATTCACAACAAACGCAACGTCAGGAATGACAATGAAACCAACGGGCGCGCAAGTGCTCGCAAATAGACGAAAAACAAGCAATATTCACAAAGTGCTGTGGCACAATCATTTGCAAAAACACAATGCTTTTCGGCCAAAAAATTCCGTACATTCGGCATGCGAAACGTATCGAAGCGCATGGCCATAGGACAACTATCACGCGGCCGATGGACAGGTTTCGCATGGTCGTGCGCATGCTTTCGCCATGCGAAAGGTGATCTATCGCCAACCGGCACTTAACAAACCAACAGGAAAAGGCATAGACGTGACAGCAACAGTCCACATACAACTGCTTACAGCAACCTATTTTACGCATTCGGGAAGTATATAGTTTTATTCTATATTTCTTGACATAACTAATGCAGAAATAGCAAAAACAAAAGAAAATGCTCGCACAAACATTGCTTAATAAATAATAAAACGCAAAAGGCTATTTAGGTTTTCTGCCACAAAATGCTTATTTTTGCAAAATAATGTTTTGAGATATGAAGAATTGCAGGCTATTCTCCTTGTTTCTGCTTCTGCTTGTAACAACAACCTTCCAGGCAGCCAACCAGCGTTTCACGCTTGTCATCGATGCCGGGCACGGAGGCAAGGACCACGGTGCGCCGGGCGCCATCTCGGAGGAGAAAAACCTCACATTGAAATATGCGTTAGCCTTCGGACAACTGGTGGAGAGCAGTTGCCCCGATGTGAAGGTGGTCTATACGCGCACTACCGACACATACCTCACCCTGCACGAACGCGCCGAAATAGCCAACCGCAACAACGCCGACCTCTTCATCTCCATCCACATCAACGCGCTCGACGGCATACACACCGCTCACGGCTTCCAGAGCTATACACTGGGACGGGGCGAAACCACCGGCGACAAGGGACTGAAGGTGAATGCCGACGTAGCCAAACGCGAGAACGCCGTCATATTTTTGGAAAACAACTACAAGACGGTCTACGCCAATCTCAACGGTGATGCTCCGGAGCTCGACATCATGGGCGAAATCATTGCCGACCAAAACCGCGAACGGAGTGTGAAACTTTCGCAACTCATGCAGCAAGAAGTGTGCAAAGCCACAGGACGACAGGACGGTGGGTCGCACCAAAACAACCTCGCCGTGCTACGACTCACAAAGATGCCGGCCATCTTGCTGGAACTGGGATTCATCTCCACTCCCGACGAGGAAAACTACATGAATACCGAAGAGGCACACACCAACTATCCCCAGGGGTTTCTCAACGCTTTCGTGCGCTATAAAGAAAAGTACAGCAATACCATTGATGTGCCATATCGAGAAGGAATCGAAGGGCGAAAAAGCGCACCTGCGGATATTCGCCAGGAAAAAGAAACGGAAACGAAGAACAGGCGGAAAGAAACAGAAAGCACACCGCGACAGAACACAGCAACCGTGCGGAACGAGCCAACGGTAGCAAAAAAGTCGGCCAACCGCACTGCCAATAGCAATATCGACGAGACACAACCCGTATTCAAGGTGCAGATATTGGCCAGTTCCAGTGTTCTCAAAGCCAACGACAACCACTTGAAGGGACTCACAGGATGCGACTACTACGAGGATGGAAACTACAAAAAATACACCTACGGATCAAGCAATAACTACAACGAGATATACCGCCTGCGCAAACAAATCCTCGACAAGTTTCCAGAGGCTTTCATCATTGCCTTCAAGAACGGAAAGAAGATAGATGTGAACGAAGGCATCAGAGAATTCAAGAAAAACCGACAAGCGGGAAAATAATCCGACCACATTACTTAACACAATAAACAAAATCATGAAATCATTCACCAAGGAAATCAAAATAGCACTCGTAGCTATCGCCGGAATCGTTCTATTGTTCTTCGGACTCAACTTTCTGAAGGGCATGTCCGTTTTTTCGAATGATAACACCTATTATATAAAGTTCAAGGACATCAGCGGACTGTCGGCATCCAACCCCATCTATGCCGACGGCTACCAAGTGGGTGTAGTAAAAGGCATCGACTACGACTACGCCAACAACGGCGATATAGTGGTGCGGTTCAGCGTAGACAACAACCTGCGTATACCCAAAGGTTCATCGGCTGAAATAGTGGGCGACCTGATGGGCAACGTCAAGATGAATCTGCTGCTGGCCAACAACCCAAGAGAACGCGCCATGCCTGGCGACACTCTGGTCGGAGCAATCAACAGCGGACTGATGGGAACCGTAGCGGCATTGATGCCGACCATCGAAAAGATGTTGCCAAAGATGGACAGTATTCTTGCAAGCGTCAACACACTGCTGGCCGACCCCGCCCTGGCACAATCGCTACACAACGTGCGCGACATCACCCAGAACCTCACCACCACCACGCGCGACCTCAACACCCTCATGGCAAACGTCAACAGCCGGGTTCCAGGCATTATGAGCAAAGCCGATGCTGCACTCGACAAAGCTGGAACCACACTCGACAACACCTCCACACTGACAGCCAAGCTGGCGGCGGTAGACGTGGAAGGCACCATGCAACAGGTCAACCAAACATTGGCCAATGTGCAGCAGATAACCGAAAAACTCAACAACAAGGACGGATCATTGGGACTGCTCATGAACGACCCAGAACTATACAACAGTCTTAACGCAACTGTGCAAAGCGCCGACTCGTTGCTCACCAACCTCAAAGCGCACCCGAAACGATACGTACACTTCTCTTTGTTCGGGAAAAAGGACAAGTAACCAAAGCGCAACTCACAAGGCATCCGTAGAACGGAAATATTTCAGAAAATTGCGAAGAAATGTTCCACGGATGCTTTTTTTATTCGTAACTTCGTCATAAAGCGATGGTTAGGAAACGAAAATAATTGTTTCACAAAACCAAGTATAAATATCGCGCACACATATATCATACTAATTATCAGCACATTATAACACATATCGCACCTAAATACAAAACACACAACCTAACAACACATAACCTCTTAACAAACAGTGGGTTACAGAAATAATAGAAAATATTCGGAAAACAAGACATTTGGAAATTCCGAATTTCTTTCGTACTTTTGCAAGTCCAAAAACAAAAGAAACGTCTACTAAGGCGACAACTTATAACATCTTGTCAACATGAAGCCAAGTCCTGATGCTCGTTGGGAAGAATCGCTTGCGCTCATACGCAAGAACGTCTCTGAGCAGATATATAACACATGGTTCAAGCCTATTGTCTTCGAGCAGTTTGATGAAGCTCGGAAAATGATATCCGTGCAGGTACCAAGCCCCTTTGTGTACGAATATCTGGAAGAGAATTTCCTTGGCTTGATGAGTAAAGTGCTATACAGATGTTTCGGCGACAAGATAGCATTAAGATATAGGGTAGTAACCGACAAGGAACACAACCTGACACAAGAAATCGAAGCTGACCCCGCAGATGCCAACGAGCAGCAAAAGCCACGCTCCAAAGGCAACCAAAGCCCAACGATTCTTGACGCAGCACAACCGCAACAGATAGATTCGCAACTCGACCCGCATCTCACCTTCAACAACTATATTGAAGGCGACAGCAACAAACTGCCACGTTCCGTGGGAATGTCCATAGCCGAGCATCCCAACACCATGCAGTTCAACCCCATGTTCATCTATGGACCGTCGGGATGCGGAAAGACACATCTCATCAATGCCATAGGCATGAAAACCAGCCAAATGTATCCGCAGAAACGCGTGTTGTATATCAGCGCCCGTCTCTTTCAGGTGCAATACACCAATGCCGTGCTACAAAACGCTGTCAACGACTTCATTGCTTTCTACCAAACCATCGACATGCTCATTGTCGATGACATACAGGAATGGGTCAGCGCAACCAAGACGCAAGAAACCTTCTTCCATATATTCAACCATCTTTTTCGCAACGGAAAGCGCATTATACTTGCAAGCGACCGACCGCCTGTGGATCTCAAAGGCATGCCCGACCGTCTGTTGACTCGTTTCTCGTGCGGACTCATTGCCGAGTTGGAGAAGCCAAACACACAACTCTGTATCGACATACTCGAAAATAAAATACGACGCAACGGCCTGCACATCCCCTACGACGTCATACAACTTATCGCCGAAACAACAAGTGGTAGCGTGCGCGACCTACAAGGAGTCATCAACTCGCTTTTGGCCTACTCCATTGTATACAATAGCGAGGTCGACATGCGACTGGCTGAAAGGGTTATCAAGCGTGCGGTAAAAGTAGACGACCACCCTCTTACTATTGACGACATTCTCGAGAAAGTGTGTTGTCACTACAACGTAACAACCGAGCAGGTGAACTCAAAAAGCCGCAAGCGCGACTATGTACTGGCACGACAGGTATCAATGTATCTGGCACAGAAATACACCAAGATGCCGGCAAGCCGTATCGGAAAACTGGTAGGCAACCGCGACCATTCCACCGTGATACACAGTTGCGCGCAAGTGGAAAAACGACTGCAAACCGACAAGATGTTCAACGCTGAGGTATCGAGCATCGAAAACTCATTCAAACTGAAGGGATAGGCCACACATCGCCATGACACCGCGTGGCTCTTTGCAATAGCTTTACACGGTAACCAACTAAGGTTGGGCAAATTCAGTGTCGTCGCGAAACAAAAAAGCACGTCAAAAGACGTGCCGACATTTTTTTAGTGAATTTATATCCTGCGTCTCAAGATAACAAAACTATTGTTAAAAGCGAATCGTTCCTCCGGCCATAATCCACAAGCCGGGCTGCAACACACTTCCCAAATCGTAATAACGATGAGCCGTTATGTTATCAGCTTTCAGATGTAGCTCCCACCGGCGAGCGGTCCACATCAGCTTTCCGTCAAGCTTGGCATAAGGATGATAGCCGTTCATACGCTGCTGCCATCGTAACGACCATGAAGCCGACAGACGGCTGACTACATGATGACTGAGAGTGGCTACAAACTTATGCCGCAAATACTCCAAAGCGTAAAGCGAACGATAAATCTGTTCCGTCGTCTTATGATTCTGATGGATGTAAGCATAACCTAAATGCAGTTTAAGAAAACCTTCTTGATGTCTATCAGCATGGGCAAGCCATTGGGAAAAGTCAATATCAGCAGCCACATTGAACCCCATGTTATCAAGCTTTCCTATATTCAGCGCATGATATTTGGTCGAAGCTTCCGTTTCGTACACCCAGTCAATCATATTCGTTCCACGACTATAGAAACCACTGACAAGAACCATGATGCCATCAGCTCGAAAACGAGCACCTAACTTATACGCCGAATTGCGCTCGGGTTTCAGGTGAAGATCACCCTGCTGCGCGGAATTGCTGGTATATAGGTCGGTGAAGGTTGGCACACGCAACGACTTGTTCCAACTGGCATATAACTTCCAGTGGGCTGAGGGACGGTAACTCACGTCAATACCCGGATAAAAACGATAGTCACCGTCAAGCCCCGTATTGCGGTTCGACAGGACTCCGGCCGACACGGTTAGCCCACCTACTATGATATTGTGCTCCAAAAAGATGCTGGTGTTCGTACGGTTGCCTTCGCGCGAATACTGTCTGTCGGTTCCATGTATCGGCTTCCAGTCAGCCTCTGGCATAAGGTCGCCATAAGCAGTGGAAAGGATATGCTCTTTGCGGACATCGGCTCCCAATGAAGTCTTGCCGAGCATCCAGTCGAGTTGTGCATTGACTGATGCTCCATAAACATCCATACGATGGTAATTCTCACCTGCCGCAGAACCGGTCAGCCCTTTCGTAAGTTGGTAATGGTCTACATCTCGATGTGCATAGACTGATGGCGTAACGGTAAACGAACGGAGCGTTTGGCTCTCCACACTGGCAAATGGACGCACCTGAGCAGTCAAAGAACCCATATAACGGCGAGTCCACTCATACTGATTGGGAAAGCGAGCTGAATAAAACGTATTGGCACCATAGTCCTGAGAGGTAATGCCTGCTTGCCAATCCAAATCGACAAAACGCGAAACGAAAGTTCCTTGGTAGTATCCACGCCACTTGCTGAAATCCGAATTGTCGGTTCCGCCATCGCTACGAGCATAACCCGCTGAAAGGGACGACGACACGCTCGGCCTATCATTCCGCAACGGTACAGACAAGAAAGCACGGGCATCAGCCCCAATGCTTCCGAAACTTCCTCCTTCGACCATCGCCTGGCCACCCCATTGTTGCTTTTGATCAGCACCAACGCCTTGCGCCATTTGCCGCGAAAGAAGCTCCGACTGTTTCGTAACGATGTTGATGGCTCCGCTAAAAGCCGACGAGCCAAACACACGAGCCGAAGCGCCTTCGAGCACCTCGATGTGATCGATATCGTTCAACGACACGGGGAAATCAGCCGCATTGTGTCCCGTTTGGGGACTCGTCAACGGCATGCCATTCAGCAGAATGGCAATCTGATCGAATGTTCCGCCATTAATGGAGATGTCCGTCTGTACACCAAAGGCACCGCGCTGACGGACATCCACGCCGGTAGCCAATTTCAAAACATCGTTGATGGTCTGTGCTTCCGCACGATGAATGTCATCGCGGGAGATAACCTCAACAATCCGTGCTGACTGAGAAGCAGTCAGCGGCGCTCGTGAGCCGGTGACCACCACCTCATCAATGCTCCGCACATTCAGGCTGACCGAATCGCCGTCAGCTACTGGCTTCACGCTCACCCCATCGGCCTTGGCATAGGCCAGGGTGGGCACAGCCAGCACCCCAATGAGCACCTCTTTGCCCAATGAGGCAAAAAGGCTATACCCCTTGCGGTTGAAGTGCTTAAAGAGCAGCACACTGCGCTTGTTGAATAAATACTTTTTCATAAATCGTGGGCAAAGGTACGGTTTATTTTTGTTAATCTTTGTAATAAACGCATAATTACAAATAATAAAGTGTATATTTGCCATTGAAAACTTTACAAACATTCAGAATCATAACAATCTACCAAAATTCGCGATTATGAAGGTAAGAACTATTGCCCTATCCACCATGCTCTTGGGAGCAATGGGTGCGTCAGCGCAAGTGACAATTGACGTGGATGCAGCACAAAAAGGCAAATCCGTGTCACCCATGCTCTATGGTATTTTCTACGAAGACATCAATCACGCTGCCGACGGAGGTCTCTATGCCGAGCTGGTACGCAATCGTAGCTTTGAAGACAACGACCAAAATCCCGACCACTGGAAAGCCAAAGGGAACGCATCTTTAAAGCTAGTAAACAAGGGGTTGCTCAACAAGGCTCAGGCGAAGGCGCTCGAAGTGACCTTTACTGGCGATGGCGACGGCTTCAACAACGAAGGTTATTGGGGCATTCCTGCTGTGCAGGGCCGCACCTACAAATTGTCGTTTTGGGCCAAGGGTAAGCTCAAAGGCAAGCTCAAAGCGTTCATTGGCTGCGGCTGTGGGCGCATGGAGTTTGCCCAAGCCGAGTTTGAAGGAAAGCAGTTCACTAACAAATGGACCAAATATGAAGCAACGATGACCTGCAACACCAACCACCCCAAGGCTTTGTTGTGGTTTTCGTCCACTGGTAAAGGCACGCTCGATTTCGATGTGATAAGCCTTATGCCGCCCACGTTCAACAACCGGGAGAACGGCATGCGTCCAGAACTGGCTTCTATGCTCTACGACCTTCATCCGAAATTCTTCCGCTTCCCTGGCGGTTGTTTTGTGGAAGGCCAGCAAAGTCCCGACAATGCTTTCCGCTGGGAACGCACCATCGGTCCCGTTGAGGAGCGTGCAGGCCACTGGAATGTGAACTGGGGCTACAGAACTACCGACGGCATTGGATTCCACGAATATCTGCAACTGGCCGAAGACCTCGGATCAAAGCCACTCTATGTGGTGAACGTAGGCATCTGGCACGGGGGCTTCACACCCGTCGATTCGATCCAACCCTGGATTGACGAAACCCTGAATGCCCTTGAGTATGCCAACGGCCCTGTGACTTCAAAGTATGGTGCCTTGCGCGCAAAGAACGGTCACCCCGCTCCATTTAACATCGAGTATTTGGAAATAGGAAACGAGAACAACCAGCCCAACCCTCGAGAGCAGAGCGACAATTACTACAAACGCTACCAACTTTTCCGCGATGCCGTGCTGGCAAAATACCCGAATATGCACATAATCGGCAATGTTGCCGCATGGGGAACTGATGAACCCACATGGGATTCGAACGAAAAAGTAGAGTTGTTGGACGAGCACTACTACCGCACACCAGAATGGTTTGCTGCCAATTTCCACAAGTATGACACCTACGACCGGCAAGGTCCCGACATCTATGTGGGTGAATATGCTGTGACACAAGGTTTCGGCAATGTGGGCAACCTCAACGCAGCATTGGGCGAAGCGGTATACATGATGGGATTGGAGAACAATTCCGATATAGTGAAGATGGCAAGCTACGCACCTATTTTCGCCAACATCAACGAAACGCGCTGGCGTCCAGACATGATCCAGTTCAATGCTACACGTGCTTTGGGTACCCCATCTTACTATGTGCAGCGCATGATGGCCGACAACGTAGGAACACGTATCATGACCGTAAGTCAGAACAACCCCTACACGGTTAATCCCGACGACGTGAAAGTGAAGCCGGCCACTTGCTCGGTGGGTGTGGGCACCTGGGGAACCAACGCCAGTTTCGAGGAGAAAGGCCTCACGCTGGAGGCTGGTGCCAGCAGCAAGAATTTAGACAAGACAGAGGTGAAAGGCCAATGGCAAAAGGACGGAAACGTAGTAAAGCAGACCTCGTGGGAAGAAGGCTCTGTCAAGCTTAACGACAAGCAGTTCACCTCCGACGAATACACCTACAATGTGCGCGCTCGCAAGGACAAGGGAAACGAAGGTTTCCTTGTAGTGTTCAACTATGTGGATCCCGACAACTATTGCTGGCTGAACCTTGGCGGATGGGGCAACGGACAGCATGCCATCGAGCAGGTGATAGACGGCAGCAAGAACCAGATAGCCATGGCTCCGGGCCACGTAGAGGAAGGCCGTTGGTACGACATTGAACTGCATGTAAAAGGCGACAGCATCTTCGCCAGCATTGACGGCAAGCAACTGTTCGCCTCCAAACTGAAGCCCAGCAAGTTTGCGGGATTCTTCTCAAGTGCCACCTACGACGAGCCATCGGGTGAATACATTGTGAAACTGGTAAACACCAGTACCGAGGCCACTACGGCTCGCATCAATCTGAAGAATCACAAGAGCACGAAAGGTCGCGTGGTACGGCTCACGGGCGAGAAGGGAACGGCAGAAAACACCATTGACGACTTGACCAACGTCATCCCGACTGAAGAGCAAATTAGTCCAGATGCCGATGGCGTGACGCTCGACATCCCAGCCAACTCACTCAACATTGTGCGCATCAAGTAAGTTCACTTGTCAAGAATCATCCGACTATGACCAAGCGATTTGCTTTCAAAATGTACCTGAAGCCTGGATGCGAAGATGAGTATGCCCGCCGACATGCCGCCATCTGGCCAGAGCTGGTGAAGATGATGAAGGAAGATCAAGGCGTTCAGAACTACAGTATCTACTGGGATAAAGAGACCAATCTGCTCTTTGCATATCAGGAGTGTACCAAGGATGTGAACACACAAGACAACAGCCATACAGATCCCATCACCCAAAAATGGTGGGACATGATGGCCGACATCATGGACACCAATAAGGACAATTCGCCCGTAAGCATTCCTTTGGAGGAATTGTTCCACATGGATTAAACGGTTACGAGGTGTTTGCCGACACTCGACAAGCACCTCGTCAATGTTCTAAACAAGCAATACATGAAAGGGGCGTGCCACAAATGTGGCATGCCCCTTTCACGTATGTGGCCTTACACAGCCTACTGTTTAATCATTGCGGATTATCAGGCTTTCATGCAACGTTTCCATTTCAGATATCCCATGACTGCTATGACAACATACAGACCATAGAGCGAAGCCTTAAAAGGGATGTCTTTATAGAAATAAAGCACACAGGTGACGATATCGACCACTATCCAAATGATCCACTGTTCGAGGTACTTACGCGCCAAGGCCCATATGCCCACAAAACTGAGTGCTGTGGTAAAAGCGTCGGCTACAGGTACCGTGGAGCCAATTTGTACCAACCAGTACCAAAGCACGACCCAAATAACCAATGTGGCCAACACCCAAGGCAACACGAGACTTTTCTTGAAATGCGTGATGGGTAGCTTTTCGTTTGCAGACTGATGGCGTTTTTTCCCGAACTTCCATACCCATACGCCGTAGACAGTCATGGCAATATAGTAGAATTCCATGCCGCAGTCGGCGTAAAGCCCCTTTTGGTAATAGAGCACAATATCCATAACTTGCATGACAAATCCCACGAGCCAAAGCCAAACGCTGGCCTTGTATTCCAACAGAATATAGGCCAGACCAAGCAATGTAGTCGTGATATCGAGCCAATGGCTGTTCAAAAAGTCTTGCATAAGTTTATTGTTTTATTGTTTTGTTGTTTGTTAGGGTGATAATTTATAGAACCCACCTTAAAAGCAAGCACACAACCCGAGGCATGCCCCACCGTTGTGCGCTTATTGGTTGATGATAGCCCATGTATGTCGTTGACAGGGCTATGACCGGTTAGAATCTGAGAGTAATGTTGCCCATCATGTTAAATCCTGCCATAGGAACGAATCCTATCTGGCAATAACGCGGATCGGAATCCTTGTCGTCGGCGTTCTGATAAGCCGAGTAGACCCAGCCGCTGGCTGCATAGTGACGATTGAAAATGTTGTTCAGATTGATACCGAACACTATCTCTTTCAGCACCTGCTTTATAGGAAGGGTGTAGCTCAAGTTGAGGTTGCTCTGCGAGAAACAAGGCAGCGAACGTTGCTTGTTCTCGGTATTGTCAAGATACTGGCGGCTCACGAAATTGGTGTGCCACACGGCCTGGAATCCTTGGTAGTGGAAATTGGCGAAGCCATTCAGGATGGCCGCAGGCGAGAAGGACAAGGTGGACTTATTGTAGTGGATAGTGCGGTATCCTGTTTTAGCACCCCAATCCTCGGCATACTCAGTGAAATCCTTTATGCGGTTCTGCGAGAAAGCTGCGTTACCGGCCACGGTCAGCCATGCCAACGGACTCCAGTCGGCAGAAATCTCCACACCTGCACGATAGCTCTTGTCGATGTTGGTGGTGAGGTTCTCACCAATGTCGCTCTTCTGACCGGTCTGCACAAACTGGTCTTTGTAGCTCATATAGTAGAAGTTCACGCCTGCATGCCAGTTACCACCGTTGTAGGCATAGCCCAGTTCTGCGTCGGTAAGGTACTCGGCCTTGGGGGCAGGATAAGAACCATTGTCGGTGAAATTGTTGCGTTCGGGCTCACGACCGGCATAGGCCACCGAGACGTAAGCGCGGTGATTGCCGAAACTGAAGTTGAAACCGGCCTTGGGATTGAAGAAATTGTAGTCTTCGTGGATGTTGAGAGCTTGGTTGTGGTAGGTGCCGTCACTGTTCTGCACGAACTTGTCGTTCACTCCCGATGTCTTGAAATGCACATGGCGATACTGCAAGTCGAGGAACACGTCCCACCAAGAGGTGATGTGCTCGGTAGCCTTCAGGAAGGCCGAGTAGTCGAACTTGTGGGCATCAGAGTCGTAGTACTGGTTGCCGGTGTAGGGAGCCACAATGTTGGCATAGCCCGTACGAGTGGAAATGTAGTCTACATAACCGAAGTGGTTGCCGCGGAACTGCTGCAGGTTCACGCCGCCTACGATATCCCAAAGCTCGTCCTTGTAGTTCACGTTGTAAACCACACCATAGGTATGCTGCGTCAAGCCCTTGCGACGAACGAAGTCGCTGCGCTTCACGAAGTTGCCATCGGCATCGGTAGCATACATGCCGAACTTGGCAAACTTGTTGTTGGGACGGAATTCTTTGTAGTACCCGTAACCATAAGTGTAGTGTACGGCTCCGTTGTGCGTCCAATGGGCAGATGGCTGCCAAGTGAAGCTGAGGATGTTGTGATCCTGAGTGAAGTTATCAGTTGTCTTGCTCCAGTAGGACCCGTTGTCAAGCTGATAGCGCTGGGTCTGGAAGTTGCCAGCTTCGTTCTGCGGAAAAGCCCAGTTGGATTCGTCGAACACCAAACTTTCGTACAACGAGTTGAACCGACCCAAGCCGTGGTTATACATGTCTTTGTAGGAATAAATGCCCTGCGCCATGAGTGTGGCATCATCGTTGCCGCCTGTCACTCCGTTCCAAGCCTGCCCCGTGTGCTCGTAGTTGCCGATGTTCTTGTAGCGGATCTGGAAATTGTCGCCAAGCCACGTCAGTCCACCATAGAACGATCCACTGTTGCCTGCCGTGCCGTGAATGTATCCATCGGTACCGGTGTGATGGAAAGCACCGTCAAAGATAAGGTGGTTGAAGAGCAAGCCTGTTGAGAAGTTAAGACCTGTGTTGTAGGTATTGTAACTGCCGTAAGAACCGGTGAGCTCAAGCGATGGTTTAAGGCCTGGTAGGGTTGTAGCCAGCGAGATAGCGCCACCGAAGGCACCATCGCCATTGGTCGATGTACCGATACCACGCTGTATCTGTGCCGAACCGAGCAACGATCCGTATGAGTTCATGTTGGCCCAAAACACAGTTTGATCCTCAGGCGAGTTGAGCGCCACACCATCGAGCGTAACGTTGATGCGGCTACCCGCTGCACCACGTATGCGCATATATACGGTGCCTGTGCCAAGACCGTTCTCGCCCCAAGCCAGCACACCCGGTGTATTGGCAAAAAGGAAAGGCAACTCGCGGCCAGTCTTGCTAAAATTGTTGAGATCCTGTTTCTTGATGTTTGCCACTGCAAACGGCGCATCTTGCTGCGCACGCACACCTTTGACGACAACCTCTTGCAAGGTGGCCTGCTTTAGCGAATCGGCGGCCGACTGGGCTTTAGCCTGAGCCGGAAGCATGACAGCTAAGGCCAGCGCTAATGGTGTACCAATAACCATTTGTTTCATTGATACAATGAATTTAAAATAATAAAGACTAAAGGGAAATCCTTTTACCTACGCCGGCATTACCCGGATCAGGTCAATGGGTATGTTCTCAGCACCGAGCAACTGCCCGGGCACCCCTTAGATGGCACTCTGCCATCCAAGTTGCAAAATTACCACTTATTCTCGAATTGGCAAAAGGAACACCCCTTTTTGTCATTTCTCACATCGCGATTTGTCTCTTTGGCTGCCCCGACTCCAATCATAATCGAGATATATAAATATAAGTCGCATTTTAGCGGACACAAATTCCAAACATAGCGACTTGGCGGCCTTTTTCTTTAGTTTCATCTATAATTTTGTTTTTTCGAATTGAACGAATGTAGTCTTTGTAAAATCCGTTTATTATATGACGCGAACTAAAATGCACATGATTGGGAACTAATTCACAAATCCGCACTTCATCAATGTTGAGTTTCCTATCAAATAGAATAAAAAATGAGGGAATTTACGACGCAACAGCAAATCTGTTGTGAATATTCTGAAAAAAACGTTCCTCTACGCACCTCGTTTCAGCACAACGGCGAACACTGTCGTGATAGGGAAAGACAAGTCGACGCATAGAAAACGCACACCCGTACTGCCGTTTGGCTTGCGGCGGATACCATTTCGCGGCGCGATTCAGTACCGGAGCGCGCGCCGTTCGGCAAGAACCATTCTGCGGTAGACGTTCTTTCGTCCGCCAATCGAACACCTTTGGCAAGCCAGTCTATTGACAAAAACGCGCAGACATCACGCCATTAACATAAAACTGCCTGTCTATCACACGATTAAGACAGTACGTCATAATTCCGAATTTCTACGGCAGACGGACAACAATGGCCAGCGTTTCAGTAGACAAAAAGTTTTTGTCAATATTTCTTGCTATTGCTGAAAAGTTACTTTTTATAACACGACGTTCGAACGAATCATTCTGAATGGACTACTTTCAAAACCCTTCCATCACTTTTATTAATGACAATTGTGGCTACCCCTCCCTTCATCTCAGGCCCATAATTCCAAGAGCCTACGAGTCTCCACGTATTGTCAACCAGATACACTTCTAATGGCAATTCCTTGCGAATCATACTCTCGCCATACACTGCGCACAAAAACGGATAGGCGTCTTTGTATGCTGCCTTGCCACCAGGCACGACCGCCGCATGTCGCAGGGAATGCCCTTGGCCGTGTATTAGATCACACCATAAAGCGTATCACCACCAGTGGTGAAAGTAACCGAGCCTGTGGAATGACTATATGTTATAAAACTTTCACTCGTCAACAACATTACTTTGTTTTAATCAATATTCGAGGATGACTTTCACAAAAGGCTTTGCTGGCTTTTTAGGATCCATTGCAACAAAATGTCGACTATGTGGAACTCCAAAACGTCTAACTTCCTCCATTTCGAGTAAAAAGCAATCATCCTGATAGTCGTAATAATGAAACATGCACTTGAAGCTGTCCCACCTCATCATACACATAATAGGTGTCGGCAAACACTCCGTCACTGACCACTTGCCGTTCCAAAACCTTATCGCCAAACAAGTTGGTGAAAGCCACGACCGACTTGCCGTCCTCGTCCACATGGCGTTCCCCCGTGAGCGACCCTGTTCTTCAGGTGCCACTCTCTTCGGGTTGGCCGTCCTGGCCCAACACATAACGTCTGACCACAAGGTCGGGCTTACCCGCCGCCAGATTGGCGACGCACTGCGTCTGCCGGGACTTGCCCGCCGACTTCCACGCATCGCCTGGCCCGGTGACCGAACGCTCACGTCCCAAAGGATCATAGGCTGTCTCGGAATAGCAACCTTCATCGACATTGGAGCGTCTTGATAAGACTTTGATCTCTTCCGGTGTTCTCCACTCAACGCCCTTTCCTCCGATGCCCGGGAGCCAACGGATGTGGTCACGACCCATCTCGTCATACTCCGTCAATGTGTAGGCGGAGTTTCCTGATGTGCCCAGACCTGTCGTCACATGTATCTCCGGACGGTCCAATCCGTCGTGGTACTGAACATCTGTCACCTTAGCGGTACCAAGGGCATTCAGCATCGTCTGCGTCTGCACATAGTTTTGCGGGACGCTCTGGGCCAAGAGTACTGGAGACACGCCTAACAGGATGATGGTGATTACAACTTGTTTCATAAGGAATAATTGTTTGCGGATTGTGGTCGACTGGTCTGACTTTAATTAGGGTTCACTAATTAATTTCCACCCAACAACCTTGTGGTGTGAGCGAGATCCTCACAAGATGGCCGAGAATGAGGATTATTCGCTTTTTGAAGGCACCCAAGCCCATTTT
>CAVKHW010000054.1:0-18137 GCA_963656105.1 Eggerthellaceae bacterium
AAAATGGGCTTGGGTGCCTTCAAAAAGCGAATAATCCTCATTCTCGGCCATCTTGTGAGGATCTCGCTCACGCCACAAGGTTGTTGGGTGGAAATTAATTAGTGAACCCTATTTCATAGTTCTCAAATCGTACCAAGTTATTTTTTTATCGTCACTTAAAGCTGATCATGAAATTCTTCGTATCTTTGCAATCAAACATTTACCCACTTCAGCTATGGCTTTGAATACGGACAAGAATACGAAACTTTATTATTCTATCAAAGAGGTGGCGCAACTCATAGGAGTGAGCGAGAGCACATTGCGCTATTGGGAATCCGAATTTCCAAGCGTTCGCCCCAAGACGGTGAACTCGACAAAGGTGCGCCAATACACCGAAAAGGATGTGGAACAGCTTAAGGTAATATATAGTCTGTTGAAAGTAAGGGGATTCAAAATCGCAGCTGCGCGCAAATACCTGCGCGAAAACCGACAGTCGGTTGATAAGTCATCGGTGGTACTCGAAACGTTGACAAGCGTACGCGATGAACTGAAAGAGTTGCGCGACCAGCTCAATGGACTCGTTTGACTGTACATAGAAAAACCATTTGCGGCATCCGAGCCATGAATAGGAACGGATGCCGCAAATGGTCAGATCTCATGTAGATAGTGGAGCTACATGATTTGCTGTGCTTCCTGCATGTCGTCGATTTTCTTCAAGGCATCGATTATGGTCTTTACTTCATCGCGGTCGTGCACACGCACTTCAATCTGACCCTCGAAAATACCTTGGTCGGCAGTGAAATTCACCTTATGGATGTTGATATCCATTTCCTTGGATATCACTTCGGACACATCGTGCAACATGCCCTTGCGGTCTATGCCATGCACCTCAATGGTGGCATCGAAGAAAAGCTGCTTGTGCATCTCCCACTTGGCATCCAGAATGCGAGGCCCGAAACTGGTCTTTAGCTTGCTGGCTACAGGACAGGAACGCTTATGAATTTCCACATGATGCTTGCTGTCGATGAAGCCGAGTATGTCGTCGCCGGGAATGGGATGACAACAAGAAGGGAAAAGGTACATGCCGATGGTGTCCTCGCGTATGTAGCACGGTTGCTTCTTGTTGAAACCCTTGCCCACTAAGAGCAGACCTTTGCTTGGTGGAACAGTAACTTTATAGTCCTTGGATTTCTTGCCCTTGCCGAGAAACGGAACATATTTGCGCCAACCGCTGCTGCCCTTCTCCTTGTTGGCTTTGCCTAGAAGTACATCCAAATCCTTATCTTCCAACACCAATGAACGGTCGCCCAAGGCTTGGAAGAAATCATCGTGCTTGGGCATGTTGTGGTATTCGCAGAGCTTGTCGATAGCTGATATTGACGGCTCTACATCGTTGGCCTTCAGCCAATCGTTGAAAAAATCTTCACCCTTCTTCTGCGCTTCGCGATTCTCGCGACGCAATATGGCCTGTATTTTGCCCTTGGCCTTAGCTGTGGCAACAAAGTCTATCCAGTCGGGTTTAACGTGCTGCGAGTTGGAGGTCAGCACCTCCACTTGGTCGCCGCTCATCAGCTTGTGGCTCATGGGCACCAGCTTGTGGTTGACCTTGGCTCCTATACAGTGGCTACCGAGAAAGGTATGTATCTGAAAGGCAAAATCGAGCACAGTGCAGTTGGCTGGCATGGTCTTGACTTCGCCTTTCGGCGTGAAGACAAAAATCTCCGAAGCGAAGAGATTCATCTTAATGGAATCCAGAAAATCCATGGCGTCAGGCTGTGGGTCATCCAATATTTCCTTGATGGTGCCAAGCCATTTGTTGAGCTCATCGTCGTCTTCCTTAAAGTCGCCTTCCTTATATTTCCAATGAGCGGCAAAGCCCTGTTCGGCAATCTCATCCATTCGCTCGGAGCGTATCTGAACCTCAATCCACTGCCCCTGATTGCTCATCATGGTGACGTGGAGCGCCTGATAACCGTTGGCTTTCGGGTGGTTTACCCAGTCGCGAAGACGGTCGGGATGACTCTTGTAAATCTGGTTGAGGGTAACGTAGATGCGGAAGCACTCGTTGATTTCGTCCTTAGGGTCATCCGGATTGAACACTATTCTAACAGCGAGAATGTCGTATATTTCGTCGAAGGTAACGTGCTTGTTCTGCATCTTGCACCAAATGGAGTAGGGGCTCTTGATGCGTGCCTTGATGTGGTACGTTATGCCCAGCGCGTCAAGCTTCTTGCGAATGGGCGCGGTGAATTCGTCAAAGAGCTTGTTGCGTTGATCCTTAGTGAACGAAAGCTTGTTCTGAATGTCGGCATACTCACGTGGATGTTCGTAACGGAAACTTAAATCCTCCAGTTCGGTCTTGATTTTGTTGAGCCCCAAACGGTTGGCCAGCGGAGCATAGATGTAGAGTGTCTCACCCGCTATCTTGTATTGTTTGTTGGCTGGCTGCGAAGCCAAGGTGCGCATATTGTGCAATCGGTCGCAAATCTTGATGAGGATGACACGGATGTCGTCGCTCATGGTCAGCAGAAGCTTCTTAAAATTTTCGGCCTGTGCTGAGGCATGGTCTCCAAAAATGCCACCGCTTATCTTGGTAAGGCCGTCTACAATCTGTGCAATCTTTTGCCCGAAGATGTTCTGTAAGTCCTCAACCGTATAGTCGGTGTCTTCTACAACATCGTGGAGTAAGGCTGCGCAGATACTAGTTGAACCTAACCCCATCTCCTCGCAGGCTATCTGTGCTACAGCGATGGGGTGCATGATATATGGCTCGCCCGATAGACGGCGTACGCCTTTGTGGGCTTGTCGTGCAAAGTTGAACGCCTTGGTGATGATGTCAACCTTCTTGCGGTGTCGTGAATGTAGGTAGGTGTCCAACAGGTGATGAAAGGCGCCGGTAATCAATTTGTCGTCAGCGGCCTCGCGTTCTTTGTTTTTCAGCTCTTGCTCATCCATGACTTTGGGTATTAAAAGGTGGAAATTGACGAATTGTAATACGTGTGAAGGGATTGGGACAAAGGGGGTCTTGTTTGATGGCTTGCGCTTACTTTACTTTGATTTTCTTTCCGGCCCGTATGTTATTTCCCTTTATGCCGTTCAGCTTGCGTAGCTTCGATACGGTGGTGTGGTTGCGTTCGGCGATTTCGCTCAAGGTGTCTCCGTTTTTAATGGTTACGCTTTTTGAACGCTTTGAACGGCTTTTGCTTCTGCTGTTTTTCGTTTTCTGCTTGCTGCTTCGTGTGCTTCGCTTGGCGGGAGCCTTGCTTGTTTTGGTCTCCTGTGTGTTTTCGTCCACCATGGAGTTACCGTTGTCGCCATTGCTTGCAGATGGAGAGTTGTCGGCCAAGAGGAGATTCGCTTCTGCGGTCTTTGTGTTGTTGGAGTTGCCGCTGTGGTTTTCGATGCGTGTAACTTGATTGTTGCGCACCACGTATGTGCCGTTGTCGGTAGGCCCGACCTCTTTGCGCTTGGTTAAATAGTTCTTTGTGTTGAAGGTGTAGACCGAGTCTTCGTTGTCGAGGAAGACGTTGATCAAGTCGGCAGGCAGGCGCAGAGCTGACGGGTGTCCATATCCATTGACTACGTTGCGGCGGTATTGCGGGTTGAGGCTTTCCAACTGGGCGATGTCGATACCTATAATATGGGCAATCTGTTCAAAGTGAACGTCATGGTCGACCATGACGGTGTCGGTCTTGACAGGTAGGCTGGCTGTGAACGGACAGATGTTGTGCTCGCAATAATAGTTCATGATATAGTTGGCGGCTATGAAGGCTGGCACATATCCGCGCGTTTCCTTTGGCAGCAGCGAGTATATTTTCCAATAGTCTTTCTCGCCTTTTAGCCGATGTATTGATTTGTTAATCTTCTCTGGTCCACAGTTGTAGGCGGCGATGACAAGATTCCAATCTCCGAAAATATTATAGAGGTCGCTTAGGTAATGTGCTGCTGCGTAGGATGATTTTACGATGTCGCGTCGTTCGTCGACAAGCGAGTTGATGGTTAGTCCGTAGCGTTTGGCGGTGGGAAGCATGAATTGCCATAGTCCGGTGGCTTTAGCTTTGGAAACGGCCTTGGGGTTTAGTCCTGACTCGATGACGGGCAGATATTTGAGTTCCAATGGCAGGTTATAGGCTTCGAGTGCTTCTTCGAAGATGGGCATGTAGAAGTTTTGAGCACCGAGCATGTAGGCGACCTTGCGTCGTAGTTCACTGCTATATCGGTCGATGAACTTCTGTACGATGTCGTTGTATGGCATTTCGATGACGGTTGGCAATTGCGCCAGCCGATCCTTGTATACCTCTTGGTCGTAGACGGGGTTGATATCCGGAAGGTCGCAGTCGTCATCGGCCTTTAAATAGGTCTTGGTGTTGTATAGGTTCATGAGGCTGTCGAGCTCTTGTGTCATGGAGGCGGGAAGCTCGATGTTTTCCTTTTTACCTTGATAGTTTGTCACGGTTACTGTTTCTTCCTCGTTGGTTTGTGCGAGTGCAGGAGCGGTTCCGCTGAAAATCATTAAGGCAATCCAAAGCGATATCTTCTTCACTGTGTTATCTGTTTTGTTTCCCGTTTGTTTGGGAGGTGATGAATTGTTTTGTATTCTCTGTTTTGTTTGTGTGGTGTGTGCGTTTGCTGCTGTATGGGAAGATTTCTGATGGGGTTAGTTTAGAAATTCAGACAGCACTGCAATCCTATTGCGGCATTGCTGAAGCCGCCTTGCTGTGGGTTGGCGTTAAGCACTGTGGGTGCGATGTTCAAGCTGAGGTCGGGCGAAATGTCGAACTCTGACAGTGAGGCGTCGACGTAGGCGTCGATGACTGACAGTGCGTAGACGCCCACCATGACGAAGAAACTCATGTCGCGCCAACGGCGGTAACGGTCTTTGCGCTTTCGGAAGATTTCCTGCCAGCGGGATTTGTTGGCATCTGTGATGAGGCTTCCTAGGTGCAGAAACTGGTTGTAGCTGTTGGTATTGGGGTCATCGTCCATGATGTCGAGGTAGGCTTGGCTATAGTCGCGGTACATCATGTTGTTCCATCGCATGGCATAGGCACATCCGACGAATCCGCCGTATATGATGGGCAGTTTCCAGTATTTGCGGTTGTAGATTTGTCCAGCACCGGGCAGGACGAGTGCTAGCCACAAGGCTCGTTTTGGTGTGGGGCGCCATGTGTCCCAGTTGCGCTTGTGGTGGCGTGCCGTGCTATCTGCGATGATAAGTGTGGTTGTGTCTTGCGCCAACAATTGGTTGCCGTCAATATGGATGGTGTCTGCCACTGGCTCAGCTTGATCCATGAGGAAGGGGCGCGTGCGCTTTTCCGTGGTGGAATCGGTCTGGGCGTTGGCAGGCAGTACACCCATGAGCAGGGCTATGGCCATTGCGGCTATTGTGGCTGTGGTCTTATGACGTTTCACCTATTGTTGTTTGATTTGGTCGAAAATCATCATGATGCGTTCCAGCTCGTCGGCGTTGTTGAAAGGAATGCTTATTTTCCCTTTTCCTTTGCTTGAGCAGGTCATTTGCACCTTGGTTTGAAGGAAAGCCGACAGGCGGTCTTTCAGTTGGTTGAACTCTTCGGGTAGTTGAGCCTTGGCTACGATTTTCTTTTTCCCGTCTTCGATGTTGTCGCCGTTTTTCAAGTGTTGAGCCATTTCCTCCACTTTGCGTACCGACCATCCGTTCTTTAGGATTTCTTTGAAAACCTTGAGTTGCAGCGAGGGGCTTTCGAGTGCGAGCAGTGCTCGTGCGTGTCCCATGTCGATTTCTTTTTTCTGCAAGGCCATCTGCACTTGTGCCGGAAGTTTCAGCAGTCGCAGGTAGTTGGCGATGGCAGTACGGCTTTTTCCCACGCGCTCCGACACTTTTTCCTGTGTCATGCCTGTCTGTTCGAGCAGATGCTCGTAGGCCAGCGCTATTTCGATGGCGTTGAGGTCTTCGCGCTGTATGTTCTCGACGAGTGCCATTTCCATGACACTTTCGTCGTTGATGGTTCGGATATAGGCGGGTATGCTTTTCAGGCCGGCCATCTGCGAAGCTCTCCAGCGCCGTTCTCCGGCTATGATTTGGAAGCGGTTTTCGGCAATCTGGCGCAGTGTGATGGGTTGTATGATACCGATCTCGTGGATGCTGAGAGCCAGTTCTTTGAGGGCATCTTCGTCGAAGAGACTGCGTGGCTGGTCGGCGTTGGGCTCTATCTGGTCGAGTGGAATCTCGCTGATGGTAGATGAGCCGGCTGTGCGCACGGTTTCAGTGGAAAGCAGGGCGTCGAGTCCGCGCCCGAGGGCATTATATTTCTTGCGTACTGTCATGGGTGTGGTATTATTGTTCGTGGCCAATGATTTCCTTGGCCAGTGCCAGATGGTTTTTGGCACCTGTGGAGTCGGCATCGTATAGGATGACGGGCAGTCCGTGGCTGGGGCTTTCGGAAAGTTTCACGTTGCGCTGGATGACGGTTTTGAAAACCAGTTCCTGGAAATGTCGTTTCACCTCGTCGTAGATTTGGTTGGCCAATCGCAGACGGCTGTCGTACATGGTGAGCAGGAAGCCTTCTATCTCGAGTTTCGGATTGAGCTTGCTCTTGATAATCTTGATGGTGTTGAGCAGTTTGCTGATGCCTTCGAGTGCGAAGTATTCGCATTGTACGGGGATGATGACCGAGTCGGCTGCCGTGAGCGAGTTGACGGTGATGAGCCCCAGCGAGGGCGAGCAGTCGATGAGTATGTAGTCGTATTCCGTCTTGAGCGGTTCCAGTATGGCTTTGATTACTTTTTCGCGGTTGGCGAGGTTGAGCATTTCGATCTCAGCTCCCACCAGGTCGATGTGGCTGGGTATGATGTCGAGTCCGTCGATGTCGGTGGTGTAGATGGCATCGCGCACATCGGCGTGGTCGATGATGCATTCGTAGAGCGAGCAGTCGACCTCGCTAATGTCCACTCCCAGTCCGCTCGACGCGTTGGCCTGTGGGTCGGCGTCGACGACGAGCACTTTCTTTTCCAACGTGGCCAGCGATGCCGCCAAATTGATGGTGGTGGTGGTTTTGCCTACACCGCCTTTCTGATTAGCCAATGCAATGATTTTTGCCATTTCCGAATATCTTTTTCTTTTTACGCAGGTCTTGTTTGCGCAGGGTTTTGATTGCAAAGATACATATTTTAGGTGAAAAAGAAGATTATTACGGCTTTTTTCGTACTTTTGCAATGCAAAACATTTTAAAAAGATGGAAAGAGAAAGACCGTTGATACTGATATCAAACGATGATGGTTACCATGCTCCCGGCATCCGCCAGTTGGTTGACTTTGTGCAGGATTTGGGTGATGTGTTGGTGTGTGCGCCCGAGAGTGCCCGGTCGGGTTATTCTTGCGCCTTTTCGGCCGTGGAATATTTGAGGCTGAAGCCCCGCCACAATATGCCTGCGACAACCGTGTTTTCGTGTACGGGCACGCCTGTGGACTGCGTAAAGATTGCACTCGACCAGATGTGCACCGAACGTAGGCCGACGCTGATACTCAGCGGTATCAACCATGGTGACAATTCTTCTGTGAATAATCATTACAGTGGAACGATGGGCGTGGCCAAGGAAGGGTGTATGAAAAACATCCCTTCGGTGGCATTCTCCAGTTGTTATTACGACGAGAATGCCAACTTGGAGCCTTTGCGTCCGTATGTCCGCCGTATCGTGGGCGATGTGCTGCGCGACGGTCTTCCCAAGGGAGTCTGTCTCAACGTTAATTTTCCGGCAGCTCAGGAGTTCAATGGTGTGAAGGTTTGTCGAATGACCTTTGGCAGCTGGATAAACGAGATTGTCAAGGAGCATCATCCACGTGGCTACGACTATTATTGGGTGGTGGGTCATTACCGTAACGACGAGCCGGACACGGAAGGCACCGACCAGTGGGCGTTGGAGAATGGCTATGTGGCCATCACGCCAACGAAGATTGATGTGACGGCCTATGAACTTATGGAGCGTCTAAAGCGGAGATACGAGTAGAATAGCGGTTATTTTTCTTGAATAGTGAGAGCTCATGAGATACTATCTGATAGTGGGCGAGGCATCGGGCGACCTGCATGCCTCGCGGCTGATGCGTTCGCTGAAACGCCATGACGCGCAAGCGCAATTCCGGTTTTTCGGTGGCGACCTGATGACGGCCGAGGGCGGTTGTCGCGTGAAGCACTACAAGGATTTGGCTTACATGGGCTTTGTGCCTGTGTTGTTGCATCTGCGCACCATCTTCAGCAACATGGCCTTGTGCAAACGCGATATCGTGGAGTGGAACCCCGACGTGGTGATACTGGTGGATTATCCAGGGTTTAATCTCGACATAGCTCAGTTTGTGCATGCCAAAACGCATATACCTGTTTATTATTACATATCGCCCAAGATTTGGGCGTGGAAGGAATGGCGCATCAAGCGCATCAAGCGCGATGTTTCCGAGTTGTTTTCCATTTTGCCGTTCGAGGTGCCTTTCTTTGAAGGCAAACATCATTATAACATACATTATGTGGGCAATCCGACTGTGGAAGAGGTCGACGGCTTTTTAAGTTCTTACACGGAGAGCCGCGAGGCGTTCTGCCTGCGCCATCAGCTCGATCCTGACCGTCCTGTCATAGCTCTGCTGGCTGGTAGTCGCAAGCAGGAAATAAAAGACAACTTGCCGGCGATGATTGCGGCGGCTTCTGCGTTCGTGGGGCGCGGTGCTGCAGCAGTGCCGTCTGCCCGCAGTGCCAACGGCGATTTTCAGCTTGTCGTGGCGGGGGCACCGGGCATTGATACCGATTATTACGCACCGTTTCTTGCAGGCTGCTCGGTGAGCATGGTTACCGACGATACCTATGCGCTACTGGCCCATTCGGTAGCGGCGCTTGTTACCAGTGGCACGGCAACGCTGGAAACGGCTCTGTTCGGTGTGCCTCAAGTGGTTTGCTACAAGACACCTTTGCCGCATCTTTTGCGCTTTGCTTTCAACCATATCATACAGTGCAAGTTCATTTCGCTTGTCAACCTCATTGCTGACAGGGAAGTGGTGCAAGAATTGTTTGCCGACAGGTTCCGGGTGGACAACATACGGGAGGAGCTTGCCCGGTTGTTGCCTGGTGGCAAGGGGCGGGCGCAGATGCTGCGCGACTATCAGGCGGTCAGGGCTGCATTGGGCAACGGTGTGGCACCCGACGAGGCAGCTTCCTTGATGGTGCGGATGCTGCAAGATGCGTCGGCGGACAAGGCGTGAGACGTGTCCGCCTTGGTGTCAAGCGTTGTTTAACGCTGGAATTACCCTTTGTAATATTCTGACAAAACTCTTCTGAAAACAGGCGTTATATCCCGTTCCCTTCCGTTTGCTTTCAAATACGCTACTTTTGAGCTGTTTTTGCAACATACTGAGATAAAGCAACTTGCGCGTATGCTGCGTGTTTTTTGACGAATTTCGGCATTTGTCCATTGCCGACAAGTACTGAATGAGGTTGCAATAGATGTCCTATCGGGTCTGGTTGGTTGCCTTGTTTAATGTGCGTTCATGCCAAATGGTGCGTCGATCGAGTAGCTTTCGCAGTGTGAAATGTAGTTGTCGATGTGTTTTTCGCTGCTTTGTTGCGTGCCCTGGGCGTAGAAACTACATTTCTGTGTGCTAGATAGAAACTGCAGAATGTAGTCGATTTTTCAGAAAGTTATTGACATCTAATCCTCCTAAAACAATTCAGCAATGGCAAAAACATCTGTGTGTTTCAACCCCTTGCGCTAAGGGCTGCATTGATATTTTTGCCATTGCTGGATGGTGGCGAACCTTTAAGGATGCCTTTATAGCAAGGTGATGGTGTAGAGATAAACCACTGCGGCGGGTATGGCCATAAGACTTGAGTCGAAGCGATCCATCATGCCACCGTGTCCTGGCAGCAGACTGCCGCTGTCTTTCACGTTCAGCGTGCGTTTGAAAAGACTTTCCACCAGGTCGCCCCAGGTGCCGAAAACCGTTACCACAAGTCCCAACCCCATCCAGCCGGACATGCTGAGTGTGTGAGGGGTGGTTCCGAGGTTAGACAAATGGCCGATGACGGCTGCCACAACGAGCACCAGCACACCACCGCCGATGCTTCCTTCCCATGTCTTTCCTGGCGATATGCGTGGAAACAACTTGTGTTTGCCGAGCAACGAACCAGTGCAGTAGGCTCCCGAGTCGTTGACCCAAAGGAAGATGAAAATGCTGAGGGGCAACAGCATGTCGTAGCGCACGCCGCTTCCATCGGGTGCCAACTCGAACGCCAGAACGTTGATGAGCGAGAACCCCATAGCGATATACATCTGTCCGAACATGGTGTATGCCCAGTCGTTCACGGCATTCTTGCTGTTGGTATATAGTTCGCTGATGAGCAGGTATACCACGGTAAGCACATAGGGCACCATAACGATGAAGCTGCCGACAATGCCTGTACGCCATGCTGCCACGGCTACAAACAGGTAGACTCCGGCCACCGTCGATATGAAACGGTTAACCTGTACGTTGACCGCGTTAGCGTTGACCAGTCCGGTGTATTCCCACATGGTCAGTCCGGTGATGAGCGTGAAGAGTGCAATCATTGCCCTCGGATTGAGAAATCCGGACACCATCACGGCCACGAAGAGCACGCCGGTGATGGTTCTCACTATTAAGTTTTTCTGTTTTTCAGTCATTGCAGTCGTTTTTAAAGCCTGTTCCCGTATGGCAAAGCCATGGTGTGGGTTTGGGTGGGTCTATGCCTTGTCGGTACTTTCTGCTGGATGTGACGCATCGGTTGTGGCCGTTTCGTCGTTCTGATTTATCTGTTGCGCATCGTGTTCGGCTTGTGCCTGCTTCACGATGTCGGGCATATCTTCCAGTTTAGGCTCGTCTTCCTTGTCCTGTTTGTTGGCGTTGGCCAGTCGCTCGTTTTCCTGTATGATCTCCTCCGAGCGGCTTGTCCATGGACGTTTTCCGAATATCTTCTCAACGTCTTCGGCGTAAATCACCTCGTTTTTGTACAGGAGTTCGGCCAGCTGGTGGTGTCCTTCCTTGTGCTCTGTCAGGATTTCCTTTGCACGGGCGTATTCCTCGTTGATCATCTTCAGCACTTCGTCGTCCATGATCTTTGCCGTCGTTTCGCTGTATGGTCTTTGGAATTGGTAGTCCTGATTGTTGTAATAGCAGATGTTGGGCAACTTGTCGCTCATGCCGGCGTAAGCCACCATGCCGTATGCGCTCTTGGTGGTGCGTTCCAAATCGTTCATGGCACCCGTGGATATCTTGCCCACGAAGAGATCTTCTGCGGCACGTCCGCCCAGCAGGGCGCACATCTCGTCGAGCATTTCCTCTTTGGTTGTTATGACGCGCTCCTCGGGTAAGTACCAAGCAGCACCCAGAGCCTGTCCGCGTGGCACGATGGTTACCTTCACCAAGGGGTTGGCATGCTGGCAGAACCAGCTGATGGTGGCGTGCCCGGCCTCGTGGATGGCGATGGAACGCTTCTCCTCGGCAGTCATTACCTTGGTCTTCTTTTCCAGTCCTCCGATGATGCGGTCTACGGCATCGAGGAAGTCTTGTTTAGTGACCGTGTTCTTGTTGTGGCGCGCTGCAATGAGGGCCGCCTCGTTGCACACGTTGGCGATGTCTGCACCCGAGAAGCCCGGGGTCTGCCGTGCCAAATAGTCAATGTCGAGCGAGTTGTCGGTCTTGAGGGGTTTCAGGTGTACTTGGAAGATGGCTTTGCGCTCGGCCAGATCGGGCAAGTCCACATGTATTTGGCGGTCGAAGCGCCCGGCACGCAGCAGCGCCTTGTCGAGCATATCCACGCGGTTGGTGGCGGCCATCACGATAACTCCCGAATTGGTGGCAAATCCGTCCATCTCGGTAAGCAGGGCGTTGAGCGTATTCTCGCGCTCGTCGTTTCCACCCATCGATGGGTTCTTGGATCTGGCTCGTCCTACAGCGTCGATTTCGTCGATGAAGATAATGCAGGGAGCCTTTTGCTTGGCTTGGGCAAAGACATCCCTGACGCGCGATGCGCCCACGCCGACAAACATCTCCACAAAGTCGGAGCCCGACATCGAGAAGAACGGAACGCCAGCTTCGCCTGCCACGGCTTTTGCCAACAGCGTCTTACCCGTTCCCGGGGGGCCGATGAGCAACGCACCGTGGGGTATCTTTCCGCCCAGCTCGGTGTATTTCTGCGGGTTTTTCAGGAAATCCACAATCTCCTGCACTTCCTGTTTGGCTCCCTCTTGGCCGGCCACGTCTTTGAATGTTATCCCCATGTCGCCTGCCTTGTCGTAGAGCTTCGCCTTGCTTTTGCCCACGCTAAAGATGCCGCCGCCGGCACCGCCGCCGCGCATGCCGCGCGTCATGTACCAGAAAAAGAAGATTAAAGGCAATAGCCACAGGAAATTGACAAAGAGGTTGAGCATGTCGCCACTCTTCTCGTTCTTGTAGCTGAAGGCCGCAATCTTATGGTTGGCCTGCTGGCTGTCGAGGTATTTTTCCAGTTCGTCCACCGATCCGAACTCTACCTTCACGTAAGGCGTAGAGCCGACCTGCTGGGCCGACATCTGGAAGACGTCGCGTATGTGCTTGGCCTTGACAAACATCTTGAGGGTGTTCTCCTCTTTGTTGATGACGACATGGTCGGCATAACCTTTCTCTACATACGACTTGAACTCTGTATACGAAGCCTCCTTGCTGGCGCCGGCCGACTTGGCTAAGGTGTCGCCGCCGCCGGTGAAGAACAAAAAGGCCAATGCCAGTGCCACAATGATGTATATCCAGTTCATGTTGAACCGGGGCATCTTCGGCTGGTTATCCTTATTTTGAAATGGCTGGTTGTTTTTTTCCATGATTGCTTATTGATGTGCGTGTTTTGTTGTGACGCTTGTCGTTGGTGGGTCAACCGTCAGTCGATATTGGGCAACCTCGTCAGTTTGGCATCTTCCCACAGGTTCTCCAAATCGTAAAACGCTCTCAACTCGGGTACAAAAATGTGTACCAATACGTCTACGAAATCGATGGCAATCCACTGGTTGCTGCCCAGCCCGTTCACTCCCACAGGCTTGTCTTTCAACTCTTTGCGGCACACTTCGCCAACCGATTCGGCGATGGCTTCAACCTGCGATGGCGAGGAACCTTGGCAGATTACGAAATACTTAGCGATGGCTCCATCGATATGACTCAAGTCGGCGATAACAATGTCTTGTCCTTTCTTCTCTTGGATACCCTTGGTGATGGCGTTCACAAGATTTGTTGTCTCTGTCATTAAAATGTTTTTAATAAAACGTTTGTCTTGATAATTACTTGTATAATTTGCCACAAAGTTACATCAAATACCTCGAAAATCATTGAAAATACCTGTATATTTGATGTTTTTTATGAACTAAGCGCATTCATTAATAGATGTGGCTTTGGTCTCTTTAGTATATGAACGGCCGTCGAAAGAATGTCTTTGTGTAGGAAAATATGAAAAAATACAGGCTGGAAAGAAAAAAAATGGAAAATGGTTTGGCGGTTAGCGAAAAAGTTAATACCTTTGCAAGCGCAATTCAGAAATAGAGTTGTAAAGGACATTGGGGTATGGTGTAATGGTAACACTACAGATTCTGGTCCTGTCATTCATGGTTCGAGTCCGTGTACCCCAACATTAAGCCAAATTGCTGACAATAGCAGTTTGGCCTTTTTCTTTCTTCAATCGTATGAACTGTAATGCTTTTGCAAGCTACAAATTGTTTGCTTACGCTGTTGCGTCATTGGTCTTTGCGCTGACATTTTTCTCGTCTGCATCCTTCGCTCAAGACCATTTGGAAATGTCCCATGCTGTTCCTTGGCGTGCCGGATCGGTTGTTACCGCACAGGATTTGGCACGCTTGGGAATCAATCAATGCTTTCATGCCAGTCCGATTCCCGACGAAGTGCTTGTCCGGATGAAAGGGAATTCGCTTCCCGCAGGTTGTGTT
This sequence comes from Eggerthellaceae bacterium, assembly GCA_963656105.1. Lineage (GTDB taxonomy): Bacteria > Bacteroidota > Bacteroidia > Bacteroidales > Bacteroidaceae > Prevotella. The sequence continues at coordinate 13,920 of CAVKHW010000054.1, forward strand.
GTCAGTGTGGAAGACCTCCGCTATGTGCGGGTTTTGCACTACGGCACTGATGGACAGGTGCGCATGGGCGAACTGGTTTGCAACAAGTTGATAGCCGATGATCTGCTTCGTGTTTTCCGAACATTATACGATGAAAGATACCCCATACACAGCATACGGCTGATAGATGATTTCGGAGCCGATGACGAGCGTTCTATGCGTGCCAACAACACCAGCTGCTTCTGCTACCGTGCAGTGAGAGGATCACGCAAGTTGTCTGCCCACGCATTGGGATTGGCTGTCGACATCAATCCGCTATATAATCCCTGTTGTCGCAAACTGCGCAACGGGAAGGTGATAGTTCAGCCCGCCAACGCTTCGAAGTATTGCAACCGCAATGCCTCTTTCCCCTATAAGATCAGCCGTTCCGACTTGGCGTACAAACTCTTTACGGACTTGGGGTTCAGGTGGGGAGGAGCTTGGCGCAGCGTGAAGGATTATCAACACTTTGAGAAATGACGCGTTCTTCGTGGCGTGACTGGTGCTCCTTGCTTCCGCTTGAACGCAACAACCCTCCCCGTTTGGTGTTTATCGCACGGGGAGGGTTGTTTATAGTGGATTTTTCAAGAGGTTTTGCCGTCAATTAGTCTTTGTTTTCGGCAACCTCATTGTTGGTCTTCTCCTTTTTGTTTTGGATGTCGATGGCCTTTATTTTCTGACGAGTCAGCTCCATTTCGTCCTTGAGTTTTTTCACCTTGCGGTTCATTTCGTCGACGAGCGAGTTGCCCCGCTTGCTTGCAATGTTGAGGAAACCGAGGTTGTTCTCATAGGTGGTCACTTCCTGTTTGAGCTGTTCGAAGCGGCGCATCAAGCGTGTGCGCTCGTTGTCGACGGCCTCCTCGCCGCGTTTGGCCACGCTCTTGAGATTGCTCTTGAAATTGTCAAGACGGCGGCGTTGTATGGAAATATGCTGCTCCTGATATATTTTGTCGAGCACATCGTGGAATTCCTTATACACCTTATCCTTCTCTTTGTAGGGCACATGACCGATATGGTTGTACTCTTCAACAAGCTGCTGTACCTTCTCTTGTATGTTGTCGGCTGCTTTCTCAGCGATAGCTTTGAGTTGGTCGATGACATTGCGTTTCTTCTCCAGATTCGCCACTTCTTCGCTTCTCGTACCGGCGTGGGCGGCTTTGCGAGCCTCAAAGAAATGGTTGCATGCCGTGAGGAAATCGTTCCACAGTTTGTCGCCCAACTTCTTTGGCACTGTTCCTATGGTCTTCCACTCATTTTGCAGAGCGATAAGCTGGTCGCTGGTCGCTTTCCAGTCGGTAGATTCAGCAAGCTCTTGCGCTTTGGCAACAAGCGCCCGCTTCTTTTCGGCGTTTTCGGCAAAGCGATGCTTCATTTCCTTGAAATGTGCGGCCTTGTTGGTGAAGAAATCATCGCAGGCGGCGCGGAACCGCTCGAAAATCTTCACGTTCATCTTCTGCGGCGCAAAGCCAATGCTCTTCCATTGTTGTTGGATAGCCATAATCTGCTTGCCGTGGTTCTCCCAGTCGCTGGCGTTTTTGTTTTCTTCCTTGGCTATGGCCTCCACTTGTTCGCACAATTCGGTCTTTTTCTGAAGGTTTGCTTCTTCTTGAGCCCGCAGCTGTTCGAAATGTTGTTGGTGTTTCTTGTTGATAACGGTGCTGGCAGCTTTGAAACGGCTCCAGATTTCCTCGCGGAGCTCCTTGGCTACAGGGCCTATCTCGCGGTATTGCGCGTGCAACTCCTGCAACTGGTGGAATGCACTCACCACATCGCTTTCGTCGGACAGACGCTCGGCTTCTTCGCAGAGTTTAGTCTTCATCTCCAAGTTTTTCTTGAAATCGTACTCGCGCGCCTCGCGGTTGAGGTTGAGAAGGTCGTAGAATTGTTCTACGTAGAGCTGGTAGTTACGCCACACTTCGTTGGCCTTTTCTGCCGGAACGGCCTTAATTTCCTTCCATTCTTGTTGCAGAGCTTTGAACTCATTGTATGACTTATTGGCCTCTTCGGGCGATGTGGCCATAGCTTTTATCTTCTCGATGATTTCGAGTTTGCGCTTGAGATTGTTCTCCTTCTCGGTCTCTTGTTGTTGGAATATCTTGGCGCGCTTTTCTTTGATTACCTGCATTTGCGCCTTGAAATCGTCCTCTATATCATCGGGTGTAATGACATATTTCTCGGGATCTCCACCGCCTTCCAGATAATCTTTCTGCTGTTGCTCGCGCTCGGCGATGTGGAACCTGTAGAATGCGGACTTCAAGTGCTCCACCTCATCCTTGTTGGGACTGTCTTCGCTGGCGGCTATTTCCTTGGCTCTTTCGAGCACCTCTTGCTTGTTGGCAAAGATTTTCTTGAATGTCTCCTCAGCCTTTGGCGCATTGGCGCTGTCGGTTGGCGCTGTCGCGGTGTTGTCGGCCGCAGCTTCTTGTTGTGTGGCTGGCGTCGAAGCCTTGTCCACCGGTGCTTCGGGTTGGGACGCGTCGCTCTCTTCCGTTCGCGCGTTTCCGGTGTTTGCGTTCTCCACTTCAGAAGCTACTTGTTCTGTCTTCTGCTCATTTTCAATCTTGTCCTGTTGCAGGACATTCTCTTGAGAGTCCATCATTTCACTGTTTTAAGTTTATGACTCAGGTTCCATAGCTATGCCTTGGTGTGCATGTCGTCACCAAAAGGCATGGCCTCCAATGAATTAAATAAATTTGTGCAAACTTAAACAAAAAAAACGGATATGGCAAAAAAACGATGATTTTTTTTCGTTGCATAATCCGTTTTATAGTCTCATAGTCTGAACCCATCCGTCGCTGAACAAAAGCTGGGGGCTGTATGGTGCCTAATTGTCGGTTATCTTGAAATCGATGGCCTCGCCAAAGGATTGCTTGAGGAGATTATCGTAATCAATCTCCTTGAACATCTTGACCTCTTGCTCTTCTTGCTGGGTCTTAGCGTGGGTGAGTGCCTCGTCGAGCGCCAGGTAATAGGCCATCTTGCCGTCTTTGAATAGGATGATGGCTGCCCGGTTGATGCGGTCGCCAAAGTTGTGCTTGGTGCTGATGAGATAATCATATTTCTCGATGGCCTTTGGCGTAGGCTTGGCATGCCCGTGTGCGATCGCCCTGATAATCGCGCGCCATGCCCTCAATCTCGTAGAACTGTGGATCGTGCGGGTACGTTTCGTACAGGGAGTCGAGGTATGGGTATAGGTGGCGGAAGTCGTGGCTGCGCATCATCGAGGCAACGCGCATGCCCGCTTCGAAGCGTTCTCTCTTGATTTCCTGTTGCCTGTCGTTTCTCACCTTGCACAGCAACAGGGTGAGCAACAGCGTGCATACCAAGAAAAAGAGGGTCTTGATAGTTTTTGTTACCATAGGGCTAGTGTTTTAGTTGTATGAAAGATATTGTCTGTTTCTCTGCCAGGGCTTATCTTGTGCCGCTTATTGTGCAAAATGCAATTGCGACTTTTTTGTGTCATAATCTACTTTTCTCCAAAATTGTTCCACCTCCATTGAGTCCTTGTGGTTATGCCTGATAGCCAATATCTCGTCAAGCGCTTGGTTATAGGCTTTTTTCCCATGGAGTGCTTGTATGATGAAAGCACGATTGACTAAGTTGGACATGTTGGGATCTTTTTTAACGATCGAATTGTAGATGCGTAACGCTCGGCCATATGCTGCGCGAGCCTTCAGCGTGTCATGTTGCATGTCCAACCCTCTGCAAAATGAAGAAGCGGGTCCTTGGGGCTCTTGACATACATGGTGTCCATGTAGGCAAGGGCTGCCTTGAAATCCCTTTCGTTCAACAAGCCTCCCAGGTGTGACCAATCCTTGCGGAGCTCTTGTTTGTTTGCTAATTGCAAGCCTTTGGTTTGTTTACAAGAGAATAAGCTAATGGCAAGAAAGCTTATCAAAAGCATGAAGTTTAGTTTGCTCCTTTTAAATAAACGCGTCATTTCCTATGTGTTTGTTTAGTTGTATATAGGTTCCCTCTTGTTTCTTGCTGTTGTGCAAGAAACAGAGGGAACGTGATTTCGATTATTTATGCAAATTATTAAAATGGATTATTGCTGTCCGCTAAAACTCAAAATGGCATAAAAATCCTGCCCGAAGCCCCTTTAAAATGGGACTTCGGGCTTGCTTTTTCAAAAAGTAAGCCCCGTTAATCAAATAGACTTGGTTCGGGAGGCGTTTCCTTGGCCTCTTGAACCATTTT
>CAVKHW010000055.1:0-16945 GCA_963656105.1 Eggerthellaceae bacterium
ATGTGACAAAAAAAACAACGCTTCTTTTTTATCTCTATGAATTATTCAGGCTAAAACTGCAAAATACACCCGTTTCTTTTCCGATTTTTGCCCACCCTTAACGCTTTATTAGCACCCCAACAAAAAAATCCCTTGCAAATCGCTTATTTACAAGGGATTAATCATTTAAATGTGTACCCAGACTCGGGCTCGAACCGAGATGCCTTGCGGCACTGGTGTTTGAGACCAGCGCGTCTACCTATTCCGCCATCTGGGCTTTATTTTTAAGCGATGCAAAGTTACAAGAAGTTTTTGAGATATACAAATATTTTCGTGTTTTTTTGGATTTTATTTGTTTAAAGAGCATAATATGACCCTAATGACATCTCGATTGTGTCCTTGTTTCATGGCATTACATTTACTTAAGTTTAGGATTTGTCATTTAGTAGGTGTCCCCGAAGGGGGCAAACTCTGCATAACCGCTGGTGGAGCGAGCGTAGTGAGCGGAACCTGCGGACTTAAAATGGTAACTCTATGGGCGTCCTTGAAGAGGGCGAACACGCTCCCAGAGAATCTCGGCATGGAACGTTCGCCTCTTCGAGGACGATTTACGCCCTGCTACTCAATCCGCAGGTTCCCTATGGTCACAAGCGGTTATGCAGAGTTTGCCCCCTTCGGGGACGTATATTCTAGCATAAATACCTAAATCCGAAACTTGAGTACATTTATTATAGTTTTTGTATATGGCATAAAAATATCATAGCAGTTTGGGCAGTGCTTTGCTGATGTCTTGGTATGTTTTTTCGAAATTGTCGGTATACCATGGGTCGGCCACATCCCATTTTTCGCCTGTTAGTTGCATCAGTAGGCTAACCTTGTGGTCTGTGTCATGTATGCCTATCATCTGCAGCCATCTCAGATTATTTCGGTCCATGACGTAGATCTGGTCGAAATGGTCGTAATCAGCTTGTGTAATCTGGCGGGCTTGACGCCGTTCGACAGGTATGCCGTGTGCTTGCAGACACCGTTTGGCTGGAGGATATATGTCGTTGCCGATTTCTTCTGTGGATGTTGCTACGCTAGCTATCTCAAAATCGTTCTCGCGGCCTGCATCGGATACCATTTTCTTCATTATGAATTCCGCCATCGGACTACGGCAAATGTTGCCGTGACAAACAAAAAGTATTTTATTCTTCATAGTTATCTGTACAATTCTTTGATATACAGGTAGTGTTCTGCGTACTCTTTGGCTTGCTCTATGCGTGTGGTTTTCACCTTTCGCGCTGGCACGCCTGCCCATATTTCGCATGGCCCCACTGTTGTTCCGGCCAGCACCACGGCACCTGCCGCAATGATGGCACCCTCGCCGATGTCGGCACCATCAAGCACTACTGCGTTCATGCCGATGAGTGCTCCTTTACGCACCGTGCATGCATGCACGACTGCCCCGTGACCAATTGATACATCGTCGTTTAGCGTTACTGGCAGACCTTTTGTCTGATGAATGCAAGCACAGTCTTGAATGTTTACGTGGTTGCCGATTACTATCGCATCGACATCGGCTCTAAGAACGGCACCGAACCAAACCGAACAATCATCGCCAAGCGTGATGTCGCCAGCCAATGTGGCATTGTCGGCAATGTAGCAGTGTTTACCCATTTTAGGACTTTTACCTTTCACGGTTAGAAGGAATGGCATGAGTTGTTGTTTATGGAGTTTATTGTGGTGATGTGTGTATTTTGTCTTCTGCAGGCAAGAGGTGGTAATTATCGTCTATGTTGATTGTATTTCAGGAGAAAAACGCCTGTTGGCCTTTACCGAAGGTGTAGAGCCTACAGGCGTTTTCAGTTTCTGTCAACCTGTTTACATTTTACCGCCTGTTATTTAGCTGCCTCAGCCGTGAGATTTGTGACATGACTCCGGAATTGTCCTGCTTGCTTTAGCGGAAACACCAGTGTGCGGATGTAATACATTGTGCCCCGTTCGCCGAAGCTCAATTTCTTCACACCTAATGTTTCCACATGTTTTCCGTTTACCAGTAAAGTGGTTTGCTCCTTGTTGCCACGGATGGTTACATGAGCTTTTTCGCCGGGATAGAACTGATAGTTGAAATGGTGGAGATATCCGTCGCGACTATAACCGATCAAACCAGAGATGGGATCGGCGAGATAAAATGTTGTTGCGCCGTCTGTGAAGAGGGCGGTACCAGGCGTCTCTTGCACCGCCTCAATGTCGAAGCAAACCTCATAGTCCCAACCAATATTGTCGATGGATAACTTGTCGCCAGGTTTAACTTCGGCCACTTCCAACTTTTCTGTGGGGTGGTAACCTGCATAATTCACCCCTGGGGCTTCGCGCACATTTTTCGATAGTTGTTCGAAATTGGACCATGGCAATGTTGTGGCTGACGCAGTCCACATCTTGGTGGCCAACGTGCGTATGGCAGGCATGCAGCGGTAGTGAATGTCTTGGTCGGTGATGCCATTTCCCACTATGTCGTTCCACACGGCAAACGAACCGCCTTTGATTTGTGGGTGGCGTTCGGCGAACTGTTTCCCGCCTATGCTGGCAGGAGTCCAGCTCTCATAAAGCCATTTGCAGTTGAGATAATCGTAGTAGTAGCCGGCCTTTGGCACAATATAGACATAACCGTCGGGGATGGACACTACGTCATAACCCAATTTAATCATGGAGTCGGGCACAGCATAATCGTTGCTCCAAAGGTCCATGAGCACATTCTTTACCTTTACAGGGGTGGTACCACGGGCATGTGTTAGCGAACCCCATATCATGGCCTTCTTGCCATAACCCTCAACGGTTCGGATGTAACGATCGGTAAGTGCTCGGAACTTTTCAACTACCTCCGGGTCAGCGTTCGAATACTCGTCGGTACCGATATGCACATACTTGCCACGGAATACAGGGTTGGGACCGTCAAGATATTCTTTGAATAGACCATCGAGAAAACTATAAGTCTCGGGGTTAAACAAGTCGAGATGATCCATACCGTATTTCTTACTGCCAATCTCGGGCTTGTATTGTGTGAAGGCGAGTACGTGTGCTGGCATGTCGATTTCGGGTATGATATCCACACCTAAGCTGTCGGCCAATTGCTGAAGTTCAATAAAGTCTTGTTTGGTATAGTATCCGTCGCGTGCTGCAAGTCCCGGGTAGGTGTCACATTCCATACGGAAGGCAGCGTAGGTCTTGTTCCAGTCACCATCGAAGAATTGCTTGAATCCGTTGTCGTTGAGATGCACCTGCAAGGCGTTCATCTTGTAATAAGATAAAATGCGCACATAATCACGCAGCATGGAGATGGGCAGAAACTTACGGCCTGCATCGAGGAATGCCCCCCGGTAACTATAGTCGGGCCAGTCGCGTATGGTGCCTTTGGGTAGATTTTTGCCGTTTGAGTTGTCGAGCATCTGCAGCAGTGTGCGTGTGCCCCAGTAAAGACCTTTAGCTGTTGGGGCACTAATGACCACGCGGTCGCTGATAGAAAGCGTATAGCCTTCTTCTCCAAGACTCTTGTCTTTGTTGATTTGCAGGACAATGTCGCCAGCCTGTGCTTTATGCCGTTGTGGCAACTGGGCTTCCATACCCAACGACTTTTTCAAGTCAGAGGCAAGACGTGTCGCAACTTCACGCGTTTTGTCACTATTGGCATCCTTCTTAACGATGATGCAAGGTGCCGCCAATGCTCCTTGTTTGTCGGCTGAGGCGAAGGATAGAAAGCCTTCGCCGCCTTTCCATGTCTTAAGTTCGGGAACGACAAATGGTTTGTCGTTAGACGCAAAAGCATGGCGTGGTGTCATGGTTGCCAATAGACAACAGACTGTGATGATGGTACTTTTTGTCATTTATTAGGTGTTAATGGTGTGGTCGTTGATGGTATGTGTGCTATAAATAAATATATAATGTGTTGCAGAAATGGTTGTTGTGGGCGGTTGGACGCATTAATGCTTATCGTATGTTTTTTACTTGAAGTCTGCCGTTTTCCAAGCCCACGGTGGCCGTTTTGCCTTTTTCTAGGTTGATAGAGATCACCTGTTGTTGATAACGCACTGTGCAGGACATACCACTCAATGAGTGTATGTGTGCTTCTTTGATTTGTCCTTTCTGCCATTTGATGTCAATTTCGAAGTTGCCGCGTGCCCGCAGACCTTTTACCTGACCGTTGGGCCATGCGTCGGGCAATGCTGGCAGCAAGTGGATGTCGCCGTCTTGGCTTTGCAACAACATCTCTGTAACACCTGCCGTACCACCGAAATTACCGTCGATTTGGAAGGGAGGATGCAAGTCCCACAGGTTGTCGGCCGTGCCGTTTTTCAGTAGGTTGCCATAGAGCTTGTAAGCGTGATTGCCGTCGTGCAGACGTGCCCATAGGTTGAGCTTCCATCCCATGCTCCATCCTGTAGCACCATCGCCGCGATGCTCCAACACCACTTTTGCAGCTTGGGCCAACTCGGGCGTGTGTGCCCAACTGACAGTGTGCCCAGGGTGCAGGCCGAAGAGATGATTGACGTGACGGTGTTCATCGGCAGGGTCGTCAATGTCGCGGCTCCATTCCATGAGCTGTCCATATCGGCCTATTTGGTAAGGTGGCATGTGTTGCAGTATCTCTTTCCATTGGCTTACCTCGTTGGCATCGATGTTCAGCGTGTTGGCTGCCTCAACAGCATCGGTAAGCAATTCGCGTACCACCGCCTGGCAGAACGTGGCGCCATCGTCCACGATGCCGTGCTCGGGTGATGTGCTAGGAGCCACGGTGTAAGTGCCGTCGGCCTTGTGCCACAGAAAATCCTGACAGAACAGTGCCGCACCTTTGATTATAGGATACGCTTGCTGGCGCAGCCATGTTGTGTCGCAGTTGAATGTGTAGAGGTCATACACTTGTGCTGCCAGCCACGGGCCAGCCACGGGCGAAAGGTTCCACGACATGTCGTGGTCGCGTAGGGGTGCCGTGAATCCGAAAGGGTTGGCCGAGATGGAAGCGGTCCACCCCCGTGCGCCATAATAGGAACGTGCTGTTACGCTTCCCGGTTTCACAAGCGAACGCACATAGTCAACGAAGGGCTGTGCGCACTCTTGCAATCCGTCTTGCATCACTGGCCAGTAATTCATCTGGATATTGATGTTGTTGTGGTAGTCGGCGTGCCAAGGCGCATCGTTATTTGCCAGCCATAAGCCTTGCAGGTTTGCTGGGAGATTGCCAGCCCGCGAAGAAGAGATGAGTAAATATCGACCATATTGGAAGTAGAGTGCCTCCAAATAGTGGTCTTTTATCCCTTTTCGGTAATCGTCCAGTCGTTGCGACGTTGTTTTGCAGTCGGCTGATGAGGCGCGTTTCGTGTCATTATCGTCGTTTAATGTCAGCCCGACGCGCGAGAAGATAGCGCAGTAGTCGTTAAGATGGCGCGTCAAAAGCTGTTTGTAACTCTTGTTACGAGCCGCTTTTATCCAGGCCGAAGTGGTCTGCTGCGGATTTACGCCTACATATGTATTGGGGTCAGTAAAGTCGGGGTCGAAATTCATTTTATAGTCGGTGTCGGCTGTGACGATGAATTCCACTTCGTCAGCATCCTTTACACTGAGTTGCACCTCGTCGTCGTGTATCACGCTGCCGCCTTTGTGTCGCATAGCTATTGTCACAGCGATGCGCATGCCGTTGTTGAAAAGCTCGCCACTGTAGACCAGTTCGTCGTTCTCGGCTCTTACCATCGGGCCATCGGTTTCCCAGCTGGGAAAGTAGTTCAGCGTGAGGTTTTGTTTGCCTTTTTTATTTGCGCTGAAGCGTATTACAAGTATATTGTCGGGATGAGAACAAAATGTTTCGCGCGTGTAACGCACACCATTGGCTGTAAAAGAGACGCGCGCCAAGGCCGAGTCGAGCGACAGTGTTCGGCTATAGCTCCCTTCATCGTATTGCGTAAGACCTGTGGCTATGCGCAATTCGCCCAGCGTAGTGTAATTGCCGAAACGCCATTCTTTTTCAGCTTCGCGTTCGTATGCTGCCACGCCATTCATGTTGTTGGCTGTCAGGACAGCTGCTTGTGTTGAGTCGCCGCACGCAAACGCATCGCGAATTAGCTTTAAGGCATCCGTTGATTGCTTGTTGACGTTCCAGTAGTGTGCAGCTCCCTTTTGGGTGCCCGGCCCACCATTCCACAATGAAATCTCGTTGAGCGCGATATGTTCAGTTCCGATGCTGCCGAAGACCGATGCTCCGATGTTGCCGTTTCCAAGTGGAAGCGAGCGTCGTTCCCATTGTGGATCGACCGCCTTGTCGGGTCGGTATTCGGCTGGTTCGGGAGCAGGCTGGCTGAAACGGATATGCAAAGGCTGCTGTGCAAAGGCAACGGCTACTTCTGATACGAGTAGTAGGCAAAGAGCAAGTTTTCGCATGAGGGCTGGGGTTGATAGTTAGGTTATGTGTGTCTTGTTTTGCAAAGATACATAATTAGATTTGAAAGAGAAACAATTGTTTGCCCATAATTATTAAAAAACTCATCTTTCGGATTTGTCATTTAGCTGGTGTTCCCGTAGGGGCTGAGGCTAAAATGAAAACCGAAAGTCTTATTTCGTTATATTCGTGGTTTGTATTGTCAACCATAATCTTTGCCTTTTGTTAGCAAAATAACAATAAACCTAACACGGGGAAATCTTATTTTTAAACTAAAATTGCTAATTGTTACGATTAGGTTGCCTATTGATTGCGATTTGAAACAAAATAACTCTATATCATAAACAAGTTGAAAGCTTGTTGAATTTAATGTGTCATAAAGAAAGTAAAAAGTCGTTAGAGGTTACAAAATGTCGTACCTTTGCAGCGCAAACAAGGCATAATGTAATATTTTTGCTTTAGTTTAAGACTTGATGATGTGTAGACTGCAGCATTCAAATCAATAGGTTTAGAGAATATAGCAACGTATTATTCACAATAAACAAGGAGAGATTAAACATGAAAAAGATTGAAGCCATCATCCGGAAGACCAAGTTTGAGGATGTGAAAGAGGCGCTTCTCGCCGCCGACATTGAGTGGTTCTCTTACTATGATGTGAGAGGAGAAGGCAAGATGCGACAGGCTCGCATCTATCGTGGCGTAATGTACGACACCAGTAGCATTGAACGTGTGTTGCTTAACATTGTTGTCCGCGACAAGAATGTGGAGAAAACCGTCAAGGCTGTGCAGCAGTCAGCTTGCACAGGTGAGATTGGCGATGGTCGTATTTTTGTTATTCCTGTAGAAGATACGGTGCGCATCCGTACAGGCGAACGTGGCGACATTGCTCTCTATAACGCAGAGCAAGAGAAGTAGTTTTCCCAAAATTGTTGAACATTTAAGGTAAAGGATTATGAGTGTACAAGATTTAGGATTATCAGTAGATACCGTATGGATGCTTCTCGCAGCCATGTTGGTCTTTTTCATGCAGCCGGGATTTGCCCTCTGCGAGGCGGGCTTCACCCGCAGTAAAAACACAGCGAACATCTTGTTCAAGAACTTCGTCGATTTCATGTTCGGTTCCGTTCTTTTCTGGTTCGTTGGTTTCGGATTTATGTTTGGCAGCGACGGAGCCGGTTTCATTGGTATGCCTAATTTCGGCGATCTCAGTTTCTATCACGGCGACCTCCCTACGGAGGGTTTCCTGATGTTTGAGACCGTGTTCTGCGCTACAAGTGCTACGATTGTTTCAGGTGCCATGGCAGAACGTACCAAGTTCTCCATGTATGTGATTTATTCGTTCTTCATTTCGTTGATTATCTATCCAGTAGAAGGTCACTGGACATGGGGTGGAGGCTGGCTCTGCAACGCAGAGGAAGGTTCCTTCATGATGAATACTTTTGGTGCTGTGTTCCACGACTTCGCAGGTTCTGCCATCGTTCACTCTGTAGGTGGTGTGCTCGCATTGGTTGGTGCCATCTGCCTGGGTCCTCGTCTCGGCAAGTATCGCAACGGCAAGAGCAACGCTATCCCTGGCCACAACCTGATGGCTGCCGCCCTCGGCGTGTTCATCCTCTGGTTCGGTTGGTTCGGTTTCAACCCTGGTTCTCAGCTCGCTGCCTCTGGTGAAGTGAACCGTATAGCCATCAGCCACGTGTTCCTCACAACCAACCTGGCTGCTGTTTGTGGTGGTATCGGTACGATGTTCACCTCTTGGATTAAGTATGGCAAGCCATCATTCTCACTGACATTGAACGGTGTCCTCGCAGGTTTGGTAGCCATCACAGCAGGTTGCGACCTCGTTAGCCCGCTTGGTGCCGCCATCATTGGCCTCTTGGCAGGTATCATCCTCGTGTTCTCAATCGAGTTCATCGATGTCAAGCTTCATATCGACGACCCTGTGGGTGCCAGCTCTGTACACGGTGTGTGCGGTATCTTCGGTACCCTGATGACCGGTCTCTTCGCTCTCGACGGCGGTGCATTCTACGGTGGCGGTTTCGGTTTCTTCGGTGCTGAACTCTTTGGTATCCTTTGCATCGACCTTTGGGCTGCTGCTACAGGTTTCGTCCTCTTCTACGGCATCAAGAAGATTGCTGGTCTGCGTGTTGACAAGCGCATCGAGGAAGAAGGTCTCGACATCTACGAGCACGGAGAGAGCTGCTACAACTAATTCATGAGTTAGGCAACCATTTGTCAAATTTAAACAATAAGATTATGAGAGAATTGAAAAAAATGATTGACAAGGTGAATTTGAAAGCTGTGGGTGCGTTGGCACTCGGACTGATGGCCGTAACGCCAGCAGCCCACGCTCAAGACAAAGTGGAAACCACCATTGCTGCCGACATTGTGAGCCAATACTATTGGCGTGGTCAGGAGTTGGGTTCTATCTCGCTCCAGCCAACACTCGGTCTGGGTTACAAAGGCTTCTCGCTGACCGCATGGGGCAATGTGGGAATTTCGGTGCCTTCCGATACCAAGGAATTTGACCTCACCCTTGCCTACGAAACAGGAGGATTTCATGTGGGTGTTACCGACTATTGGTTCAATTCTCCCAACCAGCGTTATTTTAGCTACGCTGCACACGAGACATCCCATGTGTTTGAGGCCAACGTAGGTTACGACTTCGGTCCTGTCGCCCTCAACTGGTACACCAACTTTGCAGGCCATGATGGTCTGAACAACAGCGGTGACCGCGCTTATTCTTCCTACGTTGAGGCTACTGCGCCTTTCAAGCTTGGCGGATGCGATTGGGAAGCAGCAATAGGTGCTGTGCCCTATGCTTCTGATTTCTATAGCGACGCACACGGTTTCGCTGTTACCAATGTCAGTGTGAAGGCCACCAAGGAACTTAAGATAAGCAATACATTCAGCGTGCCAGTTTTTGCACAAGTGGCAGCCAACCCCAGTACCGAGAAGGCTTATCTCGTGGTTGGCTTTACATTGCAACCTTGACACAGATTAAAACGGGTAAATCCCAAGGTAAGAAGATTGTAATTTAATTGTCAGGTTTTTAGTCTACTTAGTTCTCATGTTACCGGCACTCCCACAGGGGGTGCCGTTTTGTTGATACGCTGCACACGCTACATTTGAACTGCATGATTTGCTTTTTCTCATATGTAGTAGCCAAAGGCTTCTTTCTATTTCAGACAAAACTTAGCCCCAGTGATTTGAGGAAAGAATGTGACAAACGGACGCGTGAGAATGCGTTGTTTGCAAACACTCTATTGGTTGGCTGCATATGCACGATTTAATCCTGGAATGCTTGTTCTTTCCATATCTGTAAATATTTGATGAGAGTTAAAACCCTCATGATTAATAATCTGCTGCAAAGGTATGCCGCAAGGTATGCCAAATAGAGGTGTAGGTTTTGGAAATGTGATGTTTTGTGCAAAATAAAAGGCCGTTTAAGATAATAGGCTTCATTGGCTATAGAAGCTGGCTTCATTGGCAGATGGAGTCTATTGCATTGCCCATCGCAGGTACGTGTATCGGACACTCGCGTACGTGTCTCTTACGAATGACATTGCATGCACAATTGCTCATCTTGTAACTTTGCCGTAATTTGTTTAATTCTATCCGTAATTCATCTACGAGGACTTTGGCGGAACGGTTGTAATTTTGCACCGTTGTTAAATACAGATAAAACAAAGCATGGAAGAAATAAGAATAGACGTAACAAAACAGACCAAGGAACAGATGGAACTTGCTGCCCATCAGGCACAACTAATCCATCGGTTCAACCACTCGTTGCCTTTCTCCGAGGAATGGTGGAGTCTGCAAAAGGAGATTTTCAAGGGAAAGATGGGCGATGGCTCCAGAGTGATGTCGCCATTGACGGCGGTGCGTCCCCACGAGGTGGGTATCGGACGGAATGTTATCGTAATGAACGGTTGCCTGATGATGTCTGCCGGCGGTATCACCATTGAGGACGATGTGCAGATTGCCGCCAATGTGCAACTTATCAGCAACAACCACGACCCTTATGAGCGCAACGTCATTACCTGTCGCCCTGTACGCATCTGCAAAGGAGCCTGGGTTGGTGCAGGTAGCACCATCCTACCTGGTGTCACCGTAGGCAAGCACGCCATCGTGGGAGCAGCGTCGGTGGTGACAAAGTCCATCCCCGATTATGCCGTAGCGGTGGGAAATCCCGCCAAGGTCATCAAGTATCTCGAAAAGGAGAGGTTTGAAGAAAAAGGAAAGGAATAAGAAACAACAAAAAATACAAGTACATGAAACCATACATTATCTGCCACATGATGGCATCGGTGGACGGTCGCATCGACTGCGCCATGACCGAACAGATTGATTCGTCCAATGCTTACTACGAGGCGTTGGAACAACTTGATTGTCCTACGACCATTGAGGGACGAGTAACCATGCAGATGCACTTTGCTCTGCCCGAACCGTTCGTTGCCGCATCAAACGAGCCTATCGGACGCACCGCTTTCCACAAAGCTGCAGACGGCAGACCAGGCTATGATGTGGCTATCGACACGCACGGAAAACTCCGTTGGCCAGCAAACGAACAACACGGTCAGCCCTTGCTCGTCATCGCTTGTGAAGATTGCCCGAAGGAATACTTCGACACGCTTAATCGTCAAGGCATCTCTTGGATAGCAGTCGGAAAGAATCACATTGACTTAGCCAAAGCCATGGAATTGCTGAATACGGAGTTTGGTGTGGAGCGCATCGCCCTCGTTGGCGGAGGTCACATCAACGGATCGTTCCTTGCTGCTGGACTTCTTGATGAAGTGAGTCTGATGATAGGTCCCGGCATTGATGGGCGCAAGGGCATGGCTGCCGTATTCGACGGCATCGACGAGCCTGACCGTCCAGCCACATTGCTCAAACTACAAAGTGTGGAGCGCATGGGCGAAACGGTTTGGATGAGATATAAAGTGTAACTTCAGCATCTATAATAATGAGAAAGATTTTTTACGCCTTTGTCTTGCTGGTAGTGTCATCGATGAGTATCATCGCTTGCGCACAGGGAAAGGCTTCAAAAGAACAAAGCAACATGAAAGAAAACAGGAAAGTATTGGTGGCGTATTTCTCGCGAACGGGTGAGAACTACAGTGTGGGAAACATCACGAAGGGCAACACGCAGATTGTTGCTGAGATGATTGCTGGGGAAACTGGTGGCGACCTCTTCCAGATAGAACCTGTAGTGGACTATCCCGACAATTATGATGATTGTGTGAATCTTGCCAAGAAGGAACTCAACGACAAGGCTCGCCCCGCAGTGAAAAGTGACGTGAAGACCGAGGACTATGATGTGATTTTCATCGGTTATCCCAACTGGTGGGGTGATATGCCGATGCCCGTCTATACGTTCCTTGAAAAGCACGACTGGCAAGGCAAGACCGTTGTTCCATTCTGCACACATGAGGGCAGTGGACTTGGCAGCACGACAAGCAAGTTGTTGTCCGCATGCAAGGGAGCCAAGGTTCTGCAAGGCCTTGCCATCTATGGGCATACGGCTCAGAATGAACGTAAGAAAACTGAGAATTCCACGCATGAATGGCTTACGTCTTTGGCGTATTAAGTCTATAGTCCATCCCCTTACAGGTAAAAAATACAATTAGCCGACTCACGAAGAAATGGGTCGGCTTTTCTTGTACGTCTGCTATGCATCTTATCATAGAACTGACGCTCTTTTGTGGTTAAATATTGATAATGTATTACATTTATCAAGATAAAATTGTACTTTTGCAGAAAATTTACAAAGACAAAGGAAAATGGAAGAAGACAATATATCCAAGAAAAAAGCCAAGCACGGTGGAGCCAGACCCGGTGCTGGGCGACCTTCCACAGACAGCAAGCTCTACACCTTTCGTGCGCCAGGCCCAATGGCAAAGGTCATTGACGGTCAGGAGAGCAAGACTGATTTCATCAAAGCTTGTATCGAAAAGGCCATTACTGGAACAGAAATGCCTTTTGGCAAGATTGGTACGGTCTATCCAGCGGCAACGATGGAGGGACTTCATTTGCCATTCTTCGACCTCGGCATCAAGGCGGGCTTCCCCATTCCGCTCGATAATGACGAGAAGAGCCAGGACATAGACCTCCTGCGCATGATCTGTCCGCACCCCAATGCCAGTTATCTCATTCGCGTGGAAGGTGACTCGATGATAGATGCTGATATACATGATGGTGACATCATCATCGTAGACAAGAGCAACCGCAATCCTTCGCCGCCGGAAGTCGCTGTATGTGAACTCAATGGCGAATACACGTTAAAGCGATTCGAGAAGCGCAACAACGGAGAGGGATGGCTCATCCCAGCCAACCCCAACTATCCGGAAATCCGAGTGACGGAGGATGATGACTTCTCCATTTGGGGCGTAGTGACGTATATTATTCATAAGGCAAGAGATTGAATGAGCATGTTTGCCCTTGTAGATTGCAACAGTTTCTTCTGCTCGGTGGAAAAGGTGTTCCATCCGGGCTTGAAGGGAAAACCCGTGGTTGTGCTTTCGAGCAACGACGGGTGCATCGTCGCGCTCACTCCCGAAGCCAAGGCCTTGGGACTGCATCGGGGCGACCCCATCTTCAAGGTGAAGGACATTGTCATATATAATAAGGTGCAAGTATTCTCCACCAACATGATGCTCTACGCCGCCATGAGCAAGCGCATCGTCAGTATCATGCGAGAGAGCGTCAGCCATGTGGAGCAATACAGCATCGACGAGAGTTTCTGCGACCTGCAGGGCTATGAGAAGCACTTCGACCTTGTGGAGATGATGCGAGACTTGAAGGACAAAATTCTGCTCTATACCGACATACCCGTGAGCGTGGGCATTGCCCCTTCGAAGACGTTGGCAAAGATCGGCAGCAAGTTTGCCAAGCAATACAAGGGCTATCGGGGCGTGTGCATGATAGACACCGACGAGAAGCGGCGCAAGGCTCTCTCGCTCTTTCCCCTTGACGATGTGTGGGGCATCGGCAGGCAGACGCTTGCCAAACTGGAATACCTCGGCATTCATACGCCTCTGGAGTTTGCCGACAAGAGCGAGGCGTGGGTACGTTCACATTTCACCAAGCCCGGCTTGCAGACATGGCTCGAACTCAACGGCCATCCCTGCATCGACACCACGGAGGTGCATCAGAAGAAGACCATCTGCACCTCACGGAGCTTTGGCGAGATGGTCTCCGACTTCGATTCCTTGAAAGCCTCCATCGCCACCTTTGCCAGCAGTTGCGCCAACAAGTTGCGCGGTCAGGCATCGGGCGCAAAGACTGTCACCGTCTTCATTGCCAGCAACCGCTTCCGTGAAGACCTTCCGCAATACGGCAATTCCGCCACCGTCTCCCTCCTTGTGCCGACAAGCGACACGATAGAGATAACCCATGCTGCCATCCAAGCGTTGAAGAGCATCTGGCGCGAGGGCATCCAGTACAAGCGTTCGGGTGTCATCGTGAGCGACATCCAGGCTAACACCAACATCCAGTCCGACATCTTCGACCCTATCCCCAACCGCCCCGAGCGGGCAAGGCTCATGCAGGAGATAGACAAAATCAACCACCGCTATGGCATAAAGACCATACAGATGGCAGCGGAGGGCAACAAGAAGCAAGCATGGAAGGTGAAGTGCGAACATCGTAGTGGCAATTACCTCACGGATGCCAGCGAACTGCTGACGATAAGATGTTGTTAGTTGGATAGACAAACAAAAGCCCAAGCCGTTCTCCAACTGTGGAAAGCGTCTTGGGCTTTGTCCGTATTGTTATATGATCTGCAATCTGTTATTTTCTGTTCACGTCCTTGCCGGCACGGATGTCGTCGGACATGCCCTCGTAAGGGGCGCACGCTATCACCTGCTCGTTGTCCTTGCCCTCGTTGCGCATAAAGGTGATTTCGGCAAACTCTGGTACCACATATTTCGGATAAGTCTCGTACTTTGCACGTGCAGCCTCCATCTTGTCGATGTGTTCGTTCTGGAAACAGACGGTAATCTCGGGATGCTCGTGCACCCATTTGGGGAAGAAGATGACACCATGCACACGCTTCTCCTTCAACATAAAGTTGAGCGCAACGTCAGTGCCGGTTGGTTCTGTCCATGACACCTTGTACACATCGTCCGTCAGTTTCACGATGTCGGCCTTCTGGTCTTTTACCCATCTGCCGCCCACCATACCGCTGTGTATGCGATAGTCTACGGTCGTTTCATTCTTTACATAAAACTCATACTCCCAGCCGTTGGCATAGGTGTAGATGAAATGCTGTCCTACTAATTTTTCCAATGTCTTATATTCTTTTATCGTTTATGATTTATTGTTGTTTCGCCATGAAGTTTGCCACGATTCCGGCACAACGCTCAGCAGCCTGTTCACCCGTAAAGGAATGGTCAACGCCGGGCATCAATACCAGCTCGGCATTTTTCAGCACCTGCTTGTAACGTTCTCCATAGGTGTAAGGAACGACACGGTCTGCCGTGCCGTGTACTATCAGAGCCGACCCCTCGTAGCGGCTTGCCGTCTCATAGATGGGAAGTGTCTGTGCCGACTCGAAGTAAGCCTTTCCTATACGATGTTTGCCGCCGTGGATGGCAACGTAGTCTGGGAGATTGCCGGCATCGTAGTGGGCATCCATCAGTTGTCCGCGCAGAGCGTCATCACGAAGTACTGCCGCAGGAGCGCAAAGCGCCATACCACGGATGCCATTGCCAAGTTCTCCACCTATCATCGAGGCCACCACGCCACCCTGCGAGTGTCCAACGATGCTCACATCCTTCACCCAGGGGAGTGTCAGGCAGTATGCCACTACTTGCCTGGCATCTTCCAATTCGTTCAGTACGGTCATCTCCTCCAGCTTACCATCGCTTTCTCCATGTCCGTTGAAGTCAAAGCGGATGGAAGCAATGCCTTTCTGCTGAAGACTGTCTGCGATAAGGCAAAGCAATCTGCATTCTTTCGACGCAGTAAAGCCGTGGCAGATAATCGCCATCGGCACCTTGTCGTCTTTGCTTACCTGTGGCTTTTGGATAATGGCAGCCAACTTGCCTTTTGCTCCAGTAATAGATACCTTTTCCGTGGTCTGGGCTTTCGCTTGCCCAAGAAAGGAAAGTGCAAGGCATCCAATTATTGCTAATTTGTTCATACTATTTTTTATGTTATTGATACTTAATAAATTCTCGGGTGCAAAGGTAATTGATTATCTTTGCATAGGATTTGCAAATAAGGACAGAAAGTTATCAGATAACGCCAATGAACAATGAACAGGAAACATATTTGCGGCAAGTAGGTGAAACTGACCACAAGGAACTTCTCATCAAGCATACGGGAAGGGAAGGAATAGACCTTCCTGCACACGCGCATGCGCAATACCAGATAGCATACACCCTCCAAGGTACGCTCAGACTCACAGTGGAAGGCAAGGAGTATTTTGTACCGGAGCATCACCTCTGCTGGATTCCGGCTGGGATGACACACTCGTTGTCGAGCAACAACCGCAAGATCGCCCTCGTCATCATCTACGCGCCTCTTTCATTTTCCGCCAAGGATGCTCGCCGTGAGTTTGCCGTTTATAATGTGAATGAATGGGCTGCCGCCAACTTGCGCTATATCTCAGAGAACCGGGAGCGAATTAGCGAGGCGAATGATAAAGACCTTTTTCGTTTCGCACAGTCCTTGCTGCGCCAGTTGCCGTTGGCTTGCCCGAAATACACGCTCTTGCTCGACGGCATCTCCTTTGCCAAGGACTCTCGTCTTGCAGCTGCATTGGACTACATGACCCAACATTTGAATGAGGATCTTCATATTGACGGCGTGGCAAAGGAAGTTGGTGTATCGCCCCGTACGCTCAATCGTCTGCTGCATGATGAGCACATCAGTTTCTCCGCCTACCTCAACTACCAGCGCATCATCCGTGCCGTCGAGCTGATGGCGGACGGCAAGCGAACCCTCGCAGAGATTGCCTACATGACAGGCTTCAGCGCACCGAGCAACTTCAACCGCACGTTCCGTCAGATACTGGGCATGTCGCCGTCGGAATACGCCAAGTCACCTTGTAGCCGTTAACAACCAGTTCTTTACGAACGAAGCCCAAGCCGTTCTCCAACTGTAGAAAGCGTCTTGGGCTTTGTTCGTCTCTTGTGATTTCTGTCATCGGCGGAAGCCGTGGCTTTGCTCTTCTTCCTCCCTCTCTTGGAACTCTGGCATCTTGGCGGTAACCTCCTTCACTTCTGCCGTGGCATTGTCGGACAAACCATAGCGAGTGAGGGTGGATTGCACTTGACTCTCGGTTAGTTTGCGGAAGACTTCGTATGTGCCAAGTAGTGCGTTGAAATGTTAAAATCCACGCTTCTTTCTTTACTTTTTTGCCATCAGTCCTATCCGTTTGACCATTTCGTGGTGAGTCAAATCCTACTTGAATGTTCTGACAAATGGTAATCTTTCGTGTTCCGTGTCCTGCAACATGGCTATTCACGAATCATGGAAGACCTAACCTGAATAATTCATAGGGATAAAAAAGAAGCGTTGTTTTTTGCCACATTGACAAAAAATGAGTACCTTTAT
>CAVKHW010000056.1:0-16428 GCA_963656105.1 Eggerthellaceae bacterium
ACCATATCCTCGACAAGGCCTCCGCTTACGTCTACCGAAAAGTGACTGAGGCTGGATTCGCCTGCTGCATACTGAAAGGTCAGGGCAACGCCGTGCTTTACCCCAATCCCACAGCCCGCACGTCAGGCGATGTGGACGTGTGGGTGAAGGCAACGCGAGCGGAGACGCGCACCCTGGCCACCACGCTATCAGCGTTTAACGGTAGCGTAGGTGAGGAAAGCATCAACCACATAGAGCTGACGGTGAACGGCGTTGCGGTGGAGCTGCACACCACACCAGCCATCATGTCCAGTCCGCTGCACAACCGTCGGTTGCAACGGTGGTTGCAGGCTCATGTCCACGGCCAGTGCGCCAACCTTGTGGATTTGCCCACTCTCGGCACCGGCCGCATCGCTGTGCCCACAGCGGCGTTCAATGCCGTGTACCAGTTGTTCCATCTCTACCACCACTATTTCTTCGAGGGTGTGGGCTTGCGTCAAGTTGTCGACTACTATTTCGTGTTGTCATCCCTTCCGCCCTCCGACGACCAACGGTCAACCTTGCGCCGTCACCTGAAGCGGCTCGGTCTGTGGCAGTTTGCCGGGGCAATGATGTTTGTGCTAGGCGAGGTCTTGGCACTGCCTGCCGACCGGATGATTGCTCCACCAGATGTGCGCCGCGGACGTATGCTTCTCAACGATATATTGGCCGGCGGCAACTTTGGCCACCACGACCAGCGTTTCCGATGGGCGGAATCTGTCAATGATGCCCTTCGGCACAACGCCTTGCGACTGCTGCGCGACGCGCGCCTCTGGCGCTACTATCCCCTTGAGGCGCTGAGCGAGCCGTTTTTTCGACTTTGGCACTGGGGCTGGCGCCGCAGGTTGCACAGCGAATAGCATTGGCGGCCAACGACAAAAAGATGAAAAGAGCCGTGTGCGTTTTCCCGAGTAAGGGAAATTGCACACGGCTTTTTTAGTATTGGCGTAAAAAAAATCGCAACTGGCTACCTCCGTAGGGACGACAAATCGTAGCCCCCAAAACGGATTGGGCTTGGCATCACAGCATTGAAATGTGCGCCCCTCCCCGACAGCAGTCAGTGAAAACGTTGCTTACAACCCGTTGGCTACCTTGGCTGCCTCATCGCCTTCGAACACGCAGAGTGGCGATACGGGCTGGTAGCGCAGATTTTGGTATTGGTACAGGCGCAGTGCCACAAACTGGCTGTCGTCGGTGCGCACGCCCTCCAGTTGGTAGTTGCCCATGGCGGCCTCGCTCACCTGCAGCGATGCCAACAGGTCGGCTCGCTTGTCTTCGGCGGCATTGATGGCCTTTTCCATGGCCTTGCCGTTTTCGGGGTTATACTCGTGTTTGAATGCTTTCAGCTTACTGTCGGTAGGCGTGTAAGTCCATTTTGTTCCGAACAACGATTTCTTGATGTTTATACGACTGTCCTTGGCAAGGTCGGCCGACATTGCCAGGCTATTGATATTTGCCATAAAATGATAAGTGGTTGGCGCATCCCCGTCGTTTTGCCGCGGCTGTGCCAAAACGTTATTGGCTCAGCCCGTCAGTGTGCGGGGATGTGTTGATTTTTTGCTTTGTTGATATTGTTTGTTTCAGAAGATGCCTGTCTGGGGGGGGGATACTTTCCGCCATGGGCGTTGTGGCACCCCTTGTGGTGAGCCGAAGATCCGATGCAACCTTCGGCTATGGCTGGACGTAGTCAGCAAAGCAAGTGCCTGAGCCGATAGACGTAATAGTCGCACGGAGGCACATCCACCAATGGGCGCGACAGTCGGTTGCCGATGCCGCGATAATGGCAGTAATTGGTTTTCTGTTTGTAAAAAAGGTTGTGAGGGCGCGACGCATTGTGGTGTGTCGGCAGATGGCTTGGCGATGGATTGAGACGCTCCGGACGCTGGCTGCATGTCTGTGCCACGTTCGACGTGTTGGAGAGCACGGCTTGCCTTTTCCCTTTTTGGGTCATCCATGCTGCTTGCTCTTTGTCGTCGTGACCATACAGGCCGTCGGAACAAGTCCGGCCGCTATCGAACGCATGTGCTGTGGCGTTGAGCGCCATGCACAGTGCCAAAAGCAATATTCTAAGCCATCGGTTCATATCTTCAGATGCAAAGATAGCCATTTCTTTTTTATTTCACGGCATTGACCGACAGTTTTTTGTCACCCAAGACGATGGCATTTGCCGGTCGTGTAACAAGTTCTTGGAGTTACATTTGCATCTTTCGCGCTAAAATGATAACTTTGTGAACATATTATACGGGAGGATCAAGCAATGACAGAATTGAGAGACAGATACATACGTTTTGATTGGGCTATCAAGCGGCTGCTTCGCCAGAAGGCCAACTTTGATGTGCTTGAGGGTTTCCTGCAGGTGTTCTTGAACGAGAAGGTGACGATAGTCGACATTCTCGAGAGCGAAGGCAACCAGCAGGAGGCTGACGACAAGTTCAACCGTGTGGACATCAAGGCGAAGAACAGCAAGGACGAAATCATCATTGTGGAGATACAGAACACGAGCGAGCTTTACTATCTCGAGCGTGTGCTCTATGGCGTGGCAAAGGCCATCACTGAGCATATAAACCTCGGCAACACCTACAGAGAGGTGAAGAAGGTCTACTCCATAAGCATCCTTTATTTTGACCTTGGCAAGGGCGCAGACTACATCTATGTGGGGCAGAACAATTTTGTGGGTCTTCACACGCAGGACAACCTTGTCATCAGTACAAAGGAGAAGGACACCATAGTGAGGAAATCGCCGTCGGAGATATTCCCCACGTATATTCTCGTTCGTGTGAACGAATTCAATAAGGTGGCGAAATCGCCGCTTGAGGAGTGGGTGGATTATCTGAAGAACGGTGTCATCAATCCTGACACCCAAGCACCCGGTCTGCAGGAGGCGCGCAAGAAACTGCAGTATTACTCGATGACCAATGCCGAACGCTACGCCTACGACGAGCATGTGAACGCCATTATGATACAGAATGATGTTCTCGGCAATGCAAGACTTGAAGGCCATGCCGAGGGTAGAGCAGAAGGTAGAGCAGAAGGTAGAGCAGAAGGCAGGGCCGAGGGTAGAGCAGAAGGCAGAGCTGAGGGTCGTGCAGAAAAGTCGATGGAGATAGCTCGGCAACTCAAGGCGATGGGTATGTCGGACGGGCAGATAGCGCAAGCGACAGGACTACCGCTGGCCGAAATTTCTGGAATCAGCGTAGAAAAGTGACGCTGATACTAATCATTGATTATCCATTTAGTCTTATTTTATCACGCAAGACAATGTTGTTTACCAGTTTGGCAAGTTCTTGTCGTTACATTTGCATCTTTCGCGCTAAAATGATAACTTTGTGAATATTATACGCATGGAGGACAAAGCAATGACAGAATTGAGAGACAGATACATACGTTTTGATTGGGCTATCAAGCGGCTGCTTCGCCAGAAGGCCAACTTTGATGTGCTTGAGGGTTTCCTGCAGGTGTTCTTGAACGAGAAGGTGACGATAGTCGACATTCTCGAGAGCGAAGGCAACCAGCAGGAGGCTGACGACAAGTTCAACCGTGTGGACATCAAGGCGAAGAACAGCAAGGACGAAATCATCATTGTGGAGATACAGAACACGAGCGAGCTTTACTATCTCGAGCGTGTGCTCTATGGCGTGGCAAAGGCCATCACTGAGCATATAAACCTCGGCAACACCTACAGAGAGGTGAAGAAGGTCTACTCCATAAGCATCCTTTATTTTGACCTTGGCAAGGGCGCAGACTACATCTATGTGGGGCAGAACAATTTTGTGGGTCTTCACACGCAGGACAACCTTGTCATCAGTACAAAGGAGAAGGACACCATAGTGAGGAAATCGCCGTCGGAGATATTCCCCACGTATATTCTCGTTCGTGTGAACGAATTCAATAAGGTGGCGAAATCGCCGCTTGAGGAGTGGGTGGATTATCTGAAGAACGGTGTCATCAATCCTGACACCCAAGCACCCGGTCTGCAGGAGGCGCGCAAGAAACTGCAGTATTACTCGATGACCAATGCCGAACGCTACGCCTACGACGAGCATGTGAACGCCATTATGATACAGAATGATGTTCTCGGCAATGCAAGACTTGAAGGCCATGCCGAAGGTAGAGCCGAAGGTAGAGCCGAGGGCAGAGCTGAGGGTAGAGCTGAAGGCAGAGCCGAAGGAATAGCAGAAGGCAGGGCTGAAGGTCGAGCCGAGGGCCGTGAGGAGGGTCGTGTAGAAAGGTCGATGGAGATAGCCCACCAACTCAAGGCGATGGGCATGTCCGATGGGCAGATAGCACAAGCTACGGGCTTACCGCTGACCGAAATTTCTGGAATCATCGAAGAAAAGTGACGCTGACACTAACTATGGGGTTCACGGATCGGTTCGTCTTTGGGCTTTACGGCCAGAAAGAGAACAAAGCGCCGATATTCCGAACCCCTCTTCGCGATCCTGCTTGCTGGATTAATACGTTCTTATAGATTGCGCCTGTCATTTCTAACAGTGCAAACAAGCTGATTTCTTTCTCACATTTCTTTCCCCAAAGGGAATTTCGTCTAATTCGCCATGAATGCCTCGCTGTTTTGTGATAAAATGTTGCTTTATCTGAGGAAATAATGATAAAAACACACGAAACGACTAAAAATACTTTCAAAAGTTTGGCGGTTAGTTGAATTAGCCGTACATTTGCATACGTTTTACGTCGCTACGGACGAGCGTAGCCCATTCAGGAACGGTATTTCACGCGGTTGAAAACCGCCGACTGCGATAAGTTGCCCAGTATGTCGATTATTTAGAATTAGATGAGAGAACGAAGAACAATATTGTTTTACATTGAAAACGTTATGCGTATGAAAAGATTTACTTTAGCATTGTTGACCGCTGTATGTTGTTTGGCAGGACACGCTTCTGTCAGTACGGTGGACGATTTGGTGGGCGTCTACTCTGTTCAGGCCACGGGTACGGAGAATATAACTAGCTACACTTCCGCCACAGACATGTCGACGAAGACCTACTCGGTGGAGATAACCAAGAACGCCGACGGCACGCTTGCCATCAGCAACCTGCTCGGTTTCGGTTCCGAACTTACCGGTACAGTAGACCTTGCTGCCAAGACCATCAGCATTGCGCCGGGTCTTGTGGGATGGGCCACCTTCGCCTCTTCCGCCACGTCGGACGGTTCGGGTAGCGTAACGGCCGAGTTTACCGACGAAGGTGTCATCACGGTGCACGACTTTGCCGGCTGGTACTATGCCAATAACTATATCTCTGACGGGGCAACGGTGACGCTGACCAAGTCTTCGGTTACACTCGACTGGGCGATAGAAGGAGAAATTGCCTATAACGATAAGACAACAGACACCAACTATTATGTCGGCCGCACCAAGCTCAAGAAGTATTCGGGTATCGACTCGTACGACTATACCCTGAAGTGCGACGCTTACGCTACCCCCAGCGAAATACAATTCAAGGTGGTCGACGGCGCAATCAGCATCGTGAACGGCTATCAGACGGCTGGCTATAGCGGTGCTTATTTCTACTACATCTACCCCGACAACTACTATGTATGGCTTGACACGTCGGAAGGTTGCAGTTCGTTTGCGGGCGACAAAGACAGCGGTGAGCTTTACATCTATTGCTACGACTACAACACCAAAACCCAGATTCACGAAGGTTTCCTGTCGTTCAAGTGGGGAACGTACGACGGCATAGCTGCTCCGGCCGCTGTCAAATCGTCGGCCGACGCGCCTATCTACGACCTTTCGGGCCGCAAGGTGTCTAAACCCTCAACAGGAATCTACATCCAAAACGGAAAGAAATTCGTGGTGAAATAACTTATTGGGAAACTGCCGTTCTGCGTCTTCTTGCGATAGATGCCCAACGGCATGACAAAAGGTGGTTAACCGCCCTACGATAAATGCCCAATGGCAGTGCGACAGATGCTTTGTCGCGTTGTCATTGGGCATTTTCTTTGCAATGCCGCGCGGTGGGGGCGTTGGCCTCACGTGCGGCGTGCGTAGATTATTCGAAATAGTAGAGGAACATGGCTGTGCCGCTTAGTGCAGGCTTGCGCTGTCCTTCCACCTCAATGCTGAACTTGATGCTGGCCTTGCAGATGCCGCGCAGGTTTTCGATGTTGGCCAGCGAGGCCACTAGGCGCACGCGGCTGCCCGTAATGACGGGCACACCAAACTTCATGTTGTCCATGCCGTAGTTGACCATCATCTTCAGGTTGTTCACCTCGATAATCTGTCCCCACATGTAGGGCAGCAGCGAGAGGGTGAGGTAGCCGTGGGCAATGGTGCTGTGGTAGGGACTCTCTTCCTTGGCGCGCGCTGTGTCGACGTGTATCCACTGGTGGTCGAGCGTGGCATCGGCAAAGTGGTTGATGCGTTCTTGATCCACTTCGAGCCACTCGGATGTGCCGAGCTGCTGGCCCAGATGGGAGGCAAACTCCTCATAGGAGTTGATAATAAGTTTGTCCATAAGTTGTTTCTTTTATTGCGCCGTGGCCATGTAACAGTAGCCGACGCTTGTTCTTTTCGGTGGGCAAAGTTACTCAAATTGCACGAATAGGCCATTAGTGTGCAAATACATTCCTTTATGAATTAAAGTTCTTTAACGCTTTCCGGTTGGGTTGCGTCGCTGCGTTTGAATATTTTGTAGCCCAAGGCTGCCACGACGATGCTCATCAGCGGCGAGATAAGGTTGAAGATGCAATAGGGCAGATAGGTGAACGTGGGCACGCCGAGCACCGTACTTTGCGTCATGCCGCAGGTGTTCCAGGGCACGAGCACCGATGTCACGGTGACGGCATCCTCGGTGGCGCGGCTGAGCAACCGCCGCTCGTAGCCGCGCTCGTCGTACACGTCGCGGAACATGTTGCCCGTGAGCAGTATGCACAGATACTGGTCGGCGATGGCCACATTGAGCATCAGGCCGGTGGTGACGGTGGACCCGACGAGCGACGTGCGACCCTTCACCAGGTGTATGAAGAGACGGGTAATGCCGCCCACCATGCCCGAAGCCGACATCGTTCCGCCGAAGCACATGGCGCAGACAATGAGCCAGATCGTTCCCATCATGCCGCCCATGCCGCGCGTGGAAACCAGTGCTGTCAGTATGCTGTTGTCGGTATGGATGGCCGTGCTGCCGTAAAGGCTGCGCATCGAGGCGTGGAACAGCGAAGGGTCGATCTCGCAGAGCACATCGGTCTGCCATATCATGGCGGCGCCCATGGCCATGAGTGCCGACAGGAAAAGGGTGATGATGGGGGGTGTGCGACGCGCTATGAGCACGCCCGTCAGCACAGGCACGCTGAGCAGCCATGGCGTCACGTTGAACCGTTGGCTGATGGCTTGGGTGAACGATGCTATGTCCTGCGTGTTGCTGGTGTGGACGAATAGCCCGGCTACGGCAAAGATGATGAGCGTGAGGCAGATCGACGGCACCGTGGTGATGAGCATATAGCGTATGTGCTTGAACAGGGGCACGCCAAGACAGCCCGATGCCAGCGTGGTGGTGTCGGACAGGGGCGAGATCTTGTCGCCGAAGTAGGCACCGCTGATGATGGCTCCGGCCACCCATCCATCGGCGAAACCCTGGGCGCGCCCGATGCCCATCAGGGCGATGCCTATGGTGGCCACGGTGGTCCACGACGAACCGGTCATGACGCTCACCAGGGCGCAGATGGCGCACGTGGAGGCAAGGAAGATGTTGGGGTGGATGATTTGTATGCCGTAGTAGATGAGCGTGGGTACCACGCCGCTCACCATCCAGATGCCGCCGAGCGCACCGATGAGCAGCAGGATGACCAGCGCGCTCGACACGCTGGCCACGTTTTTGGTGATGGCTTTCTCGAAACTGGCCCAAGGCACATGCAGGTAGGCCATGCCGATGAGCACGCACAGAGCCGACACGGTGAGCAGTGTTATCTGCGAGGCACCTTCGAGGGCGTCGCTGCCAAACGACTTGATGGTGGCGGTGAGCATGGCCACCAATACGACTATGGGAACGAGCGAAAGGAGGGCTGATGGCCGCTTTTTGAGAAGTTCTCCTTTCTTGTTTCTGTTTTGAAGCATTTCGACTGCAAAGGTACTACAAATGCCGTTAAAGGCAAGCAAGCACAGGATGAAAAAACGAAAGAAGGCCTTGTTGCGAGCCGTAAGTGGGCTGCGCAACAAGGCCTTAATGAGTGGATGTGCGAAACGCTCCGTCGGAGTGCCGACGGGCGTGGCACACACAGTGTATGATGTTACTTCACTACAATCTTCTTGCCGTTGCGCACGTACAGGCCTGGCTGCAGGCTGCGTGTGTCGGTACCCATACGCTTGCCGTCCACGCCATACACGTTGCCGTCGTTGGTGTCGGTGGCTTCGGGCAGACTGATGGCCGTCGACTCACCGTAGATCACTTTGTTCGACTCGCTCGACTCGCCTTCGGTGCCAGTGGCCGTCACGGTGTAAACGCCGTAGGCAGCGTTGGGCACGCTATAGGCGGTGGTGGAAACCGAGGTGGCGTTGATCTTCACTCCGTTGCAATACACGTTGTAGCCCGGGAGTGAAAGGTCGCGCAGCATACTGGCGGCTTGCAGCTCCACGTCGCTCTTCTCGAGCACGGCGGCTATGCGGTAGTTGTAGTTCTGCTTGTACTTAGTGGCCAGCGAGTACCAATATCCTGGTGTGGCACTGGCTGATATGAGGTCGCTGTATCCGGCCACTGCTGCCGCAGTGTCGAGCACGATGGGCTTGATGCCGCTTTTGTACTCGATGTGGTAACCCACGGCAATGTCCTGTCCGGCCACCACCTCGACGGGCGTGTTGAGCACCGCGCTGTTCCAGCCTTCCACGAGCGACGACAAGTCTACGTTCTGTTCGTAGATGATGTTCTCGCCGTACATCACGAATACTGATGCCGACAACAGGTCGGTGGATGCCAACTTGAACTTCACGCGCGA
Organism: Eggerthellaceae bacterium; assembly: GCA_963656105.1. GTDB lineage: Bacteria > Bacteroidota > Bacteroidia > Bacteroidales > Bacteroidaceae > Prevotella. The sequence continues at coordinate 8,962 of CAVKHW010000056.1, forward strand.
CACCTTCTGGCCTACCTTGTCGGCCATGTCGGCTGCCTTGAAGCGGATGGCGTGATAGCCCTCGCAGTTGCCCGACGACTTGGTCATGCCCAGTACCATGTCGCTGCCGTCGTGCTGGTAGGAATATTCGGGAGCGCTGCCGCCGTCAACCCATGTCAGATTCAGCGTGGATCCGTCGGTGGTGGCTTGCAGATCGTAGGGAGCCTGCAGCTTCTGGCTGATGAGGTTGTCGAATGTAGTCACCTCGCTGGCGGCCGATTCCCAGCCGTTGGCATAGACCGACGTGACGTAGTAGTCGTACGATCCGTACTTGCTGAGTGTGGTCGAATAGCTGGTCTTCGGACCCTCGTACACCATCTCGCCGTTGCAGTAGACACGGTATGCCTTGACCTTAGGTGTCTGCGCGGTGGTCTCTTCGGCCTTCATGGGGCGGTCGGCCTCGATACCCAGCACCTCGGCAGGCACCTCGATGGCGTTGAGACGCACGGTGCCTATGTCCTGACGCTGCACCTCGGTGGTGTTGATCGACTCGGGCGTGAGGCTGGCAGCCTTGGCCTTGGCCGAATTCTCGCTCACGTCAGGAGCGACGGCGGTGGCACCGATTATGAGGTTATAGTTCTGCACGTTCGAGGCCACGGTGCCGAACTTCATCCATTTGGCACCGTCGGTAAGGCTTACCATTGCGCCGCCGTCAACCGCGGGGCCGCCGTCGAAGAGAATGGCTGCCGCATTGGCGGGCAGGGTGGCGTTGTAGCAGATGTAGAGATCCTGATCGGCCGGGATGGTGCATGTCTCATCCTCGCCGAAGGTGGCGTTGTAGAGATAGCCCGGCTCGATGTCGCTTGCGCTATAGCTGCGCGAGAGGAGCACGTTGTTGCTGCCGTCGCGCACCTCCATCTTGAAAGCGCCGATGCTGGCGTAGATGCCGAACTTCATGGAGTAGAGCCTGTAGCCGACGTAAGGCTTCAGCTCTTCCTTGGTGAACTTGGCGCCATAGAGCAATGGCATTTCTTCGTCGAAGCCGGTGACATTGGCCGCGGTGCCGTATTTCTTCATGTCGTAGGCACTGGAACTCCACTCCAGCTTGATGTCCTTGCCTTCCTGATTATGGCCGAGAATGAGCGGCGCGGTGTACTCGGAGGGCAGCGACACGCGGGCGGTGAGCGTGTAAGGTACGCTGGTCTTGCCGTCGCTCGCGCAGGCCACGATGTCGTAGGTGTAGACGCCCAGCTCGCCCACCTGATCGGTGTACTGCGTGTCGGTAGTGTGTTCGGCCAGCAGCGTGCCGTCGCGGTAAACGTTATAGTATGCCACCTCTTGGTCGGCCTTTGCCTCGTCGCTCAGTGCCTCCACGTCGGCCGTGAGCATCAGGTTGCCGGCAATGTTACCGGAGGCCAGTGTCTTCCACGACGGTTTCGACTTGTTGAAATCGGTGGAGTTGGGGCTGCTGGTAGAGAACGAGTTGCCCTTGCCGCCTGTGGCTTCGCCGTTGTCGACGCCCACGGGGTGCAGCTTGGCGGTCTGCGTGTAGTAGAGACCGAAAGCGTAGGTGTTGCCCAGCTCCATCTTGTAGGGAGTGGCCAGTGCAAACTTGTTCCAGCCCTCAGCCGTGATGGCTGCAACGGCTTCACTGCTAACCACCTCGCTATAGTCGATCACGCCGTTTTTCATTACCCACAGGGTAACGCCTGTGATGCCGCCCTCGGGGCCGATGTACGAGTTGATGGCCGTAATCTGGTGGTTGGGGAAGGCGGCCATGTCGGCAGCGTCGAATTCTTGCTTGATCCACACCTTGGTGTTCGAGGTGGCCGTTCCGCCGATGGCACGTGAATATTGCTTGTTGCTCCATGTCATCTCAGTGCCGCGCTTCAGCGGTGCCGTCCAGCTGATGGTGTTCGATAGGCCGTCGGTTGTGGCTGTGGCGTACGGTACGGGTGCAATCTGCGAGTAAACCGACTTGGGCGAGGCGTTGACGCTGTATGATGCTTTTTCGCCGTCGGCATAGACGGCAGCCACCTTATAGGCATAGGCTCCGTCGGGTTCGCCGTTCAGCACATAGTATGTGGTGTCGATCAGCTCGCTGTTCACCTTGGTGTCGTTGCGGTAGACGTTGTAACCCAGAGGCGTTGCGGTAGCGGTGTTTTTGATGTTGGCGGTGATGAGGAAGTCACCGGCTGCGTCATCGTGCCACGTCTTGCCGTCGTACGAGTAAAGGTTGCCCTTGCCCACGGTCGGGTAACGGTCGCAGATGGCCGTGAAATCGAGGTTGCGGCCATATTCATACTTGATGGCGAACATCACGTCGGTGTTGGCCTTGATGGTGTAAGGCGTGGGCAGGGCGGTCTTGCGCCAACTGTTCTTTTTGTAGTTGGTAAGGTCTACCGGTTGCTCCACTACGGCCTTGCCGTTTTCGTAGATGATCACTGAGGCCTTATAGATAGGGCGGTATTCGAACATGCTGATGGTGTCAACTTGCTCGCCGACGTAGTTGGCCAGTTCGGCTGCCGTGAACTTGGCTCCGGTGTAGAACGTTACGGCACCCTCGGGATTAGCCAGTTTGCCGTCTGCTCCGTTGTAGTCTTCGTCGTTGTGCCACTGCAGGCTGACAGCGTCGGTAGGTTTCTGCCAGCTGAGAGTCACCTGGTTGAACAGAGCATTTGCCTTGACCGTGTGTGGCTGCCCCTGTTGGGCGTAAGCGGCATTACCTCCCCCAGTGTAGAAAAAGGCAGCCGTAGCACAGATAGCCAGAGAGCGTAAATAATGCTTCATAAGCTTTGTGATGTTGTGAAATGTGCGCGCAGACTTTCATTCGTTTTCTTTCATTGGCTTGGCGCTTTCGGGGCCATCCGCTCGGTGGTGGAGCTGGAGCCGCGTGCTATGTCCAGTGGCGTTGGCAGACAATCGGCTTGCAGTGCTGCGACATTACTGTCAAGCGATTGTTGTCAATGCGCTTGCAAAATTACAAACTTTTATGTAATGTTTAATCTAAATGATATGGGAAATTCGCTTTTTTTATCATTCCGTCAAATGACGCATTGTTTTTGCAAGCATCGGATATGCCTCTTGTCTTTGCTTGTTTCGGTGGACATAGGCATAGGGAAAATTCGATGTTCGGGCTAATATTAAATTTGATGTTCACGTGGAAAATAAGTCCGACGTTCGAGTTACTTATCGTAACGAAGAGAGTGTCACGAAAAAAGCGCAGGGATGAATACCCTGCGCTTCAAGACGTTGTCTCCGATGGAGCTTCGCGTTTTTATTTCTTGCTGTTTTTTGCCTTGGCGTTTTTCTTGTCGTATTTCTTCCAGGCTTTCTCGGCTGTGGCCTTCAGCGCAACAGTGAACTCGTGATTGGCTGTTTCTTGCGCCGTCTCTTCTTCGGTTGATGCGAAGGCATGTCGGTAACCTTTTTGATCGTTCCAATGGCCGCGTGTAAAGTCGGGAACTGCCACGGGCATGCTGTTGTGATCCATGGAGAGCGATCCCAGTTCGGCCAGTGAGCACCACTCGGCCAAATCGTAGACGTCCATGTCGAGCGGCAATCCGTGTTGCAGGCAGTAGATGAGGCGCGAGTCCATGATGAAGTCCATGCCGCCGTGTCCACCCACCTTCTTGGCCATTGCGGTGTACTTGGTGACGAGCGGGTTCTCGTATTTCTTGTTGAGTGCATTCATGTCGGCCTCGTTGAGGAAAGCCTCGCCGTCGTAGTAGTTGGTGCCGGTGTTGATGCCAGCCTTCTTCAGACTTTCGTTGTTGAGCGCGATACCTTCCTGCGGATACTTATTGGCCATGCCCTGTGTGCCTACGAGATGGTACATGCGGCTATAGGGCTGCGGTGTCATCACGTCGTGTACAATCTGTATGACCTTACCTTGTTCTGTGCGAATCATGGTGTTGGTGAGGTCGCCTTGGCGGAAGTTCTCCACCTTTTGCCCCAGACGTTTCTCGGCTTTCTTTACGCCGGCAAAGCTCTTGGTGTCCATGGCTGAGAGAATGGTGAAGCGGTCTCCCCGGTGTATGTTCATGACCTGAGCCACTGGACCGAGGCCGTGTGTGGCGTAGACATCGCCGCGATATTTCATGTTGTAGTCGAGTCGCCATCCCAGTTTGTCGTTGGCGTCGCGCTTCCAATAGGCATCCCAGTATGGGTCGAGGTCGTGGCGGTATGCGCCCTGCCCGAAGATGACGTCGCCGAAGAGACCTTTCTGTGCCATGGTGAGGGCGTTGAGCTCAAAGAAGTCGTAGCAGCAGTTCTCGAGCATCATGCAGTGCAACTGTTTCTGTTCGCTGAGATTGATGAGCTTCCATATCTCGGTGAGGTTCATGGCCGACGGTACTTCGATGGCCACATGCTTGCCGTGCTGCATGGCGTACTCAGCTACGGGGAAATGGTCGATCCAGTCGACAGCGATGTAGATTAAGTCCACGTCGTTGCGTTCGCAGAGTGCCTTGTATCCCTCGACACCGCTATAAAGGGTGGCAGGTGGTAGGCCGGCCTTGCGCAGCTGCTCGTTGGCAGCCTCGGCGCGTGCCGGTTCATGGTCGCAGAGCCCCATGATTTGCACACCTTCTTGGTAGACCCAACGGCGTATGGCTTCAGAGCCGCGCATACCCAGCCCAACGAAGCCCACGCGCACTACCGACAGCTTGGGTGTGGCGAGGTTGAGCACATCTTTTTGGCCGGCTGGCCGCTCGGGCACTTCGGTAACGATGGTTCCGTCCTTCACTTGGTATGGCCAGTTGAACTGTGCCATTGCTGTGGCGGGCAATAGCAAGGCGGCACAGACGACCGCAACGAATGTTTGCTTAAAGTTCATATTATTTATGTTATGGGGTTATGTTTCGGTTGGTGTAGCGGTTGGCCTTTCGTCGTCGGTGACGTTACTTTGTGGCAGCCAGTTCGTTGACAAATGGTCGCAACACTTTGGCGGCCGGTTCGGCTCCGCGTTTGGAGAGACTGATGTCGTTGCCCATGCCGCTGAGGATAGAGAACTGATACTTCGGGTTTTGGTCGAGTTTCGCGGCTTGTTGACGGGCTTGTTGGCACTGCCCCTCGGTGGCGTTGGGATTGACGAGTGTGTGAGCGATGCCGCACATGTCGGCCACCTTTTCTATATAAGGTTGCAGTTCGTGCCACAGCAGCCGGTCGGAACTGTTGGCTGACGAGGCCATGTTGCCGAGTGCTTTGGCATCGGCTTGGAGGCTACGCAACTCGTCGAGCAGTGCCTGTGTGGCACGCAGGTCGGTGGGTTGCGCTTTCCATAGACGTATGCGGTCGGCCAGTGGCGTGTTGGTGTCATAATGGCGTGTGAGCGGCAAGAGACGGAAGGCGTTGTCGGCGTGCTGTCCGAAGATGGCCCGCAACGAAGCCATCCATGAGGCATCGTTGTCGAACGCGGCGCGGTGCCAGGCGTAGTCGGCTATGCTGAAGAGTGCAATCTTGCTGATCTCGCCCTGCTGCATGGGGTTGCTGATGAGTGTGTTCACGCCCTTTAGTGTGGGGTCGAGCGTGGCGTTGCGGTCGATATGCGCCTCGTCGTCGAAGTTGCGGTACATGTCGAGTGGGAAAATCTTGTTCATGTCGTTGTCGTTGCACGGATAGTTCCACCACCATGCCACGTCGCGTCCCAGCCATGAGCTGACGAGCTCGGGGTCTTCCGAGTTGGGAACCGTCCAAACGGCCCGCCCGGTGATATAGATGCACACCTTCTTGGGTGTGGCACTGAGGGCACGGAAGAACCGTTCGCCCTGCTGGCGGCTGACCCACGAGTAGGCGTAGAGCTGGGGTACGAAGTGTAGCGGCTTGACGGTGTCGGACGGTTGTGCCTTGCGTCCGTTCCACTTACGGTCGATCATCTGTTGCAGGTCGGTAACGCGCTGGGCGTTGAGGGCGAGCGTGGCCGAATCGGAAGGCACGCCCACATCGTCGACAAAAACGCCGAACTGCCGCACGCCGAGGTTGTGCATGAGTTGCAGCTTGCCCATTATGCGGTCGAGCACATCGCTCTGTTCCTTGTCGGTGAAGGCTCCGCCCGGGTGGATGGCCCAAATGAAATTGACCTTCGAACGGTGGGCGGCGTCGGTGAGCTGGCGCATCATGTCCTCGGTGAGCATGCCCACCGCCTTTTGTTCGTCTGTAATGGTCTGGGGATATGCCTTGTCCCAGTATTGCGAGTGGTAGGGATCGCTTTTGGCTCCGTACATATACGTGTTCATCTTGTAGCGTGCCATGAAACGGAATAGGTCGGCCGTTACTTCGGCCGAGTAGGGTACGCCGTAATATCCTTCGATGACACCGCGGTACTGCGTGTCGGCGTAGTCGTAGATATCGGCGCAGGTCAGGTTGCCGTCTTTGGCTTGGTCGAGCATTTGCTCGAGCGATGCCAGGCCGCAGAATACGGCGTCGGTTGTCTCACCGACAATCACCACTTTGGCTGCTGTGCCGTATTGCCGCACGGCAAGTGCGTGCCGGTCGTAGCCTTTTTGGCTGAAGACATCGCGTTTCAGTCCGATGCGCTTGCCCTCGCTGTCGGCTTGGTCGCCGCTTGCGTTGATGCCCAGATAGACCACCGACTGGCCTTTCGTGGCCTTGCGTGCCACCACGGGCTCCAGACCGTGCTCGGCCAGCACCTCCTTGGCACGGTCGATCGTGTAGTGGTCAACGCCCTTGCCTGCCACAATCGTTATCGGCGCGGTCAGTGTGGCATTGCCCTGCAACCGCTCCTGCTGTTGGGGAACGGGGCGAATGTCATAAACATTGTCAGCCACGGCAACGGCCGAGAGCAGACAGAAAACAATTCCCAAGATGGATTTGCGAAAATTCATGCTTGTTTAGGTTAGGTATTTATTCTGTAGGCAAAGATAATGCAAACGAGCGCAAAGAAAACTTGTTTTCTATTTGCCGAGTGTAGCTTATCTTATGCAAAGATAGTGATAGTTTTCGGAAACAGCAATGACTATGCGGATTTTATTTTTTCATTATCGCTTAAATCAATTTGTGGATTTGTCGATGAGCGGGTGTCCTCGAAGAGGGCGGACGCTCTCACCGCGAATCTTTACATGGAAAGTTCGCCCTCTTCGAGGACGATTTGATCATCCGGCGCTCTATCCGCAGGTTCCCTTCGATCACCAGCGGTTATGCAGAGTTTGCCCCCTTCGGGGACGAATATTCATGTATAGATTCCAAATTAATGGTGTCTGGTAAAATATTGGTCTAACATAGTAAAACGCTGAATGGATTCTCTTTATAAGGTTATGGATGCCCCGGGGCTTACTTTGCATAGCGTGGTTTGTTATCCTTTGCCCCTGAAAGGGGCGCATATTTCAACGCGAATGTTTTGAATTATGCGCCCCCCTACAGGGACAATAATCATGTTGCACACGAACATACGTAGGGGTGAACCCCTACGCTATAATCTGTCGTCCCTACGGGACTTGCGGTTGTAACGTTTTTACCGGACACCAATAA
>CAVKHW010000057.1:0-14786 GCA_963656105.1 Eggerthellaceae bacterium
TGAGAAGAACCGAGGCTAAAGACGGAGACCAATGGTTCTCTATGAATTATTCAGGTAAGAAAGAGTTATGGCTCAGTTGCTACGCAGGTAGACTGCGACGGTCTTCATGCGCACATAGTCTTCGCTGAGGTACATGAACCCCTTGTAGGAGTTGTTTTTGCCCCACGAGTTTTTGGCTATGTAATAGCGTGCACCTTTTTGGTCGTGTGCCATTCCGCATAGGGTCATGCAGTGGTCGTCGGTGGTTTTTAGCTTTTCGAATTGTTTTTGCCGTTCCTGCTGATTGACCGTCGTTCCGTTTGGCAGTGTTGCTGTACCGTTGGCGAAGTCGAATTCGGGTTCGCTGGTGTCGCCTTCCCAGCATACGGCGTGTCCGGAGCGCAACGCGCGTTCGATGCGCCCCATCAGTGTGTCGACGGGCAGGTTGAGAAAGGTGTCGTGGAAGCGGTTGTCGGGCGTTTCGAGCGCAAAGCGGCAGCCGAACGGATGGTGCGTAAAACTGGTCAGTGCCTCGTAGTCGCCGGGCAGGCACACGCTATGCGCAAACTCCACAGGAGTGTAGGTCATGCCGAGCATGGCTATGACGCGCGGCAGATAGCCTATCTCGCGGTCGAGCAGGTCGGTCACATGCAGGTCGGCCATATTGAGCGACGCCGATGCTTTTACCACGTTGCGCACCTTGCGGCCGAGCACGCGGTAGTTCACGCCGTTGGAATAGATGTCGGTGCCGGTGTTGTGATAATAGGAGTCGAAGGGCATGGCTCCCTCTTGCTGCATCAGGGTGATCAGCATCGACGGCATGCCGCGCAGCGTGATGCCCGTGCGTCCGCGCGACAGAAAGCATCGCCGAGCCTCCTCTTGCAGCATAAGCCGTGCCACATAATCGGTTGAGAGTGTCACGGAGTCGCCCATCATGAGGCGGTCGGTCTCGATGGTGGCCAGCATGGCGTAGGCCCAGCATAGGTCGCTGTTCCCTTGATTGCGCACGGGGGTGGTCTTGAGCATCAGATCGTTGGTGAACTTGCTTGGCTCAGTTTTTTGCCGCTTTGGCTGGCGCAGGCTGCAGGCGGTGGCGGTGGCAATGACGAGCAGCCAAATACACATCTTCTTCATACGGATGCAAAGTTACTAAGAATAGCATAGAACAAAAAAGCTAAACGGCTAAAAACGATGTAAAATATTCGTCATTTCCAATGCCCTCCAGAACGGGCATCGTTGGGCCGAAAAATATGTCTTTGCCGGAATACGGCAAAAACCGGACGGCTTGTGCAATTATCAGATAGTCAGAATGTTATGTGGATATTGATGTTCTGACGCAATCCAATCTTCCATTTCTCGGTGCGATAGGTACCCGATGGCAACGCGAAAGATGTTCTTTCGCGTGGCGGTTCACGACCTGCGGCGAACAAAAGGCTGACGTGTGGCATTGCGAAATGATACGTATCGCGCGCATGCGGTTTGTGCATGAACACCTTTGGCCTTGCAGATGGTTGCGAAAAAGGCGTGTTGTCTCGCTGGAAGAGATATTTCAAATGTATTATGTTTTTACTTTTTGTAAACAAATATCATTTCTTTTGCGCTCTTTCTAAGTAGGCGCCGAGCGTATCCTTTTTTATGTTCGCAGCGGTTGATGAAAGGCTATGTAAGAAAAACTTAGTACCTTTGCAGCATGAATGCACGAATAGTAGACTTTGAGATCATGGCCCCGGTTGGGTCGCGCGAGAGTCTGGCGGCTGCCATACAGGCTGGTGCCGACTCAGTGTATTTCGGTGTGGGACAGCTCAACATGCGGTCACACAGTGCCAATCACTTCACGCTCGACGATTTGCACGACATCGCTGCCACTTGCCGCGAGCACCACATGAAGAGCTATCTGACGGTGAACACCATCATTTACGATGATGACCTGCCGACGATGCGCCAAATCATCAATGCCGCTCACACGGCCGGTATCACCGCTGTGATAGCCTCCGATGTGGCTGTCATGGCCTATTGCAGGCAAGTGGGTGTAGAAGTGCATCTGTCCACGCAGCTCAACATATCGAACGTGGAGGCTCTCAAGTTCTACGCCCAGTTTGCCGATGTCAGCGTGTTGGCGCGCGAGCTCAGCATGACTCAGGTGAAACATATTCACGAGCAGATAGCAGCGCAGCGCATCTGCGGCCCTGGCGGTCAGCCAGTCCGCATAGAGATGTTCTGCCACGGTGCCCTCTGCATGGCCGTGTCGGGCAAGTGCTACATGAGTCTCGATGCCGCCAACCGATCCGCCAACCGCGGGCAGTGTGTGCAGGTGTGCCGCCGCAGCTACACCGTGACCGACAATGAGACTGGCCATCAGCTTGAGATCGACAACAAGTATGTGATGAGCCCCAAGGACTTGAAGACCGTGCGATTCATCGACAAGATGATGGAAGCCGGTGTCAGGGTGTTCAAAATTGAAGGCCGTGCCCGTGGTCCAGAGTATGTCTACACCGTGGTGAAATGCTACAAGGAGGCCATCCGTGCTGTGCTCGATGGCACGTTCACCGAGCCGCGCAAGGACGCGTGGGATAAGCGGCTGGCAACCGTCTTCAACCGTGGCTTTTGGGACGGCTACTATCAGGGTCAGACCCTTGGCGAGTGGAACGACAGTTACGGGTCGCTGGCTACCGAGCGCAAGGTGCTCGTGGGCAAGGTCAACAAGTATTTCAGCCGACTCAGCGTGGGCGAAATTGCCGTGCAGGCCGCTCCGTTCAAACAAGGCGACAAGTTGCTTATCACGGGCAACACTACGGGTGCCATGTATCTGCAAGCCACTGAGATACACGGCGACAACGGCCCTATAGCCGAGGCACTGCAGCACACGTTGGTCAGTGTGCCCGTTCCCGGAAAGGTGCGGCCCGGCGACAAGGTGTTCCGCATCGACCAGGCGGAGTGACCCACTGCCCTACCCTACCCGCACCTGTAGCCTTCAGGCAAGAAACGGAGGCGCAGATTTGGAACGTTTATCAAAAAAGACTATTTTTGCCACCTGAAATAAAGTAAACAATTATCATGGCTAAGACAATCAACGAATTGCAAGACGAGGTCGTCGAGGAGTTCAGCGACTTCGACGACTGGATGGACAAGTACCAGATGCTTATCGACTTGAGCAACGACCTGGAAAAGCTCGACGAAAAATACAAGACCCAACAAAATCTCATCGACGGCTGCCAGAGCCGTGTGTGGCTGCAGTGCGACAACGTGGACGGAAAGCTTGTGTTCACGGCCGACAGCGATGCGCTCATCGTGAAGGGCATCATCGCCCTGCTGGTGCGCGTGCTCAGCGGTCAGACGGCCAGCGACATACTCAACGCCGACCTCTACTTCATTGATAAGATAGGTTTGCGCGAACACCTCTCCCCTACCCGTTCCAATGGCCTGCTGGCCATGATCAAGCAGATCAAGGCTTACGCCTTGGCCTATAGCGTGAAGCAATAACCCGTGGCTCATCATTGCAGCCCTAACCCCTCCTTCCGTCATGCGCAAACTAAGAACCATCGAAATGCACCGCCTGTCGGTGCAACAGTTTAAGGAATCCCACAAACTGCCGCTCATTGTTGTGCTCGACGACGTGCGGTCGCTCTACAATGTGGGTAGTGTGTTCCGTTGTGGCGATGCCTTCCGGGTGGAAGGTGTCTATCTCTGTGGCATTACGGCGTGTCCGCCCAACGCCGAGATACACAAGACTGCACTCGGCGGAGAGGACAGCGTCGACTGGCGATACTTTGAAAACACCGAGGATGCAGTACGCTCCTTGCACGACGAGGGATTCTTTGTGTGGAGCGTGGAGCAGGTGGAGCAGTCCACCAAACTGCAGCATCTGGCCGACATCCTCTGTGGGTCGGAACATGCCGACGCGCCCGAACCCAAGGGCTATGCCATCATCTTGGGCAACGAAGTGAAAGGTGTCAAGCAGTCGGTTGTCGACATGAGCGACGGCTGCCTTGAGATACCCCAGTTCGGTACCAAACACAGCCTCAACGTCAGCACCACCGCCGGCATCGTCATTTGGGAGTTTGCCAAGGCATTTCTCACTGAGTGAGCGAAGGGGGAGACCTCCTCTTGTCAGTGCAAGAGCGTCTTCCAGCCTTGATGTGCGAGGCATGGAGGTGTTCCGTCAGGTATATGTTCTTATGAGATATAAAAAGGGTAGGAAACCGTGTTGGTTCCCTACCCTTTTTATTAGGTGTGCCCGTATTTTTCTACGAGTGCTTTGTTTTTTACTTGTCACAGGAGTTATTCGCCATTATTTCTATGTCTTCGGCGAACGGACCTGCTTGGACGCAGCGCAGGTTCTGCTGCAGTTGTTCTGTGCTGCTGGCTCCAACCAGCACGCTGCTGACGCCTTGCTGGTGCAGAATCCACGCAAGTGCCATCTCGGATAGGCTCTCGCCTCGGCTTGTGGCGGTATCATTAAGGTGTTGCAAATAGGCCAGCAGCGTGGGCGTGAGTCGGTCTTTCTTGAGAAAATGGTTCTTTGCCATGCGCGAGTCTGTGGGCACACCGTGCAAGTAACGGTCGGTGAGCAGGCCTTGTGCCAGTGGTGAGAAACTGATAAAGCCGATGCCTTGCTCGGCGCAATAGTCGAGAATGCCCTCGCGCAAGGGAGCGCGGTCGAGCAGATTGAGGCGACCCTGATAGATGAGCAGGGGCACATCGCGGGCCTTCAGATAGTCGTGGGCTACGCGCAGGGCTTCCAGTGGCCAGCGCGATATGCCGATGTAGAGTGCCTTGCCCTGACGCACAATGTCGACAAGCGCCTGCAATGTCTCCTCCAAAGGAGTTTCGGGGTCGTAGCGGTGGCTGTAGAACAGGTCTACATAGTCAATCCGCATGCGCCGCAAACTTTGTTCCAGACTGGCTATGAGGTATTTGCGCGAACCCCAGTTGCCGTAAGGACCCGGCCACATGTCGTAGCCGGCTTTGGTCGAGATGAACAGCTCGTCGCGATACGGGCGGAAGTCTTCGCTTATCAACCGTCCCATCGTCTCCTCAGCCGAACCGTAGGGCGGGCCATAGTTGTTGGCCAAGTCGAAGTGGGTGATGCCGTTGTCGAAAGCGCAGTGGGTAATGGTGCGAGCACGGTCGTAACTGTCGCCGCTGCCGAAATTGTGCCAGAAGCCAAGGCTCACCTTTGGCAGCAGCACGCCCGAACGGCCGCACCGTCTGTAGAGATTTGCCGCATCGTCGTATCGGTGTGCTGAGGCCATATAACGGCCGCGTAATTCCATTGTGTCGATAGAACGTCCTTCCATGTCTATAAAAGTCTTTGTGTGCTAACCAAACGGTTTAGTTCAAGTCTGCTGTTGTTTATTATGGATAGGGGAATAGAGTGGGAGAGAAGCACCGCTCGTTTACGGTTGCGCTTTCTCCTGGTCCTTTTGGATAAGCGCCAGCAGATGCTCCACCGCTTCGTCCTCGGGAATATTCTTCTCCACACACATCTGTCCGCGGTAGAGCGACACACGTTTCGGCCCAGCTCCGACGTAGCCGTAGTCGGCGTCGGCCATTTCGCCCGGCCCGTTCACGATACATCCCATGATGCCGATCTTCAGTCCCTTCATGTCGTTAGTGGCTTTGCGAATCTTGGCGATGGTGTCGCGAAGGTTGTAGAGCGTGCGGCCGCATCCCGGACAAGATATGTACTCGGTCTTCGAAGTGCGCAGTCGGGCAGCCTGCAAGATGCCGAAAGCCGTGTCTTCGATGTCTTTTTGGCTTATGTTTCCGTCGTTCATCAGCCACAGACCGTCGGTCAGACCATCCATCAACAGTGCGCCCATATCGGCCGCCGCTTCCAGTTGGAACTCTTCCTTGTCGTTCAGCCGGTACATCTGTGCAAACACCACGGGATTGGTAAGGCCTGCGTTCATTATCTCGTGTACCAGCGCACGCTGGTCGCCCAGTCGGTTTTGGTGGTGGCTGGTGCATACCACAACAATCTCAGGATGAGCCTTCAGACAAGCCAAATACTCATCGCTGGGCGTGCCAAACTGCAACACAAGGAATTTTACAGATGCCTGAACCATACTGATGAAAGGAATGGCGCTGGCTGGGAAGATAGGGTAGAGGTTGGCCTCGCCTGTACCCTTGCCTTGCGGTTCGTATGGTTGGGTGCCACAGTGGGTCAGCTTTGCGTATACGTTATAGTCCGTAATATAGTTGCAGAGACAGTCTGTGGGTGCTTCTGAGCCGATATAAACGTAGTCGGACTTGCTGTCGTGCGTTGATGCCAAAGATGTTTCTCTATTCCCGTTAGTCGTCATTTTCGATGTGATGACTACCGGAACATGGGTGCCTCCCATATTTCCTACGGGCACGGTCGAACGTCGCGAGGGGTGCAGCCAGTCGAAATGATTGCACGCTTTGCCAGGAATGAGCATATGCCCAGCCTTGCGCCCTATATAGTCCACTAAGTGACGGGCCACGGGAATTTCCTCCTCGGGCTCCTCAGAGAGCGACACGCGGATCGTGTCGCCTATGCCGTCGGCCAACAGTGCACCGATACCCACGGCACTCTTGATGCGTCCGTCCTCGCCCTCGCCTGCCTCAGTCACGCCCAAGTGGAGCGGATAGCTCATGCCTTCCTTCTGCATTGTGTCCACGAGAAGACGCACAGAGCGTACCATAACCACCGTGTTGCTGGCTTTGATGGATATCACCACATCGCCGAAATGTTCGCGTTGGCAGATGCGCAGAAACTCCATGCAGCTCTCTACGATGCCTTCGGGGGTATCGCCATAGCGGTTACGGATGCGGTCTGACAGCGATCCGTGGTTCACACCGATGCGGATAGCCGTGTGGTGTTGTTTGCAAATGTTGAGAAACGGGACAAAACGGTCTTCGATTTTCCGTAGCTCTTCGGCATATTCTTCGTCTGTATATTCATACTTTACAAACCTGCGGGCAGGGTCAACGTAGTTTCCTGGGTTCACGCGAACCTTCTCGGCAAAGCACGCCGCCACGTCTGCCACGTTGGGATTGAAGTGCACATCGGCGCAGAGCGGTGTGCTGAAACCGTCTTTTCGGATACCCGCCTGAATGTTTTTCAAGTTCTCCGCTTCACGGATACCTTGTGTCGTGAGGCGCACCAGTTCACCTCCCGCTTTAACGATGCGCTCCGACTGGGCGATGGAACCCTCGGTGTCGTCGGTGCTTGTGGTAGTCATCGACTGAATGCGAATGGGATTTTCACCGCCCATATTGAGCTTTCCCACATGCACCTCAGTAGTTTCGCGTCTATGATAGTTGAATAAATCCATGTTGATAATTGCAAAAGTCTATGTTATTGGCTTACATAACAACCTGCTTACAAGCAGCAACTGCGTTTCGAAAGGTGAACTGTCGAATAGCGGCTGTCCGTAGGCGGTGTTATCTTATTTACACCTCTAACACTTGAACTTGTAGTCCTTGATCTCGGCCAAGTCTTTGTTTGCTTTCTCGATTTTCTTTCCCAGTCCAGCCTTCCACGCCTCTATTTTGGCGGCAATGCCTTCATCGCCCAGTGCAATCATTTCAGCAGCGAGGATGGCCGCGTTCTGTGCGCCGTTCACTCCAATAGTAGCCACTGGTATTCCCGGTGGCATCTGTATGATGGAAAGCATGGCATCGAGTCCGTCGAGCATACCTTTGATGGGTACTCCGATGACGGGCAGTGGCGTGGAAGCTGCTATAACGCCTGGCAAAGCGGCTGCCATGCCCGCTCCCGCGATAATGACCTTTATACCCCTTTCTTTTGCTCCTTTGGCGAATTGCTCCACTGCATCGGGTGTGCGGTGTGCCGAAAGGGCGTTCATCTCAAAAGGAATTTCCTGGTCTTCCAACCACTTGCAAGCTTTCTCCATGACTGGAAGGTCGCTTGTAGAACCCATGATGATGCTGACTAATGGCTTCATTTTGAGTATTGTTATTGATGTTTTAACGAATGTATGTTGTTAATTATTGTGTGCTTATCTATCGTTTGCCGATGATGGAAGTGGCGCATTTTGTAGCTGTCTGTACCGAATGTCCGTATCCTTTATGTCAGATGATAGCCCAAAATCCGAGTAGCACGCCCATGAGAAAACCTGTAACGACTTGTGAGAGGGTGTGTTGCCGCAGTACCATGCGACTCGTTCCCACCATGCCCGCTATAATGAGAATGATACAGAACCATCCCATCGGATTGAAAGCGAAGATGATGGAGAAGGCGATCAGTGCTCCTTCGAATCCTCCAATGGCAGCGCTGTGAGTGGATATTTTCCACCATACGTTGATGATGGCACAAGCTATCTGTATAATCAGAGCGGCAACGAGGATATTGGCCATGAACTGCGGTATGCGCAAGAGACTCATCAGGTAGTAGCAGGTGAAGTAGCACAGAATGGCGATAATATAGGGAACCATTCGCCGTTCCTTCTGAGCCAGCTCGGAGGAAGTCCATCCCTGATAGCGACGGTACAAGTGGATGAGGAGCGTCGGGAGCAGTATGGTAAACAGATAAGACATGGTTAGCACTGTCAGTTTGTAGGCAGTAGGCAGCAGACTCATATAACTGAAGAAAAACAAAGCCAACAAGCCTGCTATCGGCAGATAGAACGGCGTGAAAATCATGCTCATCACTCGAGCTGCCAATATGATGTTCTTTTCTTTCATGTGTGCTGTATTAATAGTTGTCTGAAGCCTTGCTTTATGCTTTTCGCAACCGTGCCACGGGAATGTGCAGTTGTTCGCGGTACTTGGCAATGGTGCGTCGGGCCACGGGGAAGCCTTTCTTTTTCATTTCTTTTGCCAGAAAGTCGTCTGAGAGCGGTTTCTTTTTGTCCTCCCGGTCGATTAATTCTTTCAGAGCGAGTTTGATTTTCCGTGTCGACATTTCTTCCCCGTCTTTGGTGACATAGCCGTCGGTGAAGAAGAAGCGCAGGCGGAATGTCCCCCAGCGTGTTTGTGCATATTTCTGGTTGCTGACGCGACTGATGGTTGAGATGTCCAGTCCTGTTTTTTCGGCTATATCCTTGAGGATCATCGGTTTGAGGTCAGCCTCATCGCCCTCCTGGAAGAATTTCTTCTGCCAGTTTATGATAGCCTTCATGGTTATGTATAGAGTGTGTTGGCGTTGTCTTATGGCTTCGATGTATCCTTGTGCCTTTTCCACCTTCTCTTTGGCGTAGAGCAGCGCCTCTTTGTCTGTGCGCGTCATGCTCTGTTTGTTGTTTTTGTAGTGTTCTACCATATCGGCGAAGTCGGCCGATACTTTCAGTTCAGGTATCCTTCCTCGGTTGATGGTGAAACTGACATTACCTTCCTCGTCGTTGTCGACGATAAAGTCGGGTGTGATTTGCTGCGTATTGCGTCCCATTGTTTCTCCGAGTGCCGCGCCTGGCTTGGGGTTTAATTTGAGAATTTCCTGGTGCACGGAGTCGGCTTGTTCTTTGCTGAGGTTGAGCGCTGCTGCAATCTTGTCCCAGTGTTTTTTGATAAAGTTCTCGTAATGGTGTTTGAGCACCGTTGTCATGAGTTGCTTGATTGCGCTGTCCGGTTTGCGCTGCACTTGCAGCAGCAGGCATTCTTGCAGGTTTCGTGCGCCTATGCCTGCCGGGTCGAATGTCTGAAGCAAGTGCAACATGTCTTCCACTTCCTTGTCAGAGATATCTATCCCGTGGTAGATAGCCAGTTCGTCGGTTATATCATCCAATGGTTTACGCAATATCCCGTCGTTGTCGAGCGAACCTATCAGATATTCCATGACATCCTGTTGCTCGTCGTTGAGTTCGAGCATACCCATTTGTTCTTTCAGCTTGTCGTAGAATGAGGTGGTGTCGCCCCATACCATTTCTTCGTAGTCGGCGTTATTGTTGTTGTTTGTGCCGTAATGTTCGGCCTGTGGCATCTCGTCGTCGCTTCCCAGATTTGCCAATGCGTTGTCGAGTGCTTCCTCGCGTTCTTCCCGTTCACTCTTGCGTTCGTAGTTGTCGTCGTCGGCATTGAGGTTGTCTTGTCCGTTGTTGTCGTCGTTGGTTGTGTCGTCTGGAGTAGCGATACTTGTGTCGTTGTTGGCTGTGTCATCGTTTCCGCGCGTCATGTCAAGGTCGTCGCGCTGTTCCTCAAGGGCTGGGTTGTCGTCGAGTTCCACGGCTATGTTCTGCTCCAGTTCGGCCAGAGGCATTTCCAGCAACTTCACTTGCAGCATTTGTTGCTGTGAGAGTCGCTGCTGTTGTGTTTGCGTCTGCGCTTGCGTTTGTATGAGTTTTTGTGCCATACGTTACTTCCAGTATTCGTTGAGTTGGGCAGCCGTTGCGGCCAGTTTTTCAGGATCTTCGTTTCCGAACCGTTTCCAAACTTGTGTGCAGGCATCGAGTAGGGTAGGGGTCACCTGCTTTTCGTTAGCGAGATAGGGGTCGCACACTTGGTAGGCTTGCATGACAGCCACAAGGTCGGATGGCTTCATTTTGATGCGTTTGGCCAAATTTTCCACTTCGGGAGTCTCAGCAACCATGGTGTTGGGTGTGAGACGGAAGTATAGATCGAGAGCCATGATGAGCATTACGGGTGTCAGCCCACTTGGTTCTACTCCTTCGATGGGCTTGAAATCTTTTTCCCACGACTCGTTGATTTCCACGCCAGCGTAGAAATTTTCGGCGTTTCCGAAGCCGTTCATGCGCTTGAGCAGTTTCACTTCGCGCGATAGTTTCTTCGGGTTGTTGGCGTAGGCGTTCCACAGGCGTTGCAAGTTGGGGGCGTCGATTTCCCTCAGCTTGAACATTTTTCTATACAGATACTTGGGTGGAAAATGCAGTTCCAGAGCCACGTTGACGAGTTCCCGGCTGTAGAGCGGCTTCACGCCTTGGGGTTTTTTCAGGAATATCTGCATGAGCATGAGCCAGTATTCGTCGTGCCAAGTGGGGTATTTAGCCATATCGTGGTTGTTTTAGAGGTGATGAGCGAGTATGTTGCCATTATCCGATGCGGTGCGGCATTGGCGTGTCTTTTTCTCTTTTGTTGTCTCGACGACTACCACTCTATGCCCTGGTCGGCCATTTTCTTGCTGTCCCAAGGTGCTGGTGCGCCGCCGAGATACTTGTGGAACCACTCCAGGTGGGCGTTGTAGTAGAGTGGCATGGAACGCATTCCTGAAGGCCAGTGGCCATCGTTCTTGAAGACGATGAGGCGCGATGGGATGCCTAAAGTCTGTAGGGTAGAGAAATATTGCAGCGACTGCGTGTAGGATACACGGTAGTCTTTCTCGCCCGTGATGATGAGTGTGGGTGTGGCAAAGTTGTCCACGTATTCCGACGGACTCCATTTTTTGTAAAGAGCAGAGTTCCATGGTTGCCCCTCCAGGTCGAAGTTGGGGAACCATAGTTCCTCGGTGGTGCCCCACATGGAGCGCAGGTCGTAAAGCCCCATCATCGAGGCCAGACAACGGTAGCGTTTGGTGTGTCCCTGCAACCAGTTCATGAAGTATCCGCCGTACGACCATCCCATGGCTCCCATGCGTGTGGAGTCGACATACTGCAGTGTGGCCAGCTGGTCGGTCACCTTCATCACGTCCTCGAAGGGTCGTCCGCCCCACGATCCGCTAATGGCGCGGCAGAACTTCTGTCCATATCCTGTTGAGCCGTGTGGGTTAGGGTAGGCCACTACATATCCGGCTCCGGGGAACACCTGCCAGTCGGGTCGGAACGAGTCCATCCATTGCATCTGAGGTCCTCCGTGTACGTTGATTACGAGCGGATAGCGTTTGTTGGGGTCGAAATTGTGGGGTTTCACGATGAAATACTCCACGCTGTCGCCGTTGGCTCCTATCACCCAGTGAGCCTCCGACGGCCGAATGTCGACCTCGGCTTCCATCTGGTCGTTGAGGTGTGTCACCTGTTTCTCAGCGAACCGTTTGCCGGCCTTCCCCGGTGTGGCCGTGTGGTAGAGAGCCACCGGCTTTCCTGTGGTGGAGTAGGTGTAGTAGAACCCGCCTTTGCCATCGGGATCGAAGCTTCCGATGGCACGGTTGGCGATGAGCTTGGTGAGTCGGCAGTCTTTGATGTTCACCTGATAGAGCGGTTGGTAGCCCCGTTCCTCACCGATGAAATAGATGCTTTTCGAGTCGGCAGCCCACTTGTAGTCGTCCACCCAGTTGTCGTAGTTTTCGGTCAGCACGCGCTTCTCGCCGGTCTGTCGGTTGATGAGCCCGAGTACAAACCGGTCGCTTTCGTAGCTGGGGGTGCGTTGGAATCGGTAGGCTATCCATTGTCCGTCGGGGCTATACTGTGGACTTCCGTCCCAGGCTTTGTTGTCGGCCGTCAGGTTGCGGGCCTCGCCACCCTCCACGCTCACGGTCCAAAGGTCGCAGTTGGTCGATGCTTCGGGGTGCGCATCGTGGTTGCTCAGGTAGCATATCTCCTTCGAGTCGGGCGAGAACACGAACCCCGAGGGTCCGCTGGGCGAGAATACGGGGCTGTGGAAACAACCTGGAGTGACATCGGTGTAGGTCTTGGTCTCAGTGTTGTAGACGATGATGTGCCAATAGCGCCCGTCGCTATAGTCGGTCCAGTGGCGGAAAAGCAAGTTGTCGGCCACATGTGCCTGTATGGGGTTCTTGGCTCGTCGGTCTAAAGCGTCTTTGTTGGCCTTTCCATCGGCTCCGCCAATTTCGGGATACACCTCGGCTGCAAAGGCCACGAGCCGTCCATCGGGCGATACCACTGCGCCCTGCACGCCAAGGGCGTAATCGGTCAGTTGTTCGGTTTGTCCGTTGCTATACTTGAACAATTGTGTAGCCCCGTTCACGCTACTGAAAAAGTAGAGGCTTTTACCATCCTGCGACCACTGCGGTGCGTAGCTCTTGTTGTCGGTGGTTACGGCGGTTGGTTCGCCCTTTGATGTGGGGGCTATCAAATATACGTTGCTGAATGATTGCTGAGTCTTGATGTCCGTGCGACTGGTAGAGTAGGCGAGTGTGCCGTTTTTCGCTACTGTCGGCGATGATACGTATTGCACGCGATACACATCTTCCACCGTAAAAGCGCGCTTTTGTGCTGCTAATGACAGAGTTGTGCAAAGTGCTATTGCTGTAATGATAGTCTTTTTCATTCTGATAGTTTTTGTTCTGAATACAAAGTTATGCAAAATCTATTGAATAGTGGATTATCCGTAGGATAAATATCTCGAAAAATGCGGCGAGACGGCAAAGTGCGACAAAAAAGTGACAACTCTGACTTTGCAAAATGATAGGTTAATGGGGCTATTTGCCGGCTTTAACCTCTTTTGGTGTCGTTTTATGGCTTTTGAGGCGGTTTTTTGCCTTGCGAATGGTCTGTGTGCGTCGTGTTTTGGGCTTGATGCGTTTTTCGGATATGAAAATTCAGTTGTTTAGGTAGCAATTATCGGTCTACTGCTACCAATCTTTCCGTTACTCAATTTTTGTTGTCGAAACCCGGTTTTTAGATTGGCCTTTCAATGTGGGCCGACCCCAGCTATTGTAATGAATGTTCTGAAAAACCGTAGTCATTTCCGCCATACGTTTTAGCCCATCAATGTGTAGTTTTTGCTGGCTTTCAGCCTTGTTGATGCTGTCAGGTGCCGCCGTTGGTGGTTGGTTTGATTGCCGTAGCTTACCTATCGTGCCGCGATCTGCGTCTTTCGGTACCTCGATGGATAGTGAATCGCACGGCGAAAGATGGTCTTTCGGCGTGCCAAACGATAGCTATCGGGCAGCTGCCAACTGCCAATGGAAATGAAAGAAAAGAGGAGACCCTTGCAAAATGCTGATAACGAGCATTTTGCAAGGGTCGTTAAAAACAGGGCGTTTTTCTACTTGCCCACCTTCGGTTTCTGGCCGAAAGCATTTTTGCGAAGCCTTTTGTTGTGGTATTTCGCTGTTTTATGTTGTTAGGGCTGCAGCCGTTCCAACAGCTCGCGCATACCCTCTGATGCACCTTTCTCTATATGCGTGATGTTGGGATAGCCACTAAGGGTAACAGGATTAGGGTCGATGAGATAGATGGGGCAGTCGTGCCGGGTGTACTGCACAAGACCTGCGGCAGGATAGACATTGAGCGACGAGCCGATAATGACAAACACATCGGCTTTGGCCGCCTCGTTTGCAGCCGGTTCCAACATGGGCACGCTCTCGCCGAAGAACACGATGAAAGGGCGCAGCAACGAGCCGTCGGCGGCTTTAGTGCCAGGCTCCACATCGGAGTGTTGTGGTGTCAGTTGCTCTATATAGCGCTCGTCGTAGGGGTTGCGGCTCGAGCATACCTTGGTCAGTTCGCCGTGAAGGTGTATGACGTGTGTGCTGCCAGCCTTCTCGTGCAGATTGTCCACGTTCTGCGTCAGCACACTCACTTCGTAGTCGTTTTCCATGCCGGCCACCAGCCGATGCCCCTCGTTGGGTTGGGCATCCCACAGCTTACGGCGCATCATGTTGTAGAAACGGGTTACCAAGGTGGGGCCGGCTTCCCAACCATCGTGCGATGCAACCTGTTCAACCGGATAATTTTCCCACAGTCCGTCGTTGCCACGAAAGGTTTTGAAACCACTCTCTACCGACATTCCCGCACCGGTCAGAAAAACCACTTTCTTCTTCATAGTCATGGGGGTTATTAAGGTGGGTTCTATAAATTAGCTTTACTGGATTTTGAGACTATTTTCGAGGGCATATCGTCAGCGAGTAAGAGAGTAATGCGGGCATTACGACCGAGCGAGGTGGCGATATGAACCGAAAAGAGTCCAAAATACGGCAAAACGTAACCCATATTGTTTTGTTGTTTGTTATGGTGGTAATTTATAGA
>CAVKHW010000058.1:0-14468 GCA_963656105.1 Eggerthellaceae bacterium
GAAGAACCGAGGCTAAAGACGGAGACCAATGGTTCTCTATGAATTATTCAGGCTAGAGCTGGTTATGGCGCTGTCTTGTGTTCCTATGATCTGTTCAAAGAATGAGGTTATATTTAGGAATAAGCGCAAGATACCTTGTTGATTGGAGTATCTCATTATGATTGTATTGACAGCATAGAACTTTACGTGACTTTGATGATGACAGGGTGTATGATTTTAAACCGATGTCATAGTGGCCAATGCTGAGTCGCCTTTGAGATTAGGGTAATCCCGATTGCCAAGGCATGCATGCGGTTGCCCCCCTAATGTTTTGGCTCTTCGATACTCCTCACGTAGACGCGATGGCGTCGGTGGTTCTCCGCCTCAAGGTATTGCCACTGGCTGAGCACCCCCTTGTTGGTCTCCATCTGGGGCATGGCTTCTGCCCATTTGAAACCATATTTGCGGTAATAGCTTATAAGATCGTTGAAGATGAGTGCGTTGGCACCCTTTGCCCGGTATTCGGGCAGCACACCGATGAGCAGCAGGTCTACGGTGTCGGTCTTGTGCCATTTGAGCACGCGCTGCAGATGCCACCAGCCGAAGGGCAGCAGATGTCCGTCCCGTGTGTGTTGCATGGCCCGCGAGAACGACGGGAAGGAGATGCCGAAGCCCACCAGCTCGTTGTTTTTGTTGCCGTCGACGACACCCGTAACGAGGTTCAGGTCGGCCATGCGTATGTAGTCGTTGACGAGCTTGTCTATCTGTTTGTCACTCAGTTTGGCAAATCCGTATAGATTGTCGTAGGTGATGTTGAGTATCTCGAATACCTTTTGCCCCATGCCTTGCTGCAGCAGTTCATTGCGTGTAAACTTGTGGACGTGCAGGTTGTAGCGCTTTTCAATCATCTCCGAGAGTTTCGCAAACTTGGGTGGCGTCACCTCCGGTACGCGGATGCGGTATTCCAGATAGTCGTTGTCCTTGCAAAAGCGCCCCAGAGCATTGATGTGCTGGGGGTAGTAGGGGTAGTTGTAGTTTATGTATAGCGTAGCGAGGCGGTCGAAACCTTCCACCAGCATACCTTCGCGGTCCATGTCGTCGAAGCCGAAAGGCCCACCAATCTCGGTCATTCCCTGCTTGGCTCCCCATTGTTCTACGGCTCTGATGAGCTCAGTCGATACCTCCTGGTCATTGATAAAGTCGAACCATCCGAACCTCACGGTTTGCCGCTGCCACCGCTCGTTGGCACGGGTGTTGATGATGCCGGCTATGCGTCCTGCTACTTTGCCGTGTTTGTAGGCAAGAAAATAGACGGCATCGCAATATTCGAAAGCAGGATTGGACTTGCGATCCAAGGTGCTTAGCTCATCGCTGACGAGGAAAGGCACTGCGTAAGGGCTGTCTTTGTATAGTTTGTTGCGAAACTGTATAAATGCTTTCAGTTCCTTTCGTGATTCCACTTTCTTGATGTCCACACTCATGGATGTTCTCCTTTCTTAGTGTTGTTCGGTTGGTGGTAAAAATCTCTGGTGCCGCAGTGCATCGATGAGTCCAGCCGACATGGTCTCATTGTCCTTGCGTGTGTAACGCAGGTCGGTGAATATCTGCGCCAAGGTTTCTTTATGGTTGATTTCCACGAAATGTCTGTTGACGGGTAGCGCCTCCTTTTCGGCATAGAGCTTATCGATGTCTTCGGGGGTGTAATCGTGGTAGGTCTCGTTGTGGATGACTGCATCCAGTGGCAGCCTTTCGCTTTGGTCGGGGTTCTCGTCGGGCCATCCCAAAGTGATGGTGGCCACGGGAAAAACCAGCTTGGGCAACTGCAGGGTGTCGATAATCGCTTGCGGCATGTAAACGGTGGTGCCTAAAAAACAAGTGCCAAGCCCGTGCTCCTCAGCGAGGTTGCAAAAGGTCTGGCAATAAAGCAATGTGTCGGTGGCGGCGTTGATAAAGCTCAGGAAATTGTTGTAGCCGGGTGTGGCCTGACGGTGGTTTGCCCAAACGGTGGTGCGATGGAAATCGGCACAGAACGTCAGCACTACGGGCGCACCGCAAACCATAGGTTGGTTGAAATGAGCTGGTGCCAGTTTTGCTTTCATTTCTTGGCTACGAGTCACGACGACACTATAAAGTTGCAGATTGCCCATTGTTGGTGTGCGCTCCGCTTCAGATAAAAGGCTGTTTAGCAAATTGTCGTTTACCGCCTTGTCGGCATATTTTCGGATGCTTCGGCGGGTATTTAAGTTTTTCATTTTTGTATATTTGGATGTTGCAAAGATAAAGTTTTTTATCTGAAAAGGGAAAGTTTTCGGCTAATTTCATGCGACAAGTTTTAACATTCTCGCAAATCTTTTGTAGTTTTGCAAAATAAAGTTCCAACTTACAGAAAACGTATCAGACGATGGAAACCCCAACGGCCTATTCCTACCAAGAAGTCTATGCAGACTCCTTGGCCTATTTTGAAGGCGACGAACTTGCCGCCCGAACGTGGGCAACGCGCTATGCCTTGAAGGACGGCAATGACCGTATTTTCGAAAAAACGCCTGCCGATATGCATTGGCGCATTGCCAACGAAGTGGCTCGTGTCGAGGCGAAGTATCCCGGCGCACTTTCCGCCCAGCAGGTGTTTGAACTGCTCGACCATTTCCGTTACCTCGTTCCGTCAGGCAGCGTTATGGCTGGTGTGGGCAATTGCCGTAAGGCATTGCCGTTAGGTAGTAGTTTTGTCATTGGCCATGAGGATGCTATAAGCTCTTACGGATCGGTAATGAAGGCCGATGAGGAACAAGTGCAGATTATGAAGCGCGGTGGAGTCGTGGGGAACGATCTCGATAGGCTGAGACCCGTAGAGGCTTCGGCTGACGATAAGCCGGCCATCGGTCCCTCGGTGGTTACGGTTGCTGAGCGATACCTCCGTTCTGCTCACGATGTGGAAAGGGTAGTTCCTTACAGTGCGCTGAATCTGTCAGTAAGCGTGAAACATCCCAGTGTCGAGAATATCCTAGATGCCGGGATACTGCATGAAGCAAGGGGCAACGATTGTGTCTGCCTAAAACTCGACGACACGTTCATGCAGGCAGTTGTTAACGATAAACTTTATTGCCAACAATATCCTGTGGGAGCGCAGCTACCGGAGGTGAGCCGCGAAATAGCCGCCCGTGACCTATGGCACAAGGTAGTGCACAATGTCGGGCAAGGTGTTGGGGTGGATGTGCTCTTTTGGGATACCACGCTACGCGAAAGTGTGTCTGACTGTTATGCTGACTTGGGCTACCGCACGGATTCTGTTAGCCCGAAAAGTGGATTGCCGCTTGGTTCATACGACAGTTGTTGCTTGCTTAGTCTCAACTTATTAAGTTATGTAGAGAACCCCTTTACAACACAGGCACGTTTTGATTCCGAAAAATTTGCCAGTCATGTACGGATGGCACAGCGAGTTGCTGACGATATGGTCGATTTGGAATTGGAAAATATCGACCGGATCTTGGAGCAGATTAAGGCCGCTCCACAAAGCGAAGCAGTGAAGCGCACCGAGTGCGATTTGTGGGAAAATATAAAACACAAGCGCCGACAAACGCGTCGGACAGGTGTAGGCGTTGTTGCTATCGATGATATGATGGCTGCCATGGGGCTCACCCTTGATGATCCCAAAACAATCGATTTAATGGTCGACTTGCAAAAGACCATGGCCATCAATACTTACCGTTTGTCGGTAACCTTGGCCAAAGAGCGAGGCGCATTTCCTGTTTACGACAAGCAGCGCGAGACCGATACCCCGTTTATTGGCCGTTTGCACAAAGCCGATTCACAGCTTTACGACGACATGACGCAGTATGGTCGGCGCAATATGTCCTGCCTGGCCGTCGCTCCGTCGGAAGCCGTATCGTTCTTGCCTCGTTTGCCTTACCCACAACCTCTTGGCGGTTCAGCCAATGTTTTAGCGAAGGTGCGTTTGTTGGGGGCTGTTCAGCAATGGGTAGACCAAACTGTATCTGTTATTGTGAAGTTGCCCTCCGATATGACTGAGAATCAGGTGGAACAACTCTATATTGAGGCATGGCGGTCGGGATGCAAACAATGCTTTGTTGCTCGCGATGGACAAAAGCCAGATACTTCGGTTACTCCCTTAAAAAAGGAACGGAAAAAACATCCTGAACAGCCTGTGTCTGTTGTGGTTTCCGCAATGCAGAAGCCTACAGTCCAAGAAGTGAGACCAAAAGAACTAGACTGCGATGTGGTGCGCTTTCAAAACAACCGCGACAAGTGGGTGGCGTTTGTGGGATTGCTAAACGGCTATCCATACGAAATTTTTACTGGTTTGCAAGACGACGAGGAGGGTATCGTATTGCCTAAGACGGTGACGAAAGGAAAAATAATCAAGCAGACCAACGACGACGGATCGCACCGTTACGACTTCCAGTTCGAAAACAAGCGTGGGTACAAGACCACTGTCGAGGGATTGAGCGAGAAATTCAATCCTGAGTATTGGAACTATGCCAAGCTGATATCCGGGGTGTTGCGCTACCGCATGCCCATCGACCATGTCATCAAATTAGTGGGGTCGCTTCAACTCAAAGACGAGAGCATCAACACCTGGAAGAACGGCGTGGAGCGAGCTCTGAAGAAATACGTTATAGACGGCACCAAAGCCGCTGGCCGCAAATGCCCGGTTTGTGGACAGGAAACTTTAGTCTACCAAGATGGATGTCTTGTCTGCACCAATTGCGGAGCCGGACGTCGAGAATAATGCGTGAGTCCCATGCGCTGCAATGTTGCTTTTGAATAATTATGAATCTGAAGGAAAGTTTTGTTTTGCTCCGTGGCCTGCGTTTCCATGCCTATCATGGCGTTTTGGATCAGGAACGGTTGGTGGGAAACGATTATGTAGTAGATTTGCGGTTGCGCGTAAACGTGGCTTTAGCTATGCAGAGCGACGATGTGAGCGACACCGTGAACTATGCAGAGGTGTATCGGATTGTAGAACAAATCATGAACGAGCCTCGTAACTTGGTGGAGCATGTTGCTGCACGCATCGCAAAGGCCATTCTCGCCCATTGGACTGAGGTGGTCGAAGTGACCATTAGCCTCACCAAGTGCAACCCGCCTATGGGGGCTGCCTGTCTGGGGGCTGGCGTGGAGCTATGCGTTGCAAGATAAAATGCTGTTTTGGCACACTGCGAAAAATACCTTTTTGTGTTGGCGCAGACGATGAAGGATGATACGTAACTGAAGTTTCGGATTTAGGTATTTATGCTTGAATATACGTCCCCGAAGGGGGCAAACTCTGCATAACTGCTGGTGACCGAAGGGAGCCTGCGGATTCAGTAGCAGGACGCCCACGGAGTTGCCGTTTCAAGTCCGCAGGTTCCGCTCGCTACGCTCGTTCCACCAGCGGTTATGCGAAGTTTGCCCCCCCCCCTCGGGGCCACCTACTAAATGATAAATCCGAAACTTAAGTTAGTTTTTTGTCTTCGTTTTTTTGAAAAAAACAGCCTCCTTTGGAGTGTACCTTTTAGAGGAGGAAGACCTTGTTTCCGCCCGATAAAAACGCGGTTCAAGTCCGAAAAACGCCTCATTTGTGCGTTACTGTCGCAAAGAACATGCCTAACGAAGCGTTCAAAGATGTCTTATCGATGGATGAAGAGTAGCTTTTCAAGTGTCGATAAGCCACATATCGCCTCTCGATAAACCACCTTTTCTCAAATCTTTATGTCTTTGCGGCGTTCACTTTAATTGTGGAATTTAGTAACGCGCAGATTATCAATGGTTTGTGCTGGTGCTAAAAACAACGTTTATTTGCAGCAGAAGTAGTCTTAGTTCGCAGCGCGCCGCTTTTTGAGAGGTAGTTTGTTTAATAAATTCCATAAAGTTTCAGATTTCGACTTATGCTTGAAAATTCGCTCCCTTTGGGGACACTTGGCAAATGATATATCCGAAACTAGAGTACGTAATCTCTTGTCTTTAAACCAACTATAATAAATAGCGAAACACCCGAACACACGTTCGGGCGTTTCGCGTCTGTAAATGTCTGTGTAGTTAGTTTCTGTGTAATTTTGTTTTTGAAATCGGTTCCTTTCAACAATCTTGCTTTATGCAAAGGTAATGAATCTAGTAGGGCTTGTGTCATTTAACGGTATGTTTCGCACAAAAAAGTGCGCAAACGTTTGCGTAACAAGCTCGCCAATATGTCGGCAAAAAGAAGGCTTGGATAAACAAAATACAAAAAGTGGATAGGCGCAACTAGCTTTACCAATCTTTTTCTGTATCTTTGCACTTATAACAAATAAAAAGCATGAAGGAATTCGTAATATCCGAAGTCAAGGCTGAGACGGCTATACTGGTCGGACTTATTACTCCCCAACAGGACGAAGCCAAGACAAAGGAATATCTGGACGAGCTTCAATTTCTGGCCGACACGGCGGGGGCTGTCACTGTAAAACGTTTCACGCAGCGTGTGGGCGGTCCGAGTAGCATCACATATGTGGGAAAGGGCAAGCTTGAGGAAATAAAACGTTTCATCAAGGAAGAAGAAGACGAAGACCGCGAGATAGGTATGGTGATTTTCGACGATGAGCTTACGGCCAAGCAAATGCGTAACATCGAACAGGAATTGCAAGTGAAAATTCTCGACCGTACATCGCTTATTCTCGATATTTTTGCCATGCGCGCCCAGACGGCTAATGCCAAGACGCAGGTGGAACTGGCTCAATACCGCTATATGTTGCCTCGTCT
The DNA here is from genome assembly GCA_963656105.1 of Eggerthellaceae bacterium. Lineage (GTDB taxonomy): Bacteria > Bacteroidota > Bacteroidia > Bacteroidales > Bacteroidaceae > Prevotella. Next base: position 6,712 of record CAVKHW010000058.1, read on the forward strand.
GCAGCGACTTTGGACCCACTTGGAACGCCAAGGCGGCGGTTCGGGCTCTGGTGGCGGTAAGGGATCGGTAGGACTTCGCGGCCCTGGCGAGACACAGTTGGAGATGGACCGGCGCATCATTCTTAACCGCATGAGCCTGCTGAAAAAACGACTGGCCGAAATAGACAAGCAGAAAACTACCCAGCGCAAGAACCGGGGACGCCTTATCCGGGTTGCACTGGTGGGCTACACCAACGTGGGCAAGTCCACCATTATGAACTTGCTGTCGAAGAGCGAGGTATTTGCGGAGAACAAATTGTTCGCTACCCTCGACACCACAGTACGCAAAGTGGTGGTCGAAAACCTACCGTTCCTGCTGGCCGACACCGTGGGGTTCATCCGTAAACTGCCCACAGACTTGGTCGATTCGTTCAAGTCGACGCTCGACGAGGTGCGCGAAGCCGATTTGTTGCTTCATGTCGTGGACATTTCTCACCCTGACTTCGAGGAGCAGATAGAGGTGGTCAACCAAACGCTCAAAGAGCTGGGATGCTCCGATAGTCCCACGATGATAGTCTTCAACAAGATAGACAACTACCATTGGACAGACAAAGAGCCCGATGACTTGACTCCTCCCACCCGCGAGAATGTTACGCTCGATGAACTGAAACGCACCTGGATGGCACGTCTCAACGATAATTGCCTGTTTATTTCGGCACGCGAAAAGGAAAACCTGGATGAGTTCCGCGACACGCTTTACCGCAAAGTGCGCGAGTTGCACGTGCAGAAATATCCCTATAATGATTTCCTTTATCCCGTAGAAGACTGACGGGAGCAAACCTTAGAAAACTTTGACGATATGCACTTCAGAAATCTCACCGACGAGGAAATAAACGTGCTCGAAGACCATAATTGCTGGGCTGAAGACTGGAGCAATGTTTATGTTTCCGACGATTTTAAACCCAACTATATGCACCGCGTGATGCTCTATGGTAACATCTGCATCGGGGCTTTCGAAAAGAACGTAGAAGTTTCCAAAGGCTTCTTTAAACATTCGGGCATCATCAATGCCACATTGCGCAATGTAGTGGTGGGCGACAATTGTCTGATAGAGAATATCGGCAATTTCATCAACAACTACGTAATCGGTGACGACTGCTATATCTCAAACGTTTCGACTATCGAGACCGTTGAAGGTGCTACCTATGGTGAGGGTAATCTCATATCCGTGCTCAACGAAGTAGGCGACGGCAATCTTATCCTTTTTAAGCACCTCGATAGCCAATTCGCTGCATTTATGGTAAAACATTTCCACGACCGGGAGCTGAAAGACTGCATACGGCGTCTCATCCGCGAGGAAATAGAAGCAACAAGTACCGATTGCGGCACAATCGGTACAGGTGTGAAGATTGTCAACACGAAGGAAATCACCAATACCAATATACATGATGACTGCGAAGTCAACGGGGCGGCACGTCTTAGCGACTGCACAATCCTGAGCTCGCCCGAGGCCAGTGTCTATATCGGAACAGGCGTGATATGCGAAAACTCGATCATCAGCGACGGCTCCAGCATCATCAACTCGGTGAAGATGCAAGATTGCTTTGTGGGCGAGGCGTGCCAGATAAGCAATGGGTTTACTGCCTCCTCGAGCGTGTTTTTTGCCAATAGCTATATGAGTAACGGCGAAGCTTGTGCTGCGTTTTGCGGTCCTTTCTCGGCCAGTCACCACAAAAGCTCGCTGCTTATCGGCGGAATGTTCAGTTTTTACAACGCAGGTTCGGCCACCAACTTTTCCAATCACGCCTACAAAATGGGCCCCATGCACTGGGGCGTGCTCGAGCGTGGCACCAAGACAGCAAGCGGAGCCTATCTTCTTATGCCAGCCACGATAGGAACGTTCAGCGTCTGCTTTGGAAAGCTGATGCACCATCCCGACACTCGCAATTTGCCTTTCTCCTATCTTATTGCTTATGGCGACACCATGTATTTGTCGCCAGGCCGCAACATTACGACCGTGGGCCTCTACCGTGATATCCGCAAGTGGCCCAAGCGCGATATGCGGCCGAAGGGCACGCAGAGAAGCATTGTCAACTTCGATTGGCTCTCTCCATTCAGCGTGGGTGAAATTATCAAGGGCAAGAAGATATTGGAGGATCTGCGAGCCTCGTCGGGCGATGATGTGTCGAGCTACAATTTCCATGACTATGTCATCAACGGTGCGTCGCTCCACAAGGGCATCAAATACTACGATATTGCCCTGCGCATCTATATGGGGGCAGTGCTCAAGCGAGTGCTCAAGCGCGATCCGGAGCTTAATGCCCCGACTACCGACATCGGGGTGGACGACTGGAACGACCTGTCTGGTCTACTTCTGCCTGCCTCAGAAGAACAACGTTTGGTTGATGACATCAAGAATGGAACGCTCGATACCATTGACGCGGTGACCAAACGATTTGTGGAAATCAACGACAACTACCGTCTCTACCAATGGGCATGGACCTATCGGGTAATACTCGACTATTACCACCTGCAAGAGCTGACGCTCAATGATGCAGCCCGCATCAAGCAAGACTATATCACGGCACGTCGTGCTTGGATTGCAGAGATACGTAAGGATGCAGAGAAAGAGTTCCGCATGGGTGATGTGGAAAAGGAAGTGCTCGACAACTTTATAAACAACCTCGATCATGAGGTGGATTTTGAGAATTAGTCTTCATAGAACATTTACTTTGGTTCAATAGTACATAAAAGCAGTTTAAATATTATCCACGATATGAAATTTAGAAGTTTTCTTGTTGCTGCGGCTTTGCTGGTCGCCTCGTCGGCCACGGCGCAACAGTACAAGTACGCCTCTGTTCCGGGCGATCCGATGCAGACTCGCATCTACACGCTCAACAACGGGCTCAAGGTGTACCTCTCCGTGAACAAGGAGAAACCACGTTTGCAAACCTATATTGCTGTGCGTACCGGTTCGCGCAACGACCCGGCAGAGACCACCGGATTGGCTCACTATTTGGAGCACTTGATGTTCAAGGGTACAACCCATTTCGGAAGTAGCAATGTGGTGGCAGAAGCTCCGTTGCTCGACTCCATTCAAAACCGTTTTGAGGCCTATCGCCGTATTGTCGATAAGGAAGCCCGCAAGAAAGCCTATCATGAAATCGACTCTATCTCACAACTGGCCGCCCAGTACAACATACCCAACGAGTACGACAAACTCATGTCTTCTATCGGTTCGGAAGGTAGCAATGCGTACACTTCCAACGATGTGACCTGCTACGTGGAGGATATCCCTTCCAACGAGATTGACACATGGGCCAAGATCCAAAGTGATCGTTTCAAGAACATGGTTATACGCGGTTTCCACACCGAGCTGGAAGCTGTTTATGAAGAGTACAACATCGGTTTGGCCAGCGACAACAACAAGGAGTGGAATGCTTTGGCTGCAAAGCTTTTTCCCAACCACCCTTATGGCACGCAGACCACTATCGGCACGCAGGATCATCTGAAGAATCCGTCGATCCTTAACATCAAGAATTACTACAATCGTTACTATGTTCCCAACAATGTGGCCATCTGCATGGCGGGCGATTTCGATCCCGACCAGGTTATAGCCACTATCGACAAGTATTTTGGTGACTGGCAGAAGAGCCCCAGTCTGAGCCGTCCGGAGTATCCGGCAGTTTGCGATTTGACGGCTAATGTCGATACCACAGTGGTGGGGCTGGAGGCCGAAAACTTGATGATGGGATGGAAGACACAGGGCGCCGCCAGCTATCAGGCAGATACGCTCGATGTCATTTCGAACATGCTGTCAAACGGAAAGGCCGGTCTTTTCGACCTCGACCTCAATGCGCCGATGAAGGTTCAGATGGCTGCGGCTGGCAGTATGGGCATGACCGACTATGGGCAGTTTATTCTAATGGGCAGCCCCAAGCAAGGCCAAAGTCTCGAAGAAGTGCGCGCACTGATGCTTGCCGAGATTGAAAAGCTGAAGAAAGGCCAGTTTGCTGATAACCTGTTGTCGGCTGTGATTAACAATATGCGGTTGGACTATTACCGCTCGCTGCAGAGCAACCGCTCGCGAGCCGACAAGTTTGTCGATGCTTTCATCAACGGCCAGGAATGGAGCGATCAGGTGAACCGCCTCGACCGCATCTCAAAGATGACACGCCAACAGATTGTGGACTTTGCCAACCGTTTCTTCCTCGACAACTATGTGACGGTGTTCAAACGTCAGGGCAACGATACAACCATCCACAAGATTGAGAAGCCCAGCATTACGCCGATTCCTACCAACAACGACCAGCAGAGCGAATTTCTTAAGGAAGTGGTCAACATCAAGCCTGAGCCTATTCAACCCAGTTTCGTGGACTACCACAAAGACCTTACGAAAGCCGTTACGAAGAAAGGTCTCGATGTGCTTTACAAGCAAAACACGGCCGATGATCTCTTCACTCTTGCCTACCACTATCCGTTTGGCTCGCAAAGCGACAACCGCTACGAGATAGCCGCAAGCTACCTCGACTATGTGGGAACTGCCAAGATGTCGAACCAGAAAATCAATCAGTTGTTCTACGATTTGGCATGCAGCTACCGTGTGAACGTCAGCGATGATGCCATCGATATCTATCTCACGGGTCTAAACAGTTCCATGCCCAAGGCTCTGCAGCTGCTTGAGGATGTGCTCAATGGTGCCAAGGCCAGCAAGGCCACATGGAACCAGTTTGTCGACATGTTGCTGAAAGACCGCGCCGATGCCAAGAGCAATCAGCGCAGCAACTTTGCCGCCCTGCGTTATTACGGCACTTATGGAGCCTACAATGCGATAACCAGCCGGATGAGCGAAAAGCAACTGCGTGCGGCCAATCCGCAGATTCTGCTCAATCTGCTTCGCGATCTGAAGACGAAGAAGCACACATTATTATATTATGGTCCCACTAAGGAGAATGAACTTGGCAATCTTGTAGGCAAGGTTCATCTCACACCCAAGACGTTTGCTGCCGCTCCCACTGCCAAGGAGTACACCCAGCTTCGCACAACCGATAACGAGGTGTGGCTCGCCCCATATGATGCCAAGAATATCTATATGGTGATGCTCCACAATGAGGGTAAGAAATGGAGCGCCGATAAGGCGGCCATAGAGGCACTCTTCAATGAGTATTTCGGTGGAGGCATGAACGCCATTGTCTTCCAGGAGTTGCGCGAGGCGCGCGGATTGGCCTATTCAGCTTCGGCCAGCTACAGCCGTCCTTCGCATCTGAAAGGCGATGAGTCGTTCTTTACCTATATTATCACGCAGAACGACAAGATGATGGATTGCGTGAACGAGTTCCATAACCTGCTCAACGACACGCCCGCACGCGAAGCTGGTTTCAAATTGGCTCAGCAGGGATTGCTCAAGAGTCTTGCTACGGCACGCACCACCAAGTTCGCCGTGCTCACCAGTTATCTGCAAGCACAAAAGCTTGGCATCGACTACGATATCAATAAGACCATCTATGAAACTTTGCCCAAGCTGCAACTGAAAGACGTGATGAACTTTGCGAAGGAGAATATAGCCAACAAGACTTACCGTTATCTCATCCTCGGCGATGAGAAAAACCTCGACATAAAGGCTCTCGAGAAAATCGCTCCCGTGAAGCGTCTCACCACCGATGAGATATTCGGAGAATAATAAACCACAAAAACATTATACACAATATCTATTTATAACGACTATGGCTAAACCAGTAGATTTCAAGTATGCTCCAATGTTCCAAAAGGGCAAGGACGACACTGAGTATCGCTTGTTGACCAAAGAGGGTGTCAGCACGACTAAGTTTGAGGGAAAAACCATTGTCAAGGTTTCGCGCGAAGCCTTGACGCTGCTGGCTCAGCAGGCATTCCACGACTGCGAATTCCTGCTGCGCCGCAAGCACAACGAGCAAGTGGCTAAGGTGCTTCTTGACCCTGAGGCCTCGGAGAACGACAAGTATGTGGCACTGCAGTTCCTCCGCAATGCGGAGACAGCCGCCAAGGGCGTGCTGCCTTTCTGCCAGGACACGGGAACGGCTATCATACACGGCGAAAAAGGACAGCGTGTCTGGACAGATTTCGACGATGCTGAGGCACTCTCGCTGGGTGTGTACAACACCTATACGCAGGACAATCTGCGTTACTCGCAGAATGCACCTCTCAACATGTACGATGAGGTGAACACCAAGTGCAATCTTCCTGCACAGATTGACATTGAGGCCGAAGAGGGCGACGAGTATCGCTTTATCATGGTGGCCAAAGGTGGCGGATCGGCCAACAAGACCTATTTCTACCCCATGACCAAGGCCACTATCCAGAACGAGGGTACGCTTCTTCCTTTCCTTGTGGAGAAGATGAAGAGTCTTGGCACTGCGGCTTGTCCGCCTTACCACATCTGTTTCGTTATCGGTGGCACATCGGCTGAGAAGAACCTACTCACAGTGAAGCTCGGTTCCATTAAATACTACGACAACCTGCCCACCACAGGCGATGAGACAGGACGTGCGTTCCGCGATCTCGACCTTGAGGCAAAACTGCTCGACGAGGCTCACAAGATTGGGCTTGGCGCACAGTTTGGCGGCAAGTATCTGGCTCACGATATCCGCGTCATCCGTTTGCCGCGCCATGGTGCCAGCTGCCCCATCGGTATGGGTGTTAGTTGCTCGGCCGACCGCAATATCAAGGGCATCATAAACAAGGACGGTGTCTGGTTGGAAAAGATGGACGACAATCCCGGCGAGCTGATTCCTGAGGAGTACCGCAAACCCGGCGAGGGTGGCGAGAATATCGTAATCGACCTCGACAAGGGCATTGATGCCGTTCGTACCGAGCTGGCCAAATATCCGGTATCCACCCGTGTTATCCTGAACGGAACTATCATAGTGGCGCGCGATATTGCCCATGCCAAGTTGAAAGCTCGTCTTGATCAGGGTGAAGACCTGCCTCAATACTTCAAGGATCACCCCATACTCTATGCTGGCCCGGCCAAGACACCCGATGGCTATCCTTGCGGTTCCATGGGTCCCACCACAGCCAATCGCATGGATCCCTATGTCGACGAATTCCAGGATCACGGCGGTTCGCTGGTTATGATAGCCAAGGGCAACCGTACTCAGGTGGTGACCGATGCTTGCCAGAAGCACGGCGGTTTCTACCTTGGAACCATCGGTGGCATTGCAGCAGTGCTCTCCAAAGACTGCATCACGAGCATCGACTGCGTGGAGTATCCCGAGCTGGGCATGGAGGCCATTTGGAAGATTACGGTGAAAAACTTCCCTGCATTCATTCTTGTGGACGACAAGGGGCACGATTTCTTTAAGGAGCTGAAGCCATGGGCTCCCTGCAAGAACTGCTAATCATGCTAACACATCAGCCTTACCTTCGTGAGGTCTGAATCATAAGCCGCGGCTCGCTTGTCATCAGGCAAGAGAGCCGCGGCTTTTGCGTTTCCATGCGAAAAGCATCAGTCAGATTGTAAACAAGACACTTTACCAAAAGATTTTTTGGCATAAAGAAGGGATGGTGCGATAAAATATGACCGGAAAATTTGCGAGTTGTCAAGTTTATGTCTACATTTGTGTCTCTCCCTAAAAACGTTGTCATATTTGAAACAATTATCGTTTGGTCTAGGTAGTCTCCAGCCTGGTAAATATATACTTTACTTGAATGTGAATGGAATAGTTTATGACAATAAAATCATTGTTAATTAAAGTCAGACCAGTCGACCACAATCCGCAAACAATTATTCCTTATGAAAC
>CAVKHW010000059.1:0-14214 GCA_963656105.1 Eggerthellaceae bacterium
TGAGAAGAACCGAGGCTAAAGACGGAGACCACTGGTTCTCTATGAATTATTCAGGTTATGATACAATGCCGTTATCAAAGCAAAAAAAAACTATAATATGTTTGGATTTTATTCAAAATTGATTATATTTGCGCTCACAATTTTAATGAAGTAAACTTTTAAGACTATGTATTGGACTCTAGATTTGGCCTCTAAATTGGAAGATGCTCCTTGGCCTGCAACTAAAGAAGAGCTCATTGATTATGCCGTCCGTTCTGGTGCTCCTGCTGAGGTGCTTGAGAATTTGCAGGAAATTGAAGATGAAGGCGACGTTTACGAGAGTATTGAAGACATATGGCCAGATTACCCAACTAAGGATGATTTCCTTTGGAACGAAGATGAATATTAAAACATTCTAAGTATTCCTTGAGGCTATACTATTTGATAAAAGCAGCATAGGACAATCGTATGGTTCCCTTTGTTGCTTTTTTCTAATATTGCAGTTTCATGTTATTCTTTATTAAAGTGCAATAGTAGTTTTCTATTTTAATCATATGCCAAAATAAATTCAGTTGTTATACGTTATTTGATTGTGTATAGACGATTCTTAATCATTTTATCAGTCGTTTTTTCTTGCTCCGTGCGTATGAAGGCTCAGTACGACCCGTCATTTAGTCATTATTTTGATATGGAGAGTTCGTATAATCCTGGAGCGGTCGGCAAGCAGCCTAAGCTAAATGTTACGGCTGCTTATGGTCTTGATATGGCTGGTTTCGAACATAATCCCCAAACGGCATATGTGTCAGCTGATTTACCCTTTTACGCTTTAAAATCTTATCATGGTGCAGGCCTGTTATTTATGAATGATAAACTCGGTTTGTTTACCCATCAAAAATTAGCATTGCAATATGCTTTGAAATTTAATATATTCGATGGTCAAATGAGCGTCGGTTTGCAGGCTGGGTTTATCAGTGAGAATTTTGATGGAACAAAGCTGGATGTTGAGGACTCAAGCGATCCTGCTTTTTCTTCTTCGCAAATCTCGGGCAATACTCTTGATTTGGCTGTAGGTTTATATTACCATAATAAGAATTGGTATACTGGAATTTCTGCGCAACATTTAACAGCTCCGTTGGTGACATTAGGTGAAACAAATGAGTTGAAGATAGATCGAAGTTATTATTTAACGTGTGGATACAATATTCAGTTAAGAAATCCGTTTCTTAGTATAAAGCCGTCGATGATTTTACGAACAGACATGAAAACATACCGCACGGATATCACTGGACGTTTGGTTTATACCCACGATAAGAAAATTCTATATGGTGGATTAAGTTATAGCCCTACTAATTCCGTTACGATTTTGCTTGGTGGCAGCTTTCATGGCATTGTCTTAGGTTATAGTTATGAAGTTTATACTTCGGCTATTAATCCCGGTAATGGTAGTCATGAGTTGTTTGTCGGATATCAGCATGACATCAATTTTACGAAGAAAGGACGTAACTTGCATAAGAGTGTAAGAATATTATGATTAAGGTTCGTTCATTAGTTGTTGTTATAAGTTGACTATCGATATAGACACAAATATTTGGAACATAAAAGATAAAATGAGAAGACATATAATTATCGCATTGGGCTTGTCAGTAATTGTTTCTATGCTGACTGGTTGTTTCAGTGCCAAGTCCGCTTCGACTTCTGGAAGAGGCGGTGAAGTGGTTGGAGTATCAGGTAGGAGTTTTACAGAACCAACACCCTATGGTATGACACGCATCAATCGTGGTTTCCTTAAAATGGGTTTGGAAAAACAAGATAGTCTGTGGGGTAAGTCCACACCAGTAAAGGAAATTTCCGTTGATGGTTTTTGGATGGACGAAACTGAAGTGACCAATTCGCAGTACAAACAATTTGTTGTTTGGGTTCGGGATAGTATTCTCCGAACACGGTTAGCTGATCCATCGTATGGTGGTGATGAAACCTATATGATTACCGAAGACAAGAACGGAGATCCTGTGACACCTCATTTGAATTGGAACAAGCGATTGCCCCGAAAACCCAATGAAGATGAACAACGTGCCATCGAAAGCCTCTATGTAATCAATCCGGTTACTGGTGAGAAACTTCTTGATTGGAGTCAGATGAATTACAAGTATGAAATTTATGACTATGTAACAGCAGCATTGAGACGTAATCGTTTGAACCCTTCAGACCGTAATCTAAACACCGATGTTGTAGTTGATCCCAATGAGACGGTGATGATAAGTAAGGATACCGCCTATGTCGATGATGAGGGACGCATCGTGCGTGAAACCATCAACCGTCCCTTGTCTGGTCCATGGGATTTCCTTAATACGTATATTGTTAATATTTACCCTGATACAACATGCTGGGTAAATGATTTTCAGAATTCGGAAAATGAAACCTATCTGCGAAATTATTTCTCGAATCCAGCGTACAACGACTATCCCGTCGTGGGTGTGACTTGGGAACAAGCCAATGCTTTCTGTGCTTGGCGCACCGATTATCTTTTGAAGGGTCTTGGTGGTGAGGCACGTTATATTCAACGTTACCGTTTGCCCACAGAAGCCGAGTGGGAGTATGCAGCACGAGGAAAAGAACAATCTGAATTTCCATGGGAAAATAAAGGTGTTGCTAATGGAAATGGTTGTTTCTATGCTAATTTTAAACCCGACCGTGGCAACTATACAAAGGATGGAAATCTGATTACAAGTAAAGTCGCAGCTTATTCGGCCAATTCAAATGGGCTTTATGATATGGCAGGCAATGTAGCCGAATGGACGAGTACGGTTTATACCGAGGCGGGAGTTGAGTCGATGAATGACCTCAATCCTCAATTGGAGTACAAGGCAGCCAAGGAAGATCCATATAAACTTAAGAAAAAGAGTGTGCGAGGTGGATCATGGAAAGATCCAGAGAGTTACATCCAAAGTGCATGGCGTACATGGGAATATCAGAACCAGCCTCGTAGTTACATTGGCTTCCGTTGTGTTCGTTCTTTGGCTAATTCAACAACAGGAAAACAGAAAAAAAGATAATCATTATGGCTAATCATAGTAAATACAATTTGGTGTATCGATTACAGAAATGGATTGATACCGTTGAAGGTCAAACCTTTCTGAATTACGCCTATAGCTGGGGTGCATCTGTTGTTATCCTTGGTGCGCTTTTCAAGTTGACCCATCTTCCGATGGCCAATATAATGTTGTTCGCAGGCATGGGCACAGAGGTGTTTGTGTTCTTCATTTCAGCTTTCGACCGTCCTTTCGACAAGACAGCAGATGGCCGTGAGATACCCACTCACATGAGTGAGGAATATCTTGCCAGCGGTAAGGTTACTTACAGTCGTGACGAGCAGCGAGCAGCTGCGGAAACAATGGATGAATCGGAGTCTCTTTCTAATGGTTCCGTTTCAGGAGCTCCGCAAGGTGGCGCGACCATTATCTTTGCTGGAGGCGGTGTTCCGCAACAGTCACAAGGAGTTTCCGCAACTCAAAGTCTCGTTGAGGGCGACGATGCGGAAGCCCCACAGGCTGCAGTCAATCAGCAATCGGAAGGAACCGTTGTTTCGGCAGGCGCACAGATGGCAGGCGCTCCGAACTATGTGCCCCAAATGACGGCAGAAGAAGCTGCTATGCTCAATGAGGCGCAGGGCAACTATGTGGAGGAATTGAAAGAGCTAGTTGAGACGCTGAAGAAAGTTAATGAGCAAAGTACACGCTTAACCCGCGATAGTGAGGAGATGGAAAATCTAAATCGTACGCTAACGGGAATCAGTAAGGTGTACGAAATGCAACTTAAGGGTGCCAGTCAGCAGATTGGCACTATTGATCAGATCAATGAACAGACCCGCCGAATGGCGCAGCAGATAGAACAGCTCAATCAGATCTATGCTCGTATGATTGAAGCAATGACTGTCAATATGCATGTGGCGGCTCCGGGTGCATCTCCGACATCTTCGTCTGCCCCCATGTCCTCCTCTTCTACTCAGCTATAAGTGGTGTATAGTCAAAATTAGTGCATTATAATTAGACTGTACGTCATTAAAAATAATACAACATGGCAATAAAGAAAAGACCGGTAACTCCCCGCCAGAAGATGATCAACTTAATGTATATCGTCTTGATGGCAATGCTTGCGCTAAACATCTCTACGGAGGTGCTTAACGGCTTTTCCATTGTGGAGGAGAGCTTGAACCGCACCACTGCCAACACTTCATCAGAGAACGAGGCTATCTATGGCGATTTTAAGAAGCAGATGACGGCCAATCCCGAGAAGGTACGCGCTTGGTTTGAAAAGGCAAGTGAGGTGAAGCGCATGAGCGATTCGCTCTATAACTTTGCCCAAGAGCTGAAGGAAGCAATTGTCAAGGAGGCCGATGGTGCCGACGGTGATGTTCGTCATATAGAGAATACCGACAATCTTGATGCGGCGGGAACGGTAATGCTGGCCCCCATATCTGGAAAAGGCCAGAAATTATACAATGCCATCAATTCCTATCGAAACCGTATATTGTCCTACATCACCGACCCTCAGCAACGTAAGATCATTTCCAGCAATCTGTCCACTGCGGTACCGAAGCGCCCCAATACCCTAGGCAAGAATTGGCAAGAGTATATGTTTGAGAATATGCCCGTAGCCGCAGCTATCACCCTTCTTTCAAAGTTGCAGAATGATGTGCGTTATGCCGAAGGTGACGTTCTTCATACTCTTGTGTCAAATGTGGATTTGAAAGACATTCGAGTCAACAAGCTCGAAGCTTTTGTTGTGCCTGAGAAGACCACCCTTTATCCAGGAGAGCGTTTTTCCGCCAATATCGTAATGGCTGCTGTCGACTCTACACAGCATCCTGAAATATATGTCAACGGTAGTCGTGTAAACACGCCTAATGGCCAATACTCATTCACGGCAGGCGGAGTGGGCGATCATCAGTTTAGTGGATACATACTCATGCATAATGCCGCCGGTGATATTCTTCGCCGTAATTTCCAGCAGAAGTACAGCGTTATTCCTGTGCCGGGAGGCGCCACCGTTGCAGCAGACCTTATGAATGTGCTCTATGCCGGTTATCAGAATCCGATGAGTGTCAGCGTGCCTGGTGTGCCGCAAAATACAGTCAGTATGACCATGACGGGCGGTCGCTTGGTGTCGAAAGGTGCTGGCAAATATATTGCTGTACCCAGCACTGTTGGCCAAGATGTAACGTTTCATATTACTGCACGCGATGGCGGCAAGACGCGCACCTTCCCAGTCTTTACTTTTAAGGTTCGCAAATTGCCCGACCCCACGCCTTATATAGCATTGGGCAGCGATCGCTTCAAGGGTGGAAATCTTACAAAGGCCAGTCTGATGTCCACGTCGCGCTTGAGTGCGGCAATGGATGATGGCATTCTCGACATTCAGTTCCATGTGCTCGGTTTCTCGGTCGTTTTCTACGACAACATGGGCAACGCGGTACAGATGGCTTCTCAGGGCGATAGTTTCACAGAGCGCATGCGCGACCAGTTCCGTCGTCTTAGCCGCAACAAGCGTTTCTATATCACCGAAATCAAAGCACAGGGTCCTGATGGTATCACTCGGTCGTTGCCGGGAGCCATGGAAGTGCGCATCAAGTGACGCGAGCGTGTCTGTCGCCACAGAAAATCCAACCATTAAAATACGAAGTATTCAAACCATACCCTATAAACCATGAGAAGACTCTTATTCATCATCATGATAGGAAATTGCTGCTTGTTTGCCGAGGCACAACCTCAGGCTCGCCGTCAGCAGCAATCAGCAACAACCGAAAAGTCCAATGCAAACAATATGACCACACGCGCCCAAATATCGTTTCCTACCGAAGCCAAGATGTCGGAGGATGTTGTATGGCGTCGCGATGTGTACCGTGAGCTCGATCTCAACGATGATGCCAATGCAGGGCTTTACTATCCCACAGAGCCTGTTGGCACTCAGATGAATCTTTTCACCTACATCTTTAAACTTATCATGGCAGGCCCTCGTCATGGTGGTATAGCAGCTTATAGCTATGACGTGAATAGTGGCAATGAACGTTTCGACGAGAGTTTGCGCATTCAGCCATTGAAGTTCCTTGATGATTACCACATTTATTATGAACGAAGCGATCGTGGTGTACATATCGACGATAGCGACATCCCGTCGGCCGAAGTGAAAGGCTATTTCATTAAGGAAAGCGCATATTACGACCAAGTGTCTGCCACTTTCCATACGAAGGTACAAGCCATTTGCCCCGTCATGGTGCGCGAAGATGATTTTGGCGACGGTGCCACCAAATATCCCCTCTTTTGGGTGAAATATGATGACCTTGCCCCGTTCCTTTCCAAGCAGACCATTATGACCAGCAACCTCAATAATGCTGCAACCATGTCGCTCGACGATTATTTCACGACCAACGCTTATCGTGGCAAGATATACAAAACCACAAACATGTTGGGCAAGACCTTAGCGCAAGTGGCAGGTGGTGACACTGCTAAGTTATCGCGCGAGCAGCAACGTATCGAGCAAGAGATAGCTGGCTTTGAGAAAAATGTGTGGGGAGATGCTGCCCGCAAGGACTCGCTCGACTCGATAGCCAAGCTCGACAAGAAACAACTTAAGGCAGTCAAGAGCAAGACACGTCGTTCGGAGACTAATGTTAAGCGCACGCGTCGATCCTCATCCTCGTCCAGCAGCTCCAGTGCAGCACGTGTGACGGTACGCCGTCAGCGGCATTAAGTCAATTTTTACAACCATTTGTGCCATTTAATATCCATTCAACAAATTGTTTATGAGAAAGATTTTTACTACGCTTCTATTGACAGCGCTTATGGCTCTTCCGTCTGCCGCACAAGTTAAGTTTGGTGTCAAGGGCGGTCTTAACGTGACCGACATGTCACTTTCCAGTCAGGTTTTCGATGCTTCCAATCGCGCTGGTTTCTTCATTGGTCCTACCGTTAAGGTGTCGCTTCCGCTTACGGGTTTGGCTCTTGATGGATCTTTGCTCTACGACCAGCGTTCTGCCAAGATCGAAAACACGGTTGGCGAATCGCAGACTGTCAAGCAGCAGCAGTTGGCCATTCCAATCAACTTGCGTTATGGTGTAGGGCTTGGCAGTGTGGCCAGCGTGTTCCTCTTTGCCGGTCCGCAGGTGGGTTTCAATGTCGGCGAAACCAATTACGACTGGAAGGATACGAGCAACTACTCGCTGAAGAAGTCCAACTTTAGCGTCAATGTCGGTTTAGGCGTATCCCTGCTCACACATCTGCAAGTCACAGCCAATTACAATATAGCATGTGGCAAGACCGCTGATGTGACCTTATGGAAGACCGTTACCGATGCTGCTGGACAGGTTTCCGGCACAAAGTCGAAAAGCCGAAACAACTCTTGGCAGATTGCTGTGGCTTATTTCTTCTAATTAGTAGTGACATTATCATTACGCTGTCATCAGCATTTTTCGTTTGATGTTAGCTTCATCCCATATCCTTCATCTGTCATACGATGAAGGATTTTTATTTAATGGTGTCCAGTAAAATATTGGTCTAACATAGTAAAACGCTGAATGAATGCTCTTTATAAGGTTTTGGATAACCTGGGGCTTACTTTACATAGCGTGGCTTGTTGTCCTTTGCCCCTGAAAGGGGCGCATATTATAGGATAGGGGCTTGCCCCTATTTATCAGCGCCACCATTCTTTGGCCCCTGTAGGGGGCGTATATTTTAACGTCACAATGAATTATGCGCCCCCTACAGGGGCAATAATCCTGTTGCATACGAACATCCGTAGGGGTGAACCCCTACGCTGTAATATGTCATCCCTACGGGACTTGCAGTTGTAACGTCTTTACCGGACCCCAATAATTTTTATTTTTTTCTTTGTCAGTAATCAACAATTCCATTAACTTTGCGTTCCTTAGGTCACAGTCCATCATTTTGTTCCATACATGAGCTACGTAGATGTCATTATTCCAGTGCCGCTCGATGGTACGTTCACTTACACTATTGATGCCAATCAGGCTCAACGGTGTGCGGTTGGCATGCGTGTCTTGGTGCCTTTTGGCGTTCGAAAGACCTATGCCGGTATCGTGACGCGTATTCACGACGATGCCCCCGACCTGTCACCCGAAAAGCTCAAGGCTGTGCTTGCCCTTATGGACGACGCTCCTGTACTATTGCCTTCACAACTCCGTTTGTGGCGCTGGATAGTCGACTACTACATGGCTACGCTTGGCGATGTCTATGTTGCGTCTCTTCCTGCAGGCTTGAAGGCCGATACTCAATATAAACCCAAGATGGAGGTGTGCGTTGCATTGTCGCCCCATTATGCCTCCAGTGAAGGACAAAAGATTGTTACCGAGATGTTGCGCCGCTCGCCTCGCCAATTGGAAGTATATCAGACTTTTCTGTGTCTTACAGACGGGAGAGACTCCACCTTACTTACCCGCGAGGCATTGCTTAATGCAGCTCATTCCACAACTGCTGTCTTCAAGAACCTCGTTTCGCGTGGCATTTTCACCACATTTGAACACGAGGTGGGTCGCCTTAATACATTGTTGGAACCGGATTTAGACCGTGCCACTCCGCTCAGCGCCGCCCAAGGCGATGCCTATAACCAAATATTGACGCAATGGATGCGCCGTCCTGTTGTGTTGCTTCATGGCGTTACATCCAGCGGTAAGACAGAAATCTATATTCATCTTATCCTCAAAGCTCTGGCTGATGGCCAGCAGGTGCTCTATCTTCTTCCCGAAATAGCGCTTACCGTTCAGATTATGCAACGTCTCCAGCGTATCTTCGGCAATCGACTTGGTATCTATCATTCCCGTTATAGCGATGCCGAGCGTGTCGAAATATGGCGCAAGCAACTCTCCGATCATCCTTACGATATCATTCTTGGTGCGCGCAGTGCTGTTTTCCTGCCTTTTCAGCGACTTGGCCTCGTTATCGTTGACGAAGAACACGAAAGCTCTTATAAGCAGCAAGACCCCGCCCCACGCTATCATGCACGGTCAGTGGCAATCGTGCTGGCACGTATGTTCGGCGCGCGCACTTTGCTTGGCACGGCCACGCCCTCTGCCGAGAGTTATCATAATGCTTTGACGGGAAAATTTGGAATAGTTCGTCTTGCCACACGTTTCCGCGACGTGCAGTTGCCTGAGATACAGGTTGTCGACGTCAAGGATTTACGTCACCGACGCATGATGAGCGGCCCGTTCTCGCCCGTGTTGCTGGCTGCCATACGCCAAGCCCTTGCAGCTGGCCGTCAGGTCATTCTTTTTCAAAACCGACGTGGGTTTGCGCCGATGATCGAGTGTCGTGTCTGCGGCTGGGTGCCCAAGTGCAAGAACTGTGATGTGTCGCTTACCTATCATAAACGTCTAAATCTGCTCACCTGCCATTATTGTGGGGCAACCTATGCCGTTCCGATGGCTTGCCCCAATTGCGACAACCCCCATATTAACGGTCGTGGTTATGGCACTGAGAACATAGAAGAACAGATACGCAACATTTTCCCCGAAGCCCGAGTGGCTCGCATGGATTTGGATACCACCCGAACGCGCAATGCCTACGAGCGAATCATTACTGATTTCTCGCAGGGCAAGACCGATGTGCTTATCGGTACGCAGATGGTTTCCAAAGGTCTCGACTTTGCCAAGGTGAGCGTGGTGGGCATTCTTGATGCCGACTCCATGCTCAACTATCCCGATTTTCGTGCCTACGAGCATGCTTTCATGATGATGAGTCAGGTCAGCGGTCGCGCCGGACGTCGGGACGACCGTGGACTTGTTATCCTGCAGACGCGCAGTCCCCAGTTGCCGGTGGTTCGTCAGGTGGTGGCCAACGATTGCAATGCTTTCTATCGCGACCTCTTCGCTGAGCGCGAAATGTTCTGCTATCCTCCCTTTTCCCATCTCGTCTATGTTTTTTTGCGCCACAAGCACGAGTCAACGGTCGAAGCTGCCGCTCTTGAGATGGGAGCGTTGTTGCGACGCTCTTTGGCTGAGCGCGTCTTGGGTCCCGACAAACCGTCGGTGGCGCGAGTCAAGCAGATGCATATCCGTAAACTTGTGTTGAAACTCGAACAGGGTGTCGATCTCAACCGCACTCGTCATTTTCTGCTGCAGACACGTCAACACTTGCTTACAGTGAAGAATTACTCTTCGTTGCAGATATTCTTTGATGTCGACCCTCTTTAAAAGTCGTTTGTCGCCAGCTGCCGTTGCTTCGCCCAATGCTCTTTTCTTTCCTTTATTTCTGCACAAACATAACTTTTTGTGCAGAAATGTTAACCATTATTGTTAATACATCTTAATTTTCTGGCATAAAACACGTCAGTATTGCACATAAAAGATAACTTTGCGCAAAATTTTTAAGGTAATTAAGATGAATAAGTTAAAATTGGCAATTGCCGCGATGGCAATGCTGGCCATTCAGGATGCATCTGCTGGTGGCATTCTCACCAACACCAATCAAAGCATTCAGTTTCTCCGCAACCCCGCGCGCGACGCAGCCATCGCCATCGATGGTGTTTATTCAAACCCCGCAGGTGTTGCATTTCTCAACCAAGGGCTCCATCTTTCTCTCAATCTGCAGAATGCCTCACAGACACGCACGGTGACTGGCGTTTTCGGCCCGTTTGCGTATGGTGCCAACAATGAGAGTTCCACAAAGACGTTTAAGGGCGAAGCCAAAGCGCCCGTGCTTCCCTCCATACAGGCTGCTTACAACAAGGGTAATTGGAGTTATCAGTTCAGTTTCGCTGTGACGGGTGGTGGCGGCAAGTGTGTTTTCAAAAATGGCTTGCCTTCGTTCGAGAGTAGTGTGGCATTGTTGCCTCTGCTGTCACAGAACCTTGATGCCGTGTCCGCGCAGATGGGACTTGGTGCACTCGGACTTTCCAAGATCGACTCCTACGACATGGAGACTTATATGCGCGGCCGTCAGTATTATTTTGGTTTCACGTTTGGTGCGGCTTACAAGATCAATGACCATTGGTCGGCTTACGGTGGCTTGCGTATGCTCTATGGCAACAGCAACTACTATGGCTATGTGCGCAACATCCGTGCGCGTTTTGAAGGCACGAGCGAATATGTAAATGCTTCTTCTGCGTTCCTTGGTTTGTCAGCCAAGGCTTATGAGGCCGTCGGCCAATACACGGAAGCTGCACAGAATGCAGCCCAACAGGGCAATATGGCTGAAGCCCATGAATATCAGGCCAAGGCCAAAGAGTCCGCTGTAAAGGCGGCCATGCTTGGTGGTCTCGGCGAGGCTACAGGCGATGTTACGCTCAACTGTGACCAGGTAGGGTGGGGCGTGGCACCCATCCTTGGTGTCGACTATAAAGTGGGCAATTTCAATTTTGCTGCCAAGTACGAGTTCAAAACACGCATGCGGTTGAAGAACAAGTCGGCCAATAGCGAGAGTGCCCGTAATTTGGAGATTTTAGACCGGTGGGCTGATGGCGAGAAAGTGCCTGAAGATTCGCCCGCACTGCTCACCCTTGGTGCTCGATGGAGCGTCATACCGCAACTGCGCATCAATGCCGGTTGGCACCACTACTTTGATAAGGATGCCCATCAGTACAACAACCATCAGCGCAAGCTGGGCGGCGACACCAACGAGTATCTTTTCGGTGCCGAATATGATGTGTCGAAAGTTGTTGAGGTCAGCGCCGGTGTGCAGAAAACCAATTACAAGATGACTGGCGACTATATGGAGGATGTCAGTTTTGTGGTCAACAGCTACAGCTTCGGATTTGGCGTTGGCATCCATCTTAGCAAGAAGATGATGCTCAACTTGGCTTATTTCCAGACCAACTACAGCGATTTCACAGCCGCATCCAACAACTACAACGACTTGGCCAATCTCACGGGCAAGATAGTGAGTGGCATGGCTGCCAAGCTCGGCCAGGACGAGGCTGCCGCCAATGCAGCGGCCAGCGAGGTGAAGAATATGCTTACCAAGCCTGTCACCGACGACGGCAAGAGTATGCTCTATGGCAAGAATACCTTTACTCGCACCAACCACGTGTTTGGCTTGGGGTTGAATGTCGATTTCTAAACCCTTCTCCCAACAATTGTGTGCAGTTGCACATTATGCAGATTATTGTTAGGTGAAGTATCACCCCACTAATGATTTCTTAAAGTGAAGGCGCAGTTGTTCTGTCAATCGGTTGTGCCTTCACTATTCTTATTGGTGGCCAGACATCTTTAGAAATTATCGGCTGTTGATGTCCATATAGTCCTCCACCAACCATCCGCATTTGTTTACAGTCACGCGCAAGTAACGCCCCAGCAATATGCGCCCGTCTGAAGTGTAATAGGGCTTGAATGTTCTGTAAGGCAGATTTTGTATAATCCATTGAAACGATTGGAAATAGTAGCTGATGTTTGGGCTGGGATATGTAGGTTCCAACAATTCTGCTTTGTATTCAGGTTTTGTTCTCGTTTCCCAGTTCGGCTTTTCGTATATAAGCGCCGTGAAAGTGCATTCTTGCCAGTCTTGTTCGGTTGCCCTTTCCAAATTGATGATTGTACCTAAGAGTTTGGCTCCGCTTGCTATGCTGTCGTTCCAAGTGAGGTCATGTGTTTTGACTGATTGTTGCGAATAGCTGAAGAAATCGGCTCCTCCGCCATGACACATCCCGCTATGCCCTACGAGTTCCCCTTTTTCGTACGCTGCGTATGTGGGATAGGGCGATACTACGAATCCCATGTATAGTTTTGGTTCTTTGAGTGCTATTATAGTTCCCGTTAAATTATCCTTGATTTTTCTGTCTGCAAAGATATCTTGCAAGTGCATGTTGTCTTTTGGCGATTTTATCACAAGCCATTTACTGCCAGCTGTCTTGATGGAATCAAAGCCAAGATAAGGTGAAATGTTCCAGTGCTTTTCGTGATTTGTAAGGAAGGCGGCTTTCATTTCTTCTATTGATACCGTGTCGCGAAAACTCGCCCATTTTGCTACAGACAAATCTGTTCTAGATACATACTTGTATTCGACCCAAGTGTTTTCCAAATTTAAGTGGCACCAGTCCCATTGCGCATAGCTAAAGGTGAGATGCGAAACCATAATGGCGAAGAGAAATAGTGTCTTAATCATTATTGTAGTCAGTGTTTTGTGTTCTTTTTGTTGATATCCATGTAATCCTCTATCAGCCATCCACATTTGTTGACCGTCACGCGATAATATCGTCCGGTCAGAATACGGAAGTCTGTGGTGTAATATGGCATGAAAGTGCCGTAAGGAAGTCTTTCTACAAATTGTTTCATCCACTGAAAATCTCTTACTGTTTCTTCGTCAACGTTAGGCGACAATAGGACAAGTGTATATGCGCTCTGTTTATCTGTTTTATTGACTGTTTCGTATAACAGTACGGAGAAAACTCGCTGTTGGCGGTTTGGTTGTGGCGGTTCGTCTTTTCCAATCAGAGAGCTCAGCATGATGGTACCTCCCGTGATATAACTATGCCAAGTGCCGTCAAGAATGCCAATCGCAATTTGTGCTGAACTAAAGAAGTCGGAATAGCCTAGTAGTGACCCCTCGCGTCCGATAATGTGTCCTCTGTTGTATGTTTCTAATAAGGGTTGTGGAGAAACTATAAAACTCAGGTAGTATTGAGGGTATCTGAGAAAAACAAGGTCACCGGTCAGCAGCTCTGCTTCCTTCTTTGTGCGGTATTTGTTCATATATATTCTGTTTAGTGGCAAGCCTCTTGCTTTGGGTCGTACCAGATTGAGCAGATTACCTTGATAGGTAAAGATAGAGTCGTAACCTCTATAAGGCGACATGGTAAAACACTTGTTTTCGTTGTCTTTAAAAGTGGTTATCATTTCGTCGACAGAGATTGTGTCAGTAAAATATTTTTGCCTTAGCAACAGTATGTCATCCTTCGACCAGTAATGGTATTTTTGCCATTCCATATTCAGGTTATAGTTGTTCCAGCTTTTGTCAGTCAGCAGTTGCGCACAAGCTGTTTTAAATGGATAGAATACGAATGGCAAAATCATTATGTACCACCTTTTCATCGTGTGAATGTTTACGAGAAAACTTATGGTTATTTTTAAAACATTCTTGTATAGAAACATAAGTATTCAGCTTTTAATCATTGTTGCCCACTCCAAAGATTTCGTCCTTCATATCTTCCTGCACATTCGAATTTTTGTAATACACGTAATACCTTCCGTCGCTTTCATTAAATATTTCAGCATGTTTAAAGCCATATTTC
>CAVKHW010000060.1:0-14057 GCA_963656105.1 Eggerthellaceae bacterium
ATATCTGAGTTTTTTGTAGTTACTTTGCACATATGAAGCGTTGTTAATGCCTTGTTTTTCAGCAGTATAAAGGTACTCATTTTTTGTCAATGTGACAAAAAAAACAACGCTTCTTTTTTATCTCTATGAATTATTCAGGATAGGATAGGGGCTTGCCCCTATTATCAAAGCGCCACCGTCTTTTGCCCTGCAAGGGGCGTATATTTCAATATCACAATGAATTATGCGCCCATTACATGGGCTAATTTAGTAAAACATTAAACACAGGGGCAAGCCCCTGCGCTATAATCTGTCGTCCCCACGGGACTTTCCTGTTGGTAAGTTTTTACTAGACACCAATAGAAAAGAATATTGTCGAAAAACAAAAAGAGCAATAACGTCAGATATTCATCCAATACTTTTTCCTATCTTTGCGTAAAGATCTAAAAACCAAACAACAATCGAAAACCATAAACATGAAAAAACTGATTATTGCAACACTGGCTATCGCCTTCACCTCATTATGTGCTTATGCACAAACGGAGAACCCGAGGGGCGTGTACAAGATGAAAACCCTTATTGACAAGACTGGCATTGAGATTTTGGCACCTTTCGACCAGTACAAAATCTGTACGGACAGCTCAACGCTTACCGCATTTATCAACGGCAGGATATTCGGAATCAGAGCAAACGACAAGTCAGCTTTCAACTACACCGGGGAAGCTCCAGCTTCTCCCGATACCACCGCAAGCCGCATCTACGACAGTGACTCGAAGCACTTCACCCTAAAATGGTGGAGTACACGTGAAACCTTTTATTTTCCAAGCAACGGCTGGTGCACGGAGCGATACGTGGCAGACGAGTATTCAGAGAATGGAAGAATACTGTTCGACGCTATCATGTCTCCTGCAAAAAACATTGACAAGAAGAATCCGCTCTACGGAAACTGGCAACGGATAGGCATCTACGACGAACCGCAAGACGTAGAAGAAGCAATGGAAACATTCAGGAAAAACGGCACGCCTGCCTATGGAAAACAAGACATCATCATCATCGCCCCCAGCAGTTTGGTCTTCACAAGCGGACAAATCATGCCTTCCACATCAGACGGAAAAACATTCTTCGAGATACCGATGCAGAAAGGCGAAGCGAAAAGGTATACCACGCAATGGCTGACAGACGACTATGTTGCCATTAAAATAATCCGCAACCAGTTCAGAGACTATGAACTATGGAAACGCATAACCGACGGAACGGCTCCCATACAACACATGCAATAGCTGACAAGACAGCCGCCAACAGCATAGGTGCGACAACTGAAAACTTGCACATGGCAGCGGGATTTTCTGACATCCGCTCCATCAGTACCCTACATTTTTTGTAACTTTGCAGCCAAAACTACAAAAATGGGAAAAGGAAAATTAGCTAAATTTGCAGAGATGAAGGCGATGAAAAACGTCTTCGAGTATCCATTCTCCGTCATGGACGACATCCCTTTCACCATGAAAGGACACTGGCGCGACGAGTATTTCCACAACGATAACCCCATCGTTTTGGAGTTGGGCTGCGGAAAGGGAGAGTATACCGTTGGCTTGGGTAAGCTATATCCCGACATCAACTTTATCGGCGTGGACATCAAGGGAGCGCGAATGTGGACAGGCGCGAAGTTAGCATTGGCCGAAAGCTTGGACAATGTAGCCTTCCTGCGCACCAACATCGAGATCATCGACCGTTTCTTTGCCGCTGGAGAGGTGCAGGAGATCTGGCTCACATTCTCTGACCCACAGATGAAGAATCCGCGCAAACGGCTGTCGTCCACATTCTTCCTGCAACGTTACCGCAACTTTTTGGTGGACGGCGGAACCATCCATCTGAAAACCGATTCCAATTTTCTGTTCACCTACACCAAGTTGATGGTTGAAAAGAACCAGCTGCCTTTGGATCTTTGCACAGAAGACCTGTATCACGACACACCCGAAGCATTATCTGGCTCGCCCATCCTCTCCATCCAGACCTACTACGAATCGATGTGGATGGCCCGTGGCCTCAACATCCGATACATGCGTTTCCACTTGCCGAACAATGGCGAACTGCAGGAGCCAGAGGTAGAAATAGAACTCGACGACTACCGCAGTTATCACCGCACGAAACGCAGCAGCCTGAAGACCGCCAAGTAATGGGCAAGCCTTTACATGGCTGCCTTTACGGGGAACATATAGAAATTGCGGTCTTGTTTATAGTCGATCATCCATTGGTCTACCACTATATGGTCGTCGAGAGCCGTGATAACCAGCGTATGGTTACTTCCCTTGAGCGTGACGGGCATTGTGCGCAGGGCTTGTCCGCGCAGCACATTCACTTTCCATCGTTCAGATCTGAACGGTTCCTTAAGCGAATAGACCACCGGCTCGCCGCCATCTATACTTACCGAATAGCGTATGTCGCCTTTGTCGTTGGCTTGTGTGGGAATCAACGCCGTGTAAAGAACCGCCTCGCCAGGCTTGGCATAGAAACGGTAAGTGAGCGAGCCGCCCTTGGGCAACTGCACGGCTTTCATGGAGTGACCCAACATCTCAACGGGTTGGGCACCCTCGGTGGCCGTCTGGTAATTGCAGGCGTTATACACCACACATCCATCCTGTTCAAGTTTAGTGTCGATTGTATCCTGCACATATTTGTGCATTTCTTCGGCAGTCACCTGATCGGGAAGCGACGGTGCCTGAAACACGGGTAGACCACGGGGTACCATATCCATCAGCCCATTCCATTTTCCATGAGCCATCTGCCGGTTGTAAGTTTCCGTAAGCTGTTTTATTTCTTGGTAAGCCTTCACACTTCTTACGGCAGCTTCCAAAGCCTCGTCGTCGTTATGGAAATTTTCTTTCCGGGCTATGTGGCGAGCCTCTTGAGCCTGCAACTGCTTGGTGGCCATGGCTGCCGCGCCATACACCGGATATTTCACGGCGGCAAAGAAAGCGTCCTTCAGCTCAGGCCGGACCAGCCGTTCGGCGGCATCAATTTTTCGTTTCACTTCTTCATAATCGTTCAGATAACGTTCAAGTTCATTGCCAAACTCGTCGGCCGAAAACTCCGTGTCCTGCACAGGCGACAACCCCCGGTTGTAGCGCGATCGGTCGAGCTCCACTTGGCTCCATCCCATAAACTCCGGACGCCGCACGCCACACAGACGATAAAACTCGGTCATGGGTTCCACCAGCAGCTCCCCCGCCTTCTCGCCAAACTGCTGCACGAGCCATTGGCGCAAATGTTGCTGCAACGAGGTAGCTGTAACCGACTGTATGTCCCACGCCATGTCCATGAACAGCGACAGGTCGTAGGCCGCCACCTTGGGGTCATGCACATTGGCTATCCATAGGCGGCGCGCATGATGATCCCACGCCTCGCGCATCTCCGAGTAGAGAAGACCGGGCTGGGTGGTGGTCAGCCAAAGATAATCGTGCGGACGACCCCAATAGGACAAATGGTAATATACACCGCCGCCACCCGACCGGCGTTGCTCGTCGGCATTGGGAAGACGGGTCAGATAGCCGTAATTGTCGTCGCACCACATAAGCGTCACATCGTCGGGCACGGTGAGTCCCGATTCATAGGCTTGAAGCACCTCTTTGTAAGGAATAAACACTTGAGGCACTTTTTTCAGGTCGCGGTTGACGGTCTGACGCAGTATTTTGCGCTGTTCGTCGATGACGCTCTGCAACGCCGCAACGTGCTCGGCATTTCCTTTCACGCCCTCCATAGCGCCATCGTGAATGCCGCGCATGCCAAGGGTGTAGAGTGCGTCCATGTGAGCCGTGGCCTGCACACGCTCGCGCCAATACTGCTCCACTTGTTTGCGGTTGCTCATCCAGTTGTACGACCCCAATGTTTTGGTGTTCCATTCGGCCACATTGTTGCGCAGCAACGGCTCGCAATGCGACGACCCCAACACGATGTCGAACGAGTCGGCCACTTCCTTGTTGCCCTTGACCTGAAAGAAGGCTGCTGTGCCCTCGTGCATGGCAGGCCAAAGGGCATTGCCGCGCAAACGCAGCAACAGCTCGAACAACCGATGGTAATAGTGGGGGCCTATCAGCCCCGACTTCGAATGGCTGTCGACCACCTGTTTGTCCCATACGCGCGTGGACCAGTCCTCATCGTTGATAAACACGCCCCGGTATTCCACCGAAGGTCGTTGCAAGGTTTCAAACTCACTGTCGAGAGCCAGATACGTCTTGCGCTGGGGCGCAACATCGCCCCAGTCTATCCAGGGGGATACACCCGCATGACGCGAAAGCTCCAATATTCCGTAGGCTGTGCCACGTCCATTGCTACCCACAATCACAACCTTTCCATGGCGGATGCCCATCCAGAAAGCATCGGGCTTAGCGATGATTTTCTCTATCGGCGTTTTGTAAGCCGAAAAGGCTTTGAACTCCTTGTTGGTCAGCATGTCGAGCTGATATATCTCTATCTTTCCGTTGCCTTGCCTTGCCGACTTTCCCGTAACGGCCTTCATATCGGCCGAAAACATGTCGAGCGCCTTGGCCACCACTGTTCCGTAGGTTTTCTGTATTGAGTAGGTTACATGACCTCCCGAATACCACACCACGTCTTTTGCCTGGGCCGTAGTCGACAGACCAAGGATAACAGAGAGTGCTATATGTCTGAACTTCATAAATATTAGTTATTGGTAAAATAGCCTGCCTCCAATGCTTATATTCAGCCAATCGTCAGGTTGCCGCTTGCAGCATCAGAGAGCACAAACAACTTTTGAAAAGACAGCATGACACGGCCAAAACTATTCTCTTTACCGTTAGCCGAGAAACAATCTGTCCCATGCAAAGATACAACAAATAGTCAAAAGTCCGACATTTTCGATGTATAAACCTTTGCTCAAGTTTCGGTTTTTCTATTTGCCAAGTGTCCCCGAAGGGGGCAAACTCTGCATAAAACCCAAATTCGAAAGTTGAATAAACCTTTATTATTATCTATTGGTGTCCAGTAAAAACGTTACAACTGCAAGTCCCGTAGGGACGACAGATTATAGCGCAGGGGTTAACCCCTACGTATGTTCGAGTACAACAGGATTATTGCCCCTATCGGGGGCGCATAATTCATTGTAACGTTAAAATAAACGCCCCCTACAGGGACAAAGAATGGTGGCGCTTGATAAATAGAGGCAAGCCCCTATCCTATAAAATGCACCCCTTTCAGGGGCAAAAAATAACAAGCTACGCTATGTAAAGTAAGCCCCAGATTATCCAAAACCTTATAAAGAGCATCCATTCTGCGTTTTACTATGTTAGACCAATATTTTACCGGACACCATTAATTATTATCCTGTAAAATCACGGAGGGCGAGTTGCATTCTGACGAACAACACATGGGTGGGTCGCAGCTGACCTGTAAAGTTTGTTCTGAACAAACCACGTCTCCCGGCACGTCGCTTTTAGCGCACGCCTCATCGGGAAAAGCGCATCGGTTGCACCCACGAAGGGCAACGGAAAGACGATTGTCGTTGCGCTGACTTGTCATAGATACCAAACGACACGACGATTGAGCACTCAACGCCACGCCATCAGTGCCTCGCCGCTGTGCGGTTCGGCACCTATCAAACTGCGAAAGGGCAGCTATCGCAAGGTGCTTGGAAGTTGTTTGGGCACAAAAACGTACGGTTTGGTCTTAACCTTCTAATCATCAACCAGTTGCAAAAAGCTAAAAAAAACGCGTTTTCGCAGACGAAGCGCCTGACAGTTGCGAAAACGAGCATTTTCAGGGCAGTGTTTGTCGTATCGTTTCCAACCTATTATCGCTACCGACGCCACATCTCATTATGGTGACGCAAACAACGTTTCAGCACACCTATGGTCTTGCGTTACATTTTTAGGGTTGAGGCAACGAACATCGGTGCCAAGATGTTTGGCGCTCTCCAAGAAATGACCTATTTTTGCATGCGCATTAGATGTATGTACTTTAATATGGAACATTTAAAGGAATACGAATTAGCAGAACGCATCAACAAACTGTCCACCGAGAAGGAGCCTTTCCTTTTCATCATCAATTATAAGGGAACTGAAGCGTACATCAGCAAGCTGTCCGAAATCGACCCCAAAGAATGTCTATACAATTTTGAAGGCACGGCCAATGTCAGTCCAGAGCCACACTGTGCATCCAACCCGCACCCCAAGTGGAAAGTGACACCGCCGAAGACGGACGACTACAAGCATAGTTTTGAGATTGTGAAAGCAAACATATTGGCAGGAAACAGTTATCTCACCAATCTCACAAGCAAGGTGACGGTGGACTGCGACCTACCGCTTAGCGAAATTTTCAAACTCACAAAAAGCAAATACAAATTGCTGCTGAAAGACAGCCGTTGCAATAGGGAGTTTGTGTGCTTTTCGCCCGAAACTTTTGTAAAAATCAAAAAAGGCAGAATATTCGCCTATCCGATGAAAGGCACCCTCGACGCTTCACTGCCAAACGCCAAGCAGTTGCTTATGGACGACGCGAAAGAGACGGCCGAGCACGCCACCATCGTGGATCTGATTCGCAACGATTTAAGCAAAATTGCAGACAACGTCACGGTGGACAGATACCGCTATATCGATACGCTCCACACCAACAAGGGCGACATACTCCAGACCAGTTCGGAAATCAGCGGCGAACTGCCGGCCGATTATCCCAACCGTCTGGGCGACCTGCTGACGACTCTGTTGCCTGCTGGTTCGATCACGGGCGCACCCAAGCGCAAGACCATGGAAATCATTGACGAGGCAGAGGGGTACGACCGCGGGTTCTACACCGGCGTGATGGGTATATACGACGAGGGCGAACTGAACTCGGCTGTAATGATAAGGTTTCTCGAACAGGACGGCGACGCGATGTGCTTCAAGGCCGGAGGCGGCATCACGGCAAAAAGTGATTGCAGAAAAGAATATGAAGAACTCGTACAGAAGGTTTACCTGCCTATAAACACAAGATAAAGACGACGAAAAGACTACACAAATATGAAACCGCAATTTGTAGAAACCATAAAGATAAAAGACGGAAACGCACAGGCCTTAACCTATCACCAGGCAAGAATGGAAAGAACCATACAGCATTTCTTCCCTTCGACCGCCAACGAAATAACGCCCTCGTTAGAACAAACGGTTGTTCCGCACAAGGACATGGAATTGTATAAGGCAAGAGTAGTGTATGGCGAACTGGGCATCGAGCAAGTGGAGTATGCGCCCTACTCTATGCGCACTATCCACTCGTTGAAAATCGTTGAAGACAACACCATCGAATACGGTTTCAAGAGTGCGGATCGCAGTTGTATTAACGTCTTGACAACTAAAAAAGGAACGTGCGACGATATCATTATTGTGAAGCGAGGTCTGGTGCGCGACACCTCCTTCACCAATCTTGCCATTTTCGACGGCAATCAGTGGATTACGCCCAAGCATCCGCTACTGCTCGGCACCAAGCGGCAATACCTGTTGGACAACGGTCTGATAGCAGAAGCCGACATCACTTTGGCGGATTTAAAA
This sequence comes from Eggerthellaceae bacterium, assembly GCA_963656105.1. Taxonomy (GTDB): domain Bacteria; phylum Bacteroidota; class Bacteroidia; order Bacteroidales; family Bacteroidaceae; genus Prevotella. The sequence continues at coordinate 7,515 of CAVKHW010000060.1, forward strand.
AAGGCTGAAAAGATTGCCCTTTTCAATGCGATGATCGAGCTCGGGGAAATCGTAATCTCAATAGATAACGTGAAGGCATGACAGCATATACCTCAAAACAAGGACGGATGGAGCCTACTCAACGAGACTGTGCAACCGACTAAGGCCCCAAGTCTTCCGACCGTTAACTACCAGACGCATAAAACAAGAATACTGGCAGATGGCAAGGGCAACATCAATGTCTTATCCAAGATCCATACGAACAAGGAGAAAGAAAAAATAACAGAGCAAAGGTTATTTCTTGGACAACATGGCTTTTCTGAGCGAAAAAAGTGGTAATTTTGCGAGAGAATGCCTTGGCAGAATAGCCTACCGCCAAATGTGGGCAGGCGGAAAGCGCAGACGACGGCCAGGCTGACACAAGAAAACAAAAAGCATACAACATAATGACCATTTACCCAAAACTGATTACAGACGCATTGGCCACAGTGACCTACCCGGGAACAAAGAAAAACCTGGTGGAGAGCAACATGGTGGCAGACGACATCCGGATAGAAGGAAACAAGGTTTCGTTCTCAATCATATTCCCGCGCGACACCGATCCTTTCATCAAGTCGACCATGAAAGCCGCTGAAGCTACCTTGAAATACAAACTGGGACAAGATGTAGAAATCAACATCTCTACCGAGTTCACCAGTGCCAAACGCCCCGAGCCCGACAAACTGCTGCCACAAGTGAAAAACATCATTGCCGTAAGCTCCGGAAAAGGCGGCGTCGGCAAGTCGACCGTCTCGGTCAATCTGGCCATCGCCCTTGCCAAACTGGGCTATAAGGTGGGACTGCTCGACACCGACATCTTCGGCCCGTCGATACCCAAGATGTTAGGCGTGGAGGGAGCGCGACCCTACGCCGTGGAGAAAGACGGCCGCCAACTCATCGAGCCTGTGGAAAAATACGGCATCAAACTGTTGTCGATAGGTTTCTTCGTGAATCCCGAAACGGCCACGCTGTGGCGTGGCGGAATGGCCACCGCAGCCTTAAAGCAACTGATTGCCGATGCCGACTGGGGCGACCTCGACTATTTCGTGCTCGACACACCTCCCGGCACGTCCGACATTCATCTGACACTGTTGCAGACACTGGCCATCACGGGAGCAGTAATCGTCTCTACGCCTCAAAAGGTGGCGTTGGCCGACGCGCGCAAAGGCATCGACATGTACCAAAACGACAAGGTAAACGTTCCTATTCTGGGACTGGTGGAAAACATGGCTTGGTTCACGCCAGCTGAACTTCCCGAAAACAAATACTACATCTTCGGAAAAGACGGTTGCAAGAATCTTGCAAAGGAAATGGGATGCCCGCTACTGGCACAAATCCCCATCGTGCAGAGCATCTGCGAAGACGGTGACGACGGACAACCCGCTGCGTCGAAAACCGACACGGCCACGGGTTTGGCATTCATCAACCTCGCACAAGCCGTGGTGACAACCGTAAACGTAAGAAACAAAAAATTGCCCAAAACACATATCGTGCAAGTGAAAAACGAGGGGTAAAATATAAAGCGGCACCCATGCCACGTGCATGGCACACACATCAGGCAGCGGTAGCATTGCTATTAAAAACAATAACGATGCTACCGCAACGTTTTTATAATAAGCCCCTTTATTCCACGTTATATGATTATGAACAAGCCTCTAAACTTATTATCCGTGTGCGGCATCCTGCTGATGCTCGCCCTGTTGTCGTCGTGCGGTGCCGACAGAAACCTGAAGAAAGGCGAGAAATACTTGGCTTTAGGCGAATACTACGATGCAGCCAACGAGTTTAAGCAGGCTTATCAGAAAATTCCGCCCAAGCAGCGCGACAAACGCGGCCAAGCAGCCAGCCGCATGGCACTGTGCTATGCCAAGAGTTTGCAGACGGCCAAGGGTATAGCCGCCTACCGCAATGTCGTCCGCTATCAGCAAGACAAATGGCAAGACCATCTGGCATTGGCACAACTGCTGATGAAAAACGGATCATACAAGGAAGCTGCGGTCGAATTTCAGGCCGTGCTCGACTCAGTGCCCGACAACTCCGTGGCGCGCACCGGACTGGCTTCGGCTCAGGAAGCGCCCGCCATCAAGGAGCTGGGCAGTAGATACACAGTGAAGAAAATGGACATATTCAACTCGCGACGCGCCGAATATTCGCCCATGCTCTACGGTGACGAATACGACCAACTGTATTTCACGTCGACACGCAACGAAGCGCAAGGCGACGAGTTGAGTGGGATTACAGGCACCAAACCTGCCGACATATTCTTCTCCGAGAAAGACGACAAGGGAAAATGGAGCAAGCCCGAACCTGTGAACGGCGGCCTCAACACCAACTACGACGAAGGTTCTTGCTGCTTTTCGGCCGACGGACGCGAGATATACCTGACCCAATGCACAACCGATCCGTCCTATCCCCGATATGCACAGATTGTGAAATCGAGCCGGTCGGACGCTGCATGGGGAAAGGCTTCGGAAGTGAAGCTGAGCAACGACACGCTCTCCAGTTTTGCACATCCCGCCATATCGCCTGACGGCGAATGGCTTTACTTTGTGTCGGATATGCCGGGCGGAAAGGGCGGACTCGATATCTGGCGTGTCAGACTCACTGCATCGGGATTCGGAGGAATAGAAAATCTCGGCGAACCCATCAACACTCCAGGCGACGAAGAGTTTCCTACGTTCCGTCCTAACGGCGACCTTTACTTTTCAAGCAACGGCCACAAAGGGTTGGGCGGACTGGACATCTACTTTGCAAGGATAGGCGCAGACCACAAATACCACCTGTTCCATCCCGGCTATCCTCTCAATTCGCAAGGCGACGACTTCGGCATGACCTTCGAAGGGCCGCACAATCAAGGGTTTTTCTCTTCCAACCGAGGCGACGGACGAGGCTGGGATCATATCTACTCTTTCTACAACCCGGAAATCGTACAGACGGTGAAGGGATGGGTTTACGAAATGGACGGCTATGAATTGCCCGCCGCCGAGGTTTACGTTGTGGGCGACGACGGCACCAACGAAAAGTTGTCGGTTCGGTCAGACGGGTCATTCACCAAGGTGCTCGACGAGGGGGTGTCATATCTATTTTTGGCAACTTGCAAGGGATACCTCAACCACAAAGAGGAGGTTCACGCCCTGACAGCCCCAAAGGAAAGCCGCGACACCACGCTTCAGTTTGCCTTGGCCAACATCTCGGCACCCACGCTCATCGACAACATCTTCTACGATTTCGACAAAGCCACGCTGCGCGACAGTTCGAAAACAGCTCTCGACCAATTGGTAACGCTACTCAACGAGAACCCTAACATCACCATCGAACTTAGCGCACACACCGACTACAAAGGTTCGGAAACATACAACGAACGACTCTCACAACGCAGAGCCGAAGCGGTTGTCAATTATCTTATCGAACACGGTATAGCGGCCGACCGCCTTACGCCCGTAGGCTACGGCAAAAAGAAACCCAAAACCATCAAGAAAAAAGTTACCGAGAAATACGCGTTCCTTAAAGAAGGTGACGTGTTGACCGAAGAATTCATCAAGGCTTTGAAAGACGAAAAGCAGCAGGAAATATGCAACCAGCTGAACCGCCGTACGGAATTCATGGTGCTGAGAACCACATACGGGCTCTTTGACGAGCAAGGTAAACTGAAAAAAACACCTCAAAAGAAGACCGACAACAACAAGAACGATCTGCAAGAAGATGGTTACAGCATTGTCTTCGACTAAACGGGAACTGGTTCCAACAAACATCTCACATTTATGTCCAGCAACATAGCACTGCCCGAAGCATTCGAGGAATACACCAAACTACTCTTTGGCGACACCCGATACAAACGTTTCATAGAAGCTCTTAGCCTTTCACCGCAGGCAACCATCCGGCTAAACCCATTCAAATGGACTGGAAAGGAGCCTGCCGCAGGTGTCCCCTTTAAGTCCATACCATGGTGTTCCGAAGGGCGCATGCTATCTTTTCGACCCGATTTCACATTCGATCCGCTACTTCATGCAGGCGTGTACTATGTGCAAGAGTCGTCGTCCATGTTTATCAGCCACGTAGTACGCCACCTCGTGCACCATCCCGTTACGGCGCTCGACCTATGCGCCGCTCCCGGGGGAAAGACCACCACGCTCCGCGCTTCGTTGCCCGAAGGAAGTATTGTTGTAGCCAATGAGCCTGTGAAAGTTCGCGCTTCTATCCTGTCGGAAAATGTGCAGAAGCAGGGACATCCAGACATGGCGGTAACCAACAATTATCCACGCGACTTCAAAAAAGCCGGAGTAACATTCGACCTTGTTGTGGCCGATGTTCCTTGCTCAGGCGAAGGCATGTTTCGCAAAGACCCACAAGCCATACGGGAATGGTCGCCTCAAAACGTGGAAAAATGCGCCCAACTGCAACGAAGCATCATAGAGGACATCTGGCCCACGCTCCGTCCTGGCGGCTATCTCGTTTATTCAACCTGCACCTACAACGAACACGAGAATGAAGAGAATATCCGGTGGATAATCGAACATCTCGGAGGCATTCCCGTCGACATTCCCGTCGACCCACAATGGAACATCACAGGCGCATTACACACTGACCACGCACAATGCGCACAACTCCATAGAGACGGCTGCAATCTTCCCGTTTATCGGTTTATCCCCGGCTTCACGCCAGGCGAAGGCTTGTTCATGGCCGTGCTACAAAAGCCGGAATCAGCGGCCGAAACGCAACATCAGAAGCAACGGCCATCCTCACCGCACGTCAAGCAAAGCATCTATCAGAAAACCTTACAGCCTTGGCTTCAAGCCGGAAACTCTGGAACAAAAGACGAATGGACTTTCATTGACACGCCAACGGTAATACGAGCCATCCCCACGCGATGGCTATCCCTGTACGACAAGCTATCTACAAAGATGCATCTTATTCACGCAGGTGTAAGCATTGGCGTTCCGAAAGGCAAAAATATCGTACCTTCGTCTTCATTGGCATTGTCTACCGCACTCAACCGCAATGCCTTCACGCAGGTCGAAATCAGTTGGGAACAAGCCATGCTCTATCTCAGAAAAGAGACCTTTGCCCTGACGACCGATACTCCACACGGATTAGTTCTGCTCACATTCCGCAACTTTGCAATTGGCTTTTGCAAGAATCTTGGTAACAGAGCCAATAATCTCTATCAGCAAGAATGGAAAATAAAGACCACACACCTACCCGACCAAGCGGTCAACGTGTTATAAAACTTGCCATCATTGCTGCCGTTGGACGCAACGGCGCCATTGGGCGCAACAACCGCTTGCCTTGGATTATCCCTGAAGATTTAGCCCATTTCAAACAACTCACCATAGGACACACCATTATCATGGGACGCAAAACCTATGAGTCGTTGCCCCACGGCGCCTTACCCGGAAGGCGCAACATCGTTGTAAGCAATACCATTACCCACCTGCCTGATTGTGAAGTTTACAGTTCGTTGGAACGCGCAATAGACGCAAGTCGCAACGAATCAGGCAATGGACAAGAACCTCTGGATAACGATAACACACCAATCTCCGTCTTCATTATTGGTGGATCCAGCGTATATCGACAAGCCCTCCCGCTCTCTACAGAACTACATATCACGCTGGTAGAAGACTATCCGACTGACGCTGACACTTTTTTCCCACCAATAGACGCTAACTACTGGATAACAATAAAAAAGGAGAAACACGATGGCTTCTCCTTTATAACATATATAAAACGCAGATAACGGTCTATATTTCGTTTAGTCTTCCTCAACGTCAGTTTCAGCTATAGCCTCCACTTCATCGAAAACGGGTAACTGACGGTCTATCACAGCGTTGAAACTGACAATGGTTTCGCTACGTGACAAGCCTAACGGCTGAAGTTTATCATGAATGATATTAAGCAAGTGGTGATTGTTTCTAGCGTATATCTTGATAAACATATCATATCCGCCTGTTGTGTAGTGGCATTCCGTTACCTCGGGAATAGCCTTTAGCTTTGCCACCACCTTGTCAAAGTTCTCAGGATCTTTCAAGTAGAGACCCACATAAGCACACGTCTCATAGCCTACTTTCTCGGGATCGATGATAAACTGTGAGCCTTTCAAAATGCCCAAAGTAGTGAGTTTCTGAATACGCTGGTGAATAGCCGCACCACTCACATTGCAAGCACGAGCTACCTCCAAAAAAGGAATACGCGCATCAGCAGAAATCAATTTCAGTATCTTTCTGTCTAAAGCATCCAAACGATGATTTGCCATAATAATATTTTAATTACTCTGCAAAGATAGTAATAAATATTTTATTTAGCAATTATTTCAAAAGCAATTATTTCAAATTGTTACCTCCAATAAAAATCATGGACTTTTTATTGGATATCATTGAAAAACGCAGTCAGATTTGATTGTTTCATCGAAAACGCCTTAATGTGGGTTCTATAAATTAGCTTTGCTGGATTTTTGAGACTATTTTCGAGGGCATATCGTCAGCGAGTAAGGGAGTAATGCGGGCATTACGACCGAGCGAGGTGGCGATA
>CAVKHW010000061.1:0-8999 GCA_963656105.1 Eggerthellaceae bacterium
AAAGGGGCTTCGGGCAGGATTTTTATGCCATTTTGAGTTTTAGCGGACAGCAATAAATGTAATATGAACCTATGGGAGGCTACGGCAGCGATGCCATAGCCTTCTTTTGGTTGTATGCATGGCACAGCAGAATATAGGTGGGTTCTATAAATTACCACCGTAACAAACAAATAACGCAAATCATGAAAAAGAAATATCTGACGCTTGTTGTTCTCGGCACGCTGGCCGGCACATCGCTCCACGCCCAGACGGTGGTGGAACGTCCGTTGGCCGGACAGACACCGCGCCGTGTGGCCGCCGCAGCCGGTCAGCCGATGGCCGCCGTCATCATCAAGTGCAGCGAGAGCAGCGGCGTGGCCAGGCAGCTTGCCGCGCTCAACTACCGCCCCGTAGTGATCAGCGACAGCGTGATTACTGCCCGTGTGCCGCAGGCAGCCTTGCAGAGTCTTTATGCCGACAGCCGTGTGCGCTATGTGCAGCTCTCGCGGCAGGCCGCGCCCACGATGGTCAACGTGCGCCCGGCCACAGGTGTGGACCGCATACAGGCGGGCGACGGTCTCGACACGCCCTACACTGGCAAAGGTGTGCTCATAGGTGTCATCGACCAGGGATTCGAGTATAAGCACGTAGCCTTCCTCGATGCCCAGGGCAAGTCGCGCGTGGCAGCGGTATGGAACCGCAAGGGCTACTCCACGGGGTCGGACGCTGAGGCTACCACCGACATTCCTACCAGCGGCGACGGTTTCGACTCCTACGGACACGCCACACACGTTACCAACATCGCAGCGGGGTCGAAAATTGCCGAGAACGAATACTACGGCATCGCACCCGACGCCGACATTGTCATGATACCGTCGGAGTTCTCTGAGGCCGAGGTGCTCGAGGATGTGAAATACGTGAGCGACCTTGCCAAAGAGAAAGGGCAGCCGTGGGTGGTGAACATGAGTTTCGGCACGCAGCTCGGCGCACACGACGGCACCACCGATTTTGCCCATTCGCTCGATGGCCTCATTGCAGACGGTGCAGGCCGGCAGGTGGTCATCGCAGCCGGCAACGAGGGGACATACGTGGAGCACGCCGAGCACCAGTTCACGGCAGACAACGACACCGTGCGCCTGCTCGTCACTCCGGGATCGTATGGGGCAGTCATCGACCTGTGGAGTCAGGCCACCGACAGCTTGGAGCACCTCACCGTGCGCCCGTTTGTGATGCGCGGCGGCGAGGCCGACTACGAGTCGGACGATTTCTGGAACAACGACCGTAACATCCATCAGATAGCACCGTTCAACCGGAAGGAGCACTGGCAGTATCGCCTCACGGTCAACGAGCTGCAGGGGGGCAAGCTCGGACTGGTGATTACCGGACGGATGGGTGATGCGTTCCACGCCTGGACCAACTCGGGCTATGGCGACTTTACCACCGTCAGCGGCGACGACAGCTACGTGAAGGGCGACAACCGCTACTGCGTGGACGAGTTCGGGTCGAGCACGCGCCAGACGGTAGTGGCGGCGGCTTTTGTCACTGCCGACAGCTGGACCGACTACAAGGGCACTACCGAGTACGACTCGCGCGGCGACATCGGCGGCATAGCCGATTTCTCGAGCCGCGGGCCGTCGCTCACCGGCGTGCCCAGACCTACCGTGGCCGCGCCGGGATCGGTTGTTGTGTCGGCTGTGTCGAAATACGGAGCCAGCTTCAGCAAGACCAGCACCGACAACGTGCAGATCGTGAAGCACGGTCTGAAGAGCTACTACTACAAGCAGATGTCGGGCACGTCGATGGCCACCCCGGCCATAACGGGCATCATCGCACTGTGGCTGCAGGCCAACCCGAACCTCACGGCCGCCCAGATAGTGGACATCATACGTACCACCGCCGCCCACGACCAGTTCACGGGCGACGAGCCATGGAACGAGCGTTGGGGATACGGCAAGATTGATGCTTACGCCGGTCTGAAAGAGGCGCTGCAGCTGGGCGATGCCACAGGCATCACCGCTGTGAAGGGTTCGGCGGCTCCGATTACCGTCATGCGTGCCGACGGCCAGTGGAAACTTCTGTTCAACGACAACGAGAGCCGGGTAGACCTCGCCGTCTATGCGCTGAACGGCACGAAGGTGGCAGCACGCAGTTTCACCGGTGTGACGCGCGGTCAGGAGGAAACCGTGAGCTTTGAGGGCCTTGGCAAAGGTTTCTACGTAGTGACGGTGAAGACCGACGGCAACACCCTAACCAAGAAATTGGCGGTCGAATAATACGTCGGATTGTTGCCGCCCCATTAAGGGGCGTTCTGCGTATGTGTTCCATCCATGGGGCGACCATGTAGTTTATCCCGTTGGGATAAACCGCGTGCCAAGCCCTGGAAGGGTGCTATAAACACAGCCCAGAGGGAGCGGAGCGGTGTCAGCCGCGATGCTCACCCTGGGCTGTGTGTCGTTCGACAAAAGCTGGCCTGTAAGGTCAGCACAATGTCATGGTTTTGTCTCCGTTTGATGTTGTGCTGACCTTACAGGCCAGATGCTCTCTGCCAAATTTTAACCCAGGGTTACGTCCGTCGCTGCGCTCCGTCCTCACCCTGGGCTGTGTTGTGTCGCCCCTTCAGGGCTTGGCGTGCATGCGTTGTTTCCACCTTCTGGGCTTTCCAGACAACCCGGTTTGTGGCGACAGATCAGAACTCGAAAAGCAGGCGGGTATTGAACTGCCGACCCGTGAGGTAGTTGGGCACGGCATACTGGTAGTTGTTCACGTCGGTCACCCAATAGTAGGAGTTCACATTGTTGATGCCCAAGAGGTTGAGGCAGTCGAGGCTGAGCCAGATGTTGCGGAAGATGCTTTTGCGCTCGCGCCGCTCATTGTCGAGCACACGGTAGCTCATGCCGATGTCGGCACGTTTGTAGGCTGCCGCGCGGAATGTGTTGGTCTCCAGCTCGCGGTGGGGGGCTGAGAAGGGCAGACCGTCGGCATAGGCCAGCTTCAGGCTCATCTTCCACCGCGTGGTGCCCGGGAAGAAATCGGTGAAATAAAGGTTTAGGGCGTAGCGCTGGTCGGTGGGCAACGGCACGCTGACGCCATTGAGTTTCATCTTGGTGTCCATCAGCGACAGGGTGACCCACGAGTCGCTGCCCGGCACAAACTCGCCGAAGAGTTTCAGGTCGAGGCCGGCGGCATGACCCGATGCCAGGTTGTCGCCGTAGTACACCACCTTGACATTGTTGATGGAGTAGGGCACCAGATTGCCCAGCAGCTTGTAGTAGAGCTCGGCGGTGAACTTGAACGGCCGGTTGTTCATGTTGAAACGGTAGTCCATGCCGGCAATGAAGTGGATAGACCGCTGGCTTTTGATCTTGCGGTTGAGGGTGGCGTAGGTGGCGCCGTTCACGGTGGAGGTGTCGCGCAGCTCCTTGTAGAATGGCGACTGATAGTAGAGTCCCGTGGCAAAGCGCAGCGTGACGTTGTGGTTGAATGAGGGGATGATGCCCAGCGACACGCGCGGCGAGAGGATCGACTCGTGGTTGAAGTTCCAGTGGGCGAAGCGCAGGCCGTAGTTGAGTGTGAAGAGGGTGTGCTCGCCTGCTGAGCGGAACCGCCAGGTGTCCTGTATGTAGGTCTCCATGCGGTTGGCGTTCAGCTCGTTGCGTGCGCGGAGCGAGTAGATCATGTAGAGGTCTTTGCCCGTGTGTGGCACACTGTAGCCGGCTGAGTCGCGCATCTCGTACTCCACCGAGTTTTCCTCAACATGTTCCTGCCGCCAGGTCAGCGCGGCCTCGATGTTGTGTCGCTTGGCGGTGTGCTTGAAAAGCAGTTTGATGCTTTCCACGTGCGCCTTGAGGTAGTTGCGGGCGTGTTCGAAATAAGTGCCCACGCCGAGGTTCTTCGACGTTTCGGTCTGCGTCAGCCAGTATTGTCCCTGTATGTCGTAGCGTTCCTGTTCGCTGGTCGAGAACGACGATCCAAGGATGGCGAGCGACGTGGAGTCGGAGAAGTGGCGAGTGATGCCCACGGTGCCGAAGAAGGTGCGGAAGAGGTCTTTCTCCTGTCCGTCGAAATAGACGCGGAAGGAGCGCACGTTGTCCTGCGTGCCGAACTTGGTTTCGCGGTCTTCGGGGTTGAAATTGTAGTGGTTGTCGGAGATGTTGCCGATGAAGTCGACGGTCCACCGCTTGTTGGGCTGATAGCTGAGGTAGGTCTGGTAGTCGAGGAAATCGGGACGGTACTCGCCCTTGGTCTCGAGCGATCCCAGCAGATACTTTGTGGTCTTGTAGCGCACACCGTTGGCCCAGGCGAATTTCTTGTTGGAGAACCCCACGTAGGCACTGGCTCCGAGCAGCGATGCCGCCACGTTGGCCTCAAAGCGCTTGGGGCGTCGGTAGGTGATGTCGAGTGCCGACGACATCTTGTCGCCGTACTTGGCCTCGAAACCTCCGGTGGAGAATCCGATGCGGTCCACCATGTCGGGATTGATGATGGAGAGACCCTCCTGCTGGCCGCTGCGCACGAGGAAGGGACGGTAGACCTCCACGGAGTTGATGTAGACGGAGTTCTCGTCGAACGATCCGCCGCGCACATTGTACTGCGACGACAGCTCGGAGTGGGTCGACACGCCAGCCTGGCTCTGTATGAGCTCCTCCACAGCGTTGCCCGTGGTCGACGGCAGGTCGTGCAGCTGCTTGGTCGACAGCTCCTGTGTCTGGCCGCTCTGTATCTTCTGTCCGGTGACGGTGGCTCCGGCCAGTGTGCTGGCCTCCTCGTAGAGGCTCACCTGGAGGGTCTGCGTGCCCTTGGGGCGGCGCAGCACACGTGTCTTGGCGCGATAGCCGAGCATAGAGAATTTCACCACCACCGAGTCGGCGGAGAGGAGCGTGAGCTGAAACTGACCCTGCAGCGAGGTGACGGTGGCGCGCCCTTGGGCGGGGCATGACACGGAGGCGAACTCCACGGGGTTGCCTTGCTCGTCGGTGACGCGGCCGCGTAGGGTGAACGTTTGTGCAACGCAGCTGAGCGCCGAACCTACGAGTATGATGAGTAACAATAATCTGCGATTCATATAGATATTAACGCAGCATCTGCCTGTTTATTGTAGAGAAGGGAAGCAAATGTCGGTCAACACGTGGCGGCGTGCGTCGTTGCTATTCGTAAAATTATTAAGATTCGTGGTTAGCGAAGGAATGATGTGCGTGATGGTTGAACCACGAATCTAACGAATCTAACGAATGGGGCTTGTTGGCGTGCGTCGTAAATGTTATGAAATAAAATTAACAAAGAAACGGGTTGAATTTACGACGCGCCAGTAAATATGTTGTGAATATTCTGAAAAAAACAATCCTCTTCGCTCCTCATTCCAGTGCTTCGATTAACGCTTTCTATATGGGACAAGACATGATGCCGCATAAAAAATATGCGCTCGGACTGCTATTCGCTTTGCGATAGGTGCTGTTTGCTGGTGCGGTTGCGTATCGGAGAAGATGTCGTTCAGTAGCTATCATTCTGTGGTAGATGGTCTTTCGTCATCCGATAGCATATCTTTGACAATCGCTTCCAAAGAGAAAATGAACACGCATTTCGGCGTTGGGCCATATCTGTCGGATAGCCAGTCGATTATGGGATTTGTTCGTGTTTGTCCATTTTGAATGCAGAAATGCAAACCATAGCAGGACTTTCGGTATGCGAAAAGATGTTGTAAATATTTCTCGTTGTCACTGAATGGAAATACGTGTGTTGTCTTTATTCGTAAAATTTGTAAGATTCGTGGTTAGCGAAGGAAGAGTATGCGTGATGGTTGAACCACGAATTTTTCGAATCTTACGAATGAGGCTTGTTGGCGTATGTCGTTGTTATTCGTAAAATTTGTAAGATTCGTGGTTAGCGAAGGAAGGGTGTGCGTGATAGCTGAATCACGAATCTTACAAATCCAACGAATAAGGTTTGCTGTGCAATGTGACAAGTTTTTGGCGTAGCCCGTTCACAAATCCCAACCGATGGCGCTGGCACCGAGCACGGCGGCGGAGCTGCCATCGAGAGCACTCGTAAGGAATTGCGCTTTGCCTTTGAATATCTTCAGCACGTTGTCGTTGTAGCTCTTCACGAGTGGTTTCATCAGCAGATCGCCGGCCTTGGTGAGCCCACCGAAGAAGACGTAAGCTTCGGGTGATGTGAAGGCCGTGAAATTGGCGCACGCCTCGCCTAGAATCTCGCCCGTGAACTCGTAGATATGCTTTGCCAGTTCGTCGCCTTGTGAGGCGGCTACCGACACGTCGAGCGAGGTGATGTCTTCGGGTTTCAGCTTGCGCAGCAGCGATGGTGTGTCGGTGGTGCTGAGCAACTCGCGTGCCGTGCGCGCCACACCCGTGGCCGAGCAGTAGGTCTCCAAGCATCCGCATCGGCCGCATCCGCAGGAACGGCCGTTCTCATGGCGCACGATGACGTGCCCCAGCTCGCCGGCCAGTCCGTCACAGCCGTACACCACCTGTCCGTTGACAACGATGCCCGACCCTACGCCTGTGCCGAGGGTTATCATGATAAAGTTCTTCATGCCGCGCGCCACGCCGTAGGTCATCTCGCCGATGGCAGCAGCGTTGGCGTCGTTGGTCAGTCCTACGGGAATGCCGCCCAGCCGTTCGGAGAACAGTTGCGCCAAGGGCACCGATCCGTTGTGCGCCCATGGCACGTTGGGTGCGAAATCGATGCAGCCTGTGTAGTAGTTGCCGTTGGGCGCACCGATGCCCATGGCCTTGATGGTGCTGATGCCGCCCACCTGATCGATGATGATGTGGAGCACTTCCATGGCTGCATCTACATAATCGGACACGTTGTCGTAGGCTTGTGTCTTGATGGCTGTGGTGGCCTTGATTTCACCGCGTGCATCGACGATGCCGAACACCGAGTTGGTGCCGCCCAGGTCGAGGCCGATGACGTATGGCTTGGTTGCTTTCTGTTCGTTCATGACGGTTAAGTTATCGTTTAAGGGTTGGTTGTCGTAAATGGTTTGGACAAACAGGCTTGTCGCGGCTATGGCCTCATGGGGAGCGATGTCCTGCGATATGCGGTTTGTCTCGTTGCAAAGATAGTGTAAAAACGTGGAAACTGCCAAACAAAAATGACAAAATATGGTGATGTCTAAAAGAAAAGGTGTATCTTTGCCGAAAAGAATCATTCTCTCGGAGGGAAAGACATTAAAAGAGTTTCATTATGATGAACAAGCTGATTGTGACGACAAGACGCTTGCCTTCGCCTGTTATGACCGCAAGCGAGAACATAAAGTAGAAAGAGACGATGACGCTGGATAGCTCTGATTCTCTTCCTGCAGCCGACGCAAGCGTAAGCTTGCCAAAGGGCGTCCACGTTCAGGAGACTGGCACGTTGCCGGGCTCTAAAGTAGAGATTGTACCCCCTTGTGATTTGGCTGCGCCCTGGAGCTATCTCTATCTGCACCACATGGCTGCCCGCACTTTCGGCCAGTGGCTCGACCGCCACAATTGTCAGACGGCCTTCCCCCAGCGTTATTTCATCCACCAGTCGTACCAGTACCAGTACAAAAACAAAGAGGCACAGACAGGTGCGCGCCGAGTGTTGCGCCCGTCGGTCAGCGGATTGGTCTTTCTGCAGGGAGAGGTGCCTGACCTGCAACGGTTTCTGAACGATTATTTCCCCCAGTACCATCTTGTAAAGAACTGTAGCACGGGTTGTCCGGCCTCCATTGCCGATGCGGTGATGCAGCCTTTTATGCGCGTGATACAGGCTCATCCCGAACAGATCACCTTTCTGCGTGAGCCATTCGAGCGTTTCGCTCGCGACCGCGTCCTTCTGCGCGTGCTCACCGGTCCCTTTGCCGGCTATGAGGGCTACATCGTGCGTGTGGACCGCGACCGTCAGCTGGTCTTCGACTTCGGCGGGCTTGCTGTGGCTATCCGTGGGGTGCATCAGGAGGACTTTGAAGAGGTTGGCGATTCTTAGCCATAAAGCCAAGCCCATGACAATTTTGGGCGGTATAAGACGATGATCCGCAGTTTTTAATCAAATTTAGAAAGGAAGCATTATGGAAGGTTTAGCAGAGGAGCGATATATCAGTTTGCTGACCGATTTCGGTTTCAAGCGTATCTTTGGCACCAATCCCAACAAGGATTTGCTCATCAATTTTCTGAACTCGCTGTTCGGCAAGGAGCAGGTCATCACCGACGTGAAGTACCTCAACAGCGAGCATGTGGGAGATGTCTACACCGAGCGCAAGGCCATCTTCGACGTGTACTGCGAGAACGAGAAGGGCGAGAAGTTCATCGTAGAGATGCAGAATGCCTACCAGAAGTACATCAAGGACCGTTCGCTGTTCTACGCCACCTTCCCCATCCGCGAGCAGGCTCCCAAGGGTGCTGACTGGAACTTCGAGCTGGCGCACGTCTATGTGGTGGTGTTGCTGAACTACGACATGAAGGACGAGGCCTTCGACCCGAAAGCCCTTTCGCACGACGTGGGTCTGCTCGACAAGAAGACCAAGCGTGTGTTCAACGACAAGCTCACGTTCAAGTACGTTGAGGTGGCCAAGTTCGACAAGCCGCTTGCTAAGCTCCGCACGCCTTACGACAAGTGGCTCTACGCGCTGAAGAACCTGCCCGTGTTGGAGAACCGCCCGCAGAAGTTGCGCGATAAGATTTTCGACCGCTTGTTCGCCGAGGCAGAAATTGCGAAGTTCACCAAGCGCGAGTTGCACGAGTATGAGGACAGCCTCAAGGCTTATCGCGACATCAAGAACTCCATCGACAGTGCTGAGGAGAAGGGACGTGTGAAAGGTCGTGCGGAAGGCCGTGCGGAAATCGCCCGCACGATGTTGAGCGTAGGCGAGGACATAGACAAGATAGTCCTGTACACAGGTCTGACGAAAGAGCAGATACTGGAGCTCGGTCAGGAATGAATTTGTAAACATGCCGCATTGCGGAAAACAAAAGCAGAAAGGAATCATTATGGAAGGTTTAGCAGAGGAGCGATATATCAGTTTGCTGACCGATTTCGGT
>CAVKHW010000061.1:9615-14003 GCA_963656105.1 Eggerthellaceae bacterium
ACGAGTATGAGGACAGCCTCAAGGCTTATCGCGACATCAAGAACTCCATCGACAGCGCTGAGGAGAAGGGACGTGTGAAAGGCCGTGCGGAAGGCCGAGCGGAAGGTCGTGATGAACGTTCCGTTGAAATCGCCCGCACGATGTTGAGCGTAGGCGAGGACATAGACAAGATATCCTTGTACACAGGTCTGACGAAAGAGCAGATACTGGAGCTTAAAACGCATTGCTGATTTTCTGCTATCCACAAGAGGTTCGACATCCGAACCAGGAACGTTAAAGGCGCGGCTCGTGGTGTATTAATTCCAAATCCAAAACATTAATAAGGAATTTACATGAGGCGACATTTTCTGAAACGCTATGAAACAACGTATCGACTATATTGACAGAATGAAAGGACAGGCAATCTTCTTGGTTGTCATGGGACATGTGTATGGTTTCGCTTTTTTGCAAGCGGATGATGTGGCAAACAAAGTTATCAGCTCTTTCCATATGCCTCTGTTTATGTTCCTCTCGGGGCTTGTGGCGTGTTCCGGAGTTGTTTCTCCATACTGGAGCATGGCTAAGTTGGGCGCAAAGCTTAGAGGCTTGCTCTTGCCGATGCTGGTCTTTGGCATGTGTTTCACCTTGACTTGGTCTGACAATTTCGTTTCTGGTCTGATCAATTTTTTGGAATCGCCCAGCAAGAACGGATACTGGTACTTGATGACGTTGGCGGTGTTCTATGCCTCGCTTAGCCTCTATCGACTCAATGTCAAGCAGAAATGGTATGTAGATGTGGCCTTGGCGATTGCGGTCGGGGGGGGGGTATTTTGTGCTTTGGAAATACTTGGCGCAGACCAAAGACTACTTCTGCTTGCTTAACTGCGGCAATTTCTATGTGTTCTTCATATTGGGTGTTTTCACGGCCAAGTACGGGCTATTGGAAAAAGTGAGGCAAGCCAATTGGCTCTTCTCCGTTTGCGTGACGGGGTATATCGTCCTTTTTGTGGCTGACATGCCAGTTCATGCTTTAGAGAGCTTAAACAAGCATATCTTTATGCCTTTCTGTATGGTGTTCGTGGTTGTGACGCTTTTTATGGGACGGCACGGGAAAAGCTCCTGGATAGAACGTGTGTTGGATTATGTGGGGAAGAGGACGCTGGATGTCTATGTGATACATTATTTCTTTGTAAGCCACATTCATTTGTCTGTGCCAGCCAGGCAGCTGGAAACATCGGGGAACGAATTTCTCACCTTTGTGTTAGCCGCCTGCCTTTCTGTCATCATTACAGGCGTGTCGGTCGGAGTAGGAAACATCCTTCATCAAGGTAAATGGATAGAAAAGTTTGTCTATGGAAAATAAAGATTATCCGTTGGCGGAATTAGACGGCATTAATAAATAGGGGACACATGCTTAACTCAAGTTCTGAATTTGGGGCTTATGCTTTAATATGCGTCCCCGAATTAATCAAGCAGAAAAGAAACATTATGGAAGGTTTAGCAGAGGAGCGATATATCAGCTTGCTGACCGATTTCTGTTTCAAGCGCATCTTCGGCACCAATCTCAACAAGGATTTGATGAATTTGTGAACATGCCGCATTGCGGAAAACAAATGCAGATTAGAAGATGGGGAGGCCCAACTTTGAATTTTGTAATTCATCAATGATGTTGTCATTTCCAATCTCGCAAGTCTGTTTAACGATAATATCTATTTGCGATAGACGGTCTAAGAATATTGTCACACATGCGAATATCCCTTCTAAGAAAAAACGCAATCGTGAAAAAATATATATTTCTGTTAGTAATAACCGTCGTCATAGGAACATTACCTTTGTTCATTCAATATGGCGATTATGTCTTGATGGATGATTTCTTCAGTCAGGAGATACCATTCGTCATGGAAACCAAACGGATGTTTGCATCTGGAACGCCTTTTTGGAGTTGGAATACGTTCTTTGGCGACAATTTTATCGCTGGTTATAGCTTTTATACCTTGACTTCGCCATTTGTGTGGCTCAACAGCCTCGTACCATACGAATGGATGCTCAAAAGTCTTTTCTTGACGCTGATACTTAAATACATCTGTACGTTCTTGACTGCAAGGTTGTATTTGCGCAAGATGGAGGTGTCAAAGGAAAATGCTGCCATAGGCGGTTTGATGTATGCCTTCTCATCCTATGCAATTAGCAATAGTTACTACTATCATTTCTTTGAGCCGATGATCGTGTTCCCATTATTGCTCGTGGCGATAGAGCGGTTCTTGAGCAAGGAAAAGTATGCCAAGACAACCTTAATGTTGGCGGCATTCTTGACAGTGTTCATCAACTATTATTTCGCAGTGTGTAGTTTTGTCGCTGCAGCGATATATGTGTTCTGTAGAGTTTTGTTCTCTGAAAAGTTGAAGACTTACTTGCGTCGTGTACCGTTGGGCTTGTTTCTGATAACGATGGGTATTCTGTTGGATAGTATTATGCTGATACCCAGTGTGTTACATCTTGTGGGGGGGTAAGAGCAAGCAAAGGAATCATGACAGGTATGGACTTTACGGCAGTTCCCTTCTTCATCGAAAGGTTGCGCACACTCTTCATGCCGCAGGTCTTGGAGGAGCGTACCGCCTTGTTCCAAGGAACAGGTTTCCATAGTTGTTCGGCAACCTTGCCTGTGGTTGGCATCTTGTTGGCGATGTTGTATTGTTGGAAGAATAAGAGAAATTGGATTACTGTATTGGTGCTGATAGCACTCGTTTCGTTCTTGACTCCATTGAACTCTGCCTTTTCCCTATTCACGAATCCGAATTATACACGATGGGCATACGCCCTGACCTTGTTCTTGATATTGGCATCAGTCAAATGGATGGACAATTTACAGAAAGGCTCAGCCATCTCTGTCAAAGCATGGGCGATATATGGATTCTTGGCAGTATGCGCCTTCGCTTTCTCTTTGTCTCGTGGAGAGGGATTGGAAACTGCTGCAAACAAATGCCAGTTCATATCCTATATCCTCATGCTATTGGTGAGCTTGGCACTCTTGCTTGTCTATGGTCTTAGCAGATGCAGTCAAAAGGTTCTACTCTATGGCATCCTCGTTTGTGCAGGAATGGAGATGATGTTGTTCAATTTCTTGCGCTCGGATATAGGCTTCTATTATTCTCAAGACAAAGACCGAAAGGACATCGTGCGTCCTTATCTCACAGACAGCAAGCTGACGAGAAATGACAATGCCGCCATCATGCGTTATCGCACGGCATTTGAAGGAAGGTATCCCAATATGGGATTGTTGACCAATACGCCAAGTGTCTCAACCTTCCATTCTGTGTTGAATGCGAATCTCTACCAGTTTGTGACGATAGCAGACACTGCGATGGTTGAGTTCCCGAATACGTTCGTTGCCAAAAATTACAAGCGTCCTTTCTATGCCTTGATGTCCGTAAAGGAGATAGAGAAATACCACGGAAAGGGCTTCATAAAAGAGACGAACAAGGATTATATCCCAATGGGCTTCACATACGACGCATATCTTCTTGAAAGCAAGGTAGATTCGTTGTTGGCGATGTCGCCCAAGCCTGATGTTCCTTTGGTATTGCTTTCAAGCATGATTGTGCCAGATGAGGAAAAGACTTTGTTCTCAAAGTACTTGGTGTGTGGCAAGATAGACCTTCAAGCAAATGTGGATAGTGTGGTTGCCAAACGGAAAGCCATAGCTTCATTAAACTTTGAAGGCAACACCCAAGGATTCGTTTCAAAAGTGAACCTCTCTCGCAAGAACTTTGTGTTCTACAGTGTTCCTGCTGATAAGGGTTTCTCAGCATATGTGGATGGAAAGGAAACGAAAATCCACAAAGTGAACTTAGGTCTTTCCGCAGTTCTTGTACCAAAAGGACTGCATGAAGTGCGGTTCACCTTTGTGCCAAGGGGACTGAAGGAAGGTGCGGTTATCAGCTTGATAACGTTGTTGCTAATGTTGTTGCTGGGCAGTATTGAGCTTTTGAGAAACGTGCATAAAAATATTATCGGTGGATGTGATTTAATATAGATGGAAACATTAAAATATTCAAACGACAGAAGTACGCAGATAGTTCTTGCGTTACTAAAAGCGCATGGTATAAAAAAAGTAATTGCTTCACCAGGCACAACAAATATAGCCTTGGTTGCAAGTATGCAATATGACCCGTGGTTTGAGATGTACTCATCTGTAGATGAGCGCTCTGCAGCTTATATGGCATGTGGCTTGGCTGCAGAAAGCGGAGAACCTGTAGTGATAACATGTACCGAAGCAACGGCGTCAAGAAACTACTATTCTGGGCTTACAGAGGCACATTACAGGAAATTGCCTGTTTTGGCAATAACCGGAACGCATGGAAATGAAGTGACAGGGCATTTGAATGCACAGTCAATAGACCGAAGCCAAT
>CAVKHW010000062.1:0-13319 GCA_963656105.1 Eggerthellaceae bacterium
AGAAAGCATATGGTTTCCCTGTTTGGACGCGGGTTCGACTCCCGCCAGCTCCACTTGCCACACAAAAAGCCCGTCGGGAATGCGTTCCGACGGGCTTTTTGTGTGGTTTGCGTGTTAATTGGCCTATTGGCCGTCCCCGGCCTTCAGTCTCCTGACTTTTGGTGTGGCTGCCGTATCCCGGCGGGGGGACAAATATGATTAGAAATTGTTGGCCTGCAGTTCAAAGTAGCTCTGCGGATGAGCGCATACGGGGCACACCTTGGGAGCCTGCTGTCCTACCACCACGTGTCCGCAGTTGCGGCACACCCAAATGGCATCGCCGTCGCGACTGAACACCAAGGCATCTTCGATATTCTGCAGCAGTTTGCGGTAGCGCTCTTCGTGGTGCTTCTCGATGGCTCCCACACCACGGAACTTGGCTGCAATCTCGGGGAACCCTTCCTCTTCGGCTTCTTGAGCCATACGGTCGTACATATCGGTCCATTCGAAATTCTCGCCCTCGGCTGCAGCCTTTAGGTTCTCGCGGGTGGAGCGCACTGCACCGCCTTCAAGCAGCTTGAACCACATCTTTGCGTGCTCGCGTTCGTTGTTGGCTGTCTCTTCGAAAATGGCAGCTATCTGTTCGTAGCCTTCCTTTCTGGCCTTCGATGCAAAATATGTGTACTTGTTGCGGGCTTGACTCTCGCCGGCAAAAGCCTCTTGCAGGTTCTTCTCTGTCTTTGTTCCTTTTAAGTCTTTCATAATGTTTCTGTATTTCAAGTTTGTAATAATTACAAATTATTGATAATGCAAAGATAGTTATTTATTTGTTAGTCGGCAAGCGTTTTCGTGTTTTTAACAAAAATATTTTTTAGTCCTATTTTTATTAAAGGACTCGACTCTCGGTTGATTGGCGGTTGTGTGCTTCTGCTCGCTATGGTGGGGCAAAAGAATTGTGGTGTCAGAGCTGGCGATTGATGGTGGGATTTTGGGTGTGCGACGATGGATGGAGCGGCCGGATCTAAACTGATTTAATTGTTGTAAATAAGGCGTATTCTGTGGCATTTGTAACCTATTGTATATCAATGGGTTATGGGACAAGAAAAAAATAATAGCTTAAATTACGGAAATTTAAGCTATTATTTTTCAAATTTAAGCTATTATTTTCTGTCGTTTGGTATCTGCTTCGTTGCCGGGGCTTTTTTATGCAGGTGTCATGGTTTGTTAATAGCAACGTTTGGTGTGTTTACCCCTCTGGGCATCCGAATCATTGCGGCGGCGTGCAACTAATATGTGTGGTGTGTAAATGATTTGCGTTGCATAATGCCGAACGGCTGTTTTGTGGCGGTATGTTATATGATGTAAGCGGCCGACGATATAATGCATAGTAGCTTTCACACCTGTGTTTACGATATATAACGTGTTTAAAATGCTAAAATATCTTATATTATATCAAAATATTTGTTTGAAAGCCTATTATTGCTTACTTTTGCAGTATAAACATAATGATTTTATCATGGCACAAAAGAACAAGGTTATAATCTTTTCGAATATCAAAGGTGGTGTTGGCAAAACCACGCTTTGTAGTTTGTTTGCTACCTATTTGGCTGAAAATGGTGAGCC
This sequence comes from Eggerthellaceae bacterium, assembly GCA_963656105.1. Taxonomy (GTDB): domain Bacteria; phylum Bacteroidota; class Bacteroidia; order Bacteroidales; family Bacteroidaceae; genus Prevotella. Next base: position 1,603 of record CAVKHW010000062.1, read on the forward strand.
AGTAGTGGTGCTCGATGCCGACTTACAGCAGTCGCTTTATCGTCATCGTGTGCGTGAGGAAAAGGCCGATCCTGAACAGAAAGCACCTTGGCAAATCACACCCCTTGATACTACTGATATAAAAAAGGTGAACAAAGTGATGACGGAGCTTAAAAAGCTGCCGGGTAATGTGCTTATCGACTGTCCGGGCAACCTCAACGACAAGAGTCTTGCTGCAGTTTACGCTGCGGCTGACGTAGCGGTTATCCCCATGTCGTTCGACCCTGATACGGTTGATGCCACAGGTATCTTCCTGAAAGCTCTGAAGAGTATTTCCGGATGCGACATGGTCTTTGTTCCTAACCGCATCAATGATCATGAGGGAAAGGCCGAGGAGCGCAAGCAGCGCGCGCAGACGGTAAATATCCTTGAGCTGGTAGGAACGGTTGTGCCGCGCATCAAGCAAGGAGTGGCCATCAAGCGCTATTCCACGATCTATCCCTTGGAGGCCAAGCAGAAGAAGATTGTGGATACCACTTTTGAGGCCATTGCAAAAGCTGTCAAGTAATAAAAAGGAGGAAAGGATATGGCAAACAAAAGACCCGTGATAGGCAATCCGCTGGATGAGATGGATATTACCAATATCGTGCGGAGCATCACCAGCGAATCCGACGATGCAGCGGCAAAAAATCAGAAAGACGCAGCCGAGGAGACCGTAACCGCACCGAAGCCCAAGGTTGCAAAGCGAACGGCGAAGACCGGACGTAGCATTTCGAAGGCTTTTTCCGACCAGCTCATCACCAATTATCTCCGCTACGACAAGAGCTCGGAAAAAGGTAAGCCCATCTATGTGTCGAGCGACCTGGTGGAACGTTTGCAGGCGATAAGCGAAAAATATTACAAGCGTCTTTCCGCACGTGCTATTACACAAGCACTTTTGGAAACATTCTTCAACGACTTTGACGGAGAAGAAACGGTAGATGAGTTTATGCGCCGCATCCATTATGTGGCACCTTCGGAGAAAGAGTTGGCGGCACGCCAGGTGGCGGCGGAAAAAGCACGTCAGGCGCGGCGCAATGCCAAGTAAAAGAGAACGGTTGAGAACCATAAAGGTGCTGACAGCTTGCTACCAGCACCTTTATGGTTCTCAATCCGTGTGATGCACCTTTGTAGCGTCTGTATTTACTCGATTTGGTTGGCTTTCCGTTTTCCGAAGGTCGGGTCTATCTTGAGGAAAGCCGTCACGAGAAACGTAACCGAGCAACACAGAATAACGAAGATGAAGAAATGGCGGTATCCCAACATTTCCTGTAGTGTGCCCGCAAAGAGACCGACCAGCATCATCGACAACGACATCAGGGCCGATGCCAAAGCGTAGTGGCTGGTCTTGAAGGATCCGCGGCTATAATAAATAAGGTAGAGCATATAGGCGGTAAGCCCGAAACCATAGCCAAATTGCTCGATGAACACACAGACGTTGATGACCAGCAGGCTCGATGGCAACATGTAGCTTAGAAACACGTAGACCAGCGAGGGCATGGCAAAGGCGAGTGCCATGGGCCACCGCCATTTGTGCAAACCGCCGCTGCCAGCCGCTATGCCGCCGCACACACCGCCCAAAGCCACACCGATTACTCCCACGGTACCTTGCACCAGTCCGAACTCCTGAGGCGAGAGCCCCAGGCCGCCATTGTGCCCGGCATCGATAAGAAAAAGAGCCGATACCTTCGACAATAGACCTTCGGGTGTGCGGAAGAGCATAATGAAGAGCAGTGCAGCCCCCACTTGTTCCTTTTGTATAAAGGTGCGGAAGGTGTTGGCTATCTCCTTCCAGATGGTGCGGGCGTTGATGCCTGGCCGTACCGCGTCCTCATCCGGTCGTGGCAATGCATAGCTGTGCCATAGACACATCGTGAGGAACATTCCCATTACCCCGTAGAACATGAGACTCCACGAGTAGGCAATGCTGTTGCGGAGGATAACCTGTAGGTTGCCAGCCACCATCACCAGTATGCCTTGGCCGAAGATGGTTGCCAAACGGTCGGCCACAGACCGTATGCCCATGAACCATGCTTGTTGGTGGCTGTCGAGCCCCAACATGTAGAAGCCGTCGGCCGCAATGCAATGGGAGGCACCTGCAAAAGCCATTACCCAAAAGAAGAACAGCGAGCCTTGTAACCAAAATGGAGATGGAATTGTGAATGCGATGCCGCCAAATGCCGCGCCAAGCAGAACCTCGGTGGCCAGCACCCACCGGCGCTTGGTCTTGATGAGGTCTACGAAGGGGCTCCACACGGGTTTTAGCACCCACGGCAGATAGAGCCATGAGGTGTAGAAGGTGATATCGCTGTTGCTTAGTCCGAGCTGCTTGTAAAGAATGACAGAGAGGGTCATGACGGCTACGAACGGCAGACCGTCGCTGAAGGCCAGCGTTGGCACCCATAGCCATGGTGATCGTTTGGAAAATTGCATGTTGATAATGGTCCTTACTGATATGATTTCGTTATGGCAGCCCCAGGATAATAGTGCGACAATATCTCATCGTAGGCAAAGCCTTGTTCGCCCATCACGGCTGCGCCAATCTGGCACAGACCTACACCATGTCCCCAACCAGCTCCGGTGAGAGTGAAACGGGCGGGTATCCCCTGAGCATCGGTGCCTTGCTTGTCTACCACAAAGGCCGAGCTATAGAGGTGGGTCTTGCTCAAGGCACGTCGTATCTCCAGTTCTTTGCCAAGGGTGAGTGTGCGTTGCGTGCCCACGATCTTGATGGTCACGATGCGACCGCTCTTGCCACGTGTCACGGGTATCATGTCTAAAATGGCTCCGAAATCCATGTGCAGCTTGTCGGCCAGCAGTGAGGCCAGTTCCTGCTGCGTGTATTCCACCTGCCAGCGGTAGAAGTCGGTGGTCTCCTGGTCGTAGTCGTTGAGCACTTGCGAGAGGATGGTGCGGTCGGCAGTGTTGCAGAAACTTGCAGGTCGTGTACGAATCCATTTTTCCGCCTGACCCTCCTGGGTGAGGTCGGGAAATGCCGATGCGCCTTTGTCGGTTGCGGCCAAAGTGGCCACCCGCGGTGGTAGCCAGTCGCGAAGGGTGCGAAGATAACTCTTGGCGCTGTCCTCCCAGCAATATTGGAACTCCTCTACGGCTCCACCGCAACACTTGGAGAAACGTGCGTCGCAGATGACACCGTCGGCCGTAAGAATTTGGCCGCGTGTCTGGCGTATCGCTTCAGCCACATGCGGACTGGTCTCCTTTGTGATGCCTTGGTAACGCTGGCAGTGGTCGTCGGCACACACGTCGAAAAGCGTGTGGTCCTCGCGGTCGTACCAGCGAATGATGGTGTCGTCGCCTTCAACGAATGCGGGGCGGTAGTGTGTGTTGTTGGCTGCAGCATGGCGCTTCTCTATCTGAGCCAGCAGCCATGACCGTGAAATAACGGCATGCGCCTTGAGCAGCTGCAGACTCGATGTAGCGCTCATTTCGCTCGATATCACGCTTTCGAGGTATTGTTCTATTGGTAACTCGTTGATGGCCAGTATTTTGTTGCCATCAATGACAAGCCGTAGGGCTCCCTTGAAAGTTTGCGTTTCTTTGCGCTCCCAGTGGAAATTGATACCGATGGTAACATCCTTCAGCGAAAACGATGCGTCGGGGCTTTCGGGACGGAAAAGCAGTTCGCTATGGCGTTCGCCGTTCCACAGAATGGATCCGTTGTCGAACTCGGCAGTCTGGTCGCCCTTGACGTGCGTGTCTTCTGTTCCGTACGGCTCGTTGAGTGAAAAAGTGATGCGCTTGCCGCTTACGATGCCCACTGTTACAAGGGGCTCGTGGCCGATGGCTGCCAAGGGGCTGGCCGCAGTTTCGGATATGTGAGTGATTGTTGGATTTTGATTCATGTCGTTGTTTGAAGAGGGGTAAGCCCATGCACGCTGTCTTGCGTGGCTTCTTGGTTTCGCTGATGGTGCATACTGAACTTGCGGGAAGGGGGCTTTGCCGTTCCGTAGGCCGTCTATCTCATGCAAAGATAGCGATTTTACCCCACAATACATATAGCTTTTTCAAAAAATTTGTATCTTTGCACAAATGAAGAAGAAAACGTTACTCGGCTTGACACTCGCCGAACTGAAGGAAGTGGCCACCTCGTTGGGCATGCCCGCTTTCGCTGGTGGGCAGATGGCAAAATGGATTTACGGCAATCGCGTGAAGGCCATTGACGAGATGACCAATCTATCCAAGGCCAATCGTGCACGGTTGGCTGAGGAATATGAAGTGGGGTGTGCCGAGCCCATCGATGCACAGCATTCGAAAGACGGTACCATCAAGTATCTTTTCCCCGTGCGGACTACCCGCCCCGACGAGAGTGAGGTCGTCAAGTTTGTTGAAACAGTCTACATTCCCGACGACGACCGCGCTACGCTCTGTGTATCGTGCGAGGTGGGATGCAAGATGAACTGTCTCTTCTGTCAGACGGGTAAGCAGGGATTTGAAGGATACCTCACAGTTGCAGACATCCTTAACCAGATATATAGTCTGCCCGAGGCGGACAAATTGACCAACATCGTCTATATGGGTCAAGGCGAACCGATGGACAATCTCGACAATGTGTTGCGTTCTACCGAAATCCTCACCGCCAGCTATGGTTGGGCATGGAGTCCCAAGCGCATCACTGTGAGCTCGGTAGGTGTAAAGGGGAAGCTACAACGGTTTTTGGAGGAAAGCGATTGTCATGTGGCCATCAGCCTGCATGCGCCTGACCATAATCTGCGCACAATGCTTATGCCAGCCGAAAAGGGAATGCCCATAGAGGAGATAGTGGATCTCCTGCGTAACTATGACTTTGCCCATCAGCGCCGCTTGTCGTTCGAATACATCGTTTTCGGAGGCGTCAATGATACGATTGCTCATGCGCGCCAAATCGTCAAGTTGTTAAAGGGGCTCTACTGCCGCATCAACCTTATCCGCTTCCACCAAATACCCGATGTGCCCCTGCATGGCACCGACGAAAGGAAGATGGAGGAACTGCGCGACTACCTGACAGGACACGGCATCTTTACCACCATACGTGCCTCGCGCGGACAAGACATCTATGCAGCGTGCGGATTGCTCAGCACCTCGAAAAAGATTGGCCAAGTGCGCCATGAGCCACAACGATGACAAGAACGTGGGTTTCTCTCTTGGCCTGTTTGCTGCTAATGGCCTGTACGGGGGCGGGCGGCGGATTGCCGTCATCTGGCGGTCGGCTCTACGAGGTGTTGCTCGTGGGCGATCGCGAAGAACTGGTCAGGCAGATGCTGGAGGCAGACGCTGAAGGCTTGCCGCAGGGGGAACCTTCGTTTGATGTCTCGGCTGTCGATAGCGCGAAATTCAATGCTTCCGTGCGGCAGGCACGCAGTATCGTGATGGTCTTGGTGGACCCCAATGTGTACAGCAAGGCACATGTGGGCTACGAGAAAAACGTGTGGGCCAAGCCGCAGATAGTGGTGCGCATCGGAGTGCCGTCAGTGGATGTGCTCAGACGGAGTGCACCGAGCATCGGTACAGCAGTGCGCACATTGCTCAACAGAGCTGAAGCCAACAAGAATTTAGCCTTGCTTCGCCATAAACGGAACACCAAGGCCGAACAGATTATCCGACAGATGTTCGGGGTCTCTATTTGGATACCTGCCGACATGGTGGCAAGCAAACGAGGAAAGGACTTTATATGGCTTAGCAACAATGCCCCGACAACCATGCAGAATATTGTGCTGTACAAGGCCGTGCCTGCATTAGAGAAACCATCTACGCCGGCCGTTTCTGTAGGCGATGACCTGCGCTGGTTTGTGGCTCAGCGCAATATGGCGTTGCGACAGAATATCAAAGGGGAAACGGATTCTATGTGGATGACAACGGTTGCGCCAACAGTAAGCAAAGCACTGGTGTTCAGAAACAACAGGGACAGAATGCTTTGGCTGCGCCAAAAGGAAGCAGAATGTGTTCCCATTACTCTTTTTAGAGGATTGTGGGAAATGCACGGAGATGATATGGGTGGCCCGTTTGTAAGCAGATGCCTATCTGTACCTCGCCCGACATCAGGCCATGGAGAAGACGGAAAATCGGTGGTAGCCGAAGGCTTCGTGTTTGCACCGGGCTGTGAAAAACGCAATGCCATACGGCGTTTGGAAACGGTGCTCTACACGCTGCAATGGGACAGACAGTAGGGGGAAGGCCACAATGTGGCACCGTAGCAGGGAGGCTCTTCATATAAAAGGAATAATGTGAATATAACTAAATAGAACAAGTAATATATGGATAATAAAAAAATACGTGTGGCCATTACCCACGGTGATACCAATGGTATAGGTTATGAGCTGATATTCAAGGCTTTCGAGGAGCCAGAAATGCTCGATATGTGCACACCTGTCGTTTATGGATCGCCTAAGGTGGCGGCCTACCACGCTAAAGCTATCGGCGCGACATGCAATTTCACTATAATCAACAAGGCCGAGGAAGCTCAGGACGGCAAAGTCAACTTGATCCCTGTATTCGACGAGGAAGTGAAAGTGGAGTTTGGCGTGCCTTCACAAGAAGCTAGCCGGGCGGCGGTGAAGGCGCTCGATAGGGCTGTAACCGATTATAAAGACGGACTGTTTGATGTTTTGGTTACATGCCCGGTCAACAAAGAGAATATGCATATTGATGGTTTCGCATTCTCTAATAGCAATAAGTTCATCGAGCAATGCCTTAGTGAAGGGCAAAAAGCCATCGATATCGTGGTGAATGGAAACGTCCGCGTGGCGCTGATGACAGACGATGTGCCCTTGAAAGATGTGCCTGCTGCCATTACGCAAGAGGCTGTGGTTAATCGTGTGAAAGTGTTCGCAAAAACGCTGCAGCGCGATTTTCGTATCTCTTGTCCGCGCATTGCAGTGATGGCACTCAATCCAAACCATAGTATTGCACGGCCTGCAAAGGAAGAAACGGAAGCTATTATCCCTGCTGTCAACCAGTTGGTGGATGAAGGAATCTGTGTATTCGGTCCTTATTTGGCCGATGCTTTCTTTGGCAATGGAGACTTTACGGCTTTCGATGGCATACTTGCCATGTATCACGATCAGGGAGCGGCTCCCTTCCATGCATTGTTGCCTCAAGACGGCATACATTATTTGGGAGGGCTTCCGCTGGTTTGCACTGCAGCCGATCAAGGCCCCGGCTATGTCGTTGCTGGCAAGAACGAAGCTGATGCTACATCGTTTCGACATGCCATTTGGCAAGCAATAGATGCTTTCCAAAATCGAACCAACTACGATGAGCCATTGGCCAATCCACTCCCAAAGCTCTATCATGAGCGGAAGGATGAAAGTGAGAAAGTGCGATTCTCTATTCCTAAAAAACGCGAAGGCTTTAGCCGCGAACAACGCAAGTGAAACAATTAGGTGCAAAATTCCACACGATAAAGATTTTTTCAGTGTTATCAACCTATCATGAAGAATAAATATCAGAACGCTTTCTTTGCCTTTGGATTGTTGGTGCTTGTCATCATGGTCACGCAGCTTGATTTTGCGCAGGTGTGGCAGGGACTTCGGCATGCAGGATATTGGTTTGCAGCGGTTGTCGTTTTGTGGGCTTTCCTGTATATCTTTAACACGGCGTCATGGTATCTCATTATCAAGGGGGTGTGTAGCCAGAATGCAAAAGAAGGAAAAGAAACCATACGGAAGAGCCCGGCAAGTATCTCCTTCTTCTGGCTTTACAAGATTTCGGTATCCGCATTCGCACTCAACTATGCAACGCCAGGTGGACTTATGGGAGGTGAACCTTACCGTGTCATGGAACTGGCACCGAAAATCGGCACCGAAAAAGCATCGTCATCGGTCATCCTCTATGCTATGACACACATCTTTAGCCACTTCTGGTTTTGGATGTTGTCTGTCATACTCTACATCTGCATACAAACGCCCAATATGGTAATGGCTATGCTTATGACAGCTATAGCGGCTTTTTGTGTGCTTGGTATCTGGTTCTTTATTGCCGGATACCGAAAGGGATTGGCCAACAGAGCCATGAATTTACTGCGCCATATACCCTTTGTGAAGAAATGGGCAAAGCCTTTTGTGGAACGCCATCGCGAACAACTTGACAACATTGATCATCAAATAGCTGCTTTGCATACCCAAAACCCGCACATCTTTCTTGGGGCGGTCTTATTGGAATTGGCGTGCCGTATCTGCTCGGCACTCGAAATATACTTTATCTTGCTCGTGCTCATGCCGAGCGTCAACTATCTGAATTGTATATTAATACTTGCGTTTACATCGCTTTTTGCCAATCTCTTGTTCTTTATGCCCTTACAGTTGGGCGGACGCGAAGGCGGCTTTCTTATGTCCACAACGTCGCTGGGAATCAATGCCAGCGCAGGCATTTTTGTCGCACTCATCGTCAGAATGAGGGAATTGGTGTGGACTGGCATCGGCTTGTTGCTTATTAAACTCGGGAAGAGAGGGAAAGAATAAAAAACAAAGACATGTTTGCGGATTTCTTGGAAAATATGTAATTTTGTCATCCTATGAATACGTCTGAACTGCAAAAGATAAAGCAACGATATAATATTGTGGGAAATAGCGAGGGGCTCTGCCATGCTCTTGATGTGGCCTTGCAGGTGGCTTCCACTGACCTTAGCGTGCTCATTGTAGGTGAGAGCGGCGTGGGAAAAGAAATCGTACCTAGGGTCATCCACGACAATTCACCGCGCAGGAAGGAAAGGTACTTTGCCATCAACTGCGGATCAATACCCGAAGGAACTATCGATAGCGAACTGTTTGGGCACGAGAAAGGTGCATACACGGGTGCTATTGGCGAAAGCGAGGGTTACTTTGGGGTTGCAAACAAAGGTACCATCTTCCTCGACGAGGTGGGCGAGCTGCCTGTGGCTACCCAAGCTCGTCTGCTCAGAGTGCTCGAAACGGGTGAGTATATCCGTGTGGGAGGGCAAGAAATACGTAAAACAGACGTGCGCATTGTTGCAGCAACAAATGTCAATATGAGAAAAGCTATCTCTGAAGGGCGCTTCCGCGAAGATCTCTATTACCGCCTTAATACTATCCCCATACAAATGCCTCCCCTACGTGATAGGGGAGAAGATATCTTGTTGTTGTTCAGACTGTTCGCTATGCAGATGGCCGACAAGTACCACTTGCCAAAGATAACTCTGACTGAAGAGGCAAAACGGATGATGTTGCAATACAAATGGCCGGGAAATGTGCGTCAACTGAAGAATATTACGGAACAGATGTCTGTGTTAAGCGAACAACGGGAGATTGGCCCTGAAACGCTAAGACATTTTATACCGCAGGATCCGGAAAGTACGGAACTGGCGACAATTAGTCAATCTGGCCAACACTCGTATGAGAGTGAACGTGAAATTCTTTATAAGATTCTCTACGAACTAAGAGGAAATATTTCGGATCTTCGACGCGATATGTCGAACTTGCGGAAACAAATAGATGAATCGCGAGAGCTGCATGAAGCAGCAAATTGTTTTCATTCCAACTATATCAGTTCTTCCAAGACACAGGTGCCAGCTGTCGGCAATACAAAAGGCAGCATCGCTACGTATGCCCCATCGGCCGAAGACGCTGACGCAGAAGAGATAAAAGCTGAACCGGAGTGTCTCAATCTAAATGATTTGGGACGGCAAATGGTCGAAAAAGCGCTTGAGCGCAATGACGGCAATCGAAAGAAAGCAGCGCTAGAACTGGGCATATCCGATAGGACGCTATATCGGCGTATTAGGCAGTTTGGCCTGGATAAAAAACAATAATAACCAAGATGTGAAATGAAGCGAAGACTAATATATTTCACCATAAGCCTTCTACTGATGCTTACGGCTTGTAGCGTAAGCTATAAGTTCAATGGTGCCAGTATAGACTATACTACGACAAAGACCATACAAATAGCAGACTTTCCTATACGAAGTAGTTATGTGTGGGGGCCAATGGGGCCTATTTTCAACAATCAATTGAAGGATATCTTTGCTAATCACACACGTTTGCAGCAGGTAAAGCGTAATGGAGACTTGGTCATAGAAGGCGAAATAACACAATATTCGCAACGTAACAAATCGGTATCGAGCGAAGGATATTCAGCGCAGACGGAGCTTTCGATAACGGTCAACGTTCGATTTACAAACAACAAAAACCACAATGAGGATTTCGAGCGATCGTTCACGGCTTCTAAAAGTTATGAAACAACAACAAGCTTGAATAGTGTACAAGAGGAACTCGTGACACAAATGTGTAAGGACTTGACAGAGCAGATATTCAATGCAACGGTTGCCAACTGGTGACGAGTCATGCACTTTTATCGAAATTCTTAATCTTTCAAAATCAAATACCATTTATCACCTCAATCCAATATGGACATAGCGCAACTTATAAAACAACCGGAATTGCTTGACCGAGAGACCCTTTATGATCTCCGGAGTATGCTTGCGCTGTATCCGTATTATCAAACAGCGCGGTTGTTGCTCTTGCAGAACCTTTATTTGCTTCACGACCCAATGTTTGATGAGGAGCTGCGTCGGGCTGCCATTTACATTACCGACCGAAAGGTGTTGTTTAATCTTGTAGAGGCGGCGCATTACCAGTTACGGCATACGTCAGTCAAGCAACCCGAAAAGCTAAAGGCATCAACGAGTAATCGCACTATTTCGCTTATCGATAATTTTCTTGAGTCGATTCCGGAGGAAGAAAAAGAGGAGGAACGAAAGTCCAAACGAAAACCCACTCCAGCTGATGCGGCGGTTGACTATGTATCCTATCTGTTGGAAACGGAAACAGAAGAAGAATCAAGGGGAGGAACTCCAAATGCACCGCAGCTGAAGGGGCAGGATTTGATAGATAATTTCATAAACAATGAAACTGGTAAAATAAAATTAAATCCCGAAGTTGAATACAGGCCAGAGGATGAACCGACAGGTGGATATGAGGGTAGAAACAACGAGGAAAGCTATTTTACGGAGACATTGGCTAAAATTTACATTAAACAAGGCCGATATACCAAAGCGCTTGAAATTATTAAGCGATTAAATTTGAATTATCCGAAAAAAAATGCTTACTTTGCAGACCAAATACGTTTCTTGGAAAAGCTGATATTAAACAATAAAAACAATAAGTAAAAAATTATGTACACATTATTTGTAGTTCTCATCGTTCTGGTATCACTACTGATGATCTTCATCGTACTTATCCAGGAGTCGAAGGGAGGCGGTCTTGCCAGTAATTTCTCATCATCTAACTCAATTATGGGTGTGCGTAAGACCACCGATTTTATAGAGAAGGCTACATGGGGACTTGCCGCTGTCATGGTTGTTGTTAGCGTTGTGTGCGCTTACACTGCCCCCCAGTCTTCTACGGCACAAAGCGTACTCGAACAGTCGGCAACAGAAACACAGACCACTAACCCTACCAATACACAAGGTTTTCAGGCTGGTCAGCAGCAGAATGCTCCTGCGCAAGGCACTCAGCAGGGTGCTCAGGGTGCTCAGCAGGGCACGCAGAAGGCACCTGCACAGTCGGCTGAAAATGGAAATTAAGCGAAAAGTATAAAAAAGATAGGGATTTATTTGGTAGTATCAGATAAATCCCTTACCTTTGCACTCGCTTTTAAATCATAAAGCAATAGATACACGGTGGGTGTAGTTCAGTTGGTTAGAGCGTCAGATTGTGGTTCTGAATGTCGTGGGTTCGAGTCCCACC
>CAVKHW010000063.1:0-1894 GCA_963656105.1 Eggerthellaceae bacterium
TTGCTTGATGAGAACGGCGATAGAAAGCCGTTCGAACGCTTTTTGAACGACGTTCAGAAGATTGACGCTACCTACAACTCCAACTACCTGCGGGCGGAGTACAACTTCGTGCAGGCGTCTGCCGAGATGGCCGCCAAATGGGAGCAGTTCGCAGAGGACGGCGACCGCTACAACCTGCAGTACCGCACGGCTGGCGACGGCAAGGTGCGACCCGAGCATGCCGCGCTCAATGGTGTTACGCTTCCTCCGTCCGACCCGTTTTGGGAAGAATACTATCCGCCCAACGGTTGGAACTGCCGCTGCACGGTGGTGCAGGTGCGCAAGTCGAAATATCCCGCTACCGCCCACGACGAGGCGATGGCTCTCGGCGAGGAGGCGCTGCAACGCGACACAAAGGGCATCTTCCATTTCAACCCGGGCAAGGAGGAAAAATCCGTGCCTGACTATAACCCCTACACCATACGCCGGTGTCGCGACTGCGACATTGCACAGGGCAAGGTTACTTTGGCTTTCGTGCCCGAAAACGAGTTGTGCTCTGCTTGCAAACTGGTACGGCAATGCGAGCAGAACCGTGAAGTGTCCTACAAACATGGGAAGGGAGAGGTAAGGATAAGCCACCTTGTGAACAGCGAAGACTCAGACTATAAGAAATTAGTGCAAGTGGCAGAGTTTTTCGCTAAAGACGGAGCGACGGCAACGCTTACACCAAAGATGTCGCGTCCGCCTAAATTCCAATACGAATGTGTTTACAAGTCTCTTGTCGGCACGAAGTTCGAGGGTAAATGCCCGGATATAAACATCAATGGGGAATGGTATGAGCATGAAGGTTTCGTATCAAGCAATCCTAAGAACGCTTTCAGAAATATGATGCGCGACGGACTGGTGCAAAGCAATCGTCTGATTATTGACAGACCTGACCTTACCGAGCGTTATATGCGCAGAAGCATTATAGGGCGAATTGAGCGAGGGGAAGATATAAAGGAAGTGTGGTTAAGGGATAAAGACGGTTCCTTGACGTTACTCTATAAACAAACAGATGGCTGACATTACTGCCAGCCCCTGCAATCGAGGAATCGGTAGTCATAAGCTACGGAATCCTCATTGCAAAGGTAATAACAAATCCTCAAAATACAACAAGTTATGAACAAAATTATTTCATTTCTGAGCAAAAGCAACCGCTACAAGCACCTCATCGGCGGTTTCCTTGTGGGCATGGTGGCTTGCGCTCCATGGGCGGCATTGTATGCCTCTCTGGTTGCCGCCTCCTGTCTCGAACTCAAAGACCGTCTTTACGGCAACAAGTGGGACTGGATTGACTGGGCATGCACCGCAGCCGGGGGTATCGCGGCAATGGCCATTTGGCTCATTGTCTGACAGATATTCTCTGTTTTGCCTGATTATGCAGTAACTTTGCAAGCGGTGGAGCCACCCAATAGGCCGTGTGGTCTATCGCGGGTACAACAATGCGAACGCGAATGGCGGCGTCTCGAATGCGAATGCGAATAACGATGCCTCGAATGCGAATGCGAATGTCGGCTCGCGTCTAACCAACAAATAATCGGCGTACAACGATGGGGACGTGTCCCCGATGTGGTGCCGAGGGTGGCAAGCCACAGCAATGCTGCTCCATAGCAGAATGCTGAAAAATCACGTGTCGGGCAATAGAGTTTGGTAGGTCGGCAACGATTCGAAGAAGTCTGGCCCGGGAGAAGGAAGGCTCTCTCCTTCCATTATCACAAATCATCTGAGTCTATGCGCAGAGAAGGTCATATCGTTGAGGAGATTGTCGAATATTCCAACATGGCGGAATCGTTCGACCAGGTGCTCCGTGGCTCCAAGCGAAAGAAAAGCCGGCAGGGACGTTATCTGCTCGCGCACCGTGAGGAGGTCATCA
>CAVKHW010000063.1:2124-4239 GCA_963656105.1 Eggerthellaceae bacterium
CGCCGTGATATGCAGGACGACCCGGAGGGCACTCGCTATTGCTACAAGTTCGACATCTCCAAGTTCTACGAGAGCGTGCAGCAGGACTTCGTGTCCTATTGCGTGCGCCGAGTCTTCAAGGACAAGAAGCTCATCGCCATGCTCGACGGTTTCATCCGCATGATGCCGAAGGGTATCAGCATCGGGTTGCGCTCGTCGCAGGGTTTGGGCAATCTGTTGCTGTCGGTATATCTTGACCACTACCTGAAAGACCGCTGCGGCGTGAGCCATTTCTACCGCTATTGTGACGATGGGGTGGCGCTTGCCGGTTCTAAGGCGGAGCTGTGGGCGGTGCGCAATATGGTACACAAGCAGATGGAAGGCATCGGACTTTCGGTGAAACCCAACGAGCGCATATTCCCCACAACCGAGGGTATCGACTTCTTGGGCTATGTCATCTATCCCGACCATGTACTGCTGCGCAAGCGCATCAAGCAGAAGTTCGCCCGGAAGATACACGAGGTGAAATCAAGGAAAAGGCGGCGTGTTCTGATTGCCAGCTTCTACGGCATGACGAAGCACGCCGACTGCATAATGCTATTCAATAAATTAACAGGCAAAGAAATGAGATCATTTAAGGATTTGAATGTCGCTTACAAGCCGGAAGACGGCAAGAAGCGATTTGCGGGTGCGGTGGTAAGCATCCGCGAGTTGGTGAACCTGCCCATCATGGTCAAAGACTTCGAGCTTGGGGTCAAGACCAGTCAGGGCGAAGACCGCTGCGTCGTGTCTATCGAGCAGGGCGGTGAACCGAAAAAGTTCTTCACCAACTCGGAGGAGATGAAAAACATCCTCCAGCAAGTGAGTGAAATGCCGGACGGCTTCCCGTTCGAGACCACCATCAAGACGGAGACCTTCGGCAAGGGTAGAACAAAATACATTTTCACATGATGAGAGCAAACGGATCGCAAGGGGTGAAACTGCTCGAATGCACCAACCCCGTGAAAGACAAGTGGCGTGTGCGCTGGGACGTACACAACAATGATGACGGCTCTGCCGACTACATGGAGGTGGAGTTCAAGGGCAAACCCTCTGACGAGGACATCAAGACGATGGTGGCGCAGTGGTACAACGACCGCACCAACGAGACCATACTTTCGGGCTTCTCGTGGAACGGCATGAGCGTGTGGCTATCCACCGAAAACCAGTTCAACTACAAGGTGGCTTACGACCTCGCCGTGCAGTCGGAGGGCAAGACACTGCCCGTTACGTTCAAGTTCGGCACCGACGAGGAACCGTGCTACCACACGTTCTCCGACATCAGCGAACTGACGGACTTCTACACCAAAGCCATGCAGCACATTCAGGATGCTCTGGCTGACGGGTGGAAAAACAAAGACGGTTTTGATTTGAGCCTCTACAAGGCTTGATGACATTCGCCCCTCGGGGGTGGGCTATAAAAAAGCCCCCGGCCTGTTAAATAGTCGTCTCACTTACCATTTGAACATAAAGCACCTCTTACCGGCACGACCGGGGGCGTATACCCTCGTTCGCCGGTAAGAGGCTTTATTGTATGGCGTGGTTTGCGCCTTGTGATAAGTGAGACGATGCAAAAGTACTAAATTTTTATAAGAATGAAACTGATTGAGATACTTAATTTGAACAGGCAACTATTGATTAACTTCCAAAAGGCAGGTGTCAGGCTTGACGACGTGCGCTACATCGACCTTTACAACGAGTACCGCTCATTGGCTTCCGGCGGTGAGAAGGTGTCGTACATCGTGGCGCGTCTTGCCGCAGAGTATAACGTCAGCGAGCGCAAGGTTTATTCGCTCATCAAACGTTACAAGACCGAGTGTAACTCGCTGATATTCGGGGGGGGGGTAATCCGTAGCCTTGCAAATGTACTGCATGCGTTGTGCAGTATGATGTGGCTGGTTGTCTCTTGGCGAAGGGTCTGACCACGCTACCTTTGCTCCGTTTATAATTCAAACGGACATGAACAAATATCACCAAATCTTACACAAGGTGCTTGCCGAGGGTAAGCATCAAACCAACAAGAAGGGCAGTATACGCTATCTGCTCAACGAACAACTCACGCTCACTCCTGCCGACTTGCTCGACATCTTCGAGGGG
>CAVKHW010000063.1:4354-13291 GCA_963656105.1 Eggerthellaceae bacterium
ACGGCGTTTTAACGCTATTCTAACGGCATCAAAAAAAGCCCCGGCGGTAGTCATTCCGTCGGGGCTTAGCCATTGCAAGTGTGCCGTCTATCTCAGCAGGTAGCGCACGGCGTAGCTGTCGATGCTCTCCAGTATCTCTTCGTGGTTGTGGTTGGTGATGGTCTCCATCAGCGCCATGCCGTTGAAGCTCTCGCCGCTCAGTCCGTCAATGGCGGCGTGTACCTTGCTTTCAAGGTCGAAGGCTGCGTCGTGCCCGCCTTCTGCCCAGTCGGTTACAAGATGGATGGTTACAACGCCCTTGCCGCGCTGACCGCCGCCTTGGAAGGGCGACCAGTCTATCTTGCCAAACTCCACGAACACCGCCGGACGATCCCAGCCGTCTTCTTGCTCTATGAACTCCACGTTGTGGTTCCACAGGTCTATGTGTTTCACCTCGGGCACTTCCTCGCCCAACTTTGCCTTGATGGCGTTAAACAGTTCTTTTCTCATTTCTCGATTGGATTGAATTCGTTTTCAAAATAGTCGGTCAGGTTCTCTTCTATGATTTCCTTCACCGTCTTCTCCACCTCGGGCGACACGCCCAGAAACCTGCGCCTCGGTATCTTGATGCTCTTGCCTTCCTTCATCAGCGCGAGGCATTTCCAAAACTCTGCCTCGGTGCTCAGCTGGATGGTACGCTTGTCGTTG
Source organism: Eggerthellaceae bacterium (assembly GCA_963656105.1). GTDB lineage: Bacteria > Bacteroidota > Bacteroidia > Bacteroidales > Bacteroidaceae > Prevotella. The sequence continues at coordinate 5,042 of CAVKHW010000063.1, forward strand.
CGCCGCTCGCCGTTCTTCTTCCGCCCGAACGAGCCGGTCGTGGCGTAATACTTGTGCCAGAAGTAGCGTTTCATCTTCCGCGTTACCTTGATCTCGCCGCCGTCGTTGTGGATCGAGGCGTAGGGCAACGTGGAGAAGAAGGTGATGCTGCTCTCCGTGCTCTTGCTCTGGATGCTCTTGCGCAGTGTGCCGGTGTCTATCAGGATGCTTCCGCCGGGGCGCGTGGGGCTTTTCCTGCGCGCCCACGCCTCGCTGAAGAAGCCCTGGCGCTCGAAGTTCTTGTCAAACTCGTCGGCCATCTCCACACGGATGTCGCTAAGTATGGTGCGTATCAGTCTCTGTATGTCCTTGCTCATCGTCGAAGTCGAATAGAAACAGCTGCAACTCCTCGGGCATCGCGTTCTTCGGGTTGCAGGGGGCGTTGAGCAGGTTGTAGAAGGTGCGCTCGCTGATAGCATAAACAGGATATACGTACCTGCGCCATATCTCGCGGTTGCTCATTCCGCTCTTGGCATGCTGGTCGTATATCCTATTGATGTCGTTCACGCGCTTCTGGTAACTTGCTCCTCGCCGCTTGGTCATAATTGGTTACTGGTGTCTGTCTTTGGGTTTATAGGGACGGATGTCGTAGGTCATCCTTGCGCTCACGGTCACTCTGCCCGAGCCTTCGCATTGGGGGCACACATGGGTCTCGCCGCTATCCTTGTCTATGGTCTTGCCCGTGCCGTAGCACTTGCGGCACAGGGCTATCTTCGGCTTCTTCTCGCTCTCCTGTATCATACCGCGTCTTCTTTCTTGGGTTCCACATAGAAGGTTTCGTCCTGCACCACCTGGATGCCGCACTTGGCCATCTGCGGCTGCATGTCCTCCACGTCGCGGTCGGCGAGCAGCTTGTCCTTGGCTATCTCCTCGGTCTGGCGCAGGTAGGCGGGCAGAAACTCCTTCACCAGTTGCAGCGCGCTCGCCCACGTAAAGCCTTTCAGCGTCTTCAGTTTCGGTGTGCCGGTGCGGAAGCCTATAACGCCGTGGGCCATCTCCAGACTCTTCTTCTTGGTGAACAGATCGGCTTGGTTCTCCGTGGCGTAGGCTTGCAGGGTGTCGAAGGCTTTCTCCTTCTCGCCCTCCAGCTCGGCCAGCTTGGTTGCGTACTTCTCGCGGATCTTGGCGCACTGCAATTCGATGTCGGCCGTTATCTTCGCGCTCTGGGCGTCGGCCTTGGCGTAGGATGCAAACGCTTCGTCGGCGGCTTCTCGTGTTACGCCAGTGATGATCACTTTCTTTTCTCTTTTTGCCATAGTTTTCTTTCTTGTTTTGATGGTTGATATTGTTGTTATTCGCTATTCGTCTGGTTCCTTCCATTCGGCGAGAAACTGCAGACGTTCTATCTCGTCTTTCAGTTCGTCAAGGAGTATGGCGAACTGCTCGTTGTCCATGTCCACCGTGCGCTCGCGCAGGTAGCGGATGATGTCGGCTATCGCTCTTTTCATACGCGCTCAGCATGTGGGGTGGGTGTCGCCAATGGGCATCATGTAGATGGTCTTAGTCTTGGGCTTCGCCTCTTCCTTCGCCTTGGGCTTCAGTCCGCCCTTGCGCCCGATGGTGCGCAGCTTCACGGCGAGCGTCGTCAGTTCGCCGTTGGTCAGCCGGGCGAAGGGCTTGCCGCCGATGCGGGGGTCTTCGCAGAAGGCGTTGATGCGGGTCCAGTCGGTGGTGTCGAGGCCAAGGCGTTGCATCTGCTTCAGGCAACGGCTGCGTAACTTGCGGCGCTCGTCCTTGGCGGCGCGGAGCAGCATGCCGGTGGCTTCTTCGAGCTTGTCGCACATCGTGTCGTATTCCTGTCGGGTCATCTCGCGCAGCGAGGTGGTGCGCCCGCCGGTGAACTGTGCCACCACGCCTTCCTTGAAGTCCTCGCCAAGCTCTGCGGTGGCAAACTTGTAGCCCTGCTTGAGGATGCCGTAGAAACGGGCGTAGTTGGTTACTTGCTGTTCCATGGCTTCGCGTTTTGCACGTTGCGGTAGGCTACGTAGTTGGCTCTTGCGTCCGAAAGGATTTCCACCACATCGGCGGAGAAGTTGTCGAGGATGTCGGTGTCGAGCAAGGGCACGTTGTCCATGCAGATGTACACGCGGTCTTCAAACTCGCGCATCTGGATGCGCTGTTGCGCCTCGTCTCTCAGTTGGAATTCGCGGCGCACTCTGAGGCGCGTTTTGCGCTCGGATGCCCGCTGGGCTATCCATGAGCCGATTGTCTTCATTACGTTCATAGCTTTCTTTGTTTTTGGGGGTTATTGATGTTATTGTTGCTTGGTTGCCACCTTATCGTTATCTCTGCGTCCACTCGGCCTTGCCCTTGGCATAGGGGGCATATCTTCACCACATCGTCGCCATAGCGGTCGTCATATACAAAGGTGCCCCGGCCGTGGCAGTAGCCGCACTCCATGTCGCGGCTCGTCAAGTGTTGCTCGCGTTGCAGGTAGTCGGGCGGCTTTATTTCCAATATGCGCTTCAGCTGGCTCATCGGCTCGACTCCTCTCATTCGTTATACACCTCCACGGCTTTCTCCGCCCAGATGGTGTAGTATTCGCTCACGTTGCCCGAATACCGCCCTTGGCAGTAGGCGCGAAAGCCTTGTGTCCTCACCTTCACGCCGGCGGCGTATTTTAGCCTGATGGCGGGCTTGCCGATGGGCTTGCCCTTGTCTTCCTGGCTCACGAAGATGAAGGTCTTACGGCGGAAGCGTTCTATCAGGGCTTTGGTCAACGAGTATTCCCAACCGGCCTCGTAGGCGTACTGGTAACTGTCCACTATAACGAACTTCGCGCTCTTGGGTTTCGCCAGCCGCTCCTCCAGGGCCTTGATGTCGCCCTCGGTGATGAGGCGGAACTTGCCCTGCACCTCGGTCATCTTGAACCGGGCCAAACGCTGCTGCATCGACAGCCCGACGCCTTCCTCCAGCGACACGTAGAGCACGTTGCCTATTCCGCAGAGCATCTTGGCAAACTGCATCACGAAACTGCTCTTGCCGCTCGCGCTCGGACCACTGATAAACCATGTGTCGCCCTCTTCGGGCTGGCCGAACACGTCTTTCCACTTGCCTTCAAACGGGAGGGCCTTGCACTTGATGTTGGCCACGTCCCTCGGACTGTATGCTCGCTTTCCCATCTTACTGCCTCTTCTTGAAGTGTACCTGCACGTCGGGATACCATTGCACCACGTGCGAGGCGTATATCACGTTCTTTGTCTCTATCACCACGCAGCCCCTCGTCTTGGCCCGGCGCACGCGGATGTCGGCTTCCATGCTCCGCTCCACCCACTCGGTCATCAGTGTGCCGAGGTGGTGGCTCTTCACCAAGAGTTGCACGGTGTCGCCCTCGCGGTAGTCTCCTATGCCTGTGCTCATTGTGCCGCGCGTTTTAGTTTCTCTATCTCGGTATATACTCGCCTGAGGCCGCCGCCTGTCTTGCGCACCAGCGAGGCGATGTCTGCACTCTCGGGGGCGTTGGCGCGCGCCACCACGCTGGCTTGGTCCCGCAGAAACTTGTCGCGCTCCTTCTGGTCGTCGGGCGTCACCTTGGAGTAGCGGTCGCCGTAGCGGCTCAGCATCTCGGTGTAGCCCACTTTCTTGCACTCTATCGAGCGGTTGATCTTGGCTTTCAGTCCGTCGGCGCCCATCATGTACCAGGCGCAGCACCGCTCGGTGGCGTTCCAAAGGGCTTTCAGCTCCAGGAAGGCTTCATACTGCAGGTCGCCGGCCTCGTCGAGGATGATGAGAGGCGTTTCGATGCTTCGCAGGTAATACACCAAGTCTTCATACACGTCGCTGTACCGTCCGTTGCTGCCCACGCCAAACTCGGTGGCTATCTTACGCACCAGCTTCAGCTTGGTTTTCACCTGCGAGCAGTCCACGTAGATGGCGTTCCGGTGCCCCTGCACGTAGTAGCGCGCCGTGAAGGTCTTGCCGATGTTCGGGATGTCGCACAGTATCGCGCTCAGACCGCTCTGCTGGCTGAACTCCAACTGACGGGTGATGTAGTCGAAGGTGGCGGTGCGCGCGGGCTTCCACTCTATGCCGCCTCTCAGGCTCACGCCCAGCTTCCGGGCAATGGTTATCCAGTTGGCTTCGCTCAGTGCCTTGTCGGTCTGGCCGTTCTTCAGACTGCTGTATACCGAGGTGCTCATGCCCAGCGAGGCGGCGTGCTTGGCGTCGCTCGGATAGTTGGCGCGGTTCTGCACGATGGCTTCCAATATCCGCTGCTTGTTCTCTGTTGTAATCATGTTCTTACGTTATTTTAATACTGTTATAATGTCGTTCGTAGGTGTGCCGTTTACGGTGTCTAAGTGTGGCATTTACGCCTCGCAAGTGTGGCATTTACGCCTCGCAAACGGCATGTTTACTATAGGTCGGCCAAGGGGTCGGGGATGTGGTAGGTGATTTCCATTTCCTGTCCCGTGTCCATCGGCGGCAGCTCTGGCGGTGGCGGAGGGACGGCTTCTTGCGCCATAGGCTCCGCCTTGTTGATGCGCACGTCCCGTATGGCGTTCTCCTTCACGTAGGCGTTGAAGGCGGCTATCTTCTTCTGCTGCTTCACAAAGATCTCCTTGTCCTCCTCGGTCTGCTCGGCATCGGCGGTGTTGAACGTGCCCACGTCTTCGAGCTTGTCGATAAGGCGGTCGCCCTGGAAGATATACACGTCGGTGGCGTTGCCTTCCTCGTCGGTCAGCCAGTAGGCGTCCACCTTGTAGTTGTTCGGCTCCAGACGCTCCATCACCTCGGTCTTGCTCAGCCACCAGTCCTTGTAGGCCACACGGCAGTATGAGTTTCGCCTGATTGAGGTCTCGGTGTGCTCGCCGATGAAGCGTGCCCACACGGATTTGTCCATCTTCTGCAGCGTGGGGTTCATGTTGGCTTCGAGCACTTGCCAGCGCGTCATGCCGGGATATTTCTTCTGGTTGGGGTGCAGCGTGTTGTTGAACTCGTGGATGTCCCTGATGTCCTCGGCTATCAGCTCGTCCCATGTGTAGTACTGCTTGTCTTCGTAGGTGTCGTTCTTCTCATCAAACACCTTCCTGGCTTCTGTCCTGTAGTGGCGGTCCTTGGCGTAGAAACGGCCTATACCCAGGTGGTTGCGGTGCTCCACGCGCCGTTTCTTCGCGCCGTTCATCGGCTCGGCGTATTTCTCCTGGGAGTTCATCGGGGCGCAGAAGCGCACGAAGGGGAACAGCACGCCGGCTTTCAGAAACGAGTCTTTCCACTGGCTCATCAGGTGGTTCTCCACCTCCACTTGCGCCGGACAGCCCCAGCCCTTGCTTTCTATCAACCGGAACATCGAGCGGAAGCAGTCGGCTACCAAGTCCACGGTCTTGTTTCGGTTGTAGGCATAACCGACAACGCACTGGCTCGCCACGTCGTAGGCGTAGTAGGCTTTCGGTCTTGCCTTGGTGTCTTTCAGCTTGCGGGGCAGGTCGCGGTCGTCGAACGAAATCTTCGAGAACGAGAACTCGGGGGCGTGTCGGTGTACGTGGGGCATCTGCTCGTGCATGAAGGTGGTGTACGTGTCGAGTGCGTGCTCGAGGAAGAGGCGGTTCTTGGGCTTGTTCAGGTAGTTGGTCACCGTGCTCTCGCTCAGGCTCCGGGGGTCGCCGCTCTTGTCGGTCCACTCCTTCGGGTCGAACAACTCGCCTGTCTCGGGGTCGTAAACGTCAAGTTCGCCGCACACAAAGGAGTTGTACAGTTCCCACACGTTGGTGTTGAACGGCTTGTTGGGCAGGGCGGCTATCGACAGTATCAACCGCTCCGTGCGGTAGTCCACCTTGCGGCTCGCCTGGTTGCCGAACTTGCCGCTGATAAGGCTCTGGTAGCCGTCCCTTTGGTATTCCACCACCTTCTTCCTGAAGCGCAGCATGCTCGACGGCAGGGTGTGCCCGGTCTTCACGCGGTAGCCTTCCACGGCGGCGGTCATCATGCTCCAGTCATACTTCTGACCCATTGTGCGCTGTATCGCCTTGGCGTTGTTGTAGAGCTTGATGCACGCATTCAGCACCGAGGCGTTCGTAACGTATTCCTTCACGTGCTCGTCGGTGGCGTGGTCGTGGCCGCTCTGAGTGCGCCAGTCGTTGAAATAGGCCACCGCTGCCTGGTCCACCTCGTAGTTGGCGTCGAGCCATGCCAACAGCACCTCCATCGAGGGGTCGGGATAGATGGCCTTCAGACGCGTCTGATAGGTGTCGGGCAGGCTCGCCACGGCTATCAGGGCGTAGTTCTGGGCGGAGCCGCCACCGCGACGCACCACGTCGATGCGCCCACGGGCGGAGAGCTGCTTGTAGTTCGACACGGTCATCACACCGCCGTCCACAAGCTCGCGCATCGAGATGCATAGTCTGTTGTCGTGGTACTCCATTGCTCTCCCTCCCTCTTATCTCAGCTGGCTCGCATATTCCTGGATGGCGGCAATGTCGCTCAGCATTACACGGTCGTAGTGGCGCACCACACGTCCCTTGTGCAACACGTCGCAGCCGCAGTCGTCCTTCTTCGAGAACTCTACCAGCACGCCGTTGGGGAAATACTGGCGCATGTAGCCGTCGGAGTCATGCAAGGTCTCCACCTCAGGGCTTACCGTCATCACAATGCCGCCACGGTCCATGGCTATCTTGCGGATCTTCTTCGCCAAGTCGGTGTTGCCGCGCTGCTCGTCATAGTGAAGGGCGTTGAACACCGTGCGAGCGGTTACGCCAAACGCTTTCATCAAGAACTCGCGGTCCGTCTTCTGTGTGTGAATGTACTTTTCCATAATGTTCACTGTTTTGATGTTATTCTTTTCGTTTTCTTTCGTTGTGGAGCGTGGGGGAGTCGAACTTTTCCGTAAGCCATGGGCAAAGACAAACTTGTTTGTGCTTTGCCGTGGCGAGGAAAACGTGTGCTTTGCACAACGCCCCGTGGCTGTCCTACGCGCTTCGCTTTCGCTTATTCCAACTTTCCGGCCACTGCGTCCGAGCCGCTCCTGCGGTCTTTCCCGCCGTCATCCGAGGCTCGCCCCACATTCTCGCCGACTATCCAGTGCGACGGCTGGCTATCCAGCGCAGCTCTCGGGGCTTCCTTGTTATCCTGCAATCTTTCTTACCTCAGCACCTCCTATTGGTTTCCATGGTTCGATACTTCGTCATTTGGTCGCTTCTATGCATCGAGAAACTTCACTGTCTCGTTACGCGTTGTCTCGTTCTGCTCCATCCAGCCGATGTCGTACGCCCTGCCGTCCTGCGCTGTGTTGTATCTGTACCACTTGTCATACACACCCAGCGCGCAGTCGCGCCTTCCGGCCTCGTAGTGCTTGCGCATCGCCTTCACCTCCAGCTCGGCGTTAATCCATACGCCGTCCAGCATCTCACGCAGCTTCGCGCTCGCCTTCTTGCCGTCATGGCCGGCTCCATAGTTCGTTCTTTCCATATCTGCTTATGCTAATGTTTGTTATTCTCGCCCAATTTTCGTACCTTTGGACGCCGTTACAATTGGAACACGGTGCAAAGATAGTGATAATTTTCAACCCGACAAACAAATCGGGGATTATTTTCAACGCTATGGGTAATATTTTGTCAAGAATACAGGAAATAGCCTCGAATGAGGGGATAACTATCGGCGCATTAGAACGCAGGATAGGGGCGAGTAAGGGTGTGCTTTCACGTGCAATCAACAACGGTACGGACATTCAGTCCAAGTGGGTGCAGGCAATAGTTGAAAATTATCCCCAATACTCCACACGCTGGCTAATGTCTGGGGTGGGGGATATGCTGGGTAATTTTCAACCCGACAAACAAATCGGGGATTATTCTGAGCAAAAACATGAAATATCTTATAATCCGGCAATAGGGAAGCCGTATTATGACGTGGACTTCCTTGGCGGGTTCGACGAGGTAATCAACTCCCAGGTAACCATCCCCAACAGCAACATCGTCATACAGGGCTTCGACAGGGCGGACGTGTGGTGCAACGTCACGGGGCACTCCATGGAACCGAAGATCAACCATGGCGACATCATCGCCCTCCGGCAGTGTACCCTCGACGACATACAGTACGGCGAAATCTACGCCGTCGTCCTCGACAACATACGCACCATTAAGATCCTCCGGCGCTCACCAAACCCCGACACCCTCCGCTTCGTGCCCATCAACATCTCCGAATACGACGAGCAGGAGTACCCCAAGAAGCGCATCACCCACATCTACGAGGTCATCGGCAGCATCTCCAAGTTCTTCTGAC
>CAVKHW010000064.1:0-13121 GCA_963656105.1 Eggerthellaceae bacterium
CGTCCCTACGGGACTTGCAGTTGTAACGTCTTTACCGGACACCAATAAATAAAAAAGCGCAAGGATTTTAAAATCCTTGCGCTTTTCAGTATCACAATGTTTGTCTGCGCTTTAGAAGAAGAGATAGCGATTATCCACAACTTTGGCGTTGACATACAACTCGTTCATGTAGTTGCCTGCATATTGCATTGCCTTTTGGCAGAGCTTCATTTCCTGTTGCTTCTCATTGTAAGTAGAAGCATTCTTTGAGCGTTTCACCACTTGGAACTGGTAGACACCTGCCAATCCTTTCACGGGATGAGAGCTGAATGCGCCCTGCTTGGTTGCGTACACTGCGCCACTGAGTGCAGCCTCGCTGGCACCTGTGGTTTGTACGAAGACCGGAGCAGCAAATGTCACTTGGTTAACGGTGGAAATCTGCGCACCTTTAGCCTTTGCGGCAGCAATGCTGTTGACACCTTTGGCATTTGCTATCAGCTGTTCAGCCTTCTTGTCGCGCAGCACCTCTTGCTTCACCATTTCCTTCACTTGCGCGTCGTCAAGTCCACGGTAGCCGATAGGATGAATCTTGTCGAGAATGACAATGAGCAGATGATCGCCATTGTTGCCGCACTCGTACATCTTCGAAACCTCGTTCTCGTCGGCATCGAAGAGCCATTTCATGGCATCGCGTGTAGAGTTGATGCCCACCAAGTTGTGTTGAGTGGTTGTCACGTCTTTGGCTTCCTGCACACGATAGCCGCTCTTTGCTGCGTTCTTTGCGATTGCGTCGGCAGTTTGGTTGGCACTTGCAAACGAGCTGAACTTATTGAAGATGGCACCGCGGGTTTCCTTCGAATAATCGATAGGCTTCTTCACTACCGCAGCAGTGTACTTGTCAACCATGTTCTTACGGTCGAGCACCTGAACGATAATGTTGCCCTGTGTCATCTCAATGTTCTTGAGTTCGTTGACACCCGATGTGAGCAATACGTTCAGATAGTTCTTCGTGTCCTTATCCATGGTGTTGGTAAACTCGTACATGCGCGATGTGAGCCATTGCTCCTTGCCCTCCTGACCGTACTTCTTGGCAATCGTGGCAAATTCAGCACCGGCGCTCAATGCGGTGTAGATAGAGTCGGCACGCTTGTGAGCCTCGTCGGCAGTGGTGCCGCCCACCTGTATGGCACGGAACTGAACCGAGTCGGGTAACTGCTGTTTTGCCACCAGTTTGATGAGGTTCAACGTGTTGTCTTGTGTGTTCTCAACAGGTCCATAGGTCTGCCCCACAGTCATAGAGTCCAGACGTGTAGCGATGTCGACAGGGTAGGCTTCCTTGCCAAGAGGAATGTCGAGGTAGGCCACCGATGAAGTTGACTTGCGCACCACGTCAGAAGGATCAGCAGCTTCGGCCAATTCTTTGCCGTATTCCTTAAACTGCTTCATCAGCGCTGAGCGGTCGGCCTCAGAGGCTTTGATCTGCACATCGACGTAGCGGATATCGCGTGTCTCCACAAATTGCTGGAAACGGGGTTTCATTTCGTCGTACTTGGCATTCAGGTCGCTGTCCGAAATCTTCACCTGTGCTTCAGGAATCTTGGAGTAGGGGTATGCGGCCAGCTGAATTTGGCTTTCCTCCGATTCCTCGTTGTAGCTCATCTTAGCCTCGATGGGGTTTGAGAGGAAGCAGTGAGCCAACAGGCCGTTATACTTTTGGATCAGCAGTTGCTGGCGCAAAGACTTTTCGATAAACACCCAGTATTTGTAAACCGTTTGCATCTGCTCGGCCACTTGTGGGTTCATGTTAGCCTGGCTGCTCTTGTACTGTGCCAAGAATTGCTTGAGCTGGTTGGCGTCGAAACGGCCGGTCTGACGGTTCACGAAAGGTGTGGAGAGAAGCATCTGGTTGGTTCCCTGGTTCAGCACGTCCTGCATTTCCTGATCGGTGACAGTAAGTCCGAGTTTTTCGCACTCGTTGGCAACGATCTTGTACTGCACATAATTTTGCCAAACCTGGTCGCGAACTTGATTCAGCTGCTGGTCGTTGAGGTTTTCCTGACCTTGCATCTTCATGGCCTGCTGCACTTCGTCGACGAGCTTGGCAAACTCTTCGTAATTGATTTTTTCACCTAACACTTCACCGATTTGTTGGCGTTGGTTGTTGCGAGTGGTCTCGCAAGAACGGAAAGCCTCCTCGGCAATGAAAGCGAAGAGACCTATGCCGATGATGACAATCAGCGTAACGCCTCTGCTTCTGATTTTTCCTAATGCTGCCATTTGTTTTTATTGTTTTGTTTTATTGTTTTTTATCTCGTAGCGTTTTTGTCTGCTTCCGCATAACAAAAAGCGTACAAATTTACTAAATATTTAGCAAACGAGGGCATTTTTAACAAGAAATTAAGCTTCCCCTTCTCTTTTAAAGTGCCCAAACATAAAGTCATGCATCCACATGCAGTCGCACAAGTTCTATTTTTGTCATAGTATTTTTGACAATTTTGAAGTTGAACTTGCCAATCTTCACATCCTCATTAAGTTTCGGGAAGCTGCGATATTCATGCAGTATCAATCCGCCCAACGTCATATATTCGTCGCTTTCGGGCAGATCGAGGTCGAACAATTCGTTGACCTTGTCAATCTCCAAGCGTGCCGACAGCAGATAATCGCCTCCGTCGAGCTGTTTGGCCACATAGTTGTCGGTATCGTGTTCGTCCTGTATATCGCCGAAAATTTCCTCAACAATGTCTTCCAGCGAAACGATGCCGCTGGTGCCGCCAAATTCGTCCACCACTACGCCCAAACTCTTTTTCTGCTGCAGAAAAATCTTCATCAGTCGCTGCGCGGGCATTGTTTCGGGCACGAAAGGCAATGTGCGCACGTTGTCCTGCCAGTGCTGGGGATTATGGAACATCTCCGAGCTGTGTATATAGCCCGTGATATGGTCGATATCCGATTTGTAGACGATGATTTTGGAGTTGCCACTTTCCACAAACTTCTGTTTGAGCTGCTCCAGTGAGCAGTCGTCCATGTCGACCGCATTGATCTCCGTTCGCGGTATCATGCAGTCGCGCACTTTCGTGTCGGTGAAATCCAGGGCGTTCTGAAATATCTTCACTTCGTTGTCGACCGCCTCGTCGTCAGGCGCGTTGTCGATGGAAGATTGAACCAAATAGTCGAGGTCTACTTTTGTAAATCCTTCTCCGTCGTCCTCGTCGATTACCTTGATGCCGAACAATCGCAGCTGCATACGCGACAGGAATGTGGCAAATTTGCTGATGGGCCAGAGCACCACGTAGAAGACAAACGCCAGTGGGGCAAACAGCGTGAGAAGCAAATTAGGACTGCTCTTGAATATGGTTTTGGGCAGAAATTCGCCGGTGAACAGCACGATAATGGTTGAGCACACCGTGTCGAGGGCTACTTTTGTGGCCGGTGCAAACGCAGAGAAAAGCGTATGGTCGAAAATGTCGGCAAAGAGAATGCCGTAGATGATGAGCACCACGTTGTTGCCCACGAGCATGGTTGACACGAATCCGTTGGGGTGGCGATAAAAGAACGAGATGAGTTTTTGTGATCCTCCATTCTTTTCCTTGTCCATTTCGGCCAACATTCTGTTGCTCGACACGAATGCGATCTCCATGCCAGAAAAGAATGCACTGAGCACCAGTGTAATGACAATTTCTATTATCTGCGATATGTCAACAACTTGTTCCCACATATAAGCGTTATAGATTAGTTGGTTCGATACGGCACCATTTGTCCGCGTTGGCGCATCAGCGCGGAGTCTTGCGACTGGCGTGCCGAGTCGTCCGCCGGTTGTCCGCCGCCGCCGACATCGTCGCGTTCGAACGAGCCTTTCGAGTTCGACACATAGTATTTAGTCATCCTTTCGTCCGATCGGAAATAGGTGCCCTGTAAGGTGCGCTCGGGTGTGACGAGACGCGAGAACTTATAAGAATACAATTCGTGGCGTATCTCATCCCAGTACAACAGGTCACTGGCGAACCTCAGGCCGTCTTTGGTCAAGATCCGTACCCTCGATCGCAGCTCCCAAAGGCGTTGCTGGTCGAAATAATAAGCCGTGTCGCACTGTATATATGCCTCAATATGAAATTTCTCGTCGAACTGTTCGAGAAACAGCCCTTTGTCAAAATACCATCGCGACGGTTGTTTGTTTTGGTTCACCTCCCATCTCTCGGTAACAATGCGATATTTGATGACCCCCGAGTCGGAAATGAGCGTGTTGACCCCGTAGCTCACCATCATCGGCACGGAGTCTTTATCTTTGATGGCTCCCGCCGTGTGTTCCACTGGTTGGTCGCACGAAGCCACAACGCCCCCCAGCAATCCGGACAAGGCAAGGAGCAGCAGCGTTTTCAAGCCTAATCGCCCACTCTTCATCTTTATGCGCACATTATTACTGCACTTTCCACTTGGCGAACCAGCGTTCGTTGAATGTAAGTCCGATATTGATGCGGAAGGTATTGTCGGTAATCAAATCTTTGGCCGACTGCCGTACCCATTGGCAACTGACGTTGAGGTGCGACCGGTTGTTCCACTTGTTGGCTATGGGGATGCCAAAACCTATGCTGGCGCTTATCTCGTTGGGACCGTCGTGACCGTTGATATTATAATAAGGTGTAGCGTACGACACGCCTGCGCGGTAATGCACCCGTTTCAGGAACGTCAGTCCATACTCCTGCGGACAGATGTCCATGCCGACCGTTACCTTGTGCCGATCCTTATAGAAACCGCTCTTCATGGCGTAGTCGGATGCGCTGGTGCCAGCATTCTCGTATGTGGGTGCTTTTACGCTTCCCCATTTCTGCAGATTATAGTCCACTCCCACCTTTACGGCGTTGTTGTGGTCGTACATCAGTCCGATGCCGTAGGTTGTGGGCAACTCGAGTTTCAGGTTGGCTTGCCCTTCCTTGGGGAAGCTCGTGGTGTCGGCCACTCCTGTCTGCGAGTTGTTGGAGATGACCTGCATGGTGGGTTTGCCGCCGATCTTATGCCCCAGCCCATAGGTGAGACCTAATGTCAACTGGTCTTTCTTCGTCAGGCGGGCTGTGTACTGCAGACCGAAATCGACCTTGTAGTTACGCACTTCAGCGGCATAGACCTTGGTCAGCGAGTTGGCATAGCTGTCGCTGTAACTGTTGATCACGGTCTTGGTGTATTCGCCGTAGATGTAGCTGCCGTTCACACCGACCGACAGTCCGCGCAGCGGCTGCCATCCCACGCCGAGGTAAACCTGGTGTATGCCTCCGTTGCCGCTGTAGCTGTTGGTTGCCGTTGTGTTGTTGCTGTCGGCCACCTTTTGTGTCACCGAGTAGGAATATCCCACATTGGTGAACGGTATCAGACCGAAGCTGACGCCCAAGTTCTTGAAAGCCCTGAATCCGGCCACCACATATTCGAAGTCAGCGTTCTTGGCATTGGTGCGGTTGCCGCCCTCCTTGAAATTGGATATCTGTCCGCTCACACCGGCATCGAATATGAACGAGAGGCTGTCCAGAGCCGAATAAGAAGCCGGGTTAGAAAAGTTTATCTGGTTGTGCTCATGAAAGCCGAGCCCCAATCCGTTCATGCCACGGTTAAAACTGGCCGTTTGGTCGGACAAGATGCCAAGCCCATACTGGCTATACGGTGAGTTCGTGCCACTTTGGGCATAAGCACTGCCACTGAGCATGGCCATCACGACAACTGCCGATAACTGTCTTTTCATCATAAAATATGTACGGATCAAGTCCTTTTTCTGTCTTATTATTTTTAAATACAAGTGCAAAAGTATTGAAAAAAATCGATATAAAAGCACGTTAAGTGGAAATAATAAGGTATTTTTGCATCATGAAACGTTTCAAAGACTTTTTCATATCCTTTTGTCTGGTTGTTTTCATTTCGTTAACAACCCGTGCGCAAGCCCTTTCCGGCAACGACTCCATTCAGCCCCTTTCCGGCGACAGCATCACGGTGAGCCTGTTGACCTGCTCGCCCGGCCATCAGGTGTGGAGCCTTTACGGACATACCGCCATCCGTCTCCAGGACACGGCCAACGACATGGATTTGGCCATCAACTATGGTATGTTCAATTTCCAGCAGAAGAATTTCGTGTTGCGTTTTGTGTTCGGTCTTACCGACTACGAAATGGGTATCGAGCCGTTCCAGATGTTTCTGTTGGAGTATGCGCGTAGCGGCCGTGGCGTGGTGGCGCAACGCCTCAATCTTACGGGCGCTGAAAAAGAAGCCGTCGCAGCTGCCATCTACCGCAACTATGAACCGGCAAACCGCGTCTACCGCTACAATTATTTCTACGACAACTGCACCACCCGTGCCCGCGATATCCTCACCGCCCACCTCGACGGGCATGTGGAATACGCTGTCAATGCTGACATCGACAACACGTATCGGCAACTCATTCACCAGTGGAATACCGACCACCGATGGGCGCGCTTCGGCAACGACTTGTTGCTGGGTGTGAAAGCCGACGCGCCTACCGACCGTTCGCAGCAACAGTTCTTGCCCGACACCCTACGTGCCGACTTCGCGCACGCCACCCTTGTGGCTGCCGACGGCAAGCACCGTCCGTTGGTCGACTCCACGTTTGTGGTGCTCCAGCCCAATGCCGCCAATGCGCACATCGGGCGCGATGTCTGGGACTCGGTCAGCCCGACGATGGTGTTCGGAGCGCTCGCGCTGCTGGTATTGGCCCTGTCCATAGTGGAGGTCAAGCGCAAAAAACCGTTTTGGCTGGTCGACGTTGTTCTGCTCACCCTCGATGCGCTGGCCGGCCTTGTGTTGCTCGCCATGGTGTTTTCGCAACATCCCACCGTGTCGTTCAACTTGCAGATATTGCTGCTCAACCCGTTGTCGGCCATATTTGTCTATCCCGCCATCAGCCAGCAGCTCCATCATCGCTGCCACTGGTATTGGAAGGTGTTGCTGGTTTGTGTCGCCCTCTGTCTGATTGGCAACATTTTTCAAGATTATGCCGAGGGCATGAACCTTTTGGCACTAACTTTGATGGTAAGATGCTGGGTGAACATCCGGACACTTCAAAAATAAGCAAGACATACACATGAGATACCTGGCATTCCTCATTGCGGCGCTCACGTCTGCCGAGATGCAAGCTTTCCAGCTTGCGCCTCGCCTTGTAGTGAATGTCACCATCGACCAGTTGCGCACCGACTACATGGAGGCTTTTGCGCCCCTCTACTCTCAGGGCGGTTTTCGCCGCATGCTCAGCGAAGGGCTTGTCTACGACGGTGCGAGCTATCCGTTTTCGCCTGTCGACAAAGCGTCGGCCACGGCTTCGCTGTCGACCGGCACCTATCCCTTCTACAACGGCATCATCGGCAACCGATGGCTCGACCGCGAGACCCTTCAGACAGCCTATTGCGTTGACGACTCGCGGCATTTCACATCGGCCGACCGGCTGAAGACATCCACTGTCGGCGACGAGCTGAAAGTCAGTTCCAACGGCTCGGCCATAGTCTATTCGTTTGCTGCCGACCGCGAGTCGGCCATCCTGTCGGGCGGGCATGCCGCCAACGGTGCTTTTTGGATGGACAAGAACGGCGAGTGGCAAGGCACCTCCTACTACAGCAACAGCTTGCCCGAGTGGCTGAAAGCCCACAACCGGCTGCACGCCAAGCATCCCACCAACACCAGTTTCACCAACAACGACGTCATCGACGCGTCGATCACCGCCATTACGCAGGCTGCCATGGGCCGCGACGACATCTCCGACATGCTGTTTGTGAACCTTTCGGCCGTCAAAGCCGACAAGACACCTGTGACACATTGGCAGACCGAGATGGAAAGCGTCTACATGCAGCTCGACGCTTCGCTCGAGCGGCTCATTAGCGGCGTGGAGAAACAGGTGGGGCTCGACAGGGTGCTCTTCGTCGTCACTTCGACAGGCTATACCGATGCCACCACCGCCAATGTGGGTCAATACCGCATACCCACAGGCACGTTCTATATCAACCGCACTGCCTCGCTGCTCAACATGTACCTCAGCGCCATCTACGGACAAGGCCGCTATGTGGAACAGTGCTACGGCAATCAAATGTATCTGAACCACAAACTTGTGGAACAAAAACGCGTGAGCATGTCGGAAATGCTTACGCGCAGTCAGGAGTTTCTGGTGCAAAACGCTGGCGTGGCCGATGTCTATACCAGCGAGCGCCTTATGGCCGGCAACAATGATATCCTGAAGATACGCAATGGTTTCAACCCCACCCTCAGTGGCGATATCATCATCGAGGTGGCTCCGGGGTGGAAACTGCTCAACGAAGACACGCAGGAAACCTATACCAGCCGCGCCGGATTCGTGCCGTTCCCCATCATTTTCTTGGGATCGGAGGTGAAACCGCAGCGCGTGACAAGTGCCGTCACCGTCGACCGCATTGCACCGACCGTGGCCAAAGCCATCCGCATACGCGCGCCCAACGCCTGCACATCGGCGCCCCTGTTTTGACCCCATTGTGGCCAAACCACGGAGCAGCGCACCCGTCATTTTGCACGTTCACTGCGATACGATATCCGTCGCACTGCGGTTCGGTATCTGTCGCACTGCGATAAGACACGTATCGCATCGTCATTCGGCATCTATCGCCACGCGATAAGACACCTATCGCCGAACAGGCTGAAAGAATAAGTGCAAAAGAGACGCCATTGTCAATTAAACAAGTGGTTTTGTGCAGATTACAGAATAAAATTCGTAATTTTGCAAATCGAAAAGAAAATAAAAAAACAACATATAATGAATTTCAACAAATTATTGAAGTCGTTGTTTGGCGACAAGTCATCACGCGACATGAAACTCATCCAGCCCCTCGTGGAAAAAGTGAAGGCGGTCTACCCTGAGATCGAGAAACTGAGCAACGACGAGCTGCGAGCAAAATCGAAGGAGATACAAACCTACGTGCAGGATGCCGGCAAGCCTTACCGTGAGAAAATAGCCGAGCTGAAAGCAAAGATCGAAGACACTCCGATCGACGAGCGTGAACCGATTTTCAACGAAATCGACAAGCAGGACAAGGAAATGCTCGAGGCGCTCGAGAAAGCACTCAACGAGGTGATGCCCGTGGCTTACAGCATCGTGAAAGACACGGCTCGCCGCTTCAAGGAGAATGAGCAAACCGTCGTGACGGCCACCGACTTCGACCGCGAGCTGGCTGCCAATCCCGCCAACGACTTTATCAGCATCGACGGCGACAAGGCCATCTACCACAATGAGTGGACAGCCGGCGGCAACAAGATCAAGTGGGACATGGTGCACTACGACGTGCAGATATTCGGCGGCATAGCCCTGCACCAAGGCAAGATAGCCGAGATGGCCACCGGTGAGGGTAAGACCCTCGTGGCTACGCTCCCCGTGTTCCTCAACGCCCTCACGGGCAATGGCGTGCACATGGTGACCGTGAACGACTACCTGGCCAAGCGCGACTCCGAGTGGATGGGACCGCTCTACGAGTTCCACGGACTGTCGGTCGACTGCATCGACAAGCACCAGCCCAACTCGCCCGAACGCCGTAAGGCTTATCAGGCCGACATCACCTTCGGTACCAACAACGAGTTCGGTTTCGACTACCTGCGCGACAACATGGCACTATCGCCCAACGACCTCGTGCAGCGCCGCCACAACTACGGCATCGTCGACGAGGTCGACTCGGTGCTCATCGACGACGCGCGCACACCGCTCATCATCTCTGGCCCGATACCCAAAGGCGACGATCAGATGTACGAAGAATACCAGCCGCTGGTGGAGCGCCTCTACGAGGTGCAGCGCAAGCAGGCCACCGAGCTGCTGGCCGAAGCACGCCAGAAAATCACCGAAGGCCGCAAGGAGCAGGACAAGAACAAAGCCCAGAAACTGCTGGAAGAAGGTTTCCTGAGCCTCTTCCGCTCCTACAAGGCTCTGCCCAAGAACAAGGCACTCATCAAATATCTGTCCGAAGACGGCATCAAGTCGGGACTGCAGAAGACGGAAGAGACCTACATGGAAAACAACAACCGCCTGATGCCGAAAGCCGTTGCACCATTGTATTTCGTGGTGGACGAAAAACTCAATTCGGCCGACCTTACCGACAAGGGCACAGAGTGGCTGTCGAACCAGGTCAACGACAAGGATCTCTTTGTGTTGCCCGACATCGCCACCCAACTCTCAGAACTCGAGGCCGAGACATCGCTCTCCGACCAGGAACGCCTCGACAAGAAGGACGACCTGCTCAACCACTACGCCGTGCAAAGCGACCGCGTGCACACACTGCAGCAACTGCTTAAAGCCTACACCATGTTCAACAAGGACGACGAGTATGTCGTGATGGACGGACAGGTGAAGATCGTGGACGAGCAGACAGGCCGCATCATGGAAGGCCGCCGCTGGAGCGAAGGCCTGCATCAGGCCGTAGAAGCCAAGGAGCACGTCAAGGTAGAGGCCGCCACACAGACCTTCGCCACCATCACGCTGCAAAACTATTTCCGCATGTACCACAAGCTGGCCGGCATGACCGGTACGGCAAGCACCGAGGCCGGCGAATTCTGGGACATCTATAAGCTCGACGTGGTGGAGATACCCACCAACCGACCCATCGCCCGCAACGACATGGACGACCGCGTCTACAAGACCAACCGCGAGAAATACCGTGCCGTGATCGAGGAAATCGAAGAAATGCGCAACGCCGGACGCCCCTGCCTCGTGGGTACCACTTCGGTAGAGATCTCCGAACTGCTGTCGAAGATGCTGCGCATGCGCAACATACCTCACCAGGTGCTCAACGCCAAGCTGCACCAGAAAGAGGCGCAAATCGTGGCCGAGGCCGGACGCAGCACCAAGGGCATGACCACCATCACCGACGAACAAGGCAACAAGCATCAGGAAGAGCGCATGCTCGGTGCCGTGACCATTGCCACCAATATGGCCGGTCGTGGTACCGACATCAAGCTGACCGACGAAGTGAAGGCCGCAGGCGGTTTGGCCATCATCGGCACCACCCGCCACGAGAGCCGTCGCGTGGACCGCCAGTTGCGCGGACGTGCCGGCCGTCAGGGCGACCCCGGATCATCGGTGTTCTATGTGTCGCTTGAGGACGATCTCATGCGCAAGTTCGGATCGGAGCGCATCGCCAAGGTTATGGATCGGCTGGGCTTCGAAGACGGCGAACGCATCGAAAGCCCCATGATCTCGAAGAGCATTGAGCGTGCACAAAAGAAAGTGGAGGAGAACAACTTCGGTATCCGCAAGCATCTGTTGGAGTACGACGATGTGATGAACAAGCAGCGCACCGTGATCTACGAGAAGCGACGCCACGCACTCATGGGAGAACGCATCGGTATGGATATCACCAACGTCATTTGGGATCGTGTGGTCAACATCATCGAGACCAACGACTACGAGGGCGTGAAGGAAGGGTTCTTGAAAGTATTGTCCATGGAGATGCCCTTCACCGAAGAAGAGTTCGACAACGACAACAAGGCCGACCTCGAGGAACGCGCCTTCCAGGAAGCCATGGCCGCCTTCAAGCGCAAGACTGACCGCATACAAAGCGATGCCTATCCTGTCATCCAGCAGGTGTACGAGAATCAGGGACAAATCTACGAATATATCCTTGTGCCCATCACCGACGGTCGCCACGTGGTTCAGCTGCGCGTGAATCTCAAGGAAGCCTACGAGACCAACGCCAAGAACATCGTGAAGGAGTTCGAAAAATTCGTCATGCTCCACATCATCGACGACGACTGGAAGGAAAATCTCCGCAAACTCGATGAGCTGCGCCACAGCGTGCAGAATGCTTCCTACGAGCAGAAGGATCCGCTGCTCATCTTCAAACTGGAAAGTGCCAAGATATGGGACGAAATGATCGGCGATATGAACAATCGCATTGCCAGTTTCCTGATGCGCGGACAGATTCCCGTGATACAACAGCAAGAGGTGCAGCAGGCTGCGCCCGAGCAGCATGCACAGCGCTACCAGGAGCAAAAAGACAATTTCGACGAGGCCGAACAGGCACAGCGCAAGGCGGCCAGCCAAGACACGCGCGAGCCGGCGCAACGCGTCAACCACCAGCCCGTGGTGCGCGACAAGATGCCTCGCCCCAACGACCCATGCCCCTGCGGTAGCGGCAAGAAATTCAAGAACTGCCACGGCAGAGGACTGAGATAAGACTAAGCCAACGGTTACCCACTATTCACGAACATCATGCAGATAGACCTCGAATCATTACAGAAAGTATTTGGAGACAAGACGGCTGTTGACATCCCGCAATACCGGGTGAACCATGG
Source organism: Eggerthellaceae bacterium (assembly GCA_963656105.1). GTDB lineage: Bacteria > Bacteroidota > Bacteroidia > Bacteroidales > Bacteroidaceae > Prevotella. Next base: position 12,265 of record CAVKHW010000064.1, read on the forward strand.
TGACATTCTGGGACTTGTGGGTAACAACGGCGCCGGCAAGACAACGCTCTTCAGGCTTATGCTCGACCTGCTGAAAGCCGAAAACGGGCGTGTCGTGTTGACGCCTTCGAACAACGAGGGGAAGACGATCGACCCAGCCGAGTCCGAAGAGTGGAAAACAAAGACCGGAGCTTTTATCGACGACGGTTTCCTGATCGATTTCCTCACCCCCGAGGAATACATTGATTTCATAGCCAAGGTGAGTGGCATGGCACCCGTCGACTGGAAACATGTCGGCGATGAGGGCAGTGTGTTGGCACCTTTCATGGCTTTCACTCATGGTGAAATATTCGGTCAGAAGAAGCTCATACGCGACTATAGTGCAGGCAACAAGCAGAAGATTGGCATTATTGCCGCCATGTTCACCCGTCCTGAATTGCTGATTCTCGACGAACCGTTCAATTTCCTCGACCCTTCGGGACAGAACATCCTGAAACGGTTGCTGGTCGACTACCACGCCTCTACGAATGCCACCATCCTGCTCAGCAGTCACAATCTGCAGCACACGGTGGACATCAGCTCGCGTGTGGCACTGATGGAAAACGGTTGCATCATACAGGATTTGGACAATCAGGACGGAAAGGCAACCAAAGCATTGGAGGACTATTTCCAGATCTGACGCTTACGGACACCACACATACGGACAAAGGCTTGCGGCCTATCTGCAAATATAGGTGTCCAGTAAAAACTTTGCAACTGACAAGTCCCGTAGGGACGACAGAATATAGCGCAGGGGCTTGCCCCTGCGTTTATTGTTTCCACCAAATTTGCCCCTGTAAGGGGCGCATAATTCATTGTGATATTGAAATATACGCCCC
>CAVKHW010000065.1:0-13095 GCA_963656105.1 Eggerthellaceae bacterium
CGTTCAGTTGCTGGAGCTTTTCCGCAATCAACTTTTTCTGACTCTTGAGTTCATCTTCGTAGTCGAAGAGTTCCTCCTTGTCGTGCTGATAGTCATAGACAAGTCGGCGGTGGCCGTCGATGTATTTCAGCTCCGTCTCCGTGGCTTGTATCTGCGCTTTGCAATCCTTCACCAGCCGGGTATCCGCACCACGACCATGCAGTTCGTCCAACTCCTGTTTGCCAAGTTGCGACAGTTCCGCCTCGGTCTTTTGCTCCTGCTGTTTGATTTCTACACGAATCTCGGCCACCTGTTGCTCATGCAGCTTCACAGCCTCGTCCTTCGCCTTTTGGTAACGCTTGTTCTCGGCGGTCAACTGCTTCTGCTTGTCGGCATTTACCTTTGCAAGTGCTTCCTCGGCGAGGGTACAGCGATGGGCAAGTTCCTGTTGGCGAGTGTTCAACTCTTCCTTTCTCGCCTCCATCTCTTGTTTCGCCTTGGCTGCATAGTCCTCTATCTTCACAAGGATGGCTTTCCGCTTTTGGGGAATCATCTGCTGCTCTATCTCATAGGCGGATTTCTGCGCACGCAAGTCCTTCATCTTGGTGGCGAACGGACGTTTCAATTCTTCCACTTGCTTCTCCTGTTGCTCCACGAGCGAGGCGTATTCTTTCTTCAGCGTCTGGAGTTGGCTTTCAAGTTGGGTTTTCTCTTCCTTCAGTTGGGTGGGCTTGCGTACGGAGACGGGCAGGTCGAGGAGGTCGAGCTTCACGCCGAAGAGCGATGCGCCGTCGGTCTTCTGCGGATGCAAACCGGTCTGGTAGAGGACGTGTTCCTCACTGATGACCTTGCCGATGTTCTGCTCCCAGTCTCGCTTGTTTTCCTCCAGCCATTCGTAAAGAGAACCTTTGGTGCGAGAAAGAAGTCCATCCACCTCTGCCAGTTTCGCAGACACATCCTCCATCTCGTGCTGCTTGGCTTCCTGTAGGGTCTTGTTCTCAGCCAACACCTCCGCCTCCTGCCTATCGTATTCGGCTTGCAGGCGGTTGATGTTTGCCACGGATGCGGCTATCAGTCCGTCGAGTTCCTTCTCACGCAAAGCCAAGGCATCCAAGTTTTTGTTCAGATTATCTTGTTCCTCCCGATAAGGTTGCCAGTATTTCAGTTTCAGCAACTCCTTATCCACAGCCGTCTGCTCGTCTTTCAACTGCTCCACGGCATGGGTGGCAAGGGCGGTCTTCTCGCCAAAGGATGCCTCCACGTCCTCGCGTCGCTGGGTATATTCGGCAAGCAGACGTTCCTCCGCCTTTTGCTTCTCCTGACCAAGCTGGAAGATGCGACTGTTTTGCGACTGGCGGAAGGTTTCCAACTGGTTCTTCACGCTCTGGCGAAGCACGTTGTATTTGGCGGTCACGTCATTGAAGCGTGAGGTGAGTTCAGCGAGTCGAGCCTTGTCGCCCTCCAGTTTTTCCCTCAACATCCGCTCCTTGTCACACCGCCTCAACACTTGTTCTATCTGCTGGGCGGCATAGTAATCCTTACGTTCTTTCAAGCGTTTGAGTCGGTCGTTCACCACACCTTGCTCTTGGTTGAGTGCCGACTTCTCTGCATCGAATTTCTGCTGCAACTCATCAGCCAATCGTTTCTGCCGACTCTGTTCTTCCTGCAACTCACCCATCTTCTTCTCTATCAGCGGCAACCGCTCCTGACAGGTGCGCACGGCATATTTCAGTTCGCTGCACAGTTCCTTGATTTGCTGCCTCATGTAGAGCAGTTCGTGGTAAGCCTTCACCACGGCATCCGCCTGTTTGCTCACGATGGACTCGCCCTTCGGGTTGAGCTTGTACCAACAGGAGATGTCCTTGTATTCCTGCTCGAAGTCGGACACCTGACGGCGGAAATAGCCGAGGTCGATGTTCGCCTCCTCCTCGCTCATCGAACGGATGATGATGTCCTTGATGAAGTTGGCATCCAAGCGGGAGTTGAGAAACACGTTCTGTATGCTTCGCGGAATGTTCTGGTAGCGGTTGGTCTCCATCAGTTGGAAGCGGGCAAACTCCTTGCCCACCGCCTGCTTGTTGCCGTAGAGGATGTCGCGGTACTGCTCGTATCGGTCGATGATCTTGCTCATGTAGGCACCTCCAAGCCTTTCCCTTATCACCTTGCTCTCAGCCGTCACCTCTCCCTTGTCATCCACCAGCCACTCCTTATTATATTCGGCATCGATGAAGCGGTAACAAGCCCTGCCGCTGCTGCGGAAGGTCAGGATGCAGAACGGCCCATGCTCGTGCTCCACCTCATAGACGATGTAAGAGTTGGCGTGGGGCAGGTAAAACTCATCAAAACTCTTCATCTCCTTCGGGATGCCGAGGTGCAGTTTGTCGGCATTGTAGAAGAAGAGGATGGCCCTGAGCAACGTACTCTTGCCCACGCCCTGCGTGCCGATGAAATGCACGTTGCCATCCAGGCGCACCTCGGCGTAACGGATGTGCGCACTGTTTACAAATACTATCTTGCGTAATGCTCTCATTCCTTTTCTGTTTCTATGATGGTGAGACAATCTATGAGTTCTTCTATGTAGTGGAAGGCGGCAGTCACCTTGTAGGTACCGTCCAGATCGTTCTCCAGTTCCACGAATCCCTGTCGGTCGAGGTCGACGATGAGCTTGTCCATCTTCTCGTCGTTGGTTTTGAGGTCTGTGTAGAGCCGGGCAGCCTTCTCCTTCAGTTCGATGTCGCTGGAGAACTTTTCCAGGATGTTCGACTTGCGGAAGGAGAAACCGGAACCAAAGGCGGTGTTGAACGTCTTGAGGAAGTCGAGTCGGTCTATCCAAGTGGCGAGTCGCTGCACCTTGTCGGCGAGTTCCACCTTGTTCTCCGTACGAGAGAAGTAATAATAGCCGTTGCCTCCTTCCAGCAGGAAACCGATGCCCTCGTAATAGTCATGGTATTCCTGGAAGTTGTCCTCGATGGCATCGTATAGATGCGACCGTTGCTCGGAGATGGAGTTCTGCGAGATGAACCCGCCCTTGCTCAGTATTTCGAAAATTTCTTTTGTATAGCGCATAAGTGTCAAGCTGTTTTGGGGTAAATCAATGGATATTCTATGCCTTGGTGGCATCGGTACTCGTCGCTGACGGACAGGTCGTCGAGGTATTGTGCCGCTATCTGGCAGAAGAGCACCAGTTTCTCCTCGTCGGTCATCGGTTTGCGATAAGCCGAGTAGTTCATCACGAAATGGAAGAGGTTGTCGCCCGATGCCATGAAGGCCGTCTTCACCTCGTGTACATCCACCATCTGCAGCACCTGTTGCTGCTCACTCAACTCCTCCTCCGTGAGCGGTTCGGCGAGGTTGCCCTTGCGCAGTCGGTCATTGCCCTTTCCCTTGGCGATGTCTTGGAGAATCTTCAGTCCGATGTCGGAGGTGCGGAGCATCGTGAGCGATACTTTCAGCGGATACCTCGGACGTGGTTCCATCCACACAGGGTTTCTCGCTGCCATCTTTGCCTTTACGTCGGTGTTGGTCTCCAAGAGCATCTGGTCGCGCAGGTACTTCAGTTTCTGCACCTTCTCGAAGAGGCGGTTCTGGTATTCGATGAGGTTGAGGTAGCTGATGATCTGCCGGTCCAGCTCCAGCAGATTGTGGTACACCTCTCGCAGTTGCAGTTTCACGTCGGTGACCGTCTCTCTGAGCTGCACGTCCATCGCCACCATGAAGAAGGCTGATTGTTTCTCATCGATCACTCGCTCGCACTCGTTGATGAGGGCTGCGATATCCTTCCGCTTCTCATCCAGATGAACCAATTTCTTTTTCTTCACGGCGAAGGTAGGCTCGTTCTTGTAGGTATTGTCGATGTTACGCTTCAAGTCTATCACGTTGCGGAGCGTGGTGAGGGCGATGTTGCGAAGAATGCGCCTCACGTCCTTCAAGTAACCATATTTGCGGGAGGGACTGTTCTCACTCTGGTAGTAGTCGATGGCAGCGTTGAGGTTGCCTATGCTCTCCTTCACGCTCGCCACGTTGATTTCCTCGTTCACCTCCAGCACGTCCTCGAAGAACTTCAGATACACATCCTCCAGTTCCACGAAGTCACCGTTGTCCCTGATCACTCCGAAGCGTCGCAGGAACTCCAGACTCTCGTCCTTTCTCGATGCCAGCTCCCGTGCCACGTCATAGCGGAACGATAGCCGCTTGCAATCCTGAAACAATGCGCCGAGCAGTTTCCGCTCCCTGTCCAAGGCGCGAATCAGTTCGTTGAGTGTATGAAAATGTGATATTGTTTCCATTGTTGCAGGCGTAGATTGTTGTTGACCGTTGAAGAGAGGGCGTACATATTGTTTCATGTGTACGCCCTTCTTGATACCACAAAATCATATATTTTGTTTAATACCTGCAAACATTCTAACGGCAATTACGCCCATCCCTCCCATTCATCCGTAGTATGCCATATAGGAGAGGCGGCCAATTGCTCCTTTATCTCCTACTCTTTCGCATACACGGGCACCGCCTTCTTTACATTCTTGCCGTTCTCCACGACTGTGACGCAGCACTGACGGTAGCCGCTTTCACGGACGAAGGTAATGAATTGGGCATATTTAGCGCTTTTCTCTTTTCCTCGGTTGAAGGTAATCACGAAGTCGGGCTTATGCTCCCTTATGGCTTGATAACGTTGCTCTTTCATATTCTCGCTCGAATTGTACTGCAACGCCCAGTATTTACACGCCGGCAGGGCGCGCGTGGGAAGTCCGAAACCGTAATCGCCGCTCATTACAAGTATCCGGGGACGTTGTTGGCGTTGCATCACCATCTGTATTTCATCCCACCGTTGCTGGTCGGCCGACGGGAAAAAGACCAAGTTCCGCCAGCGTGTGTTGTAGGCAGTGCCGCCTATGTAGATGATACCCACAATAGCGACAAACACCATTTGAGGAAGTCGGCAAACAAGACGGGAACAACAATCGACAAGAAACATCAAGAAGAACACATAGAATGGCAAAATAATGGCAAAATAATAATACCAGGACGGTTGCAGTTCGAGAAAAGCGATGAAAGGCAGATAAGCAAGTAGCAACCAATACGACACACGGAAGCGGCGGCAGAAAAGGCAGACGCCTATTGCTGCGCCGACCAGCAACACTGTGGTATAAACAGACCAGCGGTCGGTCAACAGCGTGTAGCACACGGTATGCCATGTTCCCGGATCCTTGCCACGCCCCGTAATAAGAAAGGTATTGACGAAAAACTCCTGCACCATTGCCATAAGATTTCCTTTCCAAAGAAAATAAACGATGAACGGCAGGGTCAACGCCGCGATGCCAAGCCAACCAAAGAGCAGAGCATCGGCACGTCTGCGACCGAACGATACGCCCAAAATGATGACTGCCATGCCACCCATCAACACAAACAAGTTCCACTTGATGAGCAGACACCACGCCATGCCAACGCCCAACCCAAAGGCATATTTCCTAACCGACGTGCCTTGCGGAGACCTCAGCGCACGGCAGGTGCAGTAAATGCCTATGCAAATTCCCAGCATACAAAAATCTTCTGCCCGTACTTCCTCATGGATTACACGGTAGAACATCAGTGCAGGCATCAAAGCAAGCACTATCAGTGCCTCGCGCCGTGCGACAAACAGCCGCGCCGTGCGCCACACGAAAGCGAAAGTTACGGTGTAGGCCAGCACACTGAGCCCGAACACGCCAACATAGGACGTGGGAGAAAGAAGATAACCTGCGCCGTAGATGAGCCAAAGCAGCGGACCTTTGGAGTCGGCAAAATCAACGTAAGGTGTCAAACCCTCCATCCACGCCTTACCACTAGTGAAGAACCAAGCCGAATCCTCACGCATGGTGCACAAATGGGTCAGAAAGGAGTCGGGCGAAAGCCACATCAACAGAAAGAAGGAGAAGAGGAAAAAGCCTAACCAGCGCAGCGCGCTAAGCCCCTGACGGGGGGGGTAATTCGAAATGGTGTCATAATAATATAATAGGTATAAAACAAATGCAGACAACATTTGCCGATGCAAAGTTAACGAAATGTTTTGAGACAAGCGGTGCGGACGGCCAGAAAAGCATGCCGAAAAGATGTTCCAAGAAATGGCTTACAGGCTTCGCGCCCAGTGGCAACCGAGAAACAAGTCGGCAAGATCTGTTCACCGACACCAAGCGACTGGACAATTCTTTAGCTAAACCATCATAATATGCGCCCACACAAAGAACCATCGGGATTTTATCCGTAACTTTGCAGGCGAAAAGTAACATCATGAAACACGCAACCCTACTTGTAGTAGACGACAACCACAACATCCTCACCACCATCCGCATGCTCCTTGCCGACGTGTTCGATCGAGTGGTGACACTGTCGAGCCCCGTGGGCATACCCGCGCGACTGCGCGAAGACAAGCCCGACGTAGTGCTGCTCGACATGAACTTCAACGCCGGCATCAACACTGGCAACGAAGGCATCTTCTGGCTACACGAGATCAAGCGCCTCAGCCCCCACACCGAGGTGGTGCTCTTCACCGCCTATGCCGATATCGAACTGGCAGTGCGCGGCATGAAAGAAGGAGCGCACGACTTCATCGTGAAGCCGTTCGACAACGAGAAGCTCGTCAGCACCCTCTTGTCGTGTCTGCCCAAGAACCGCAAACCACAGGCGGCAAGCAGCCAACAACCATCGGCAAGCGGCATGTTTTGGGGCACATCGCCCGTCATGCGCGATCTGCGGCTGATGGCTGAGAAGGTGGCCCCCACCGATGCCAACATCCTTATCACAGGCGAGAACGGAACGGGCAAGGAAGTGCTGGCCGCCGAGATACACCGCCTGTCGAAGCGCACCAAGGCGCAGGGCGAATCGTTCTTCCCCATCGACATGGGCGCCATATCGGAGACCCTCTTCGAGAGCGAACTGTTCGGACACGTCAAGGGAGCCTTCACCGATGCCAAGGCCGACAAGCCCGGCAAGTTGGAACTGGCCGAGGGCGGCACGCTCTTTCTCGACGAGATAGGCAACCTGAGCTACGGCCTACAGGCCAAACTGCTGACAGCCCTGCAACGGCGCAGCATCGTGCGCGTGGGCGGCACCAAAAGCATCCCCATCGACGTGCGCCTCATCTGCGCCACCAACAAAGACTTGCCGCAGATGGTGGCCGACGGCCTCTTCCGCGAAGACCTGCTCTACCGCATCAACACCATCCACCTGCATCTGCCACCCCTGCGCGAGCGCAAAGGCGACATAGTGCAGCTGGCCACACTTTTCCTGCGCCGCTACGCCGATCTGTACGGCCGGCCGGGGCTGTCGCTCTCGGCCGAGGCTGCCAACCTCATTGAACACATGGCGTGGCCCGGCAACATACGCGAGCTGCAGCATGCCATGGAACGGGCTGTCATCCTCAGCGAGGGCAACACCATTGCCGCAAGCGACCTGCCCTCCGCACCGGCCACCGCGCATACCGCCCCCACCGCGCCGCCCACCACACTCGACGCCATGGAGCGCCAACTCATCGTCAAGACCATCGATAACTGTCAAGGCAATCTCTCGCAGGTAGCGGCCCAATTGGGCGTGTCACGCCAAACACTTTACAACAAAATCAAGAAATACGGCCTTTAACCCATGGTCTGGACAATTGTCACGCTTGCCCTGCTTGCCTCGCTCACAGCCAACGTGCTGTTGTGGCAGCAAAACCGACACACCGCGCGTCGGGTGAAATTTCTGCTCGACGCCATCGACAGCGGCGACTACAATTTCCGCTTTCCCGTGAAGGGAAAACACGGCAACACACAACTGGTGAACGACACCCTCAACCGCGTGCGGCAAGTGCTCACCCACGCCCGCAACGAGCAGATAGAGAAAGAAAAGTTCTATGAACTTATCCTCGACTCGGTCGACACGGGCATCCTAGTCGTGGAAGATGCGCGCGGCGTTGTCATACAATCGAACAAGGCCGCCCGGCAGATGTTGCACCGCGAGGCCGTCACCCACATCCGACAAGTGGAAGACACACTGCAGCGGTTCTCTTTGCGGCAGTCATACACCTTGTTGAGGGGAAAGAAAATGCGCATACTGGCATTCAGCGACATCCACGGCGAGCTGGCCAACCAGGAGATTGACGCTTGGGCGAAACTCATCCGCGTGCTTACCCACGAAATCATGAACACCGTGACACCCGTCATCTCGCTCTCGGAAACACTGCTCGCCAACGCCAGCGGACAGACGAAGGAAGGTCTGCAGGTCATCAACAAGACCAGCACGGAGCTGGTGGGGTTTGTAGAGAACTACCGGCAGTTCACACGTGTGCCCACACCGGTGCCCCAACTGTTCTACGTGAAGCCCTTCTTGCAGCGGCAGGCGCAGCTTATAGTCCACGGAACGGGCAAACAGATGCAGATAGACATCACCACACTGCCCGACGACTTGCTGGTCTATGCCGACGAAGGACTGCTGAGCCGCGTCGTAAGCAACATCCTGAAGAACGCAGCCGAGGCCACCCCACCCCATGGACACATTACACTCAACGCCTACACCGACAACCGCGACAACGTAACCGTCGACATCACCAACAACGGGCCGTCCATCCCACCCGATGCAGCGGCACACATTTTCGTACCCTTCTTCACCACCAAAACCAACGGCAACGGCATCGGACTGTCCATCTCCCGGCAAATCATGCGCGCCAGCAATGGTACACTCGAACTGGCCGAAAACACCGACGGACACGTCACCTTCCGACTTATCTTTCTATAATTGACGGACATTCCCTAACAGGAACAACTCATCCGAACCGCCGCCCTATTATTGACACTTTGTCAACAAATATAAAGATTTGCTATTGATTTTGTTATCTAAAAAATCAATAGACATAACACTTTGACACCATTCGCCCTTTTCTTGTTTACAATCTGCAACAAAATAGAAACCCTATCGTATCATATAGAAACCCGAGAGCTTTTTATTATACCATAATGTAAGACCTAAACCTATTTTTGTATCATATTGCTTACCTTTGCACTCAATATATAGCAAAAGATTGTTTGCAACAGGATTTTCAACTAACAACGTTAGGTTATGGAAAACAACAAATTGGTACGAGTGCTTGGATTGAAAGAATCCATAAGTATGACCATCGGCACTGTGGTGGGAGTAGGACTATTTACATGCGGTTCGTCTCAGATTGGTTTAGTCGGTTCATGGATTATCGGATTCACGTTTTTGGCATTACTGGTGTCTGTATGGCCTTGTTTGATTTACGGCGAGATGTCGGCTGCCCTGCCCGAGGCCGGCGGAACCTACAACTTTGCCAAACGCGGCCTCAACCGCCTTTGGGCCAACATGGCCGGATGGCACTACATTGTGTCGGTGGTGGCTATCGGTGCCGGCGAGACACTGGCCTTCTCCAACTATTTCACCATTTTGTTGGGTGCATTCGGCATTGACATTTCTTGGCTCGACCCTCGCATTATAGCCTGCGCCCTGGTAGCTATATTCCTTGTGCTCAACTATTTCGGCATAGAGCAATCGGGTAAGGCTCAAACGGCATTCATATTCTTCTTCTGGGCATGTTCCATCTGCTGGTTCATCTATATGATTCCCAAGATTCATCTGGAATATTTCGGCGGCTTCGGCATGGACAAACTACCGCCATTCAGTGAGATGATGTATATCTTCGGACTTGTATGGTGGTGCTACACAGGTTTTGAAACATGCGTTTCGGTTGGAGGCGAAACCAAATTCCCACAGTACACATTGCCTCGCGCCCTGAAGATTTCGGTATTCCTCGTGTTTGCCGTCAACGCATTGTTCCAGTGGTTCCTTGTGGGTCTGGTTTCACACAATTTCTATGGTCTGCTCGCCACAGCTGCAGCGCCATACGCTGAGGGACTGCAGGCGGTAGGTCTCGTAGGCATGCCCATCATCTTGCTCTGCGTGGCCATCGCGTTCGGTGGCGACTTGAGCACCATCAATCCCGGCATAGCAGCTCCGGCACGCTACATCTACACCATGGCACTCGACCACAGTCTGCCATCGGCTCTGGGCAAGGTTCACCCCAAGTACAAGACACCCCACAACGCCATCTTCCTGGTAGGCATCATCAATTTCATTCTGATTGCCACCGGTTCGATAGACTACATCGCATCCGTATCGCTGATATCGCTGGCCGTATGCTACATGATTGGTTGTTTGGCCTACATGGGTCTGCGCCGCAAGTATCCCGACCTGCGCCGTCCCTACAAAGCGCCCTATGGAGTGATAGGCTGCTATGTAACGATCATGATCTACACCTTCATGCTCTTCTACGCCGACAAGATTGCGCTCTACACGGCTGGTGTGCTAAGTGTGATGTGCGTGGTATTCTGGTATTTCTACACCAACCACAAAGAGCAGAAGATGCTTACGCTGGAAGAGGAAATAGGCGAAGTGGCAGAGCCCACCGCTGAGGAGAAAATCAAGATGGACCGCGAATATGCTATCTGGAAATGGGGCACCATCATCGTCACCATCATAGCTTTGGGCATCTACATTATTCCGATGCTCTACTGACAAAGAGGACGCTACATGTATAGAATTAGCTTAGGAAACACTTCCTACAACTTCACCGACCTCAAGGACTTGATGGCGAAAGCCACGCCCTTGAGGTCGGGCGACGAGTTGGCGGGAATAGCAGCCCGCACACAGGAAGAGCATGTGGCCGCACAGATGTGCCTGGCCGACGTGCCGCTGAAACGTTTTTTGGAAGAGCCGCTCATCCCCTATGAAGACGACGAGGTGACGCGGCTCATCATCGACACCCACGACGCCCAGGCTTTCGAGCCCATTTCGCATCTCACCGTGGGCGAGTTCCGCAACTGGCTGCTCAGCGATGCCGCCACAACGGAAGTGCTGACCATGACCGCTCCGGGCATAACGCCCGAAATGGCTGCTGCGGTAAGCAAACTGATGCGCAACCAGGACTTGCTGTTGGGTGCCAAGAAATGTTGCGTGATTACCCGCTTCCGCGACACCATCGGCCTGCCCGACCGTCTGTCGGTAAGACTGCAGCCCAACAATCCTGTTGACGACCTCAAGGGCATTGCGGCCAGCACCATCGACGGACTCATCTACGGCAGCGGCGACGCAGTGATTGGCATCAACCCGGCCAGCGACTCCGTGCCGGTGCTGAAGGAGCTCAACCAAATGCTCGACGAGATCATACAACACTACCAGATACCCACGCAAAGCTGCGTGCTCACGCACATCACCACCGGCATCGAACTGATAGAGGACGGCGCGCCCGTCGACCTGTTGTTCCAAAGCATAGCCGGAACGGAAAAGGCCAACGCGGGATTCGGCATCAATCTGAAGCTTCTCGACGAGGGCTACGAGGCCGTGCGATCGCTGCACAGGGGAACCATCGGCGACAACTGCATGTACTTTGAGACCGGACAGGGGTCGGCATTGTCGTCGGATGCCAATTTCGGTGTCGACGAACAGACTTGCGAGGCACGGTGCTACGCCGTAGCGCGCCGCTACAAACCACTGCTCGTGAACACCGTGGTCGGCTTCATCGGCCCCGAATACCTGTACGACGGCAAGCAGATAACACGTGCCGGACTGGAAGACCACTTCTGCGGCAAGCTGCTCGGACTGCCTATGGGGTGCGACATCTGCTACACCAACCACGCCGAGGCCGACCAGAACGACATGGACAATCTGCTCACGCTGCTCGTGGCTGGAGGCATCAACTACATCATGGGTATACCCGGTGCCGACGACATCATGCTCAACTATCAGAGCACCAGCTTCCACGACGCACTCTACGTGCGCAAACTGTTGGGCAAGAAGCATGCCCCGGAGTTCGAGCAATGGCTGATGGACATGAAACTCGTGAACGAAGATGGTAACATTCTGCCCGTAAAGGCAAGCCACAAATTGCTCGGCATTGAAAAGATGGAGGAAATCTATGACTAACTTTTTGACCTTCGATACAAAAAACTTTGTGCAGCGCGACCCTTGGGCCGATCTCAAGCAGTTTACCGACGCGCGCATAGCTTTGGGACGAACAGGATGCAGCCTGCTGACCGACGACTACCTGCAGTTTTCGCTTGCTCACGCTCGTGCCAGAGACACCATATATATGCCGTTCGAAAGCGTGAAGGTGGCCGGACAACTGCAACAGATGGGACTCGACACGCTCGAGGTATCGAGCTGCGCCTCGTCGAGGAGCTTATTTCTGCGCCAGCCCGACATGGGGCGGAGGCTCAACGATGCCAGCAGACAACAATTGAAAGACATGAACTACGAGGGTGCCGACGTGCTGCTCGTCATCGGCGACGGACTGTCGTCGAAGGCAGTAAACAAGCAGGCCGTGCCACTCATCGCACGTTTTCTGCCCTACATGGACGAGCTGGGGCTCAAGGTGGGGCCTGTGGTGCTGGCACACGAAAGCCGCGTGGCACTGGGCGACGACATCGCCGAAATGATGCACTGCGGACTGGTGGCCATTCTGATAGGCGAACGCCCCGGCCTGTCATCTCCCGACAGTCTCGGTGTATACATCACCTACAAGCCCTTTGCCGGCAGGCTCGAAAGCGAGCGCAACTGCATAAGCAACGTGCGACCGGAAGGACTCAACTACGACCGCGCCGCTTTCAAGATGGCGTGGCTCATCGAAGCGGCATACGACATGCACAAGACAGGAACGGCTCTGAAAGACAAAAGCGACAACCCGCAGTGCTACCGGCGACTCAAACCACACGAACAAAAGTTCTTCGGCATGTAGGGCGAAAACGATTTCTTGATACCGCCTCGGCACACGCACACACGCTGGCACACGCACACGAAGGGTACAAATCGATGGACTGCACTGGCTGCAGACAGCGCAAAACAGAAAGACAAGTATTGCTGTCCAGTAAAATATTGTCCTAACATTGTAAAACGCTGGATGGATGCTCTTTATAAGGTTTTGGATAACTCGTGGCTTACTTTACATAGCGTGGTTTGTTATCCATTGCCCCTGAAAGGGGCGCATATTATAGGATAGCGGCTTGCCCCTATTTATCAAGCACCACCATTCTTTGCCCTGCTAAGGGGCGTATATTTCAATATCACAATGAATTATGCGCCCCTTACAGGGGCAAA
>CAVKHW010000066.1:0-13076 GCA_963656105.1 Eggerthellaceae bacterium
CAGTATAAAGGTACTCATTTTTTGTCAATGTGGCAAAAAACAACGCTTCTTTTTTATCTCTATGAATTATTCAGGCTAGATGCTTTTTCGGGTCTAATATAAAGAATAGCTTTTTTCTTTTATATAGTGGGGAGGAAGTGTAGTTTGTAGTTCATTGCCTTTCTGCAATGCGTAAAAACTATAGTTTTTGGATATTGTTTTGTCATAAATCTTCATATCTTGGGATATGATCCAAATATAAATATTTTTTGTTTTCATAATCCATCTTGCAGCAGTAATGGTTCAATCCGTTTGATACCACGAGATAGTCCACATGTAGCAGGATGTTGTAGGCGGCTATTTGTTCGAAAACCCTTTGGGAAATAGGTACGTTAGGAGCCTTGTATTCTATAATCATTTTGGGTTGTAGATGCATGTCGTACAGCACACTGTCAGCACGGAGCTGTTTGTCGCCCACTCGCAGCGCTACTTCGTTGGCTAGAAGTGAACGTGGATAGGAAAGATGTTCAATGAGGTAATGGATAAAACTTTGGCGCACCCACTCTTCGGGAGTCAAGGTTACATAGCGGCGGCGCAATACATCGAGAATGCGCGGGTGTTCGCGGGAACCTTGTAATTTTATGTCGAAAGAGGGAAGGTTTAACGGAATCATTTTATTATCTTTGCATATAGTTCTTGTGCAAAGATAGCTATTTGACACGAGATTCAGCAATAATCAACTCAAAGAAATATGCCGGAAAAGAAGCCTTCTGTAACCTTCGATACCATTATGAAGGATTTGCGGGCAGGACAGTTCGCACCTATTTATATATTGATGGGTGACGAACCTTATTACATCGACCAAATTTGTGACTACATTCAGGAACATGCGCTGACTCCCGATGAGCAGGCTTTCAACCAGACCGTGGTCTTCGGGGCTGACGTAAATGCGGCTAAGGTGGCCGACATGTCCATGTCGTATCCGATGATGGCTCCCCGAAGGGTGGTGATTGTGAAGGAAGCCCAAGCAATTCGGTCGTTCGATCGGCTTGAGAAATATGCCGAAAAACCATTGGCATCGACTGTACTCGTGATTTGCTATAAGAACGGCACCATGAATCGGCGTATGCGGTTTGTGTCGGCTGCCGAACGTACGGGAGTGGTGTTTGAGAGCAAAAAGCTCAAGGATTTCCAGTTGCCTTCTTTCATCCGCGATTATCTGAAAAAGAAGAATGTGTCGATCGACGACAAGAGCGCAAGCATGTTGGCCGACCATATCGGTTCAGACTTGAACCGCATGATGTCGGAACTTGACAAGCTGCTTATAACGCTTCCCCAAGATGATAGGCGAGTGACTCCTATTGTGGTGGAAAAAAATGTTGGCGTCAGTAAGGATTTCAATGCTTTTGAACTCAGAAACGCCATCGTCAGTAAGGATGTATTTAAGGCAAATCAGATAATCAAATACTTTGACAGTAATCCGAAGGCTGGATCCCTTTACTCGTTTCTACCTTTGCTTTTCGGCTTTTTCCAGAATCTTATGATAGCCTATTATGCACCCAACTGTACCGATCCGCAGAGCCTTGCCGGGTATCTTGATTTGCGTTCTACGTGGGGTACGAAAGACTATCTTTCCGGCATGAGAAATTACCCGGCACGAAAAACACTCCAGATTTTGGCAAAACTACGTGAGATTGATGCCAAAAGTAAGGGTTTGGATAACCCCAATACAGATGCTGGTGATCTGATGAAAGAGCTGATTTTCTTCATTCTTCACTGATTTTATAGCAGAAAAAGGCGTTTTTCTCTCTAAAAGAGAGAGACGTCAGGATCTTTTTTTTAGGCCTAACTCCATGAAAATACGAGGGTTTGGCCTTTTTTATACCCCTTAAAAATCGAGTATTTCAATGCATTCGATACATTGATTGTAAATAAGTCCTATTTTTCGAATTAATGCCGATTTCCGCCCCGAGGATTCAGAGTTAACATCCGTTATCATTTAGAAATACGAAATACGAAATATTGAACCATGTATTCCGCAACAGCGATTCGTGTTTATTGATTCGATATCCTTAATGTTTTAAAATTTAAAACATTAAATCCAACCACTTTTAAAATCCAAATAATTACATTTTAGAATTTGCATTGATTAATATACATAATATGCTTCAGAGCATAAAAGCTTAAAAATCAGCGTTCTAAGTATATATCGAAAAGTAAATAGGTTGTGGTATGCAACTTCTCGCCTTACTATGGGTGCATAAACGCCCAAAAAGTCCGTTGTGCAGATTATATATTCGATTTAAAGCCAATTCATTGATTTATATGGCTCTAACAAGACTTTATGCTCGAATTGATACTAAAATTCGACTTTTAACATTATAATTCAGGCGATACTAAAATTCGAATTTGAAAGCGTGAAATCATGAATTAAGAAACAAAAATTCACTGAATTAAATTCCGTTTGTTTTAGTTGCAGATTTCAAATTTATGTTTTAACTTTGCAAATCGAACGATTATGAGGCTTTAGAGGCCTCAATGTTGCTGTAAGTACAAATTTTCGGCTATGAAAGATCGAATTAAAAAAATCATGGAGTCGAATCACATGACTCAAAAAATCTTCTCGCAGTTCACAGGAATCTCCGAGGGATCGCTCAGTGGTGTCTTCAATAACAAGACTCGTCCTACTCTACAGATGGTGGATGCCATTCACAAACATTTTCCGCAAATATCTTTGGAGTGGCTAATGTACGGCATTGGTTCCATGGATATGGTTCAGGAATCGGAAGATGGCACAAGTCATGAACAACAGCCATCGGCATCTCATGTCGAACAGGTGGTATCCTCCCCTCTTCTTTTCGACAATCCTTCCCCGACTGTTGAACACCGTAATGTTAATGACATATCTATCTCCTCACAAAATCAAATCAAATATATTGACAAGCCACAACGTAAAATCACGGAGATACGGATCTTCTATGATGACCAGACTTGGGAAACGTTTACCCCGAAGAAATGATGTTTTGTCCTTATTCTTTTAGTTGCTTTTTACATGGTTTGGAGGCTGCTTGACAACCGTTCGGCTTAAGTGGGTCGTTACGTTTAATGTCGTCTCCCTACTATTGCGGAGTCTCTTTTTCGCGTTCTTGTTTTTGGGGTGATAAGATGAGTTTTCATTCACTTTGCGGTTCGGCATCTATCGGCTTGCGGTTTGGCATCTATCGGCATGCGATAAGATACCAATCGCGTTCCCATTCAATACCTTTGGCAACGCGATATGATACCTATCGCATGACAGCGTTTCGATGGTCAGATTTTGTTATTGCCCAGTTCTTTTTATTATGGTACGCGTGTACATATTAAATAAAAGTCTGCCCAGCGGAAGAGAATAGCCGTTATCTTTTTCTTTCATGTCCGAAACTTTTTGTGCCATAGTTCCTATGGTCTCGTATAAATCCGTTATCTTTGCAATGTTAAATTCCTCAAAGATAACTAATGAAGAAATACTGCCTTGACCTACGTGTCGGTGCTGTAGAGCGTTTGAGCGAGAAACATGTGTTAATCAAGCTCACTCAAGACGCTCCGCTTCCCACCATGCAGCCGGGTCAATTTGTTGAAGTAAGAGTGGATCACTCACCTTCCACGTTCCTTCGTCGTCCCATATCCATCCATTACGTAGATGTTGCACGCAATGAGTTATGGCTTTTAGTGGCTGCCATCGGCGACGGCACTCGTCGTTTGGCTTGTTTGCAACCTGGTGCTATTGTGAATTGCGTGTTGCCCTTGGGGCGAGGATTTTCCATGCCGGAAGCTCCTGCGTCGCGTGTGCTTCTCGTCGGAGGCGGTGTAGGTGTCGCTCCGTTGTTCTATCAGGGCGAGGCTTTGCGCCAAGCAGGACTCAAGCCAGTTTTTCTATTGGGTGCGCGTAGTGCTGGCGATTTGCTGGAACTCGACTTGTATCGTAGCGTAGGTCAGGTCTTTGTAACCACAGAGGATGGTTCGTTGGGCGAGAAAGGTTTCGTCACCAACCATTCTTTGCTGGAACGCGAGCACTTTGATTTCATACAGACGTGTGGCCCTAAGCCCATGATGCAGTCAGTGGCTCGCTACGCCAAGCAACAAGGCATTGCCTGCGAAGCCTCGTTGGAAAACCTGATGGCGTGTGGACTTGGTGCTTGTCTTTGCTGCGTGGAGAAGACCTCAGAGGGCAATTTGTGTGTATGTAAAGAAGGACCGGTGTTTAATATTCAGAGATTGTTATGGTAGACTTAAATGTAAATATAAATCAATTACATCTTTCCAACCCGGTCATGACCGCCAGCGGCACGTTTGGCTATGGTTTGGAATTTCAAGATCTGGTGCCTTTGGAAGAGATTGGAGCCATTATTGTGAAAGGCACGACCCAGGCTCCCCGCCAGGGCAATGACTATCCGCGCATGGTCGAAACGGCTCATGGAATGCTCAATTGTGTGGGACTGCAGAACAAAGGAGTAGAATATTTTTGCGAGCACATCTATCCCCAGATAAAGGATATCCGCACACATTTTATAGTTAACGTAAGCGGTTCCTCGCCCGACAATTATGCAGCCTGTGCCGCGCGTGTTGATATGCTTGACCATATTCCGGCCATCGAGCTCAACATCTCGTGCCCTAATGTTAAAGATGGTGGCATGGCCTTTGGTGTGACGTGCGAAGGGGCAGCCAGTGTGGTGCGTGCGGTACGCGCCGTGTATCACAAGACGCTCATCGTAAAACTTTCGCCCAACGTTACTCACATAGCCGACATTGCACGTGCTTGCGAGGCAGAGGGCGCCGATGCCGTTTCGCTCATCAATACGCTGATGGGCATGTCCATCGACATTGAGCGTCGTCAACCCAAGCTGAGCATACGGACCGGTGGGCTCAGCGGCCCTGCTGTCAAGCCAGTGGCCGTCAGGATGGTCAACGAGGTGTTCCATGCCGTGAAGATACCCGTAATCGGACTGGGCGGCATCATGACGGCAGAGGATGCCATAGAGTTCATGATGGCTGGTGCGTCGGCTATAGAAATTGGTACGGCCAACTTTGTAGACCCTACGGTTACAATGAAAGTGAAGCACGGTATGGCCTGCTGGCTCGAGCATCATGGTTGCAAGAGCGTTGGCGAGATTGTTGGCGTGGTGTGACCAGAGCGTGTGTTTGTGCAGCGTGTCCAGCAGAGTTTTCGTGTGTGCGAGGAGCGTTGCTTGAGAAAGTAAGGTTGTGTACAATGTCAGCCTCATGAAGAAAGCTATTATTATCGGTGCATCGTCGGGCATTGGTCGCGAGGTGGCTCGTTTGTTGTTGTTACGGGGATGGTCGGTTGGCTTGGCTGCCCGTCGGCTGGATCCGTTGCAATCCTTGGCCAAAGAATTTCCAGATAGAGCATGGGTGCAGGTATTGGATGTCACTCAAGAGGAAAGCACGCAGGCTTTGCATACGCTGATAAGCAAGATGGGAGGGATAGACCTTTATTTCCATGCAGCTGGAGTGGGGTGGCAGAACCGCACGCTCGTAGCCTCCAAAGAGATGACCACGCTTACCGTCAATGGCGTAGGGTTCGCCCGTATGGTGGGCGAAGCCTATCGTTATTTTGCGGAAAGGGGATGTGGTCATATTGCTGTCATATCTTCGATTGCAGGAACGAAAGGGTTGGGAGCGGCTCCGGCATACAGTGCGACGAAGGCTTTTCAGAATTCGTATGTGCAAGCCTTGGAGCAACAAGCCTACATGCGGCATCTTCCCATTTTTTTTACCGACATTCGGCCAGGGTTTGTGCGCACGCCCTTGTTGGGCGACGGTGCTTCTTATCCCATGCTGATGGATCCTCGTGAGGTGGCTTCTGTTATTGTGCATGCCATCGTCTGCCGCCGCCATGTGTGTGTCATCGATTGGCGTTATCGTCTGCTCACATTCTTTTGGCGTCTGCTTCCCAATTCTTTTTGGCGTCGTATGCGCATATAAACCACATGACGGTGAAATGACTGCGGGATTTGTTTTCTTCCCGATTGTCATTTCACCGTCATGTCATTGATTCGGTTGACTCAAATGAGCCAACTGTTCGACCGTTACATTCTTACAGTTTTGTTCATCAACCAGTTGTCCATTATCACCATAGCGGCCATATCCTCCACGATGGGCACCGCCCTTGGGGTCACGCAGGGGTCGTGCCGTCCGCGTGCGTCGATGGTCGTTGCGTTGCCGTCGAGGTCTATCGTGGGTTGTGGCATCAGCAGGGTGGCTACTGGTTTGAAGGCCACACGAAAGCAGATGTCCTGTCCGTTGCTGATGCCTCCCTGTATGCCTCCGCTATGATTGGTCATCGTCTTGGCCGATATGCCTGTTTTCTTGTCGGTGGTGTCCTTATTATCTGGCACGAAGAGATCGTTCACTTCCGATCCACGGTGTGTCACAATGTCGAATCCGTCGCCATATTCGAAACCTTTCACAGCGTTGATACCCAACATGGCTGCACCGAGTTGTGCGTGTAGTTTGCCAAATTCGGGTTCGCCCAATCCTGCCGGACAACCCTTGATAACGCATGTCACCACCCCGCCTATGGTATCGCCGTCGGCCTTTGTCTGCATAATCAGCTCTTCCATTTGCCGAGCCTTTTCAGGATCCGGACACCTCACGATGTTTTCCTCGGCCTTTTCCAAGTCGTATAGCCGATAGTTGCGGTCAAGGGCAATGTTGCCCACTTGCGACACATACGCCTGTATACCGATGCCTAATGGTCGTAGAGCCAGTTTGGCCAATGCACCGCCAACACACCGGCTGATGGTGATGCGGGCCGACGACCGTCCTCCGCCCCGATGGTCGCGCACGCCATACTTGCTGTAGTAGGTATAGTCGGCGTGCGATGGTCTGAACAGATTCCGCATGTTGTCGTAGTCGTTGGAGTGCTGGTTGGTGTTGTGCACAAGAAACCCGATGGGTGTTCCAGTTGTCTTTCCTTCAAAGATACCACTGAGCAGTTCCACCTTGTCGGCCTCCTTCCTTTGTGTGGTGATACGGCTTTGCCCGGGTTTCCTCCTGTCCAGTTCATGTTGGATGAAATCCGTGTCGATGTCGATACCTGCCGGCATGCCGTCTACCACACCGCCTACCGCCTCGCCGTGGCTCTCGCCAAATGTGGTAAGCGTGAAAATATTGCCAAAAGTGTTCCTCATGATACTATTCTTTGTCGCTGTTTAGTTGTCGTGATGACAGTGCCCGCAGCCTTTATCGCCTTTCTCGTGATGGTGGCAGTGTCCGCCTTGTCCGTGTTTTTTGTGTCCGCCTTCGTGGTGGCATCCGCACTCATGTTGGTGGCATCCGCCATCCTTTCCGCAATGTCCGCATCCCTCGCCATCGCCGTTTCCTTGCAAAGCTTCTACAAAGTCTTGTATTTCCTCGTTCGATGCCTCGTGTGCCTCAAGAATAGAGCCCTTGAAATTGAGCGTTCGTCCGGCCAACGGGTGGTTGAGGTCTACCTTCACTTTGTCGGCTGTCACGTCGGCTACAATGCCGTTGAAGCGGTTGCCGTCTTCGTTTTGCAAGGGAATGACAGCACCTTTCCTCACGTGCTCGGCATCGAACCGTCCGTCAATGACAAACATCTCCTTGTTCAGATCGATGACGTGGCTGTTTTCATATTCGCCGTAAGCCTCAGCGGGTGTAAGCGTGAAGTCGAAGTTGTCGCCCGTTGCCAGCCCTTCCATCTGTTTCTCAAAGGCATCGAGTGCGATGCCCATGCCACTGATGAAGGTGAAAGGATTCCCGTCGGTGGTTTGCTCCACAAGCGTGTGTTCACCATCGGTGATGTCATAAAGTTGGTAAGCGAGGCTAATCAGCCGGTTTGTCTTGTTGTCCATTGTCGTTGATACCTTATTTAATATATATCTGCAAAGGTACGACATTTTTCATCAATTCAGCCGTTGAGCGTAGCAAAAGAACATACCTATTTCTTGGTATTTGCCCCAAACCACAATTTTTAGGTATTGCAATCTATGCTAAAACATTCTATCTTTGCACTCGTAAACCAGATAAATGATTAACGATTATGAGTAAGACAATTGTAGTATACGGTTCTACCACCGGCACTTGCGAGAGCATAGCCCAAACTCTTGGCGATAAGTTGGGCGCTGAAGTGATAAATGTTTCAGACCTGACGGCCGACCAGTTGGCAGGAGCCGACAACATTGCCTTGGGTACCTCCACTTGGGGTGCAGGCGAGTTGCAGGACGATTGGTACGATGGTGTGAACGTCGTCAAGTCTGCCGACCTGTCTGGCAAGAAAGTGGCCATCTTCGGTTGTGGCGATTCGGCCAGCTATTCCGATACGTTCTGTGGTGGCATGAAGGAGCTTTACGATGCAGCCGTTGCTGCAGGTGCTACGGTGGTCGGTGCCGTATCGGCCGATGGTTACGAGTTCGACGATTCTGATGCCGTAGTCGACGGCCAGTTCGTAGGTCTGGCACTCGATGATGTCAACGAGGACGACAAGACCGAAGAGCGCATTGCCGCTTGGATTCCCACACTCGGTTTCTAATCCTATTCATCCCTATGCCTCCGTCGATGTGGCGGAGGCCAATCTCCACAATGCCCATGACCACACAACCCATAGAAATGAAGGTTCTGATGAACCACATCTATGAGTACCAAAAGGGAGTTCGCCAAATGGTGCTCTATACGCTCAATCGCCGTTACTTGGAGTATGCCGAGCAGCGTCTTCGGCATCAGCAGATAAGTTACGTGGTGCAGCCCGCCGGGCAGGAAACGGTCAACCTCTTCTTTGGGAGCAGGGAGTGTATGGATGCCATTCGCCTTATGGTTACCCGCCCGCTCAACGAGCTGTCGCCCGAGGAGGACTTTATGTTGGGTGCCCTTTTGGGCTACGACATCCGCCGTCAGTGCGAACGCTATTGCCAACGCAAGTTCGGCCGTGGGCGTTGCGTGGGATGTTAGCTTCGGGCATCTCAGGTTTTACGCCTAAATGAACATTGACTCTTGTTCGCTATATAAATAGAATTTGTAATGTTTTTGTATAATAGGTAGAAGGCTCGCTGTGAAGCGGGCCTTTTATATTTTCTGTTTTTTTATTCCAAACTCCCAAAATGTAATTGCGATAAAGCACCTTTTGCGAAAATAATGTTAACTTTGCATCAAGCAACAAAAAGGTTATCACAATGAAAAAAATCAAGTTATTCTTGTTGAGTATGGCGGGTCTTTTACTCGTTTCAGCTTGTGGCACGACCGAGACGGTGCCTCTCACGGGGCGCAAACACAAAGTGTCGTCCAGCTATTCCAATGCTCAGATGTTGAGTCTTGGTACTCAAGAGTACACCCAGTTCATGTCGACGGCGCAAAAGAGCACCAATACGGTCAATAGTGCCATGGTGCAGCGTGTGGGTAAACGTTTGGCCAGTGCTGTGACATCCTATCTGAACAACAACGGCTATGCGTCGGATGCCAGTAGCTTCCAGTGGGAATTCAATTTGGTGCAGAACAAGGAGGCCAACGCATGGTGCCTTCCTGGCGGCAAGATAGTTGTTTACGAAGGTTTGCTTCCCTATACCGAGAACGAGACAGCGTTGGCCATAGTCCTTGGCCATGAGATTGCGCATGCCGTGGCCAAGCATTCGGCCGAGCAGCTTACCAAGCAGAACAACCAGAGCGTCTTCACGCAAGTTATCGGCACCGCCGGCCAGATGATGGGCGGCACTGCTGGTACCATTGTGTCGGCTGGTGCTTCGGTGGCAGGCAGTTACGCCTTCCCTTTGATGAACCTGAAGTATAGCCGTTCCAACGAGACCGAGGCCGATTACATGGGACTTATCTTTGCCGCTATGGCCGGTTATAATCCCGAGGAGGCCATTCCTTTCTGGAAGCGCATGGCATCGGGTTCGAGCAGCACATCCGATTTCTTCAGCGACCATCCCTCCGACGAGAAACGCATAGCCGCTTTGGAGAAGGAAATGCCTGAGGCCAAGAAGTATTACAATGCCGCTGTGGCAGCCGGCAATGCCGCCGTCAAGACTACCACAACGACAAAAACCACCACAACGACTAAGGCTGCAGCGAAAAAGTCTTCTTCCGTCACTAAAACAACGACCAAGAAAAAGACCAATTCCGGCAAACGCAGCAAATAATCCACCTACCATTTACCGCTAATCTCTGAAGACCATGAACATTTGCATCGTTTGTGGAGCCCGTCCCAATTTCATCAAGGTGGCTCCTGTTATCCGAGCCATTCAAGTAGCGAAGGCGCAAGGCCGTTCCATCGACTATCACCTTGTATATACTGGCAGTGCCGATGATCCCACGGTGGAGCCTTCCATCTTTGCCGACTTGCAGATACCTCAACCCGACGAATATCTTGGGGTGACCTGTTCCAACCTCAATGAGCTTACTGGTCAGGTTATGTCGAAGTTCGAACAGTATCTCCATCTCCATCCCACCGACACGGTGATTGTGGTCGACGATCTGGCCTCCACTATGGCTGCGGCCATCGTTACCAAGAAGCAGGGTGTGCGTTTGGCTCACATAGCTGCCGGCACTCGCAGTTTCGACATCACTATGCCAAAAGAAATCAACCGGCTGGTTATCGATGGTCTGAGCGACATCCTGTTCACAGCTGGCATCAGCAACAATTCCATTGCCAACCGCGAGGGGGCCGAGTTGTCGAAGGTCTACATGGTAGGAAATGTGCTTATCGACAATCTTCGTTTCTTTGCCACCCAGCGTCAGACGTGCGCACCGCAGCCCTTGCCCTTCCAACTGCCTGAGCGTTATATCGTGTTCACTTTAAATCGTAAGCAGCTCATCGCCGACCGCCCGAAGTTGCGCAGTCTGCTTGCGGCCATTGTTGCCTCTGTAGGCGATGTGCCTGTCTATGCACCGCTTCACGGGCTGGCTCATACAGCCGTTGCCGAGTGTCTGGAAGCAATAGGCGGCAATGCCTCCTTCCATCTGGTAGCACCTGTGCCTTATTTGGCTTTCGAGAACATGTTGCGCAAAGCCGCAGGCATTATTACAGACTCGGGCAATGTGGCCGAGGAGGCAACGTTCGACCAAGTGCCCTGCATCACTCTCAACAGCTACACCGAGCATATAGAGACGGTGAAGGTGGGCACAAACGTTCTGGTGGGCGAAGATGCCACGTTGTTGGCTACTGAGGTGGCTCGCATGGTGGCCGGACAGTGGAAAGAAGGCGGCATACCCGATCGCTGGGATGGCCGTTCGGCCGAGCGCATTGTGCAGATCCTGACCGATTATTAATTCTTCAAGAGTTTGCGCAATGCCCTCCACAACGCTATATATCAAGAATATGGTGTGCGACCGTTGTCGCGCCAGTGTCGACAAGGCACTGCGCGACAATGGGTTGCATCCTGTTGATGTGCAGCTCGGCGTGGTGCAAGTTGCCGACGAGGTGAGTGCCACACAGCTTGCCCAGTTGTCCGATACCTTGCAGATGCTGGGGTTTGAGTTGTTGGGCGATCGCCGTCAGCAGTTGGTGGAGCTAATGAAGGCCGCAGTCATACGGCTGGTTCACTATCACGGCAACCACTCAGAGCTCAATCTCTCCGACTATCTTCAGCAGGAGATGCATATAGAATACTCTTCGCTTTCCAAACTTTTCTCCGAGTTTACCTCCATGACGATTGAGCGCTACTACATAGAGCAACGCATCGAGCGCGTCAAGGAGCTCCTTACCTATGGCGAACTCACACTCACGCAGATAGCTTTCCAACTTCATTATTCGAGTGTAGCCTACCTCTCCAGTCAGTTCAAGCAGGTTACGGGAATTACGCCTTCGGCCTTCAAGAACTTGCAGCACAAGAACCGGCGGCCTCTCGACCAGATTTAGGAGGCTCTTTCATGTGCCAATCTTCATTTGGAAAGCACATCCTTCGGTACGGCAAGCCATTTTTGTCATAACAACACAAACAATTTTATGGGAAAAAAACAGGAGGCTTTTCATTGCGCCTTCCGCGCTTCGCTGCCCATTATGGCCGGTTACGGACTTTTGGGTTTCACTTATGGTGTCTACATGCACGAGCTGGGCTTCAGTTTTCTCTACCCGATGCTCATGGCGATGGTGGTATATGCTGGCAGCGCCGAGTTTCTGTTAGGCAACATGTTGCTGGGCAGTTTCCATCCGCTGCAGACATTTTTCATGATTCTCATGGTTAATGCTCGCCACCTCTTTTATGGATTGGCCATGCTCGAACGTTACAAAGGACTGGGCTGGAAGAAGTTTTTCGTGGTCTTTGGCATGTCCGACGAAACCTTTGCTCTTACCAGTAGCACAACCGTTCCACCTGGTGCCGACCGCGGTTGGTATCTGTTGTGGCTGACTTGGCTCGACGAGAGCTACTGGGTGGTAGGAGCCACGGTGGGCGGCATGGTGGGGCCTTTGTTTACCTTCGACCTTCACGGACTCGACTTTGTGCTCACGGCTATGTTCACGGCTATTTTCGCCGACAATTGGCTGCGCGAGGACAGCCATGTGAGTAGCCTTTCCGGACTTGTGGTCTGTGGCTTGTCGCTTGTAGTTTTCGGTGCCGACCGCTTCATTATTCCCAGCATGGTGGTCATGCTCCTGTTCCTTACGCTGATGAGGGGGCGTTTGGAGAAGGGAGGTGCCTCATGACCATTCTGCAACAAGTCGTAGTTGTCGGAGCCGGCGTGGCGGCCACTCTGCTCACCCGTTTCATCCCCTTTGTGGTGTTCAGGCCAGACAAGCCCACTCCTCGGTACATAGCTTATCTGGGTCGTGTGCTGCCCCCATCGGTCTTCGCCCTACTGGTGGTCTATTGCCTGAAAGATGTAAGCTTCGTTTCCTCGTCCGACAAAGTCCTGTCTGTTCAGTGGCTGGGGCTGCCTTTCGACACCGTGGCGCGCCTCTTGGCCGTGGCGTTCACCGTGGTCATCCATGCTTGGCATCGGAGCTTGATGTGGTCTGTTGCTGCCGGAACCATACTCTATATGCTACTCATCCGTGTCGTGTGACGTGGAAGTATGTGCCCAACGGCTTAAAATTATAGCTTAAATTTGAAAAATAATAGCTATTATTTTTCAAATTTAAGCTATAA